>NZ_JAMYSF010000009.1:0-256536 GCF_040321775.1 Mesorhizobium sp. M0243 | reverse complement strand
TCTCAAAACACGAACAGGATGGAAACGAATCTCCATCCTGTTCGATAGGTCTTACCAGATCCTCATCCAGCCCAACTTAAGTGAACTGCATTAGCCCGTCGAGGCGGCCTTTTCTTTGTCGGTCATGTCCGCTAATCCGGCGCTCTGGGCCACTGAAAGCGACATGCCATGAACATGCTTCCAGACATCGAACCGATCGCCGACAGCGAAGGCGGCTTCCATCCGCTGTTCGCCGACGTGCCGTCCTCGGTCGAATTCAACAAATTGCGCAAGCGGCTGCTGCGGCTGACCCGGCAGGCGATCGAGGATTTCACGATGGTGAAGCCCGGCCAGCGCTGGCTCGTTGCCCTGTCTGGCGGCAAGGATTCCTACGGCCTGCTCGCGGTGCTGCTCGACCTCAAATGGCGCGGGCTCTTGCCGGTCGATCTTCTGGCCTGCAATCTCGACCAGGGCCAGCCGAATTTCCCCAAACATATCCTGCCGGACTATCTCGACAGATACGCCATCCCGCATCGCATCGAGTATCAGGACACCTATTCCGTCGTCACCGACAAGCTGCCTGCGGGCAGCACCTATTGCTCGCTCTGCTCGCGCCTCAGGCGGGGCCATCTCTACCGCATTGCGCGCGAGGAGGGGTGCTCGGCGCTTGTGCTCGGTCACCATCGTGAGGACATTCTCGAAACCTTCTTCATGAACCTGTTCCATGGCGGCCGTCTCGCCGCCATGCCGCCAAAACTGCTCAACGACGACGGCGACGTCATGGTGCTGCGGCCATTGAGCTACTGCGCCGAGGCCGATCTGGAAAAATTCGCCGCCGCCATGCATTTCCCGATCATTCCCTGCGATCTCTGCGGCAGCCAGGAAGGTCTTCAGCGCAACGCCATGAAGGCGATGCTCGAGGACCTGGAAAAGCGCATGCCGGGCCGCAAGGATACGATGCTGCGCGCGCTGTCGAACAGCAGGCCATCGCATCTGCTCGACAGAAAGCTGTTCGACTTCGCTGCGCTCAATGAGACCCTCAGCACAAGGCAAGATATTTCCGATGACATTTGACGACACCGCGATCGACTGGCTGGCCGGCATTCTGGCCGAGGCGGCGCTGACCGAGATCATGCCGCGCTTTCGCCGGCTTGGTGAGGGCGACATCCGCCAGAAGACGTCGGCTGCCGACCTTGTGACCGAAGCCGACGTCAATGCCGAGCGGCTGGTCGCCGCGCGGCTGCGCGAGCGCTATCCCCAGGCGATGATCGTCGGCGAGGAGGCCTGTTCCGACAATCCGGCACTGCTCGATGGTCTGGGCGATGCCGATCTGGCCTTCGTCATCGATCCGGTCGACGGCACTTTCAACTTCGCCTCCGGCGTGCCGCTGTTCGGCGTCATGCTGGCGGTCGTGGTCCAGGGCGAGACGGTTGCCGGCATCATCCACGATCCCGTCGGCAAGGACTGGCTGATCAGTGCCAGGGGCGCTGGCAGCCATATCCGGCATGCGCATGGCAGCCTGGAGAAGGTGCATGTCGCGGCACCTGCGCCGATCGCGCAGATGACCGGCTCCGTCTCCTGGCAATATATGGCCGAGCCGGAGCGGTCGCGGCTGGCGCGCAACCAGACGAAGATCCTGTCGCAATTCGCCTATCGCTGCGCCGCGCACGAATACCGCCTGTTGGCGAGCGGCCATGCCCACTTCGTCGTCTACAACAAGCTGATGCCGTGGGATCATCTGGCCGGCGTGCTGATCCATGCCGAGGCCGGCGGCCACGCGGCGCGCTTCGACGGCAGCACCTATCTGCCCTCGCATCTCGGCGGCGGCCTGCTTGTCGCGCCCGATCGCGAAAGCTGGCACGAATTGCGCCGCGAACTCTGGGCGGCACAGGATTAATTGCTGCGTTAGCCGAAGGAGCGGTGCAATTTCACGCAAATCCGGAGGCTCTCGAATGAAACCTCGGTTCGCATTTGTCGCCACGGCTCTTGCCGCCGCTCTGTTTGCCAGTTCCCAGGAAGCAAGATCGCAAGAGCGCAGCTGTCGCAGTTCCGATCCCGTCGATACGATAAGGGAGATGTCGGACGCTATCTATGCCTGCTGGAAACCGCCACCCGGAACCGCGGGCATGTCCCTGACACTGCGGTTCTCGCTTCGCCGCAACGGCACACTGATTGGCAAACCTCGCGCCACATATTCCGATCTGGGAACCGATGCCCAGCGCAGCAGGGCCTTCGTGGCATCCATCCTCAGGGCACTTGATGACGCTCTGCCATTGCCTTTTTCGGACAGCATGGGTGAAGCAATCGCAGGGCGCATGCTTGCCCCTCGGTTCACGGCAACTCTTGAAGGTGCGTCCTAATGCAAGTCGGTGATGTGCCCTGAAACGGGCGGGTTCTGTGGCTGGAACATCTTGCCGCGCTCGGCGATGAAGATCATCAGCAGCGCCGCGACCGAGACACTGCAGAAGCCGGCGGCCAGCGGCGTCACCGTGCCGTTGAAGGCCTGACCGATCAGCGTGCCGAGAATGCCGCCGAGAAACGTCTGCATGAAACCGAGGATCGACGACGCCGTGCCGGCCAGTTGTCCGAGCGGTTCCATGGCCAGCGCGTTGAAGTTCGCGCCGAGCGCACCGAACGGAAGCATGGCACAGGCAAAGAAGGTGATGAACAGCCAGAGCGGCATCTTCATTTCCAGCGAAACGACCAGCCAGGCAAGGCTGATGACCAGGAACAGCAGCAACGCGCTCTGCGACAGGCGGCGCATGCCGATGCGGCCGACAAGGCGCGAATTCAGAAAGTTGGAGAAGGCGAGCACGCCCGCAACCCCGGCGAAGATGACCGGGAACATCTCGCCGACATGGAAGATGTCCACATAGATCTGCTGCGCCGAAGCGATGAAGCCGAACATGGCGCCGAAGATGAAGGTGCTGGCGAAGGCATAGCAGATCGCAATGCGGTTGGTGAGCACGATGCGAAACCCGCCGACAATCGAGTTCACGGTCAGCGGCCGGCGATGTTCGGGATGCAGCGTTTCAGGAAGGCGCAGCAGCGACCAGGCCGAGACGAGGAGCGCACCGACGGCCATGGTGACGAAGATCCAATGCCAGGTCGCAAACAGCATGATGAACTGGCCGATGCCGGGAGCAATGACCGGTATCGCCATGAACACCATGAAGATCAGCGACATCACCTCGGCCATGCGCCGGCCGTCGAACGTATCGCGCACGATCGAGACGGCGATGACGCGGGTGGCGGCTGCACCGATGCCCTGCACGGCTCGGCACAGCAGAAGTGTTTCAAAGCTTGGCGCAATGGCGGCAGCCGCCGCCGCGGCGACATAAATCACCAGCCCGGCGACCAGCGGTGCGCGACGCCCGAAGCGATCCGAGATCGGCCCGAAGAACAGCTGTCCGCCGCCGAAGCCCAGAATGTAGGCCGTTATGACGTACTGCCGGTGGTTTTCATTTTCGACGCCGAGCGAGGCGCCGATCTGCTGCAGCGCGGGCAGCATGATATCGATGGCCAGCGAGTTCAGCGCCATCAGCGCCGCGCACAGGGCGATGAACTCCCAGCGCGGAATGGGCAGTTTGCTTGCCGATTGCGGCTCTGGTTTTGACTGGTCCACGGCAAGTCCGATCTTTCAAACGAAAATGCGCCGGCGGGCCGGCGCATTGGCTCGTCTTGGTCCTGGGTTCAGGACATGAAAATTGCCGAGGTGGGCTGCTCCCGGCGCCTTTGTGCACGACCCCGAAAATCAAAATCAACCTTCGGATGGCAATATGCACAAACAGAAATCAGGCGGCGCCTTTGACGCTGACGCCCTTCTCGACGAGGAATGTCTGCAACTCACCGGCCTGGAACATCTCGCGGATGATATCGCAGCCGCCGACGAATTCGCCCTTGACGTAGAGCTGAGGGATCGTCGGCCAGTTGGAATATTCCTTGATGCCCTGGCGCAGTTCAGCCGAGTCCAGAACGTTCACGCCTTTGTAGTCGGCGCCGATATAGTCGAGGATCTGGACGACCTGGCCGGAAAATCCGCATTGCGGGAAACCGGGCGTGCCCTTCATGAAAAGGACGACGTCGTTGCCCTTCACTTCATTGTCGATGTAGTCGTTGATACCGCTCATGGAAAATCCTTTCCCGCCTGTGGGAGTCAGGCTCGAAACATATCCCTTCAAATAAACCCAACGATTGCTCGAAACAAGACGTTAGCCGTGCCGTGGCTGAAATGGCGCAAAGGATGAGCCGTGTTGGGCCAAGCGGTTCTCTCGACACTGATCCGCCTGGTTGCGGTTGTTCCGGTGCGGCTCAGTCAGGAACGCTGGTCTGCAGCGCCAGTGCGTGCAGCACGCCACCCATATTTCCTTTCAGCGCGTCATAGACCATCTGGTGCTGCTGCACGCGGCTTTTCCCTCGAAAGCTCTCGGCCACCACCTCGGCCGCATAATGGTCGCCGTCGCCGGCGAGATCGCGGATCGTCACCTTGGCGTCCGGAATGCCGTCCTTGATCAGTTTTTCGATGTCGTGGGCATCCATTGCCATGGCAAAATCCTGTTTCGAGCGGCCGGCAGCCGGCCATAAGATGAGAGTCGGGCGAGCCTAAAGCCTTTCCGGTCCGGATTGAAGCCGTTCTGTCCCACCAACGGCAAGACGGTTCGATGGCTTCAGAGAAAGACTAGACCGGTGGGCTTGCTTCATCCTCGGCAATGTCCTCGCGTGTCGAGAAGGCGCGGCCAAGGCTGAAGGCCAGCACGTAGAGCGGCACGTTGAGCACGAGACTGACAATGGGAAGGTAACTCGTCATTTGCCAAGCTGGCGAGAAGAACCCCTCGCCATAGCCGTCGCAGATGAGCGACGAGCCGTACTCCCACATCGCGCCTACGACCACCGCGCTGGCAAAAAGCTTGATGCAGGTGACAATGTGCCGTGCCCGTGCCGGATCCGGCGCCAGGCGGTCCCACAGAACCAGGCAGACGATCGGGACCGCGTAGATGAGATTCTGCGCGATGAGCATGGGGATGGCGCCATTGGCCGCGGCAAGGAACTCCGCGCGCGTTTCCAGCCGCATGCACACCTCGCTTGAGGTTGTCGACAGCAGGAAAAGACGAACGGTCCCAGGAACCAGAAGAAGAACAACGACGGCCAGAAGACGACTGCAAGCAGCGCCCGGGCAGCCAGTTTCCTGTGATTGATCATGAGTTTCCCGAAAAACCGTTCCCACTTTTCGAGATCATGCTCTCGTCAACTGGCCTGGTCCATGAAGCGGGGGAACCAGCCTTCGTGCGCCGCGGAGAGTTCGCTGACCGGGATTGCCCTGGCGTCGCCAAGCTTCAGCGCGTTGCCCCCGGTCGAGCCGATCCACGGCGCGAAGATGCCGAGTTCGCCCTGCTGCTTGCGAATGGCGTCCCATTCGTCACCATGCGGATCGATCGACAGCGTCAGGAGATAACGGCCCTGATCCTCGCCGAACCAGACCGGGATCGGGTCGGTGCCGACAAGCCCGGGAACGGTGGCGCCGATACCGGACGCCATCGCCATTTCGGCAAGTGCAACGGCGACACCGCCATCGGAAACGTCGTGCGCCGCCGTGACGACACCGGATGCGATGAGCGCGCGCACATGGTCGCCGACGCGCTTTTCGTGATCGAGGTCGACCGGCGGCGGCGGGCCATCCGTGCGGCCGTGTATGTCCCTGAAATAGACCGATTGACCGAGATGCGTTCCCCAGGAGCCCGGCGCGCCGACCAGCAGGATCATCTGGCCCTCGGCCGCAAAGCCGGTCCGCACCATCTTCGACCAGTCGGCGATCAGCCCGACGCCGCCGATAGTCGGGGTTGGCAGGATGCCCTGGCCGTTGGTCTCGTTGTAGAGCGAGACATTGCCGGAGACGATAGGGAAGCCAAGCGCACGGCAGGCGTCGCCTATGCCTTTCACCGCGCCGACCAGCTGGCCCATGATCTCGGGCCGTTCCGGGTTGCCGAAATTGAGGTTGTCGGTGGCGGCCAGCGGCAGAGCGCCGGTGGCGGTCAAGTTGCGCCAGCATTCGGCCACCGCCTGCTTGCCGCCCTCATAAGGGTCGGCCTCGCAATAGCGCGGCGTCACGTCGGACGAGAAGGCGAGCGCCTTGGTCGCATGGCCTTCGACCCGGACCACGCCGGCATCGCCGCCTGGAAGCTGCAGCGAATTGCCCTGGATCAACGTGTCATACTGTTCCCACACCCAACGCCGCGACGAAAGGTCCGGCCCGCCGAGCAGCTTCAGCAGCGCGTCGGCAACGTCGGCTTGCGGAATGTCATTGGCGGCCAGCGGCACCGGCTTCTTCGGTTCGGTCCACGGCCGATCATATTCCGGAGCCTTGTCGCCAAGATCCTTGATCGGCAGGTTGGCGACCTCGTCGCCCTGGTGCAGAACGCGGAAGCGCAGATCGTCGGTGGTCTTGCCGACGATGGCGAAATCGAGCCCCCATTTGTGGAAGATCGCCTCGGCTTCCTTTTCCTTTTCCGGGCGCAGCACCATCAGCATGCGCTCCTGGCTTTCCGACAGCATCATCTCGTAGGCGCTCATGCGCTCTTCGCGCACCGGAACCTTGTCGAGATCGAGCTCGATTCCGAGGTCGCCCTTGGCGCCCATTTCGACCGCCGAGCAGGTGAGGCCGGCGGCACCCATGTCCTGGATGGCGATGACGGCGCCCGAGGCCATCAGTTCGAGGCTGGCTTCCAGCAGGCACTTTTCGGTGAAGGGATCGCCGACCTGCACTGTCGGGCGCTTCTCATCGATCTTGTCGTCGAATTCAGCCGACGCCATGGTGGCGCCGCCGACGCCGTCGCGGCCGGTCTTGGCGCCGAGATAGACGACCGGCAGGCCGACGCCCTTGGCTTCCGACAGGAAGATCGCATCGGTCTTGGCAAGGCCCGCCGCAAAGGCGTTGACCAGGATGTTGCCATTGTAGCGGGCGTCGAAATTGACCTCGCCACCGACTGTCGGCACGCCGAAGGCGTTGCCATAGCCGCCGACGCCGGAAACCACGCCTGAAACGAGATGCCGGGTCTTGGGATGGTCAGGCGAGCCGAAGCGCAGCGCATTCATCGCCGCGATCGGCCGCGCGCCCATGGTGAAGACGTCGCGCAATATGCCGCCGACGCCGGTCGCCGCGCCCTGGTAAGGCTCGATATAGGACGGGTGGTTATGGCTCTCCATCTTGAAGACGACGCAGTCGCCGTCGCCGATGTCGACCACGCCGGCATTCTCGCCCGGCCCCTGGATGACTTGCGGACCGGTGGTTGGCAGCGTGCGCAGCCACTTCTTCGAGGATTTGTAGGAGCAGTGCTCATTCCACATCGCCGAGAAGATGCCGAGTTCGGTGAAGCTCGGCTCGCGCCCGACAAGATCGAGGATGCGCTGATACTCGTCGGGCTTGAGCCCGTGTGAGGCAATGAGCTCAGGGGTGATCGGCACGGAATTGGAAATGGTCATGGGCGGCGATTTATATCCGGGACGTTGGGATTTTGAGTCCCGTCTTATCGCAAGCCTTGCGGCCGATACACCCATGGATTGACGAAAAACGACGGAAAACCGGACAAAGCCACGCAGTGTCAGGAGAAGCTGTCGTAGCCGGCGCGGCCTTCATCGAGAAGTCGCCGGATCGCCGCGACGCCTTCGGCTATGTCCTCGCGCTGTCTCGGCTGCGAAACGCCAAAGCGGACGCCATGGAAAACCTGCTCGGAGCGGCCGGCCTTGAACTCGTCCTCGTCGTCGATCAGCACGCCGTGCTCAAGGCAGGCGTTCTTGAAGGTGCCGGAAAGCCAGGGGTCGGGCAGGGTCAGCCAGACAAAGGGCACCCTGTCATGCGACTTGAACGCGAAGCCGGCCAAAGTCTCGCGCACGATGGCGATGCGGGCGCCGATTTCGGCGATGCTGCGCTTGCGTATCTCATCCGCCTGACCTGACAGCACCAGCCTTGTATTCACCTCCGCCAGCAGGAAGGGCATGCCGCCGGTCATCATCTTGTGGGCGACACGGATGCGGTGGCGGTAGGCGGGCGGGCAAGAAAGCCAGCCGCCGCGTACACCGGCTGCGACCGACTTCGACAGGCCGCCCGCGACAATGGTGCGTTCAGGCGCATACTCGGCCAGCAATGGTGTCGGATCATCGGTCAGATTGCCATAGAGGTCGTCCTCGATGAGGACGACGTTGTATTCGCGTGCGACATGGGCGATCGCCTCGCGGCGCGCCGCCGACAAGGTGGCCAGCGTCGGATTCTGCGCAGTCGGCATCAGGAAGATCATCTTGGGATGCTTTTGCGCGCAGACGCGCTCGAAATCCTGCGGATCGATGCCTTCCTCGTCCGATGCCACCAGCGCGGTGCGCCTGCCGATCAGGCCGGCACTGCGGGAAATCTGCGAGTAGGTGAGGTGCTCGAAGGCAACATAGTCGCCAGGCATGGTGAGCGCCGCGATTGCCGCCATCACCGCCGCATGGGTGCCGAGCGTGGGAACGACGGTGTCGGCACTCGGACGAAACGAATTGCGCGCCAACCAGCGGGCGCCGGCTTCGTACCAGCGGTCGGGAAAATCCCGCGTGTAGCTTGAAATCTCATGTGGATGGTCCTGCGCCGTGCGCGACAGGACACCGGCGACGATGTCGCCCTGGCCGATATCGGGTGCTGCGGTGCTGTCGAAACGCAACTTGCCTTTAGGCGCATCGATATAGCGTGTGCCTTCGCCGCCGACGTCCGGAGCCGGAAAATCCGGCTTCGCGCGCTGGCCGAGCACATAGGTTCCACGCCCGACTTCGCCGCTCACCAGCCCACGCTCGCGCAGCAATTGATAGGCCCGGCCGACCGTGCCGACGGTGGTGCCGATGTCGTAGGCGAGGTCGCGTTGCGGCGGCAGCTTTGCGCCGGCATCGATCACGCCGCGATCGATGTCCGTCTCGATGGAATCCGCCAGCCGCTGATACAGCGGGCCGGAGCCGGCAGTGAGATCTGGAAGCCAATTTGTCATGGTGACAATTTTCTATATTGCACCGGCACATGAGTCAATACATATCAATCGCGTGCAAAAAAGGGTACAATTTAGAACGTCGGCAGAAAGAAAATGAATACAATCGCGACAATACGTCATTCGAGCGCTGCATTATCAGGCCAATCGATACGCCCGTCGGTTCAGCGCGGCTTTGTCAGCCGCCTTGTGCGCGTGCTGAGGTCGCTGGCAAGATGGATCGACAACCTGCTGGATCGCCGCCGCAGCCGGTTGGCGCTGCTGGAGATGACCGACGACCAGCTCAAGGATATCGGCATCTCGCGCTGCGATGCCCACCGCGAGGGCATCAGGCCGTTCTGGGACTGACCGTGATCCCAAAAGTGGGAACCGGTTTTTGGGAAAGATAATGGTCCCTGGAAATGCGGACAGGACGTCCGCACAGTTCTAACGGACGCTCGATGCCCTGGTGCGAGCAATGCCATGGTCCGCAAGGACGGCGACCACGCACAGCACGAGGAAAAGTCCGGTGATGGCTGCGGCCGAGATGACGACGCTGGTCGCGCCGTTCTTGGCGATGTCCAGGAAAGGGTAGGGCACCTCGCCGGCAAACGGCGCCCGCACCAGCGCATAGACCAGATAAGCGATGGGATAGATCACCCACCAGGAAATGTCGCTCCAGCGCGTCCTGCCGTCAGCGCCCGATATCAACCACCACAGCACGAAGAGCACCGGCGTCACATAATGCAGCAGGACGTCGCAGAGCAGGAACAGCCCCTGCGGCTGCCAGAGTTGTGCCAGGACCGTTGCATAGATGATAAAAACCAGCGCGATCGAAGCGGCAACGCCGGCCCGCATCCGCGCGCCTGCAAAGGCCGGCACCCAGGCATAGAAGGTGGGTGACAGCAGCGACATGTACACCAGCACCGCGCCGATGTTGGTCAAGATGGTGAAGAAGCTGAAGACGAAAATGACGGAGCCAAGCAGGCTGCGGCCTGCTTCCATCGATGCCGGAATGCTGATGCAGAACTGCAGGATGAGCCCGGCCAGACCGATGACCAGCCCCACAATCTGCAGAAAGCGGCCCATGGGCTAGGCCGTCGCGGCGCAGGCCGGATTGCCGGTCTGCCAACGAGCGATGTCCGAGCCGATGCGGGCGCCGAGCGGATCGTTCATCAGCGGTCCGAAGACGTCGACACGGCTAGAATTGCCTTGCGCCTGCACGACCAGCAAAGGTTTGCCGCCATAGTGCTTGGCCGGCACCAGCAGGAAACGCGGCGTGCCGCTGAACGAATTCAGCTCATTGGCCATCTGGTACGGTTTGAAGGCTGGGTCCTTGCTGGCGATCCAGCATTTGTGGGCAGCGATCGCCACTTGTTCCATGGCCAGCAGCGCAGCACTTTTGCCTGAGGGAACAGGCGTGCTCTTTGGCGTCGACTGGCAAGATGCCAGCACAAAGCCCGCCGCGGCGACCAGCGCGATCGTCTTCGACTTAATCAAGCGGCACCCATCTCAAGCTCGGACAGAAAAATCTTCAAACCATCGGTCATCTCGCCCCACACCCTCGACAATGCCGGGTGTTGCGAGGCGATCTGCTGGTAGGCGTCGAATTTGGGATAGGCATCGAGCAGGTCGTGGCGTCCCGTCATGGCCCGGAAATTGTTGAAGATGAACCGCGTCGGCGTCAGCCAGGCATCGGCGAAACTAATGTCGTCGCCGAGTGCGAAGGGCCCTTGCGCCATGCGGGCCTCGATCGCTGCCAGTCCATGATGTAGGCGGGCGAACTGGGCGTCGATCTCGGCATTGTTTCGCTTCGGCACGGAATGAAGCTCGAAAAGCTTCATCATCGGTGTCAGCACATCGAGATCGGTGATGCGGGCGAACATACGCACCAGCGCGCGGTCCTTGGAATCGGGGGGCAGCAGCGCCGGTTCCGGGAACCGTTCCTCGAGATATTCGGCGATGACCACCGATTCGACGATCGTCTCGCCCGAGCCGGTGATCAGCACCGGAATCCGGTTCATCGGTGAGATGGCGCGAAACTCTTCCGGGATGGGGAAACCGGGCGGCGGCGCGATGATCTTGAGTGGTACGTCCTTGATGTAGGCCAGTGCCCGCACGATCGACGAGTAGGGCGACAACGGCCGCGAATAGAGTTTCATGACCGTCTCTCTCCCCAATGAACCAGACTTGCTCCAAAGAAACAGGAATGTCCGGCTGTTTTCAAGCTGTTCGCTTCGATATCGTCAGGCGGCGATGCCGAGAGCGCTCTCGAAGAGTCCGCGGCCGTCGGTGCCGCCATGGGCTGCTTCGATCAGGTTTTCCGGGTGCGGCATCAGCCCGAGCACATTGCCTTGGCTGTTGACGATGCCGGCAATGTCGTTGATCGAGCCATTGGGGTTGGTGCCCTCGGCATAGCGGAACACCACTTGGCCTTCGCCTTCGAGGCGGGCAAGCGTGTCGGCGTCGGCGAAATAATTGCCGTCATGATGCGCGACCGGCGAGCGGATGATCTGGCCCGGCTGATAGCGGCGGGTGAACATGGTGTTGGCATTGGTGATCTCGAGCTTCACCTGCCGGCAGACGAATTTCAGCGAGGTGTTGCGCATCAAGGCGCCCGGCAACAGGCCGGCCTCGACCAGGATCTGGAAACCGTTGCAGACGCCGATGACCGTAACGCCGGCGGCCGCTTTTTCGGCCACAGCCCGCATGACCGGCATGCGCGCCGCGATCGCGCCGCAGCGCAGATAGTCGCCGAAGGAAAAGCCGCCTGGAATGGCGATCAGGTCGACATCGGGGATTTCGGTGTCGGTCTGCCAGACGGTGATTGGCGGTGTTCCCGAAATCTTGGTCAACGCTGCGATCATGTCGCGGTCGCGATTGAGGCCGGGCAGGAGGACGACGGCTGATTTCAATTTAGGCGATCTCCACCGCGTAATTCTCAATCACCGTATTCGCCAGCAGCTTGTCGCACATGGCCTTGAGGTCGGCTTCGGCCTTGGCCTTGTCACTTTCGGCCAGCTCGACGTCGAAAACCTTGCCCTGCCGCACCGCGCCGACGCCGCCGAAGCCAAGGCCCGACAATGCGTGTTCTATCGCCTTGCCTTGCGGGTCGAGCACGCCGTTCTTGAGGGTGACGGTAATGCGGGCCTTGATCACGCTGGACATGCTCCTGTTCTGACTATCAGTTCGCAAGCCGCGATCAGTGCGGCTTGCCTTTGAGACCGTCGGTCGAGGCGACGAGCACAGGGCCGGTCGGGCGCGGCGGTTCGTTCTCGTTCATGATGCCGAGGCGGCGGGCAACTTCCTGGTAGGCCTCGACGAGGCCGCCCATGTCGCGGCGGAAACGATCCTTGTCGAGCTTGTCCTGCGTCGCCACGTCCCACAGGCGGCAGGAATCCGGCGAGATCTCGTCGGCGACGACAATGCGCATCATGTCGCCCTCGAACAGCCGGCCGCATTCGATCTTGAAGTCGACGAGCTGGATGCCGACGCCCATGAACAAGCCGGAGAGGAAGTCGTTGACGCGGATGGCCAGCGCCATGACGTCGTCGATCTCCTGCGGGCTCGCCCAGCCGAACGCAGTGATGTGCTCTTCCGACACCATCGGATCGTCGAGCGCGTCGGCCTTGTAATAGAATTCGATGATCGAGCGCGGCAGAACGGTGCCTTCCTCGATGCCGAGCCGCTTGGACAGCGAACCGGCGGCGACGTTGCGCACCACCACTTCGAGCGGAATGATCTCGACTTCCTTGATCAACTGCTCGCGCATGTTCAGCCGGCGGATGAAATGGGTCGGAATGCCCATGCGGTTCAAATGGTTGAAGATGTACTCGGAAATGCGGTTGTTGAGGACGCCCTTGCCGTCGATGACTTCATGCTTCTTCTTGTTGAACGCGGTGGCGTCGTCCTTGAAGAACTGGATAAGCGTGCCCGGTTCGGGTCCCTCATAGAGTATCTTGGCCTTGCCTTCATAAATGCGGCGGCGATTTTTCATCTGGATTTTTCTCTGGGGTTCCGGACAGGGCGGTATCAGACCATTTCCTGTCCGTCTGCCTGAAATAGTGCGGCTACGGTAGGGTTCAATGCCGGGTCTATCCCAATCACATCGTTTGCTCAATCGGCAAATCCTTCCAATCAACCGCTTTCGGGACTGAAATGCCGCAGCGCAGCATGCGATGAAGCGTATTGACCGGCCCGCGACCTTTTGGTTTGTGCTTTGGCAACGCACATATTCACCGCCAACGAATCGAATTTGACCGGAGGGACGCCATGAGCAGCATGAAAGACCGCGAAGAGGGCTTTGAGCGTAAATTCGCATTCGACGAGGAGCTTCGGTTCAAGGCCTCGGCACGCCGCAACAAGGCGCTCGGCCTGTGGGCCGCCGAAAAGCTCGGAAAGTCCGGCGCTGATGCCGACGCCTATGCCAAGGAAGTGGTTATCTCCGACATCGAGGAAGCCGGCGACCACGACGTGTTCCGCAAAATCCGCGGGGATTTCGACGCGGCCGGCGTCGAGCAGTCGGACCACCAGATCCGCCGCACCATGGACGAACTGATGGCGCAGGCGATCGAGCAGATCAAGAACACCTGATCCGGGCCATGCGCTGATCCCGGCCATACGCTGGACCAATCGACCGCCCGGCCTATCCGGGCGGTTTTTCTTTGCCTTTGTCGCGATTTCTGGCTGAAACTGCCGGAGTTAACAAGGAAAGTACCCATGTCCCTGAAGTCCCGCCTCGCGGCCGACGAAACGCTGTTCACCGCATGGTCCGGCGTGCCGGATGCCTTGACCGTCGAAATCGTCGCCAAGCAGGACTTTGATGCCGTCACGCTCGACATGCAGCATGGCGGCCATCACGAAGACAGCGTGCTGCGTGGCCTGGTGCCGGTGCTCGCTGCCGGCAAGCCGGCGCTGGTGCGCATTCCCGTTGGCCGTTTCGACATGGCAAGCCGCGCGCTCGATTTCGGCGCCGAGGCGGTCATCGCGCCGATGGTGAATTCGGTTGCCGATGCAAAATTGTTCGCCGCCGCCATGAAATACCCGCCACTCGGCGAGCGCTCCTGGGGGCCGACTTACGCTTTTCCGCGCCACGGCCAAGGCGACCAGGCCGACTGGCTGCGCGACACCAACCAGCGCACCATGGCCTTCGCCATGGTCGAGACGCGTGCGGCCCTCGATGCGCTCGACGGCATCCTCGACACGCCCGGCATCGACGGCATCTTCCTCGGTCCATCGGATTTCTCGATCGCCTGGAGCAATGGCGCCACGGTCAATTCGACGCTGGAAAGCATGATGGAGACTGTGGCATCGGTGGCCGAGCGCACCCGCAAGGCCGGCAAACATGCGGCGATCTACGTTGTCGAGCCGGCAATTGCCGGCCGGGTTGTGTCGATGGGCTATCGCCTGCTGGCCATGGGCTCCGAGCATTCGCTGATCGGGCTTGGCGCAAAAACGCTGATCAAGAGCGTCCGCGATTCGATCGGGTCCTGAAGAAACTCAGGGTTTCAAATCCGTCAGGAATTTGGCGAAGGTCATTGAACCTTCGGGCCACGGCCCGAAGCCTGAATCCGCGTTCAGATGACCGGTCTCGCCGGCATCGATGAACAGCGAGCCCCATGCACCGGCAATGTCTTCGGCGACATCGAAGGCGCAGAACGGATCGTTGCGGCTGGCGATCACGATCGAGGGAAAGGGCAGCGGCTCACGCGGGTAGGGACCGAAGGTCATCAGGTGCCTGGGCCTGATCTCGGGATTGGCGACGTCGGGAGGCGCCACGAAGAAGGCCCCGGCGACCGGCTTGCGGAATTGCGGAATGGCTTGCACCGCAGTGGCGACGCCGAGTGAGTGCGCGACCAGGACAACCGGCCGCTCGGCCTCGTTGACCGCCTTGGCGACGCTCGCCGTCCAGTCCTCGCGAACCGGCTTCGACCACTCGGCCTGTTCGACGCGGCGCGCCGTCGACAGTTTCGACTGCCAGCGGCTCTGCCAATGGTCGGGGCCGGAATTGGTGTAGCCCGGCACGATGAGGATATCTGCTTCCTTGACCTTCATGGCGCTGAGATAGCGAGCGGCATCGCTTCGTGCAACCGGCAGGAACGCCGCTATTGATCACAATAGTGAACACCATGTTCGCTTCTTCGCGTCTTGTGTGAACGATGCCGATGGACGATCTGTGGTCAGGAAAAGAAACAGCCGTGCGCGGGAACCCTGACTTTGGAACTGACACGACGTACAATGATCGGCGGAGTGGGGCTTCTCGCTTTGGGAGCTTCATCGCAGGCCGGTCGAACGGAGCATTTGATGAGCGAGTTGCCTTTTGCCGCCACCACCCCAGTCAGCGTTGCCCGCGTCGGGCTGAAGGCGCGCGACGCGGAAAGCCTTGCCGCATATTACCGCGAAATTGTCGGTCTGCAGGAGTTGAGCCGTGCCGATGGTTCGATCACGCTGGGCGCCGCCAACCGTCCCTTGTTGGTGCTTGAGCAGGACGCTTCAGCTAAGCCGGATGATCCGCGCAGCGCCGGGCTGTTCCACACCGCCTTCCTGCTGCCCAGCCGCGCCGATCTCGGCCGCTGGATCAACCACGCTATATCGAACAAGATCGCGATCGAGGGCGCTTCCGACCATCTGGTCAGCGAAGCTCTGTACCTGACCGATCCCGAAGGCAATGGCATCGAGATCTATGCCGACCGCCGCCCGCAGGACTGGAAGTGGAATGGCGACAAGATTGCCATGGCAACGGAGCGGCTGAACATTCCGTCCGTCGTTGCCGAAGTGCCTGCGGGTGACGCCGGCTGGCAGGGCGCGCCGGAAAACAGCATCGTCGGCCATGTCCACCTGCGTGTCGGCAGGCCGGAAGACGCCGAAGCCTGGTGGAACCAGGAATTCGGCTTCGACACGGTGGCGAAATATGGCGGCCAGGCGGTGTTCCTGTCGTCGGGCGGCTATCACCACCACATCGGCGCCAACGCCTGGCAGAGTTCAGGCGCAGGCCGCCGCGATCCCTCCCGGTCAGGTCTGGCCTGGGTCGAGATGCGTTCGGACAAGGCATCCACCGAAACCACGCGGGAAGACCCGTGGGGCACGGTGATCCGCACCGTGCCTGGCGCTGCCGGCTAAGCGCCCGCTGCGCTCTTAAACAGAACTGGCGGCGTAACCGGTCAGCAATCCGTGTGCCCAACTGTCGAAGCCGGCCGCCGTCGCGCGGCTGGATGCTTCGGCCCAGTCATAACTGACCGCGTGATGGCTGAACGACCATTCTCCGCGCTTGTGCGTGGCGAGGGCGTAGCGGGCATGCGGGCTGCCGGTCACGGTAAGGCCGGGAAACGCCTGAACACCGACGCTGCCGGGATTTAGGATCGTCTGGCGGTCGGAAAGCCGCACGACGCGCGGCGTATGGGTGTGGCCGCACAAGGTCAGCCCGGCATCGATGCTGCCGAGCTTGTGTCTGATTTCTTTTTGATTGGATGGATAGAAGTGATTGCCGCCGTCTTCCTCGAGCAGGAACGTCTCGTCGTCGCTGGGGCTGCCGTGGCAGAGCAGAATTTCAGGGGCGAGCGTCAGGGCAATCGGCAATGCCAAAAGCCAAGCCAATGACGTCTGGGAGAGGCAATGGTGGGTAAAGGCATCGACGTCTTCCAGCCCGGAAGCCGGCGGCTCGATCAGCACACGGTCGTGATTGCCGCGCACGGTCGGCCAGTTCTGTGCAATCAAATATTGCGCGGTTTCTTCCGGCCATAGCGGCCCGGAGAGACAATCACCCAGATTGACGATGATGTCGGGAGAATTGTCCTTGATCCGCGCATGAACCGCTTCAAGCGCGCGCAGATTCCCGTGAATGTCGGAAAGGACAGCCAGTCGCATGGAAATCCTATCCGAACACCCGCTTGAAGATCGTGTCGACATGCTTGGTGTGATAGCCCAGGTCGAATTTCTCGCGGATCTCGGCTTCCGGCAGCGCTGCGGTCACTTCCTTGTCGGACAGTAATTCCTCAAGAAAATCAGCGCCTTGCTCCCACACTCTCATGGCGTTGCGCTGCACCAGCCGGTAGGAGTCTTCGCGCGACAGGCCCGCCTGCGTCAGCGCCAGCATGACGCGCTGCGAATGCACGAGGCCGCGGAACTTGTTCATGTTCTTCAGCATGTTGTCGGGATAGACGAGCAGCTTGTCGATGACGCCGGTCAGCCGTGACAGCGCGAAATCGAGCGTCACGGTGGCGTCCGGGCCGATCATGCGCTCGACCGAGGAGTGCGAGATGTCGCGCTCGTGCCAGAGCGCCACATTCTCCATCGCCGGCAGCGCCATCGAACGCACCATGCGGGCAAGGCCGGTGAGGTTCTCGGTCAGCACCGGGTTGCGCTTGTGCGGCATGGCCGACGAGCCTTTCTGGCCCGGCGAAAAATACTCTTCCGCTTCCAGCACTTCGGTGCGCTGCAAATGCCGGATCTCGATCGACAGCCGCTCGACCGACGAGGCGATGACGCCGAGCGTGGCAAAGAACATCGCGTGACGGTCGCGCGGGATCACTTGCGTCGAAACCGGCTCGGGCTTCAGGCCGAGCTTCGCCGCCACATGTTCCTCGACATAGGGGTCGATGTTGGCGAAGGTGCCGACCGCCCCGGAGATCGCACAGGTGGCGATGTCCTCCCGCGCGTGCACCAACCGCTCGCGGCAGCGCGAGAACTCGGCATAGGCCTGCGCCAGCTTGACGCCGAAGGTGGTCGGCTCGGCATGGATGCCATGGCTGCGGCCGATGGTGACCGTGTCCTTGTGCTCGAAGGCGCGGCGCTTGAGCGCTGCAAGCAGACCATCGATGTCGGCGAGCAGGATGTCGCTGGCGCGGGTAAGCTGCACCGCAAAGCAGGTGTCGAGAACGTCGGACGAGGTCATGCCCTGATGGATGAAGCGGGCGTCCGGCCCGACGAATTCGGCAAGATGGGTGAGGAAGGCGATCACGTCATGCTTGGTAACGCGCTCGATCTCGTCGATCGCCTCGACATCGAATTTTGCCGCCCCGCCCTTTTCCCAGATGGTTTTTGCCGCTTCCCTGGGGATGACGCCGAGTTCGGCCAGCGCGTCGCATGCATAGGCTTCGATCTCGAACCAGATGCGGAACCGGGTTTCTGGCGACCAGATGGCGACCATTTCCGGCCGGGAATAGCGAGGGATCATCGGTCAGTCCTGACATATCGAGAAGTTTGCCCGCGTCCTAACAGAGGCGAGCAAAATGCTCAACGCCGCTGGCGCGCAAACCAGACGCCCGCGGCAAACAGAGCGATGAAACCAACTGGAAAATAGAGCCGGATGCCCAGCACCACGAACTGATAAAGCGCAATCAACGTCGTGAAGACGAACTGGAGGACCCAGGTGCGGGTGAAAGCAGGCGCATGCCACTCGGCATAGTAGGAGCGGTACTGCAGGGCAAACAGCCCGGCGGTCAGGCCGATCGTCGCCGCGGCTAGGCACACGAAGGCCGCGGCAAAGGCGACTTCCCAGCGTCTTCCCTGCGAAACCAGCCGCGCCGCGAACAGGCCGATAGGAAAGGCCAGCGCAGCTCCCACCGCGAACAGTACGGTGACAATGCGGATTTTCGCCGGCGTCTCCCAGTCGTCCAACAACAGGGTGACGAGCGCACTGGCGCCCATCGTCGTGGCCCATAGCAAGGCGCCATAAAACGCAGTGCGCGGCGTCGGTATAGCGCGGCGAAGGCGGTTCAGCGAACG
The DNA here is from genome assembly GCF_040321775.1 of Mesorhizobium sp. M0243. Taxonomy (NCBI): domain Bacteria; kingdom Pseudomonadati; phylum Pseudomonadota; class Alphaproteobacteria; order Hyphomicrobiales; family Phyllobacteriaceae; genus Mesorhizobium; species Mesorhizobium sp. M0243. The sequence goes on along the minus strand of NZ_JAMYSF010000009.1, from coordinate 237,853 downwards.
ATCGCGCGGGGCGGGTGGGACAAGCGGTGTCACAGGCGGCCGGTCACCGCGATCCAGCGAAAGTCCGGGCCTTCAAAGCCGTACTGGCGCACCGCGATCAGCACGGCATAGGCGCTGAGACTGTCCATCGAAAAGGTCTGCACGGCGCCGATGCGGTAGCCGTTCGGGCAACCCCGGCTTTTCGGTATCGCCTTATCCTCGTGCAGCAGCTTGGTGGTGCCACCATCCTGCGCCTCGATGCGCAGCAGCCGGAAGCCGTTGATCTCGCCCTGGCTCTCGCAGCCCTTGGTGTTGTTCATGCCGATCTCGTCGAGCCGGAACTCGAGCGGTGGGTCGACCGGCGAAAAGATCGGGCGCGGATTGACCGCCATCCGGTGCGGATCCGCCGAAAGCTCGGTCACCGGGTTGAAACCCGCGGTGATGCCGCGATTGGCGCTCAGCTCGGCCTGACTGACAATGGCTTCGCCTTTTTGCCGGGCCTGAAGGCGCGCCGCATCCAGTTTGGCATTCTCGTCCTCAAGCCGGACCCGGATCGGCGTGCCCTTGAGAAAGCTGTCGGTGCTGGTGTCGATGTAGTAGCGGTTGGCATAGGGAAAACCCGATCCATCCTGCACGCCATATTCCTCGAAAGCAAAGACGCTGCCGTCCTTGGTGAAGCCGAGGATTTCAAGTTCGGCGACATCGCCGGCATGAGCCGCGATCGAGGTGGCAAACTGTGCAAGCAGGCCAACGGCAAACAGAAAGAGCATTCGCATCGGTCTTCACCCCCGTGATCGTCTCAATCCCCTAGCACGCCGAAATCAAAACGTCGTGCGGTGCGAAAGCCGATGCATCCAATCGGCCCGTCATTTGTTATGGTCGGCAGTCCCAATGGAGAACCACCATGACCGACACCAGCAAAATTCGCGAGCATATGGAAGTTGTCGGCGCCGACGGCGTGCATGTCGGCACTGTCGACAAGGTCGATGGCCAGCGCATCAAGCTGACCAAGGCCGATAGCGGCGAGGGCGCTCACAAGGGCCATCATCACTATATTCCCCTGAGCCTGATTGCCGAAGTCGACGGGAAGAAGGTCTGGCTGTCGGCGAATTCCGATGTTGCGGTGACGTTCGAGGAAGAAAAGTCCGATCCAGTCTGATCGATCGCTTTACCCCGGGCGCGACGACCAGACCGGAAATAGATCGTTTTCGGAGGGCGTCGCGGCAAACACGCCGCGGCTGATGGCCCGCGCCATGGTGGCGCCAGCCGCGGCGTAAAGGTCGATCGCCGCGTCGGCGGAAAGTTCGATTCCGCTCGTGCCCGTCGCCAGCGCAAACACCAGGTCGCCATCGGCCGGCGTGTGCGTCGGCCAGATGGCGCGCACGAAGCCGTCATGCGCCGATATCGCCAGGCGCTTGGCGGCAGCTTTTGTGAGCACCGCATCGGTGGCAATGACGGCGATGGTGGTGTTGCCGCCGGTCTCCATCGGCCTTCCCATATGCTTGTCGCGGTATTTCAAAAGAATCCTTTTCGCGTCGTCCGGCATCGGCGAGGGATAGCCAAGCCCACCGAATTCGTCGCCGATTTCGAATGGTGCTGCCCAGAAATGGCGGGTTCGGCTGACGGTTACCGAGCCCGTCGGATTGACGGCGGCCAGCGCGCCGATGGTGACGCCACTTTCCAGCAGCGTCGAGGCGGAGCCGAGGCCGCCCTTTAGCCCCGAGGTCAGCGCACCGGTGCCGGCACCGATCGTGCCGAGTTGGAAATCGGCGGTGGCGGTTTGCGCCGCCTCATAGCCAAGCTCACGGTAGGGCGGATAACGGCCCCAATCCTTGTCGCCGCCATTGCGCAGGTCGAACAGGATCGCCGATGGCACGATCGGCACGCGAAAGCCACCGACCTCGAGGCCGATGCCGCGTTCGCGCAACGCCGCCTGCACGCCGGATGCCGCGTCGAGGCCGAAAGCCGAACCGCCTGAAAGCACGACGGCGTGCACCACATCGACCGAATTGTGCGGTTCGAGCAGGTCTGTCTCGCGCGTGCCCGGCGCGCCGCCCAGGATCTGAACGCCAGCCACCGTCGGCGCATCGCAAAGCACGGTCGTCACCCCGGATTTCAGCCTGGCGTCGGACGCATTGCCGACGCGCAGGCCGGCAACGTCGGTGATCAGGTTGCGTGGGCCGGTGCGAAACATCAGTTGCTTTCCAAGGGCGCAAAGCGCGTGCCGTCGAAACGGAAGACGCGGTAGGGGCTCTGGCTGAGGTCGCCTTTTGCATCAAAGCGGATCGGCCCGATCGCCGTGGTGAAATCCTGCCCGGTCAGGGCTTCAGCCAATGGCTTGCCCGAGCTTTCGGACAAGCTTGATGCCGCCTTGGCGATTTCGACCGCGGCGTAGGCAGGCAGCGCATAGCCGTCGGGCACGATCTTCCTAGCGTCAAATGCCGCCAGCACTTTTGGATCGGCGACATCGGCCCATTCAGGCGGTGCGATCATCAGCGTGCCCACGGCATAGGGCACGTCGCCCGGCGGTGTGCGGAGATTTTCGCCGCCGGCAAAGACGATGCCAGCCTGAAGCTGTGCGGCATCGCGGCCCATGATGGCGATGTCGTCGCCGTCGCCGCCAGCAAAGACATGCGTCGCGCCGGCCTTCTTCAGCCGGCCGATCATGCCGATCTGGTTGTCGAGCTGTGGCCGGAACGTGTCTGTGAATACCGGCCTCAGCGCTGCCTGTTCGGCCGCTGCCCGCAACGTCTCGGCGATCTCACGGCCGTAGATGGTGCCGTCGTCGATAATGGCGAACAGCTCGTTCTGCCACAGATGGGTGAGGGCAGAAGCGACGGTGTTGCGCTCATCGTCGCCGCGTAGTCCGAGGCGATAGACCGGCCAGCCAGTCTTGGCGCGGCGGTCGGTCAGGCTTTCGGTCCGCACGCCAACGGTGATGACCGGAATGCCGGCGTCCTTCAGGATCGGCATCGCCGCCTCGATCGCCTCGGTGCAGAGGAAGCCGACCACGATATTGACCTTGGCGGCGGCAAATTCCCTGGCCGCGGCAGCGCCGCCATCGGCGGTGCAGGCATCATCCACCGTCTTGAGTTCGATGCCGTTCGCCTCGGCGGCCAGACCGGTGCCGGCCTCGATCTGCTTGCCGAGAATGGCCGATGGTCCCGACAGGGGCGCTGAGACGCCGACGAGCAGCGTCTGGGCATCCGCGGCACTGGCCAGAAACAGCCAGAACAGCGCCGCTATTGTTCTTGTCCTGGGTCGCATTCGAGCGATGGGTCCCTCCGTGCCGGCTCTATGCTCCCGGCACTATTACCGCCAAGACCTAAAGGCTGCCCGGCCTTGGTGCAACACGCGAATTTCGGGATATGGCTCAGGCACTTCGCTTGTGGCGGGCTATGTCTGGCCATATATGTCGGTAGGATCCTGACCATGGAAAATTTACGGTGCTGAAGAAGAACGACATTGGGCCGCAGGCCTATCGCGATGCGATGAGCCACTTTGCCGGCCACGTCCATGTGGTCACCACCGACGGGCCGGCCGGCAAGCGCGGCACGACGGTGATCGCCGCCTGTTCGGTGTCGGACACGCCGCCGACCATCCTGGTCTGTCTCAACCGCGAAAATGCCAAGAATGAGCTGTTCGTGAAAAACGGCAGGTTTGCCCTAAACACGCTGGCCTCGCACCAGGAGCCACTGTCGGTCGGCTTTTCCGGCATCACCGGCCTGCCGGTCGAGGAACGTTTCGCGCTTGGCGAATGGGATGTGATCTCTACCGGCGTACCGACGCTGAAAGGCGCGCTCGCCGTGTTCGACTGCGAATTGATCGACACCAAGGATCTGGCCACCCATCGTGTGCTTTTTGGCAAGGTGACAGGTCTGCGTATGGGCGATAATTTGCGGCCGCTGATTTACCACGCCCGCGGCTACCACGTACTGGAAAGCGGAGCGGCGGCGTTCACGGAGAAAGAATGACCGAGCTGAAACCGCGCGCCGCGCCACGGACGATCGACGAGACGCTCGATCTCCTGACCGGTGCGGACTATGTGGCGGACCGGTCGCTGGCGACCGTGCTGTTCCTGTCGTTGCGTATGAAGCGGCCGCTGTTCCTCGAGGGCGAGGCCGGCGTCGGCAAGACCGAGATCGCCAAGGTGTTGGCACAGGCGCTCGGTCGCCGGCTGATCCGCCTGCAGTGCTATGAAGGCCTCGACGTTTCGTCCGCCGTCTATGAGTGGAACTACGCCGCGCAGATGATCGAGATCCGCATGGAGGAGGCGGCCGGCAAGGTCGAGCGCTCCGCCATGGAGCGCAACGTCTTTTCCGAAAAATACCTGATCCGCCGCCCGGTGCTCGATGCGCTGACCGGAAAGACGGGCGCTGCCCCGGTTTTCCTGATCGATGAGCTCGACCGTACCGACGAGGCGTTTGAAGCCTTCCTGCTCGAAATCCTGTCCGACTTCCAGGTGACGGTGCCCGAACTCGGCACCATCAAGGCGGAAGAACCACCGATCGTCATCATCACCACCAATCGCACCCGCGAAATCCACGATGCGCTGAAGCGGCGCTGCCTTTATCACTGGGTCGACTATCCCAATGCCGAGCGCGAGCTGGAGATCGTGCGCCGCAAGGTGCCGCAGGCCAACCAGCGGCTTTCGGCCGAAGTGGTCTCCTTCATCCAGAAGCTGCGCCAGATCGAATTGTTCAAGGTGCCGGGCGTCGCCGAAACCATCGACTGGGCCGGCGCGCTGACCGAGCTCGACAAGGTGGCGCTCGATCCTGAAACCGTCTCCGACACGATCGGCGTGCTGTTGAAATACCAGGACGACATTGCCCGCATCGAACAGGGCGAAGGCCGGCGCATCCTCAACGAGGTGAAGGCCGAGCTTTCGGCGGCGGAGTAGGCGATGTCGCGCCCCGAGCCAAAAGAGGCCATGCCGCACGGGCGGATCGCCGACAACATCGTCTATTTTGCCCGCACCTTGCGCAAGGCCGGCATGCGGGTCGGCCCGGCTTCGGTCAAGGACGCAATCGAAGCGGTGCTCGCCGCCGGCATCGGCTCGCGCGACGATTTCTACTGGACGCTGCACGCCGTGCTGGTGTCCAGGCATGAGGACCACGCCATTTTCGACCAAGCCTTCCGGCTGTTCTGGAAGTCGCGCGAACTGATCGAAAAGATGCTGGCTATGTTTTCGCCGGTGGCACCCGACAACAGGGAAAAGCAGAAGCCACGCGCCGCTGAAAACCGGGTCAGCCAGGCGATGTTCGAGGGCCACCAGAAGAACCAGCCGCCACAGGAAATTCCCGAGATCGAGGTCGACGCCCGCTTCACCTCTTCCGGCAACGAGGTGCTGCGGGCCAAGGATTTTGCCCAGATGAATACCGCCGAGATGGCCGACGCCAAGAAGGCGATCGCGCAGCTGCGGCTGCCTTTCGACATGGTGCGCACCCGGCGCTTCAAGGCCGATGCGCATGGCCGCCGTATCGATCCGCGCGCCATGATGCGTTCGGCCGCGCGCACCGGCGGCGAACTGATCCTGCCGAAATTCCGCTCAGCCCGCGAGGTTCACCCGCCGCTGGTGGTGCTGGCCGACATTTCCGGCTCGATGAGCCAGTACACACGCATCTTCCTGCATTTCCTGCATGCGCTGACCGAAAAACGCCGGCGCGTGCACACGTTCGTTTTTGGCACAAGGCTCACCAATCTGACCCGGCAGATGCGCCATCGCGACCCGGATGCAGCCCTTGCCGACTGTTCGGCGGCGGTCAGGGACTGGTCGGGCGGCACCCGCATCGGCGACACGCTGGCCGAGTTCAACCTGATATGGTCGCGCCGCGTGCTGGGGCAGGGCGCGGTCGTGCTTCTGATCACAGATGGGCTGGAGCGCGACGATGTCGCCGGCCTGTCTGAAGAAATGGAGCGCCTGCACAAATCCTGCCGGCGTCTGATCTGGCTGAATCCGTTGCTGCGCTTCGACGGCTTTCAGGCGCGCGCCCGCGGCGTCAAGACGATGCTGCCGCACGTCGACGAGTTCCGCTCGGTGCACAATCTCGACGCGCTCGCCGATCTTTGCGCGTCGCTGGATAAGAAGTCGGCACAATCCGTCGATCCGCGCCGATGGCTGGAAGCTGGCGCGAGGCACGCCGCATAGCCATATCTTTCCCATCCGGAAAACAGATCCCGAGAAAAACAGACTTCTGGAGAAACGGTCATGGAAAACAGCATTTATCTGGATGAGGCCCGCGACCCGCTGATCATTGCGGAGGGCTGGATGAAGGACGGCAAGGACGTGGCCATCGCGACAGTGGTCGAGACCTGGGGTTCGGCGCCCCGACCTGTAGGCAGCCATCTGGTCATCGACGCCGACGGCAATTTCCACGGCTCCGTCTCGGGCGGCTGCGTCGAAGGCGCTGTGGTCAGCGAGGCCATCGACGTCATCGACAGCGGCAAGGCCAGGATGCTGGAGTTCGGTGTTGCCGATGAGACCGCATGGCAGGTCGGCCTGTCCTGTGGCGGCCGCATCAAGGTGTATGTGGAAAGACTGGGCTAGAGCATGCCCAAAAGTGGGGCCCGGTTTTTGGACAAGATCATGCTCGGACAAGAGATTTCCTGATGGATCCCTACGCCTTAAAAACTTTGAACGCCGAACGACGCGCTCGCCGAGCGGCGATCCTTGTCACCGATCTCGGTGACGGCCGCGACAGGATCGTGCGCGAGGGCGATCAGGTCGCCGGCGATCTTGGCGCCGCGATCGCCAGGGCGTTTCGCACAGGCAATTCCGGTTCGGTCGAAGCCGAGGGGCGGAATTTCTTTCTCAACGCGCATCTGCCGCAGCCGCGTCTGGTCGTGATTGGCGCTGTCCATATCAGCCAGGCGCTGGCGCCGATGGCGAAGATCGCCGGCTATCCCGTGGAGATCATCGACCCCCGCACCGCTTTCGCCACGCCGGACCGCTTTCCCGAGGTGGCGCTTCATGCCGAATGGCCGGAGGATGTGCTGAAGCGCCAGCCGCTCGACAGCTACACCGCACTTGCCGCCGTCACCCATGACCCGAAGGTCGATGATTTCGCCCTGAAGGCCGCGCTCGACGCCAACTGTTTCTATGTCGGGGCGCTCGGCAGCAGGAAGACGCATGCCAAGCGGGTCGAACGCCTGCTGGCGCTGGGCGCGAGCGCCGATCAGATCGCCCGTATCCATGCGCCGATCGGGCTCGACATCGGTGCTGCCAGCCCGGGAGAGATCGCCGTTGCGGTGTTGGCCCAGGCGATCCACGCCTTCCGCTCGCGCGGTTTCGATGCCTCCGCATCGGCTCCAAAATCGAAATCGATTTTGGAAAAGCACGATGCGTAGGTTCAAAGTAGTAGAGCGTCCTTTGCGCGTCCAAAAGGACGCGCGGCGCTCTACGGGCGCGGCGGCGTGAAATTCGGCCCGATCCCGATCGAGGCCGCGGAAGGCGCGGTGCTGGCGCACTCCACCACCGCTGGTGAACGCCGCTTCCGCAAGGCGCACAGGCTCAGCGCCGAAGATGTGGCGCTGCTGCGGGCCGCCGGCGTTTCCGAGGTCGTTGCAGCCGTGCTGGCTGCCGACGACCTCGCCGAGGATGCCGCCGCGCAGGAAATAGCTGAGAGCATGACCTTTCGCGGGATCGAGGCCAGGCCTGCCGCGACCGGGCGGGTCAACCTCCATGCCAAGGCGCCGGGCATCTTCACGGTCGATGCCGCTGCCATCGACGCCATCAACGCCATCGATCCCGCCATCACCATCGCCACGCTGGCGCAGCATGCGCCGGTGGAGAAAGGCCAGATGGTCGCGACCGTGAAGATCATCCCCTTCGCGGTCAGTTCAGCGCTGATCGGCGCCGCGACGAAAATCTGCGCCGGTGGTGAGATCTTTGCCGTCAACGCCTACCAGCCGGTGCGTGTCGGCGTCATCCAGACGGTTCTGCCGGGCATCAAGCCTTCCGTGCTGGACAAGACCCTGCGAGTCACCGAAGCGCGGCTGGCGCGCACGGGGGGCAGGCTGACGGCCGAGCGCCGCACGCCGCATGAGATCGCGCCGGTGGCTGAGGCCGCGGTCTCCCTGGTGCGCGACAACGATTTGGTGGTGATCTTCGGCGCCTCGGCGATGAGCGATTTCGCCGATGTCATTCCCGCGGCGATCGAGAGGGCGGGCGGTACTGTCATCCGCGCCGGTATGCCGGTGGATCCCGGCAATCTGCTGGTGCTCGGTATGCTCGGCGGCAAGCACGTCATCGGCGCGCCCGGCTGCGCCCGCAGCCCCAAGGAGAACGGTTTCGACTGGGTGCTGGACCGTTTGATCGCCGGTATCGACGTGACCGCCAGGGATATTGCCGGCATGGGGGTCGGAGGGCTGCTGATGGAAATCCCGACACGGCCGCAGCCGCGCGAACCGCTGCCGGCGAGAAGCCAGGTCAAGGTCGGCATCGTGCTGCTGGCGGCTGGCCGCTCAAGCCGCATGGGCGGGCCGAACAAGCTGCTGGCGCTGTTCGACGGCAAGCCGCTGGTGCGCCGCACCGCTGAGCGGGCGCTTGGCTCGAAGGCGTCCGGCACTGTCGTCGTCACCGGCCACCAGCGCGATCGGGTGCGCTCGGCACTGGCGGGCCTCGACGTGGCCTTCGCCGACAATCCCGATTTTACCGAGGGCCTGTCCACTTCGCTGAAGGCCGGCATTGCCTATCTGCCGGAAGACACCGCCGGCGTGATGATCGTTCTCGGCGACATGCCTGATATCACGTCTGGCGATCTCGACAGATTGATCGATGCTTTCCGCAAGGCCGGCGGCAATGCGGTGGTCCGCGCTTCGCATGACGGCAAGCGCGGCAACCCGGTGCTTTTGCCGCGCTCGCTGTTTCCGGCGATCGCCCATCTCGAAGGCGACACCGGCGCGCGCCATCTGGTCGAGACGGAAGGGCTCGATGTCATCGATGTCGAGATCGGCGCGGCGGCGTCAGTCGATGTCGACACACGCGAGGCACTCGAAGGCGCCGGCGGCGTGCTGCAGGATTGACAAACCCAAGCCGAATTACGCATGCCTTGGACATGTCTATCCGCTGCCAAATTTTCTGTGCCTTTGCAGTCGCGACCGCGTTGCTGTCTCCGGCCGCGCAAAGCCAGACGCTGTCCTTGAAACCCTTCAAGGACGATCTCTTCGCCTATCCAGCCACGCTGTCGTCCGACACCAACGGCGCCTACACGGTCATCGATTACCGCGAGATGCGCGACATCAACCGGCGTGACCAGGTGCCCGAGCGCCGGGTGAACGTCCAATACACCGACACCGGCGTTCGCAAGGTGCAGCAGGATCTGCTGCTGAAGACCGACGCCGGCGATGTCAGGCATGTCGCCGCAGGCAAGACCGAGGGCGCCGGCATCATCGTGCTTTATCTGCACGGGCAGGGCGGCAGCCGCAAGCAGGGTGTCGACGACTTCACCTTCGGCGGCAATTTCAACCGGCTCAAGAACCTGATGGCCGGCAATGGCGGCCTCTATCTCAGTCCTGATTTCCCCGATTTCGGCGATACAGGAGCGGCACAGATCGCGGCCCTGATCGGTCACTATGCCGAACAGTCGCCAGGCGCGAAGATCTTCGTCGCCTGCGGCTCGATGGGCGGCGCGCTATGCTGGAAGCTGGCCGCGCGCAAGGATACGGGCGGACGCATCAATGGCCTGCTGCTGCTCGGATCGCTGTGGGATGAAAGCTTTTTCACCAGCCCGGCCTTCAAGCGCCGCGTGCCGGTCTTCTTCGGCCAGGGCAGCCACGACGTGGTCTACCCCGTGGCAAAGCAGGAGGCGTTCTTTCGCTCGATCCTGACCAAATCGAAGACCTATCCGACCCGCTTCGTCCGCTTCGAGACCGGCACCCATGGCACGCCGATCCGCATGACCGACTGGCGCGGCACGCTCAACTGGATGCTGTCGAAGGCGCCCTGACAGGCGCTGCCTGCAAGCCCATGTGACGCTCAAGGCGCAGTGTTGTAGTCGACGACAGTCTCGGGGTTTTGCTCGCCGTCATAGGATGCATCGACGTCGTACTGGACCAGCGAGAAATTGCCGTTGCGAAACAGGTACGTCCCCGCGTCGGACGCATCGCCGATGCCGCGCCACTTGTTGAACGTGGTGATCGTGTGGGCGGCTTCGTCATAGTCGGAATTGACTGCCCAGCCGGACGTCTGGAAACCGACGATGGTCATGCCCAGCAATTTGCCGTTGCTGTCATTGTTCTCGTAGCGGATATCCATTTTGGGTTCGGCGAACTGCAATTGCTGCACGCCCGATGTCTCGTCGGTCATGTAGTAGACCGAGCTTTCATTGTAGGCGGCGGCCGAGCAGGAAAAATGGAACAGTCGCGTTTCCTTGTCGGGATCGCCGGGCTGCGCATCCTTGTCCTTGTATTTGATCGAAAAAACGGTCGGTTCATTGGCGAGGAACTGCTTGTCGCACTGGTCGCCATAGGTTGCCAGAAAGGCCTTCTTGGCCTGCTCCAGTGCGGTGTCTTTCTTTGGCGGTGGCGGGCCATCGCCGCAGCTTGGCGGCAGCGCCTCCTCGAAATCGGCAGTGGAGGGCTTCAGTGCCCCTTTCTCGATGTGGATCGGATCGAAGGGTGGCTCCACTTGTGTCTGGGCATTCACCTGGCGCAGCGTGTAGCACCCGGCAAAGACCTTTTTGCCGCCGCTCTTGTCGGTGGCGCGGACGGCGACGGGGACGTTGTAGAAAATGCTGCCGGCCGCACCTTCGTCGGAAACAGCCCCGGTCTCGACCTCGACCTTGTCGGTGCCATCAAAACCCTTGACGAAACTGTCGAAATCCTTTGCCGGCTTTGTATCGCCGAAATAACCCCAGGCGCGGGCGAATTCGTGCCGGCTGATGGCGCTGTAGAGCGAACGCACAACCGCATCGGCGCTAGACCGGTCGTCGACATAGGGCGTTTCGGGGGCATCGTCGGCCGCCAATAGCGTCTGGCCGATCGGGACAAGGGAGAGAAAGGCAGTCGCTGCGAAAAGGGCGCGTCTCATCGGGAACCTCCGCTCGATGGGGAGATTCTACTCTGGCGATTGCGGCAACGTGGTGACGCAGGCTCGGCGGTCTTGAAGAATCGAGCGCGAAGGCGCTACGTCGCGTCCGCCGGCGTTCGGCCGGGTAGGAGATTTGACGTGGCGATATCGATGTATGAGGCATCCGTGCCTGTGTTTTCGGCCAGGCTGAAAGCGCTTTCCAATATGCTTGCGACCGCCGAACAGAATGCGCTTGACCGCAAGATCGATCCGCAGGTGTTTCTGACGTCGCGGCTGGCGCCAGACATGTTTGCCTTGACCAGGCAGGTGCAGATCGCCACCGATCATGCCAAGGGCGCGCCGTCACGGCTCGCCGGCCGCGAAGTGCCGAAATACGAGGACAATGAGGCGAGTTTTGCCGATATCCAGGCTCGCATCACGAAGACGCTCGACCTTCTCGCGACATTTTCGGCTGCCGAATTCGACGGCTCCGACGACAAGATCATCGAGCTGAAGCTTGGCGGACGGGAAAGTTCGATGCCCGGCCTGCAGTATCTGCTGCATGTGGCCATGCCCAACTTCTATTTCCATCTCACCACGGCTTACGACATCCTTCGCCACAACGGTGTGCCGTTGGGCAAGGCGACGTTTCTGGGGTCGCGCTAAGGAGTTGAGTTTTTTGGAGGTGTCCCGGAGCGATCCGGGACATCCTGAACACCGGATACAGCTAGCGAACGGACATTTCGCGGGCGATGCGGGGGAAGTCGGCCGGCTTGATCCCGATGTCGGCGCGGTCGGCATTGCTCATCGAATGAAGCAGCGCGAGCGCCGAGCGGTATCTCAGATGTTCCTGCGGCCGAGGCCGGGCGAACATTTCAGTGAAGAAACCCATGATTCAAGCCCCAAATTGGTCCTCCACGCCAGCCAATATAGGTGAATCGTGACAATTGTGCAGTGCAGCATTTGCATACCTGCCATGTCTTGGCGAATTTTTGCCTTGGCGAATCTTTCGCCATTTTCTGCAACCCGGTGAAACTTTTGGCCGACGCGCACCGTAGCCTCGAATGCTGGCTACATGGCCGGTTTTTCCTCGCCACTCCTGGCGAATTCCGGACTGCGTGAAAATGCAGTCCGGCTTTTGTTTTTGGGATTGCGGTGGGTCAAGCGGTAGACGAGGCGAAGGCTAAATTCGTTAAGATCGGTGCCATGCATTTTTAACGAGCCGGTTCTATGCTTTGATACCCGAATGGTCGGGCGAGGGGGAGGCTGACATCGCTACTGGCGCCAAGCGGGATTTCGCTTCGTTGCTCGACGACCTCTTCATCGCCCCCGACAAGAATGGCGAGGGCGAAGAGGCCGGCGCTCGTCCATCCATCCCGTTCGACTATCTTTCGGTGGCCGATGAACTCCATTCCGGCCGCATCAAGGTTTCCGCTGCCGAATATCGCGAGGCGGGCGCGGATCTGGCGACGGAATTCGCCGCCTTGCTCGATCATGCCAAGCTGGCTCTCGCCGGCGAAGAGCCAAAGCCCCAGGAAAAGCTGCCGCCGATCGATCCCGAAGCCATCGCCATGGAACTCGGCCTCAATCAGCCCAAGCAGGTCGCCGATTTCGGTCGCATGCGCCGCAGCTTTGCCTTTGCCAACCATCCCGACCGTGTCGCCCCGCATCTGCGCCAGCGCGCCATGATCCGCATGCAAGTGGCCAACATGCTGATCGACGAGGCCAAGCGCCGTGCATTGGCAGGTGCTCGCCGCTAACCCGGCTGGTTCACGCAAAAGTCGCTCTGGCGAGGCTTGGAGAGCGGCTCTGCTTTGCCTATAGATGCGGCTTCCTCCGCGCAGTCGCGCCAGCCTTCCTCCGGAGCCGAATTCCATGCACAAGCGTCGTCTCGGTCGGACCGATCTTCTTGTTACCCAGATCTGCCTGGGCTCCATGACCTGGGGCCAGCAGAACACCGAGGCCGAAGGCCACGCCCAGATGGACCTGGCGTTCTCGCGCGGCGTTAATTTCATCGATACCGCCGAGCTCTACCCGATCCCGCCCAAGGCGGAGACGCAAGGGTGGACCGAAAAGATCATCGGCAGCTGGATGAAAGCCAAGGGCAACCGCGACAAGGTAATCCTTGCCTCGAAGGTCGTCGGCCGCACGGCCAACAGCTGGTTTCGCGGCGACAGGCCGTCGCAACTGGTGCGCGCCGATATCTTTGACGCCATCGACAAGTCGCTGGCCAAGCTCGGCACCGACTATATCGACCTCTATCAGATCCACTGGCCGGAGCGGGATATCCCCTGGGGCGCCAACCCGACGCGCGTCGGCGCCGTGTCGCCGCGCGCCGATTCCGTCGGCGCACCGGCCGACGAAACGCCGGTCGCCGAGACGCTTGCCGTGTTCGACGAACTGGTGAAGGCAGGAAAGATACGCCATTTCGGCCTGTCGAACGAGAGTTCCTGGGGCGTGATGCGGTTCCTTGCCGAAGCCGACAAGGACATCGGCCCGCGCGTCGCGTCGATCCAGAACGCCTACAATCTCGTCAACCGCACCTTCGAGGTGAACCTCGCCGAGGTCTGCGAGCGCGAGCAAGTGTCGCTGCTGCCCTATTCGCCGCTGGCACAGGGATACCTGACTGGCAAATACGACCATGGCGCGCGGCCTCAGGGCTCGCGCACGCAGCTATTCAACCGCGGCCAGCGCTACGAGACGCCAGGTGCTGCCGAAGCACAACTTGAATACAATGAGCTGGCGCGCTCCTTTGACCTGGAGCCGGCACTGTTTGCCAATGCCTATGTCTCAAGCCGGCCGTTCGTAACCTCCAACATCGTCGGCGCAACGACGCTTTCGCAGCTCGACATGGCGCTGTCTTCCGTCGATGTCGTCTGGACCGAAGAAATGCAGAAGGCGGTGGATGCGATCCATCAGCGGGTCGGTAATCCCTGTCCTTGAACGGGGATTGGCCGCTGGCCGAATCCAATGATTACAATGGGAGAAGGGCAACAATGAATTTTCCGATCGAGCTGGTCCGCGAAAGATTTCCCGCTCTCTCCCTGACCGACAAGGGCCGTCGCCGCATCTATCTCGACAATCCGGCCGGCACGCAGGTGCCGCAAGTCGTCGCAGACGCCGTGTCGCGCTGTCTTTTGACCACCAACGCCAACCTTGGCGGCTATTTCGAAACGACGATTGCCGCGCAGGCCGTCGTCGATGAGGCGCATCGGGCAATGGCCGATTTCCTTGGTGCGGCGAGCCCGGAAGAAATCATCATCGGCGCCAACATGACGACGCTGACCTATCACATGTCGCGCACGCTCGGTCGCACGATGAAGCCCGGCGACGAGATCATCCTCACCCGCATGGACCATGAGGGCAATGTGTCGCCCTGGCTGCAGCTGGCCGAGGATCTCGGCCTCGTCGTGCGCTGGCTGCCGTTCGACGAAAAGAGCTGGCAGGTCGAAGAGGCGACGCTCGCCGGGTTGCTATCCGACAGGACCCGGCTGGTCGCGTTGAACTATGCCAGCAACCTGACTGGTTCCATCAACCGGGTGAAGGCGCTGAGCGCCATCGCCAGGAACGCCGGCGCGCTGGTCTATGTCGATGCCGTGCAGTTCGCCCCGCACGGCCTGATCGACGTTCAGGAGCTCGGCTGCGATTTCTTGATCTGTTCGGCCTACAAATTCTTCGGCCCGCATATGGGCATTTTGTGGGGCCAGCATGATGTCATCGATGATCTGAAACCCTACAAGTGCCGCTGTTCATCCAACGGCCTGCCGGAGCGGTTCGAGCTGGGCACGCCGCAGATCGAACTGATGGCCGGCCTCACGGCCGCGGTCGATTACTTCGCCGACCTTGGCGCGGCAGCGGGCGAGGGTGGATCGCGAAGGCAGAAGATCGCCAAGGCGTTCGCGGTGTCGATCGCCTATGAAAACCCGCTGGCGCAACAGCTGATCGACGGTCTGTCCGATATCGAGGGTCTGACCATCCACGGCATCACCGATCCGAAGCGGATTGGCGAGCGCGTGCCGACGGTGTCCTTCACCGTCGACGGCATCGTGCCGGAGACGATCGTACGGCAGATGAACGCCGAGAACATCTTCCTGTGGTCGGGGCACAACTATGCCTGGGAGATCGTCCATCAACTCGGCATCCCGGCCGAGTATGGCGTCGTGCGCATCGGCATCGCTCACTACAACACATCTGCCGAAATCGACGAGACGCTGGAGAGCGTGCACCGGGTCATCGCCATGCTCAGGCAGCAGCGCTCCTGACACTGGCTTGAGTACTCACCGCATCTTGCCGCCGAAGCCGGTGAGGAACGCGGTGAGATTGTCGCCGAGTTCGTCGCAGAGGTAGCCGCCCTCCTGGACGATGACCGTCGGCAGGTCGAGCTTTGCGATGGCCTCGCCGATGCGCGAGAAACCCGGCGTCGTCACCGAAAGTCCGCCGAACGGATCGCCCTCGAACGCATCGAGCCCGAGCGCCACGACCAGCGCGTCGGGCGAAAAGGCACGGATGCGCTGGAACGCTACCTCGAGCGCTTCGAGAAACGCCGCGTCGGCGGATTTGCGTGGCAGCGGCAGGTTGAAATTGTAGCCGAGGCCTGGCCCTTCGCCGCGCTCGTCGGCATGGCCCCAGAAGAACGGGTAGAAACGCACGGGATCGGCATGCAGCGAGACGGTCAGCACATCCGGTCGTGCATAGAAGATGCCTTGCGTGCCGTTGCCGTGATGCAGGTCGACATCGAGGATCGCCACCCGTGCGGCCTGTTTACGCAGAGCCTGTGCGGCGACGGCCGAATTGTTGATGAAACAGAAGCCGCCCGCGACATCGGCAAAGGCGTGGTGACCGGGCGGGCGGCATAGCGCGTAGGCGGCCGGTACGCCTGACATCACCGCCTCGGCGGCTTCGACCGCGCTCCAGGCGCTCCACAGCGCGCTTTGCCATGTTTCCCCTGAGATAGGGCAGGCCGTGTCGGCCATGTGGTAGCCGGCCTGGCCGACTGCCGAGGCCGGGTAGGAGCCGTTGCGCGCGATCGGATGGATGTTGGGGATCACTTCGGCCGAAGCGCCCTCGATGCGCTGCCAGCGCGCGTAGATATGCTCGAGGAAATCCAGATATTCGGGCGTATGCACAGCCGCGACCGGACCGAGGCCATGGTTGCGAGGTCGCTCGATCGTGCAGCCAGCATATTTTGCGCCGGATAACAATCTCCCGACGCGCTCCGGCTTTTCCGGATTGGGCTGCGCCGCACCGCTTGACAGAAAGGCCTTGGGGTCGTGACGCTTCTGTTCCTCGGCATAGAAGGCTTTCATTCCGGATCCTCGTTCTGCGGCGCATCGGCGAAGGCAAAGAACGCCTCGCCAATGATTTTCTGGGTCTGCTCATAGCTCGACCAGGCAATGCCCAGCCTTTCGTAGAAGGTCTTGGCGCCTTCATTGTCGGTGTCGACCGACAGTCGGAGATAGACGCCGCCTTCTTTCCGGCACTGCGCC
Source organism: Mesorhizobium sp. M0243 (assembly GCF_040321775.1). Taxonomy (NCBI): domain Bacteria; kingdom Pseudomonadati; phylum Pseudomonadota; class Alphaproteobacteria; order Hyphomicrobiales; family Phyllobacteriaceae; genus Mesorhizobium; species Mesorhizobium sp. M0243. The sequence continues at coordinate 221,380 of NZ_JAMYSF010000009.1, read as the reverse complement.
GCAACGTGCCGCAGCAGCCGCTCGCCGATCTTGCGCCCGCGAAAACGATCCTCGACATAGAGGTCCTGCACATAGACGCCAGGCCGCCCCATCCAGGTTGAAAAGATCGGAAAATGCAGGCAAAGCCCGGCAAATTCGCCGTCCACCTCGGCGATCAGGGTCGAGAAGGCGGGCTTTTCGCCGAAGCCATAGGTTCTGAGATCGTCCGGTGTCGAGATGATTTCCTCCGGCGCGCCGATATGGGTGCCGAGTTTCAGGATCGCCGCGTGGATCGTTTCGACGTCGTCGAGAGTGCCGAGTCGAAGGAGGATATTGGGCGGGGGGACAATCATCGGAGGTTCGGTGCCCAGGCACCCCCCTCTGTCCTGCCGGATATCTCCCCCGCAAGGAGGGAGATTGGCAGTTTTGATACTACCGCCCCTCCTGCAACGTTGGAAGTTAGCGAAAGCCGAAATGACATCCGATCTCCCCCCTTGCGGGGGAGATGTCCGGCAGGACAGAGGGGGGGGCGAAGGAACGCAATCATTTCAGATTGTCTCCCTTTCAAACGCCGTCATCTCAAAACGCCACCCGGTCGCCGCCCTTGAGCGCCAGCATGTCGCGCGCTTCGGTGGGCGTGGCAACCTCCAGCGACAGCCCGTCGAGAATGCCACGGATGCGGCGCACCTGGGCGGCATTGGATTTCGCCAGCTGGCGTCCGTCATAGAGACTGTCTTCCAGCCCGACGCGGACATTGCCGCCCATTGCCGCGGCGATCGAAATCAGCGGCATCTGCTGGCGGCCGGCGGCCAGCACCGAGAACTGGTAGCTGTCGCCGAACAATTTGTCGGCGATCCGCTTCATGTGGACGAGATTGTCCGGGTCGGCGCCAATGCCGCCCAGAATGCCCAGCACGAACTGGATGAACAGCGGTCCCGACACCAGTCCCCGGTCGCGGAAATGCGCCAGCGAATAGAGATGGCCGACATCGTAGCATTCGAACTCGAAGCGCGTGCCGCAGCCCTTGCCCAGCCTCTCCAGCACGCCCTCCATGTCCGCGAAGGTGTTCTTGAAGATCGTGTCGCGGGTGGCTTCCAGCAGCTTCGGCTCCCACTCGTGCTGCCATTCCCTCGGCTTGTCGAGCATCGGGAACAGCGCGAAATTCATCGAACCCATGTTGAGCGAGCACATTTCGGGCTCGGCTCTGAGCGGTGCCGCCAGCCGCTGGTCCAAGGTCATCAACGACGAGCCGCCGGTGGTGATGTTGATCACTGCATCGGTCGCCTGTTTGATGCGCGGCAGGAACTGCATGTAGACGTCCGGATCGGCGGTCGGGCGGCCGTCACTCGGATCGCGGGCGTGCAGATGCAGGATCGAAGCACCGGCTTCTGCGGCGGCGATCGCGTCGGCGGCGATCTGGTCCGGCGTCACCGGCAGATAGGGCGACATCGACGGCGTGTGCACCGAGCCGGTGACAGCGCAGGTGATGATGACTTTTCTAGGCGCCATCTTTGTCGCCTCAGCCTTCGACCGGTAGATCGAGTTCGGAGGCCAGAACGTCCAGCGAGTCGCCGATGATGGAGACGATCTCGCCGACCTGCTCCCTGGTGACGATCATCGGCGGCGCGACCATGAAATTGTCGCCGTCGACGCCGCCCTTGACCCTGCGGCCATAGATGATCAGCCCGCGCTGATAGGCGAGGTCGAGCAGCCGTTGCGTGGCTTTCTTGGTCTGGTCGATCGGTCGGAGCGTCTCGGGATCGGCAACCATCTGGGCGCCGGTGAGCAGGCCCTTGCCGCGCACGTCGGCAATGAACGGAAACCGCTTCGCCAGCCCCTTCAGCCCGTCCATCAGCACGTCGCCCATGGCAGCCGCATTGGCGATCAGGTCGAGCCGGTCCATTTCACCGAGCACAGCCAGCCCGGCGGCGCAGGCCAGCGGATTGCCGGCATAGGTGTGGCCGTGCTGGAAGCCGCCGGAGTCAAGCAGCGGCTGCACCAGCCGCATCGGGGCGGCGAGCGCGCCAAGCGGCGCATAGCCCGAACCCAGCCCCTTCGACAGCGCGACGATGTCGGGCTTGCAGTTCCAATGGTCGCCGCCGAGGAATTTGCCGGTGCGACCGGCGCCGCTCATCACCTCGTCGTGGATGAGCAGGATTCCGTAGCGGTCGCAGATCTCGCGGATGCGCGGATAGTAGCTGTCGGGCGCCACCAGGGCTGAGGTCGCCGCGCCACCGATCGGCTCCATGATGAAGGCCACCACGCTCTCAGGCCCTTCGGCCAGGATCTTTTCTTCCAGCATGTCGGCATAGCGGATGCCGCGCTGTTCCATCGAGAGATTGTCGCGGTCGCGCCAGGCGTTCGGCGCCGGCACGGTCGGCATCACCCGCATCATCGGCTCGAACGTTTCGGCCAGCGCATCGTCGCCGGTGATCGAGAGCGAACCCAGCGTGCCGCCATGATAGGAGGGGAAGCGCGTGATCACCTTCCAGCGGCTGGCCTGTCCGGTGGCAACGGCCCATTGCCGCGCCAGCTTGATGCAGGATTCCGTCGCCTCCGAGCCGCCCGAGACGAAGAAGATGCGGTCCATGCCTTCCGGCAGCTTGCCGGCCAGTTCGCGTGCCAACTCCTCGGCCGGCTCGTTCTCGAAATGCAGCCGATAGGCGAAGGTGGCGCGGTCCATCTGCCGCTTCATGGCATCCAGCACATTGCGGTTAGAATGGCCGATATTGGCGACCATCGGGCCGCTCGAGCCGTCGATGAAGCGGCGGCCATCCTGCGTCCACATATAAATGCCCTCGGCGCGGTCGATCAGCGGCCGGCGCAGGCTGGACAAATAGAACAGATGCGACTCTCGCCGGGCATCGGTGTCTTGCGTGGCGGTCTGGACTTTCGACATGTCAGGACTTTCCGAGGTAACGATCGAGGACATTCTTGGTGACGCGTTCGACCATCGGGTCCTGTCTTAGCAGGCCGGCGACCCATTCGCAGCTTCCGGCGTGGAACACCTCGCCCTTGCCACGCGGGAAATTGACGATCATGCCGTTGCCGCGTTTGACTTTTTCCAGATTGGCGTCGCTCGCCTCGCCGAACAGCGTCTCGGCGGTGAAGCGGCCATCCTCGTCGGTGAGGAATTGGTCCTCGATCGGGATGTCGGCACTTTCCTCGACCTGGGATGCCATGCCGACGGCGAGAACCTGCAGGCCGTCTGGCGCGCCGCTGGTGGCGGTCGGGTAGGGCAGGCCGCCGCGTATCTCGAAGTCGAGCCCATCGACTTCATAGCCATAGACGTGGCTGTCGGAGCCCAGCAGGTCACCATAATAGATGCCGGTGCCGGCAAAGGCCCAGTGCTCCGGCCGGTAGACCGGAAAGCCACGCACGCCGCGCGGCGCGCAACCGCCCCAACCGGTATAAACCCCGCGCGTGGCGTTGAGCCCGAAGGTCGCCGAACCCGGCCGGCCGATTTCCGGCGCTTCCCAGGAGTTGGTGGCGCGGGTGATGTCGCCGCCTGGGAGATAGGCGGGGTCTTCGGCACGCGCGCGATATTTGTAGCAGACCTGCCGGCGGGCCTCGTCTTCCAGCCGCGTCTGCCACATGAAATTGCCGGCAAAGCGCGCCGCATGGCCGCCGCGCTCGACATAGGCGTCGACGGCATCGCGCATTTCCCAGGTCCAGTATTCGTCATGGCCGACGAAGACGGCACAGTCGTAGCCGTCGAGAATTTCGGGCGAAAAATGCAGATCGTGCTGGCTGATGAGATCGACGCCATAGCCGGCCCGTTCGGCGAAGCGGAAGAAATGGCTGTCATAGCTGGCCCAGCCCGACGAGGCGTATTTCTTCGAATGGCCGGTGGCGAGCGCCCATTCCATATGCGGATAACGCGGCACCGTCTTCGGCGGCACGGCGACTTCCAGCGGCACGCGCGGCGCATCCTTCGGCAGCACGACGAAGCCGCGGCACCAGGGGCGTTGCGTCGACACCATGGGCGAATACTGGTTGCGATCCGGCCCGGTGATGCCCTGGTAGTGGTTGGAGCCGCCCCAGGTGTTGTAGGCCAGCCATGTGCCTGTCGCAGCCACCTGCAGCACACGGCCGGGTTTACGGCCCGGCTGCGGGCTGACGATGAAAAGATGATGGGATTGGATCGGTTTGCCGTCGCGGCCGTCGGCGGTCAGCGTGACCCGATAGGCGCCGGACGGCCAGTCCGCCCCGACGCGAAATTCGAAGGATAGGTCCCAGCCGCAGCCTTCAACCGAACACTGGTCAGGTGTGTCCTGCCGGCGTGCCGCGATGCCCGATTTTTCGAACGCTTTGGTCTCGCTGCCGCCATCCCGGGTGATTGTCATGCCGAAGTTCGGAGCTGTCGAACTGACATGCAACGCCACCGTTTCGCCGGCGCGATAGGAAAAGCGGTCGCTGTAGCACCAGATCTCGCCGCGCTCGCCATCCATCCCCGGCCATTCGTAGTAATGGCCACGCACCGCGTGGCGGCGCTGCTCCGGCGTCAGTCCGAAATCGGGGAATTCGGTCGGCAGATGGGTCATGAACACCTGAAAGGTCGAAGGCCGCCATTTCGGCGATCTGCTGTCGTTGCGTCAAATGGAAACGATCGGACCAGCATTCGTTAGCCGCACCCTTGGCCGCCTCCATCAAACGGACTATCTCAGGGCAGGCGGCGTTTCCGCCACGGGGGTCGGAATGCTCAGAGTGCAAAAGGTCAAAGTCGACGAGATCTACGTGCCGACAGCGCGCAAGAAGACGCTGCATCCCGAGACCGTCCGCCATCTGGCCGAGGACATTCTGGAAAACGGCATGAAGACGCCGATCCAGGTCCGCCATGACGGCAAACGCCACATCCTCGTCGAAGGCCTGCACCGGCTGGAAGCGGCAAAGTGGCTCGGGGAGACCGAAATCGAGGCTTATCTGGTGCAAGCCAAGCGCCACTGACACTTCCTTCGTTCCCCACGGACCGACGCGGAGCAGGGACGTCATCGCAAAATTTTCGTGGACGATGTCGGTTTGCGGTTCATCGGCTCGTCCTTGGGACGGAAGCCAGATCAAACGCAGGACGCCCTTATGACCACCAAGCTCGACACCGCCCCCACCAACGACCGTGAAGTGGTTCTTGCCCGCATCATCGATGCGCCGCGTGAGAACGTCTATCGCTGCTGGACCGATCCGAAACTGATCACGCGCTGGTTCTCGCCAAAGCCGTGGACGACGCCGCGCGCCGAGATGGATGTGCGCACCGGCGGCTCGAGCCTTGTCGTCATGGCTAGCCCGGACGGTAACGAATTCCCCAACCCGGGAATCTTCCTCGAAGTCGTTCCCGGCAGGAAGATCGTCTTCACCGACGCCTACACAGAGGCTTGGCAGCCTTCGGAAAAGCCGTTCATGACCGTCGTGCTGACCTTCGAGGACGAGGGCAACGGCAAGACGCGCTACATCGCTCGGGTCAGGCACTGGAGCGTCGCCGACCGCGAACAGCATGAGAAGATGGGTTTCCACGAGGGTTGGGGACAGTGCGCCGACCAGCTCGAAGAACTCGCCAAAACGCTTTGATCCGCATGACGCTCTGATACCGGCAGGACGAGAGGAGATCGATATGTCCAAAACCCTGTTTTTCGCCATTTTTGCTTCGGCCGCAGCACTGCTTGCCTGCCCGGTCACCACCAATGCGGAGGAGACAAAACCCGCCATGACGACTGAGACGAACGCACTGCCGAAGCCGGAAAAGTCTGGCCTGCTGCCGATCGACGGCCTGAATTATTATTATGCCATCTATGGCAAGGGCGAGCCGCTGCTTCTGCTGCATGGCGGTCTCGGCACCACGGATATGTTCGCGCCGATCCTGCCGAAACTTGCCGAAAACCGCACCGTCATCGGCGTCGACCTGCAGGGTCACGGTCGCACCGCGCTGGGTGACCGACCATTCACCGTGGAAGCGATGGGCGACGACATGGCCGCCATCGTCAAGGCGCTCGGTTACGACCAGGTCGATGTCATGGGCTATTCGCTGGGCGGCGGCGTCGCCTTCCGCATGGCCGGCCAGCATCCCGAAGCGGTGCGCCGCCTCGTCCTGGTATCGACCGGCTACGCCACGGACGGCTTCTATGACGAGATGCGTCCCCAGCAGGCACAGGTGAGCGCGGCTGCGGCTGAGTTCATGAAGGACACGCCGATGTACAAATCCTACGTCGCGGTGGCGCCGCATCCGGAGGAGTTCCCGAAGCTCCTCGATGCGCTGGGCGGCTTCATGCGTCAGAACCGCGATTACTCGGCCGACGTCGCCAAGCTGAAGATGCCTGTCATGCTGGTCTATGGCGACAGCGATATGTACAAGCCCGAGCACGAGATCAAGTTTTATCAGATGCTCGGCGGCGGGCTGAAGGACGCCGGCTGGATGCGCGAGAACCTGTCGCAGAACCGCCTGGCGATCCTGCCCAACCGCACCCACTACGACACTTTCTTCGCCCCCGAACTCACGGCCGCCGCGCTGCCGTTCCTCAACGGCCAGACCAAGGTCAAAACCTGGGACGAGGTCGTCGGCGAAACGGAGTGAACGCCAAGGCCGCCGGTTGTTGGCTGGCAGCCGGCGGATCGTCATGCGGCCGCCATGACGGCTTTCGGCGTCATGACTTCAGCCCCACTCGCATCAGCATAAGCGATGACGTTGCATCAAAGCTTTTCAATTGACCCAATCGGCCGCGCCGATACCTTGCGCGCCTATTCTCCCCCACCAGTGGATCGATCCGGACAATGGCAAGATATGACGGCGGATGCCTGTGCAAGGCGGTGCGCTACCGCGCGGACGCGGCCCCCATCAACGAACGCGTCTGCCACTGCCGGGTTTGCCAGAAGGCGATCGGCGCCGCCTTCAACGCACGCGTCCTGTTTCGCATCGACGACGTGACGATCGACGGGCCGCTGGCGACCATAAACTCTTCGCCGGATCTCAAGCGCGGCTTTTGCCCGAGCTGCGGCACGACGATGTTTTCCCGGCGTGATTCCGCTGATATCATCGGCATCACCACCGGTTCGCTCGACGATCCCACGGTTTTCAAGCCGCAAATGCATATTTTCACCGCCTCGAAGCAGCCCTGGGTGGTGCTCGATGACAGCCTGCCGAAATACGAAGGCGCCCCTCCGCCAGGCTAATTTTCCCCTTTCCCTTTGTTGTGGAAGAAGGTGGATCGACGCGCTACGCCAGCGAGAAGGAAGAACGCAACCATGGCCAAAATTTAATCCAAATCGACACGAGATAGCCGGCAAAGCGTCATTGGCGGGCCATCATTGTCTCCCTATTTATGGGTCGCGGGTACGGCATTCGAGGAGACGACGGATGAACGACAGCATCAGCACCCTGGACGAGCTTTTGAGCGATCCGATGGTCCTGCTTGTGATGGAGCGCGATCGTGTGCGCCCCGAACAGGTGCGCATGCTGCTCGAACGGGCTCGCCGGCCTTCGACCGATGAGCCCGAAGTGCCGCCGGCGCATGTGATCGCCAGGACATGCCAGAAACTCTGGCTCTGCCCGTAGTCGCTTTGCGATTTTCCCTGTGTATCTCAAGCCGGCTCCAAGGTGGGCCGGTTTTCGAACGGCGTGCACTTCGGCACGCCAGCTTACAAATCCGTAAATTGATTATCCGGCCCATGACGATAAGGCTTGTCGGGGATTGACCGGTGGTCGGTCCACGCAACTCTGATCTCTCATGCACGGAATTCGATTTTGGCCGACATCTGCACACAAGGCCTGGACACGGGCTTCGTCGGGCTGGGGTTCGCCAAGGTGGCGTTCCTCGGCGTGGTGCAAGGCATCACCGAACTGTTGCCGATTTCCTCGACCGCCCATATGCGCATCGTGCCGGCCGTGCTCGGCTGGCAGGATCCTGGCTCCGCCTTCTCCGCCGCCATGCAACTCGCGGCTCTTGCCGCGGTGGTCAGCTATTTCTGGAGTGATGTCAGGAATATCCTGTTTGGTTCGTTCGACGCTCTGGCGCGACGCGATTTCGCCGACCGGCATTTCAAGCTGGCGCTCTGGATCGTGCTGGCGACGATCCCGATCGTCATCGCCGGCGTGGCGCTGTCGGGCGTGCTCAACGCCTGCAATTCGCCGCTACGCAGCCTAACGGTGATCGGCTGGGCCTGCATCGCAATGGCGATCTTGCTGGCGCTGGCCGAGATCTTTGCCCGTCACCGGCGCAGCATGGGCGGTGCGTCGCTGACCGATGCGCTGCTCGTCGGTGTTGCCCAGATCGGCGCGCTTGTCCCCGGCGTCTCGCGCTCGGGCTCGACCCTGACGGCGGCACTGGGGCTCGGCTTCAAGCGGGCCGAGGCGGCGCGCTTCTCGTTCCTGCTCGGGTTGCCGGCGATTGCACTCGCCGGCCTTAAGGAACTCTGGGAACTGCACAAGGTCCATCTCGACGCCCATGGGTGGTCGGTCCTTGCCGTCGGGCTGGTCGTCGCCTCGATCTCCGCCTTCTTCGCCATATGGGGGCTGATGCACGTGCTGGAGCGTTTCTCGGCCTGGCCGTTCGTCATTTATCGCGGCCTCCTCGGTGTCGTCCTGCTGCTGGGCGTGGCGATGGGATGGCTCGTCTAAGGCAAGTTCCACAGTATCGCTTGAAACGGGCTATATCCGTACCGGACCTCGAACTTCGATTCCGGTACGCACATGGATTTTTTGACCCTCCTGCAATCACTGCCGTTGCTGCTGGCGTTGGCCAAGGGCGCACTGCCGTCGGTGGCGGCATTTGGCCAGTGGGCCGCTTCACTGCCGCCATGCCGGGACTTCACCTTCGAGGCGACCAGCTATCTCGTTTGCGAGGTCGATCCGAAACGATACCAGCTCGAGCTGTTCTGGAAGGATGCGGCGGGCAAGCCGTTTCAGTCGCTGCACAATCTGCATGCCGCGCAACAGGCGATCGGGCGCACGATGGTGTTCGGCATCAATGCCGGCATGTATCACCCTAACCTCGCGCCGGTCGGCCTCTATGTCGAGCGTGGCCAGGAGATGGCCTCGGTGAAAACGGGATCGGGAAGCGGCAATTTTTCCCTGCAGCCGAACGGCATTTTCTACCTGCGCGACGGCAAGGCCGCGGTTCGTGCCACTCGGGAATTCGTGAAAAGGCGCCCGACCGTCGACTATGCGACGCAATCGGGGCCGATGCTGGTGATCGACGGCAAGCTGCATCCAAAATTCCAGGCTGACGGCACTTCGCGGAAAACCCGCGACGGTGTCGGGGTGCGAAAGGACGGCGTCGCGGTCTTTGCGATTTCGAACGGCACAGTGACCTTCCATGCCTTCGCCCGGCTTTTCCGCGACGCGCTTGGCTGCGACAACGCGCTGTTCCTCGACGGCACGATATCAAGCTTGTTTGCGCCTGCCATCGGCCGCAAAGACGACTACTGGAATCTCGGGCCGATGATCGGCGTTTTCAGGAAATCCTAGCCGGTTTTCCACCGCGCTTACCCACACGCGGTATGGGCGAAAAAAATTGATTCAAACTTTATTGGTAATTTCTCATTCATAACTGATCCGGTTTGTCCGTCGGCTGTCGTTTTGCCCTCGGTCTGTTGTGTTTTGAGTACAGGTCCAGATGCGGATTCCGGGCGTCGTCAGTTTTTTGATCGCATCGCTATGCCTTGCCGGCTGCTCTTCAACGGCCGGCGTCGACGCGCTGGATTTGCAGAAACCGTCCAACGAGACCACCAGTTCCGTGATTCGGCCGCCGGCACCGATCGCCGCTGCTCCGGCGGCAAGGGGCAACAGGGCGGCAAGGGCCGAATTGGCCCCCATGTCTGACAACGGTCCGAGGCGCCCGTTTGGTTTGGCGGAGGAGGAAGAGACGGGGGTGTTTGCCGCACCTGATGTGCCTGATCCCCAAGTGCCTGATGTCGGCGGGTTGCCGGTCGAGCCGGCAGCCTTGGTGTCGCCGCCCAAGCTGTTGACCCGCGCGGCACCGGCCATGCTTGCCGGGCCGCTCACCCGTTACGGTTTTCGTGATGCCAAGCCTATCAATTTCGGCAAGGCTTCGCCTCGCCGCCTTGCAGTGCACGGCGTCGACGTCTCGCGTTGGCAAGGCAACGTGAATTGGGACAAGCTGCGCGCCCAGGGCGCCAACTTCGCCTACATCAAGGCGACCGACGGTGGCGACCACCTCGATCCGATGTTCATGAAAAACTGGCGCAACGCCGACGCCGCCGGCTTGAAGCGCGGCGCCTATCATTTCTTCTACTGGTGCCGCACGGCCGGCGAGCAGGCGGACTGGTTCATCCGCAACGTGCCCAGGGTCGAAGGCGCACTGCCGCCGGTGATAGACGTCGAGTGGAACGGCGAGTCCAGCTGCAAGCGCCGGCCGTCGCGCGAAAAGGTGCTGGAAAAGATGCAGGTGTTCATGGACAAGCTGGAGCGCCATTACGGCCAGCGTCCCATCATCTACACCGCGCCCGATTTCTACCGCGACAATCTCAGGGGCGAATTCCTCGACTATCCGTTCTGGCTGCGTGCCGTGGCCCAGCATCCGTCAAAGGTCTATCCCGGCCGCAAATGGCTCTTCTGGCAGTATTCCGGCTCCGGCCTGTCGCACGGCGTCACCGGCCGTATAGACCTCAATGTCTTCCATGGCGACGAACGGCAATGGCGCGCCTGGGCCGGCGGCCGGCAGACGGTAGCCGACGCCAACTGAGACAGTCGTCAGTCCCGGCGCGCTTCGCTCTGCCTGATGCCCGCGGTCTGGGCAAGCGCGATATCGGACTGCTCGATGGACACGCTTCCGCCGGCAGCATTCGCTGAGGAAAGTGTCCGGCTCTTTGACCGACATGGACGCATGGGAGGAAAAGATGGGTGTGTCATCGGAGGCTCTGGCGCAGAGCCGTCAAACGATCAGCGCCTACGAGGATTATGCCGAACAATATGATGCCACCGTGCGCCATGTTCCCAACGAGAGGGAGCAGGCATCGCTGAAGCGCCTGGTGGCAATCGCTGGCACAGGCGGCCGGATTTTGGAAGTCGGGTCCGGAGCCGGATATGACGCGGATTTTCTGGAGACTTTGGGTGTCAAAGTCCGGCGCACCGACGCAACCAAGCGGTTTCTGGAACTGCAGGCCGCGCGTGGCAAGCATGGCGAGTTGCTCGATCTCATCACCGATGATCTCGGCGGCCCCTACGACGCAGTCCTGGCCCTCTGCGTCCTCATCCATGTGCCTCGCGACGAGACCGACCAGGTACTTGCCAAGATAGCCGGGTCGCTGCGGCCGGGCGGCGCCTTCCTCGTCTCGATGCGCAATGGCGACGGCGAGACATCAGGCGAATATCACATGGTCTACTGGCGCAGGGACGACTTCGCGGCCCGTCTCGAAGGCGCCGGGCTCGTCCTCATCAGGGAGGATTTCAACGTCGGCCGCAATAGCGAAGAATGGAACACGTTCCTGGCCGTCAAGCCTGCATGACCCGCCGAACGCTGTCGCTGTTTGCGCTGCTCAGCCTTTTCAGATTTCGCGAATAAGCAAGACATTGCCGCAGCCTTGCTGTCTATGTGAAGTTCCTGCACTCCTGGGGGAGACGAGTTGGAACTCAAGATCATGCTTGTCGGCTTTGCCTGCGTGGTCGCGGGCGCGCTGTCGTTCATCACCTTCATGAAATGGCGAGAGGTGAAAGCGCTCAGCCGCTGGTTGCCGGCCCCGGGAAAGATCATTTCCTCGCGCGTCGAGGCACGTGAAGTGAGAAACTCGGGCGTTGGCTCGGACAGCAGCGATACCACCGAAATGCGCAATTTTCCGGCGATCACCTTCGAATACAAGGTCGGCGGCAAGAAATTTCAAAGCTCGCGCTACAGCGTGAAGGAGAATTTGGGGAATTTCGAAGTCGCTGAAACCCTTGCCCAGTTTCCCCGCGGCGCGGAGGTGACTGTCTTCTACAATCCGGCCGATCCGAGCAAAGCGGTGATCGAGCGCACACTGCCGGACGGCGCCTTCAAGTTCATGGTCCAACTTTCGGCAGGATTGGTGATCGGGGCGGTTGTGCTGGTGTTTTCCGTCGGCGGTGTTCTGGAAGCGATTGGGCCGCATTTGCCCAAGCCGCAGAATCTCGGTGCCGCGGCGTTGCTGCTTTTTATGGGCTTGTTCATCCTGAGCATGGGTTTCGCCCAGAAAGCGTTAGCCGAGCAGGCGGCAAAATGGCCGATCGTCGCTGGCCGCATCGACACTTCAGGTCTGCAGGCGCTCCGAAACCATTCAGGCTATGGCCGCTGGCGCACCGTCTCCAAATCCCGCATCGTCTACTCCTATGGCGTCGCCGGCCAGCGCTACAGCGCCGATCGTGTGACCTTCGGCGCCACCGTGACCGCCTCGCTGCCCGGCCTCGTCGGCGGCCAGGCACGGCAATATGTCGAAGGTAGCAAGGTCGACGTTCACTATGACCCCGTCAACCCCGGCTCAGCGGTGCTCGAATGCCGGGTCCGGGGGCTTGGGCTGCTATGGATCTGCTCGGCAGGCTTTCTCGGCGGCGCCGCCTTTCTGCTCGGGCTGGTATGACACTGGTCAGGCGGATTCGGTCATGGCGCCGATCCGCCGGTAGACGAATGGTTCTTCTCTCGAAGGGGCTGTGGCAATGCGCTTGGCTTCGTCGACCAGCATTGCCATGCGAGCATGGATCGGCGATTTCGCGCAAGCCGGGTCCGTTGCAGCGGCATCGCCGGCGATCGCCATCGCCTGGCAGCGGCAGCCGCCCCAGTCGATCTCGCGCCGCTCACAGCCGCGACAGGGTTCCTGCATCCAGTCCGTGCCGCGAAAGGCATTGAACCCCGGTGAATCGGCCCAGATCGAGGACAGCCTGCGTGGTTCGAAACGCTCGAAGCTGAGAGACGGGATCGTCTGTGCGGCATGACAGGGCAGTACGGTGCCGTCAGGCGTCACCATGAAGGCGTCACGCGCCCAGCCGCCCATGCACGGCTTGGGATAGATCGCAAAATAGTCCGGCGTCACAAAATCGATGTTGATGATGCCGGCCAACCGCTCCTGTGCCTCCGCGACGATCTCCGCCTGCCTGTCGACCGCTTCACGCTCGGGCATCAGTTGATCGCGATTGGTCAACGCCCAGCCGGCATACTGCACATTGGCGATCTCAAGCCTCTCCGCGCCCAGCGAAAGGGCGAGATCGATGAATTCCGGCACTTCCTCGATGTTATGGCGATGGATCGGTGCGTTGATGGTAAGAGGCAGACCGGCAGCGCGCGCGCGGCGTGCCGTCTCCAGCTTCTTTTCGTGGGCGCCCTTGTGGTTGCCGATGCGATCGGTGGTCGCCGGCCGCGCGCCTTGAAAGCTCAGTTGCAGATGGTCGAGACCGGCTTCGGCAAATGCCTCGATACGGCCCTCGACGATGCCAACGCCCGCGGTAATCAGATTGGTGTAGACGCCGCGCCCCGCAAGCCCGGCGATCAATTGCTCGAGGTCGCGGCGCAGTGTCGGCTCGCCGCCGGACAGATGCACCTGGAGCACTCCGAGATCGGCGGCCTCCGAGAACAGAGCGAGCCAGGTCTCTGTGTCGAGTTCGCGATTGGCCTTCAGCAGTTCGAGCGGATTGGAGCAATAAGGACATTGCAGCGGGCAGCGATGCGTCAGTTCCGCCAGCATGCCGATTGGCGGGAGGAGGGGCGTGCTCATAGCCTCACCAGCAGCTTATCCGACCATTCCTGCAGGAAGGCGATGACGTCAGTCGCCACGGCCTCCTGCTCGGCCTCGTAATCCGCGGCAAGGCCGGCAATGATGTCGCCGACCGTGGACCGTCCATCGCAGCGGCGCAATATGTCGAGACTGATATCGTTCGGCCAGAATATCTTTTCCGGTGACAGTACGGCGAATGCCTGCCGCACGGAATCGTACTGTATGCGCGCGTGCTTCGGCAGCGAAGGCACCGATCGCAACGACACCACGGCTCTTTCGCGCAGCGCCATCATTGGGCTGCCTCGGGCTGGAAGGCGCCAGGCGGTATGCTGCCCTGCTCGCCATAAGCGTGTTGAAGCGCATCAAGCATGGCCCAGAGTATATCGCATTTGAACACCAGTGCATCGATTGCCTGCTGCTGGCGCTCCGCCGTATCGGCATGGCTGAGCACGTAGGCGAGGGCGAAGCCGGCGTCACGCGAGGCTTGTTCGGGCCTTTGCCTGAAATAGGCCAGCGTATCCTCGGTGATGTAGTCGTATTTGGCCAGCATTGCCGGCACCCGCTCACCGATGATGAGTGGCGAGAACATCTCGGTCAGCGACGACGCGACCGCCTCGAACAGCGTCCGGTTTGTACAAAAGGAAAGGTAAGCGCCCACCGCGAAGCGCGTCGCCGGCAGCGCCAGCCTTTCGCTCTTCACGGCCTCGGCGTCCAGGCCGAGCGAAGTTGCCAGATGCAGCCAGCGCGCGATGCCGCCGCTCCAGCCGTCCTCGCCGTCATGATCCTCGATCCGCTTGCGCCAAGCGGCGCGAAACGCCGGATCCTCGGCATGCACGAGGATCATGGCATCCTTGCGCGGGATGACCGCCTGATAGCAATAGCGGTTCAGCGCCCAGGCCTTCATCTCGGCCTTTGACAACGCGCCGCTGGTCATCCTGTGGTGAAAGGGATGGCGATTGTGATAGCGCTCGGCGCCAACCTGCCTCAATACGGCTTCGAGAGCGCTCGTGGAGAGTCCGCCTTTGGCTGCATCGCGGAAGTCGCTCAAAATTCCATCTCCATACCGTCGTTTGCGATTTCCCAGCCTGCCGCCTTGACCGCCGCGTGCTCGGCGGAATTCTCGTCAAGGATGGGGTTGGTGTTGTTGATGTGGACGAAGACACGGCGGCTAACCTTCACATCGGCCAAGCCTGCGATCGAACCCAGTTCTCCCGAGATCGCCAGATGCCCCATGCGCGCGCCGGTTTTCTGACCGACGCCGGCGACGATCATCTCGTCGTCGGTATACACCGTGCCGTCGAACAAAAGACAGGCGGCATCGGTGAGACGCGCGCGTAAGCGCGCATCGATGCGCGCGCAGCCTGGGATATAGAAGACGGAGCCGCGGCTGCCGATGCCGGCAATTCGGACTCCGATCGTGTCACCTGCGTCGGAGCTGAAATTGGCATCCGGACGGTCTCTATCCTCCAGATAGAGTGCTATCTTCCCGGGCACGGGAAAGGGCTCGATCATTACGCCGGTATCGCGGCCTTCTGCGTCGCAGATGGCCAATTCTTTCGCCGGCGGCAGGATGCGCCGCGGCACAAGCGCTGGATCGAGAACGTTGAAAATCGAATTCGCCTCCAGCGTCGCCAGAACCTGCGCCGTTGCATAGATGGCGAAAGGCTGCCGTTCGCGCAGGCTGAGCAGTCCGGCGATATGATCGACATCGGCATTGGTCAGCACCACCGCGCGAATAGGCGTCGAGCGCAGCGGCGCATCGCCCGCAGGCTGCAGTTCAGGTGTTGCAGCGATTTGTTGGCGAATGTCGGGCGAGGCATTGAAAAGAACCCAGCCGAACCCGTCCGCAGAGGCGGCGACACTTGACTGGGTTCGTGAATGTACGCCGGCCATGCCGGTGCGAGCCGCACGACTCAGACGGTAGTTGCAGTTCCATTGCGGAAAGCCGCCGCCCGCCGCCGATCCGATGATCTTCAAATGCATGAAAATGCCCGCGCGGCGGCTTCTCTGACCTGCAGGCAATTTGCAGTCACAAAAAACGCTTCGCACGCTTTGCGTGCGTCAAAATCTTTCACGAAAATCCCATGCGGCGAGGGGATGCGCGCCCCTGTCGCCAGGGACGCGCACCTCTGCGGCCTACTTCTTGGGAGTAATTTCAGCAGGCAGATACCGTGAAATTTCGAAGCCAGCGGCAACCTGACACATGGTCGGTTTTTTCCAGTTCTTCTTCATGACATTTCTCCTCTTATACCAGCCCGAAGGGACCGATCCTGTCGTTAGTCAACCATTGCAGGGCACCGACGCAATGGCTCGTCCATCAAGTCTCAAAATGGACAAATGAAACAATAGGTTTTGAAAAATTGAAAACAAACTATCGAGAATAATTGCAGTCCTTACTTCAATTGGTCGTGGCGTAGGGTTTTTTCTCCTCCAGTGGCAGGTTTGCATCTTCCCACCCATCAGCGCCAAGCGGATACCAGATTACTGAACTGTAGCCCCACTCGACGGCGCGTTTCGCCGCATTCCACGACATCCAGCAATTCGTCATGCAGTAGAAAAGAATCGCGCGCGACTTGTCCGTCCCGGCCTTGGCCGTGAGGCCTCGGCGAAAATAGCTGGCGGTCTCCTGCGAAATAGCGCCGTATCCCACATTGGCCAGCCATGTGCTGCCTGGAATGTCCTTTCTGACCTTGTCCCTCCATATGGTTCCTGCCGGCAAATTGGCCGGCTTGGGCGTGTCCGGCATCACGTCGAAGAAGATCGCCTTTTTCGCTCGCCACAGCGCTTCCGCTTCCACCGTCGTCACCACCCTCGCGCCTTGCAGCGTCCGCGGCACCGGCGCCCGATAGTCGTCCATCCGGAAACCGCTGGGTTCGACGACATCGCCGGCCCATGTCGGCTCGGTCAGACCCAGAAGGCTCGCGGCGACCAGCAAGAAAATAGTCTCCCTTCCATTCATTGGGTAATCAGGTTGTCGTGTTCGTCGATCAGCGGCACGTTGTAGCTCAGCAGGATCCTGGTGATCTCAGCCTGGTTTTCCCTGATCACCCGGTTGAGCGTCCGCTTCCATTCCTGGTCGGACGGACGTACGCCCATGGTGATGCGGTAAGACATGCGCGAGCCGGTTTTTTCCTTCACCAGTGGAACGATCGTCACATCAGCTCCGAGTTCCCTTGCATAGTAACCTGCCATCGGTCCCCACAGCACCGCCGCATCGATCTTGTGTGCCAGCATGTCCTTGATCATGACCTCTCCCATGGATGGGGTGACGCGCGTATCCACCGCAAGCGGATAGATCTTGGCGGTCCGCAGAAGCTTGTTGGCGGCCATGTTGGCGGTTGGCGGCGTGCTTTCAACGACGCCGATCGTCTTGCCCGTGAGTCTGGGATCCTCGATCGTTTCCACACCTTCCATATCGTGGCTTTTTGGATGCACCAGCACATAGGCGGAGCGATAGTAGGCGTTGGTGTTCTGCACCAGCTCATCGCCTTGGGCATAGCCCATGATGATGTCGCATCGGTTGGCCCCCAACGTATTGCGCACGAAGCCGGTGATCGTGGGAAACCAGGTGTAGGAGACGGACTTGCGCCCGGTTTTCGCGGCAACCAGTTCGGCCAGCTTGTTTTCGAATCCTTCGCCGCTCTTGTCGGTGAAGGGCATATTCGAGGGATCGGCGCAGACGCGCAGAATGTCGGGATCGACCAGTTCTCCCGCCGCGCCAAGGCCGGCGCTTTGCGCATGCGCGTTCGACGGCAGCAAGGCGAGTGTGCCGAGGATCGGCAGAACGACGCGCAGCTTCGATGCATCGCGGCCAATCATGTCATCCACCCATGCAGGATGCTTCGGCATCCTTCGCCGCCTGGGCCTTGTCTTCGTGCTTGGGCGGCCGTCCGCGGGGCGCCGCGCCATCTGCGCGCGCGCGCAGGTAGATGTAGAGGTCGTCCATGTAGCAATAGACATTCTTGTTGTCGCCAAAGGCAGGCATGACGTTTTCCTTGCCGCCGCCGACATTCTTGCGGCCCTCGGCGACGATCGAGAGGAACGTGCCGTAATCCATGTTTTTCAAGCTGTTGACCAAAGCCGGCGCATAGCTCGAACCTGTTGCGTCCTGCCCATGGCAGACATGGCAATCGGAGTGATACCGGCGGTAGCCGCTGAACGTGTACCAATCGACGGTTCCGTTTTCGATCTTGTAGGTCGGATTTCCATCCGCATCCAAATACTTGCCGCCTTCTTCCTTCACCGCCTTGGCTTTTTCCATGCTGTCGTCGGCCTGGGCGACGCCTGAGCTTGCCAGAGGCAGCAGAGCCAGGACCAAAGCCGAAATTACAATGCGAACGGACATTCAAACTTCCTTCATTTGCCAATGGACACGGTTTTGCTGGCGCGACCGGCATTGATCGGTGTTTTGGGTGCGTGACCGAATCGAGAGCCCGGCCATGGCTTCCGGATGATCCGGGCTCTCGTTCTTCAAGCCTTTGGTCTCACAAGACCTGAGGCGTTCTCAAGGTTCCCAGCGCATCAATCCGGGAGACCGAAGACGGTGAGCTGACCGCCCAGCGTCGTGTAGTCGGCAAGTGCAGCGTAACCGCCGACGGCACCAAGACCAGCGGTGCCAACGACCGCGGCCTCGTCGCCTTGGGCACGGCCCTGATCGACGGCGCCATGCCAGGCAGCGGCGTTATCAGGCGAAAGCAGACCGCCTGCCAGGCCGATACCTGCCCAGCCACCGACGCCGGACAGAACGGCGATGTACTGCTTGCCGCCCTGCTCGTAGGTCGTGATGTTGCCGATGATGCCGGACGGGGTCTTGAACTTGTAGAGTTCCTTGCCGTCCTTATCGACCGCCTTGATGTAGCCTTCGAGTGTACCGTAGAAGACGACGTCGCCATCTGTCGCCAACGCACCCGACCACACCGAGAACTGCTCGGGCTTCGACCAGACGATCTCGCCCTTGGCCGCATCCCAGGCAATGAAGTTGCCCATGTTGCCGTCGCCGCCAGGTGCGGGATACATCGACACGGTGGCGCCAACATAAGGCTGACCGGCGGTGTAGCTCACCTTGTAAGGCTCATAGTCCATGCAGACATGGTTGGTCGGGACATAGAACAGCCCGGTCTTCGGCGAATAGGCCGCCGGCTGCTGGTCCTTCGTTCCAAGCGCCGCCGGGCAGATGCCCGTCGAGTTGGTGTCTTCGCCGTTCTGCTGGGTCGAATATTTCGCCACGACCTGCGGGCGACCATATTGTTCGCTCTTGGGGTCCATGACGACTTCCGTCGCCCAGTTCACGGCCGGATCGTATTTCTTGGCGACGAGAAGGTCGCCGGTGGCGCGATCCATGGTGTAGGCGAAACCATTGCGATCGAAATGCACCAGCACGTCGTGCTTGGCGCCGTTGACCTCCATGCCATCGACGAGGATCATCTCGTTGATGCCGTCATAGTCCCATTCGTCATGCGGGGTCATCTGGTAGAGCCATTTGGCAACACCGGTATCCGCATCGCGGGCCATGATCGTCATCGACCAGCGATTGTCGCCGGGGCGTTGTACCGGGTTCCACGTCGAGGGATTGCCGGTGCCATAGTAGACCAGGTTCAGCTTGGGATCATAGGAATACCATCCCCATGTCGTGCCGCCGCCGGTCTTCCACTGCTCGCCTTCCCAGGTGTTCGTGCCGGAGTCCTTGCCCACCGGCTTGCCGAGATGCGTGGTCTTCTCGGGATCGAGCAGGGTGTCTGCGTCCGGACCTTCCGAATAGGCTTTCCAGGCGAGTTTGCCATCTTTCAGATTGTAGGCGGCCAGCCAGCCGCGAACGCCGAATTCGGCGCCGGATACGCCGATGAGCACCTTGTCCTTGACGACGACGGGAGCAGCCGTGCCGGATTCGCCCTTGCCGCCATCGGTCTGGTCGCCGTTCTTGACCGACCAGACGACCTTGCCGGTCTTCGCGTCGAGGGCGACGACGGTGGTGTCGGCCTGATTGAGAATGATCTTGCCGTCACCATAGGCAACGCCGCGATTGACCGTATCGCAACACATGATCGGAATGACGTTGGGATCCTGCTTGGGTTCGTATTTCCAGAGGATCTTCCCGTCATTCTTGAGATCGAGCGCAAAGACATTGTTCGGGAAAGGCGTGTGAACATACATCACATCGCCGATGATAAGCGGTCCACCCTCGTGGCCTCGTAGCACGCCGGTGGAAAAGGTCCACTTGACCTGCAGGTTCTTCACATTGTCCGCAGTAATCTGGTTGAGTTTGGAATAGCGGGTGTTGGCGTAGTCACCCGTCTGCATTGCCCAGTTCTTCGAATCCGAAGCCAGCTTTGCAAGGTCCTCGTTAGCCGACGCCGTAAAGGCCGCGCCGAGCGACAGAAACGCCGCAGTGGTTAGAATATAGGTAGCTTTCGTAAATACACGCATCCGAATTCCTCCCGAGGTTCATAGTGATGAATCATTTGCTGAGCCCACAAGGGCTTGCCCAAGCGATTCACGGGGGGGAAATATTTCCGGCAGCGTGTCACGACCTAAGCCAGATGTGCAGAGGGCACCGTTACTGCCCACCTCACCTTGGCCTACGAAAGACTGTCGCCGCTCCCTAATGACGGTGACGCCCTTGAAGCCGGAAACAGAGTGAGGCTATGTCATCGCAAAACGCTAGGCAAGCAAAAAAGCCTGGGTGTTTTTTTGCACCGCAATATCGTAAATGATGCGGCGCAATATAAGGAAATAAGTAGGGTAGTATTTGTTAGATGAAGTATTTCTGATTGAGAAATAACGGTGGGCCGGATAAAATTTGATTATTTTTTGAGTTTTACATTTCACCTAAGTGTGGATTTTATTTGGAGGTATTCACTTCGATGTCTCGGCATGGCCATGTACGTGCCCCGTTGGGAAACGATAGTGAGCCAAGCATGAGATGATCGTTGGAGTTGGAGCGTGGACCGGGGCATGGGGCCCCCATGCGGAACCACCGTCGACCAGCACTGCATTCCTCCTTTGGTCGTATACGGAAGCCATGGGCGCTTGACTGACTCTGCGGCACGTTGCCAACTGCCACGGTGATCCCGACTGGGCGCATCGCGCCCAGCCCAACCGGAGGTTTTCCCGTGATCAGATATGTTGGATTTTCGACTTTGCCGCTGCTCCTTGCCGCGCCGCTGGCCTTCGCAAACCCGGCGGGCGCCGCGGGAGATTACCCGACAGCAACGATCGCCGATTACGTGCTCGGCTGCATGCAGACGAACGGCCAGACACGTCAGGCGCTGGAAAGCTGTTCCTGCTCGATCGACGTCATCGCCTCGATCCTTCCCTACGACCACTATGAGAGAGCCGAGACTTTCAAGAGCATGTCTTTGACCACAGGGGAAAACGCGGGGTTGTTTCGCGAAAGCGCACCGGCGAAGGCAGCCCGCACCGAATTGAAGCGCGCGCAGTCGGAAGCCGACGTGCGCTGCTTTTAGAGCCTGCTCCCTCCGCAAGCCGGATGGAGTACCATCCTTTGTCTGATCCTCGCGAAACGAACTCCACTTTCGGGATCGAGCTGGCAAGCAGCCGGCATTACGGCGCAAGAGGGATACTTCAGAGACCTGCTGTCTCCAGGGGCCACTGATTGCGGAATGTCTTGCCATCCGTGTCGATCGCTTCCACCTGGATTTCGCCGTTGCCGTGCACGCTGAAATCGAACCGGAAATTGGGGTCTTCCGAAATCGATATTCCACCTTCCATGGAGAGGATCGGCCGGCCGGCTTGGGAGATCGACAGTTTCTGGACAAAATGGGCCGGTATGAAATACTGGGTCAGCGGATCCCGCTGCAGGCCCGAATTATTAGGGTGCCGGATCATCAACTGCAGTTCCTCGGTCTTGGTCATCGTCTCTTTGGGCGGGAACTGGCGCAGCTTCATCTGACCCATCGTTGCGTTGGCCTCGTCCTGGTTCTTGACCGCAGGGGCGGAGCATCCGCCTGATGCCTTGACGAAGGTCTGCATCATATGGAGTTGGCCGCTCTGCGTCTCAGCGATGGCACGCAGATAGGAATAGTCGTTGACGCGCACGCGCGTCGACAGATGCGTCACGCCGGCATCCTTGCCGAGCTGGAACGTTGCCGCCACCGGTGCAGGGTTGGCATCGATGATCAAGGTAACGGATTTGATGCCGTCCGGCGCCTTGGCTGGATCGAGATAGATGTCGACGGGCACGATGGCGGCATCCTGCGCCCGCTTCGGCGCTTCGATCCTGACGACCCCGGTATCGACCAGAATTGCCCGATCGCCGAACACGTCGCCCTTCAAATCCTGCCAGATCCTATCCGAGGACGCGGTTGTTTGCTGTGCGCTGGCGGTTCCCGAGGAGCCGAGCAGCGTGCCGATGGCCAAGATGATCGCGACGAAAACGGATGCGAGCGGCAAAGCGAGCTGCCGGCTCGAGTAAGCGTGATTTTGCATTTCGATGCCTCCACCAATGCAAGAGAGGTGGTGCCCAGGCTGCGTTGAGGATAAGCCTTTGGCGACACCTTGGCAAATCGCCGTGCGTTACAGGTACCTGACGCGTGTCGGCATCGTCTATTCCCATTCGAGTTCGGCAAATGCGGCCGTTGCGTTGCGCTCGTTGTAATCGTCGAACAGGTGCCAATTATCCCGTTCGGTTTCGCCCGCGGTTTTAACTGCTTCGCGCAGCGGCGTTCCGTCGGCGATCGCCTTTCGGATATCGCGCGCCAGAATCTCGAAATAGCGTCGCTCCTCCGCCAGCGCCTGTGGCCAGTCGGCCGTTACAGGACCATGACCTGGAACGACGCGCGCGGCGTCGATCGCGGTGAGCGCATCCATCTGGCGGAGCCATCCAAGCAGTGATCCGTCGAGCGTCGGCAAGGAGCCTATGAACACGAGATCGCCGGCAAAGAGCGTTCTGGTCGCGGGATCGAACACGGTCAGGTCGTTGTCGGTGTGCGCCGCCTTCCATGCGCGCAGTTCGATCATGCGCCCGCCGAGGTCGAGTTGCAGGTGATCGTCGACCAGCATGGTCGGCGACACGATCTCGATCCCCTCCATCAGCGCCTCGCCAAGCTGTTCGCGATAGTTGTGCAGATAGAATGCACCACGCGCCTCGAGAGCACGCGGCAGATTGCGGTGACCGACGATGGTCGCGCCGATCTTCCGGAATGCCGCATTGCCGAAGATATGGTCGGGATGCATGTGGGTGTTGACCAGGAAGCGAACCGGCTTTGCTGTCAGCTTTCCGATCGCGGCGAGAAAGGCGTGCGCCTCGATCAGGCTGCCACCGCTGTCGATGACGGCAACCACATCGGTGCCTATGACGGCGCCCAGATTGCAGATCGCACCGTCGTTGGCGGCGGTCATCAACTCATCCGCGCCCTGGAAGGCGAAGACGCCGTCGGCGATTTGTCTGACCGAGAACCGCAAGCTGCCGCCTGCGGCCAGAGCGGCTCGTCCGAGGCAGCATGGCAGCAAGGCGGCGCTGGCGGCGGTGCAGGCGAAGCCACTCACAAGCCTGCGTCTTAGCAGATCAACCGACATGAAGGCCTCCGATATGCATTTCGCCTGCTGGCGATCAGGTGACGTCCGGAAATCTATGATGGAACGACCGCAGAAGGTCGCTCATCACCTGCGAATTGCGATGTTGCCGTGGCAGCCGTACGTCGAACACGCCGAGCACATGGGTTGGCCGCGGCGCGAGCACGATGATGCGGTCCGACAGCATCAGTGCCTCGCGTAGATTGTGCGTCACCATCAAGGCGGTCGTTGGCCGTGCCGACCACACGGTCAAAAGCAGATGCCGAAGCCGCTCGGCGGTCTGTTCGTCGAGCGAGACAAAGGGTTCGTCCAGGAAAAGCACCGCCGGCTCGGTCGCGAAAGCCCTGGCAAGTGCTGCCCTGCGCGCAAGGCCGAGCGACAGTTCGGCAGGATAGAGCGAGCGCATACCGGCGAGGCCGAGCGTGTCGAACAGCCTGTCGAGATTTTTCGCTCTCAAGCTTTTCGGCAACGCCAGCCTGACATTCTGTTCCACCGTTCGCCACGGCAGCAGGGTCGGTTCCTGGAATACGGCGGCGATGCGGTTCGAACCTCCTTGCGGCAACTGGAAGGAGCCGGAAAAGTCTTTGTCCAAGCCAAGCAGGATACGCAGCGTCGTGGTTTTGCCGCAGCCTGACGGTCCCAGCAAGCAGGCGAATTCGCCTTGCCGGACCTCGAAGGAAAGGTCCTGAAGCGCCGTGATCGAGACGCCTCGCGCGGACCTGAAGGTCTTTTCGGCGATGTCGACCTTAAGCGGGACGACGGCGCCAACGGGTTGCATGTCGTTCAACGGGCTGCACCAGGAGAAGTTCAATGACAAGCATCACCGCCACGAAAGCCAGCGTGTAGGCAAGAATGGCGGCGACATCGAAGAGCTGGAAATAGAGATGGATCTGGAAGCCGACACCGTTCGAGCGGCCGAGCAGTTCGACGACCAAGACGATCTTCCAGATGAGGGCGATGCCGGATCGCGATGCGGCGGCAAGATAGGGCTGCAATTGCGGCAGCAGGATATGGCGGATGCGTTCAAGGCGGCCGAAGCGATAGACGGTGGCCATTTCGGCGTAACTTGGATCAAGCGCCCTGGCGCCTTCGCGCATCGTCACCACGACATTCGGGATCTTGTTCACCGCCACCGCGCCGATCGCCGCCGCCTCGTTGAGGCCGAACCAGATGTAGCCGAGGACGATGACCACCAGCGCCGGGATGTTGAGGAACAGGATCACCCACGGGTTGAAAAAATGGTCGACACGACGATGGCTGCCGAGCAAAACGCCGATGACGGATCCGATGATCATTGCGACGATATATGCCGCGGCGACCCGGCCGAGGGTCACGCCGAGATGGTAAAAGAGATCGCCGTTCGCAGCCTCCCTGAGAAGCACCTGCCAGACCTGCCCAGGTCCTGGAAAGGCACGGCTTGGCCAGACGCTTGCCGCAAGGTTCCACAGCAGGCAAAGCCCGAGCAGGGAAACCGCTACGGTCAGCGCGGGCACCAGTGCCATCGCCAGGCTACGTCGGCCGGACATGCTCGGCGGGGCATCACGCGTGCCGCCGGTTTCCAATGCGGTCATTTCCGGGGTTCCTGCCAGAATGTGCCGGGCGCCATCTCCGGTGCGCTGCCGACCAGCTTCGCGCCGCCGATCGCCGCCAGCACATGGTATAGCCTGCCGGCGTCGGCCGCTTCCTCGGCGACCGACCGTCTGGGAATGCCCTGGCGGTAGCGATCGCGCAGCTTTTCCAGTTCCTTGCCTTCCGCGCGAATGATCGGCGCCAGGCGCAGCCATTCGTCATCGGATCTGGCCAGCAAGTCCTTGGCTTGCGCGGACGCCCTCACGAAACCCCTGACGGCATCCGGGTTCTGGTTCGCCCATTGGTCATGGAAGACGTAACCGAGCGCCGAAACGGGTCCCAGAGCCCCGAGCGTCTTTGCCGCGTCATTCACGCCGATCAATCGACGGAAGCCATTGGCCTCGAGACGCGCGCAAAAATGCCAGAAATTCAGCACTGCATCGAGTTCGCCCTGTATCGCCTTTTCCGAAATCAGTGGCGGCGCGCCAAAGACGATGTCGCTGGTTGCCGACAGGTCGACGCCGACATCGCGTCTGGTCAGCGCTTGTATCAGCAGCCAACTCTTGTCGAGCGGGCCGCCGGCGACGCCGATCTTCTTGTCCTTGAGATCGGCGACCGTCCGGATCGGCGAATCCTCCTTCACCATGATCGCACCCACCGCGGTCGAATAGGGGGTCAATGTGAGGTCGCCGCCTTCGGAGCGCTGGCGCGAGACCCACAGCCAGTCGGAGACGATCATATCGATCGCGCCAGCCAGCATCGCGACGTTGGTTGCATCCTCGCCGGCGAAGTCGATGATCTCCAGACCGATCCCGTTCGCGGCATCGAATTTGTGCTGCCTTAGCGTATCGAGTTCCCAACTCACGGTTCCAAACTTCAGCACACCGAGGCGAATCCTGGCTGCCGCAACGCCCGGCCTGGTAGCAAGAACAGCGGCTGTCCCGAGAACCGCCAGACGCAACGTCATGCGCCGTGAAACCATCATGACACCTCCTCCCCAGGGTTCCGCGCTGCCAAATCAAATGGCTCGTTCCTTGTTTGGAAATGCGCATTTCCAGCGCATGACCTTGAGGGTCGGGTGTTCTTGGGACCATTTCGCGATTTCGCTGGGGGCAAGGATCATGCATTGGAACAGAGTGCCGCGGCTCTCGAAATAGAGATGTTCGTCTCGGCAATTGCTCGGATTGGCGCTGAGGCAAACCGTCAATATGAGATCGACCATGTCCATTCAGCACCTCTTGCGCGTTCCCAAACGCTCATCCCGGCGAGCTCAGCCCAACCAGAAGCGAGGGCAAAATCACCGTTTGCCGGATTTCCCGAGGTGCCAATGGAGAAACCGGAGTGAGGTCAAGCTACGCGCTCGCCGGATCACCGTCAACAAAGACGAATGGACGGGTCTGTTGAGCACCCAGGCCTCTAAACCTTTGTACGATTGACTTTCACAACATGCCAATTAGCTTCTGAATCACGCGGCGCGGCTCCACGGGAGAAGCGGATATTCCACACCACCGCGTAAGGCGCATGCCGACGGATCAAAGGATCGGCATGCGCAAATCGTCCAGGGCACCCAGACGATCAATGAGGAAATGCCATGCGCGCAATCGCATTTTTCGCAGTCATGTCCGTTGTGCCCTTCATCGCGAGCCAATCCCAGGCACAGGATGCGGCGGCGGGTGAGAAGGTCTTCGCCAAATGCAAGGTCTGCCACGTCGCCGACCAGGACAAGAACAAGGTCGGCCCGTCGTTGAACGGCGTCATAGGCCGAACGGCTGGAACACACCCGGGGTTCAGCTATTCTCAGGCGATGGTCGCGGCTGGCAAATCCGGCGTCAAATGGGATGAGCCCTCACTGAAGACCTATCTTCACGATCCCAAGGCCATGGTCAAAGGAACGAAGATGGCGTTTGTCGGCCTCAAGCAGGACGAAGACATCGCCAATGTCATTGCCTATCTGAAGCAATTCTCGAAATAGAGCGCAGCCGGCCGTTCGAATTTGCGTTCGGCCGGCGGACGCCTCAATCACGCATCGGCTTGCAGCCTCTGCATTGCCGAAGGCAGATCGAAAAGGCTGTCGCAAACAAGGTCGGCGCCAAGCTCTTCCACCGGAATGTGGCTGTAGCCGCCGCGCAACAGAATGACGGGCAAGCCGGCGGCGCGTGCGGCGCCCAGGTCAGCGCCACTGTCTCCGACCAGCAGCGCGTCACCGGCGTCGACCCCAAGCTGTGCCAACGCCAGCAGCAGGGCATCGGGCGCCGGTTTCAGGAATGTCACCGCGTCTCCGCCAACGATGGCGCCGAAATATTCCGTCAATCCGAAATGAAGCAGGATTTCGCGGGTCGCCAACTGCGGTTTGTTGGTTACCACCCCCATGCTTACCCCGCCCAAATGAAAGTGGGTGAGAGCCTCCCTGACGCCAGGCATCAGCCTTGTCAGGCCGGTCAGATGCCGGCGGTAGATAGGCGCCATGACGCGGTTGGCCTCATCGAGAGCGTTACCGAGCAGTGGCGCTCCCGACGCCGCGAAGGCTCGCTCGATCAATTTCCTGACGCCGCCGCCGATCATGGCCGTGACCTGATCCAGGCGCAGCGGCGGCAGATCGCGGCTGGCCAGCAATTCGTTGACTGCGGCCGCTATGTCCGGCGCCGAGTCGACCAGCGTGCCGTCGAGGTCGAACAGGATCGCCTTCGGCGATCGAAGCGGCCTACCTGCGCCGACGTTCATGCGGCATCCTTCCACTTGATCGAGCAGCCGATCGAGGCGATCTGGTCCAGCGGCCCGTCGCCGGTTCGGGCAACCTGCTTCATCGCCTCGAACAGATCGCGTCTCAGCCCGGGCGCTCCGGCTTCTCGTCGCGAGGCGTCCAGCCGACCGCGATATTGCAGTCCCAACTCGCTGTTGAACCCGAAGAAATCGGGAGTGCACACGGCTGCGTAATCGCGCGCCACAGTTTGGTGCTGGTCGTGCAGGTAAGGGAAGCTGAAGCCGCTCGTCGTGGCGAATAGCTTCATTTGGTCGAAGGAATCCTCCGGGTAGGCATCGGCATCGTTTGAGTTGATCGCGACAAAGCCGATACCTTCGGCCTTGAGGTCGTTGGCATCGCGCACGATACGTGAAATCACCGCCTTCACATAAGGGCAGTGATTGCAGATGAAGGCCACGACCAGGCCGTTCGGGCCGGCCTGGCTGAAGATCGAATGCGACCTGCCGTCGACGTCAGGCAAAACGGCATCGATGGCGCGCCAGCCGAAATCGCAGACAGGGGGGACGGCCGCCATGCTTGCCTCCGATGGAATGGTTTACGCGGCTTTCCGGATCGCACCGTCGGCCGCCTGTCGGATGGTTCCAATGTTGGCGCGATAGGCCGCCTCGGTGCCCCCCTTGAACACGGCCGACCCGGCGACCAGCACATTGGCGCCGGCCGCGGCGACCAGCGGGGCGGATTCGGCCGTGACGCCGCCATCGATTTCGATGTCAATCGGGCGGTGGCCAACCAGTGCCTTGATTCGCCTGATCTTCTCGATGACCGCGGAAATGAAGGCCTGGCCGCCAAAGCCTGGATTGACCGTCATCAGAAGCACCAGGTCGAGCCTGTCGAGCACATATTCGATGGCGCTCTCCGGCGTCGAAGGATTCAGCGATACGCCGGCCTTCTTGCCGAGATTTTTGATCGCCTGCAGGGAACGATCGAGATGCGGCCCGGCCTCGGCGTGCACCGTGATGATGTCGCAGCCGGCGTCGGCGAAGGCGGCCAGATAGGGGTCGGCCGGCGCGATCATCAGATGGCAGTCGAAGACTTTGTCCGTTCGGTCGCGGATCGCCTTGATCACCGGCGGACCGAAGGTGATGTTGGGTACGAAATGCCCGTCCATCACGTCGAGATGGATCCAGTCGGCACCCGCCCGCACGACAGCTTCGACCTCGTCGCCGAGCCGCGAGAAATCCGCGGAAAGCACGGAGGGTGCGATGATTGTCCTGGTGACCATGGTCGTCGTCTCCAATCCTGTCTGCGCTGTTGGTCTCTGCGCCAGCCGGCTTCATCCCGTCAGCGCATCTTCGTCTCCGGTTCGCCTTCGAGTTTCCCTTCCGCGAACACGCGGCTGCCGCGGATGTCGGATTCCTCGATGGTGACAAGATCGGCCTTGGTCAACACCCTGCTGCGCGATGCGAAAAGCCGGTTGGCCTGCCGCAGCCGTGCCCGATCGAGCCCATTGCGGACCGAACGCGCGTTGGAGAAATGCGGCAGCCTCATGCGGATCGGAAGATACTCTTCGAGCGCACGGGATGCCGCCTCGCTGAGGCGATAATTCTGCTCCGCGAGCATAATCTCGGCGATTGATTTCAGTTCGCTGACACCATAGTCGGGGAAATCGAGATGGTGGGCGATGCGCGAACGCATACCGGGATTGCTGTCGAAGAAGCGGTCCATCTTGTTCTTGTAGCCGGCAAGGATCACAACCAGATCGTCACGGTTGTTCTCCATGCACTGCAGCAGGATTTCGATCGATTCCTGGCCGTAGTCGCGTTCGTTCTCGGGCTTGTAGAGATAGTACGCCTCGTCGATGAAAAGCACGCCGCCCATGGCACGCTTGATCACCTCGCGGGTCTTGGGCGCGGTGTGGCCCACATACTGGCCAACAAGATCGTCGCGCGTCACGGCGACCATGTGGCCTTCGCGGACATAGCCCAGACGATGCAGGATTTCGGCCATCCTCAGCGCCACGGTGGTCTTTCCGGTGCCGGGATTTCCCGTAAAGTTCATGTGCAGCGTCGGGGCGCCCGAGGTCAGCCCGAACTTGCGGCGAAGCCGGTCGACCAGGAGGAGAGCGGCGATCTCGCGGATGCGGGTCTTGACCGGCTTCAGGCCAACGAGTTCACGGTCGAGCTTGTCCATCACCTCGTCGATGTTGGAGGCCTCGAACTCGGCCTGCAGATCAACCGTCGCGTCCTGTGCGGCAGCGTCCTTGGTCATCGCGTTCAGCATGGTTCAGCTAGCTCCGCTCGCCCTCGGGCCTGTCGGTCGCATAAGGCACGATCGAATAACCCTGGCTGCGGCCGTCGCGCTCCTGGCGCAGCAGCCGGAACCCGGGTTCGCTGGGCGGCCGGTTGACAATGAACGACATGCGCGGCGCTTCCCAGCCCTTGGTCGAATCGAAGGCGGTTACCCGCACATACATGTTCGGACAGGCTTTCCGGCAAGCATTGACCTCGAGCAGTATGCCCGCCGGATCTTTCAAATCGAACATCGGGTTGCCGTACATTTCCCAGTAGGTGTTTCGCGGATGCGGATCGTCCGTGTACTCGACGCTGACCGCCCAATGGTTCTTCAGCGCGTATTTGATCTGCGCCGAAATCTGCTCATCGGTCAGGTCTGGCAGGAACGAGAACTGTCCCTGCGTGACCTTGTTTCCCGGATTGGTCATCATGACGATGGTTCCTTTCGTCTAGAAGCTGGGCGTTGCGGTTGGCACGAAGTCGGCCGTGTCGGTCGATTCGTAGTTGAAGGTGACGTCCTTCCAGGTCTCCAGGGCAGCCTTCAGCGGCGTGCACCATCTGGCCGCCTGTTCGAGGATCTTGGTCCCTTCGCGCAAATAATCGCGCCCCTCGTTGCGGGCCAGGATCATCGCTTCCAGGGCGACGCGATTGGCCGTCGCGCCTGCCTGGATGCCGTC
Source organism: Mesorhizobium sp. M0243 (assembly GCF_040321775.1). NCBI lineage: Bacteria > Pseudomonadati > Pseudomonadota > Alphaproteobacteria > Hyphomicrobiales > Phyllobacteriaceae > Mesorhizobium > Mesorhizobium sp. M0243. The sequence continues at coordinate 190,970 of NZ_JAMYSF010000009.1, read as the reverse complement.
CGGATGGCCGATTGTGCCGCCGCCGAACTGCAGGATGACGTCCTCGCCGAGATAGTGGATCAACTGATGCATCTGGCCGGCATGGATGCCGCCCGAGGCGACGGGCATCACCTTGTTGAGCGAGGCCCATTCCTGATCGAAGAACAGCCCGGTTTCGAGGTTCTGCGGCGTGCGCTCCTCACGCAGCGTGTCATAAAATCCCTTGATCATGAGCGGGTCGCCTTCCAGCTTGCCGACCACAGTGCCGGCATGGATGTGGTCGACGCCGGCCATGCGCATCCATTTGCAGATGACGCGGAAATTCATGCCGTGGTTCTTCTGGCGCGAATAGGTCGAGTTGCCGGCACGGTGCAGGTGCAGGATCATGTCGTTGCGGCGTGCCCACTTGGCCATCGACTGGATCGCCGTGTAGCCGATGACGAGGTCGATCATGACGATGCAGGAGCCAAGCTGCTTGGCGAATTCGGCGCGCTCGTACATCTCCTCCATCGTGCCGGCGGTGACGTTGAGATAATGGCCCTTGACCTCGCCAGTGGCAGCCGACGCCTTGTTCACGGCCTCCATGCAGTAGAGGAAGCGGTCGCGCCAGTGCATGAAGGGCTGCGAGTTGATGTTCTCGTCGTCCTTGACGAAATCGAGGCCGCCCTTCAGCGCTTCGTAAACGACGCGGCCGTAATTGCGGCCCGACAGGCCGAGCTTCGGCTTCGTCGTAGCGCCGAGCAGCGGCCGGCCGAACTTGTCGAGCCGCTCACGCTCCACCACGATGCCTGTCGCCGGCCCCTGGAAGGTTTTGAGGTACGCGACCGGGATACGCATGTCTTCCAGCCGCAGCGCCTTGACTGCCTTGAAGCCGAACACATTGCCGATGATCGATGCGGTCAAATTGGCGATCGAGCCCGGCTCGAACAGGTCGAGGTCGTAGGCGATGTAGGCGAAGTACTGTTGTTCGGTCTTGGTTCCGGGACCGGTGTTCGGCACCGGCTCGGATCTGAACGCCTTGGCGCGGTAGAGCTCGCAGGCGGTCAGCCGGTCGGTCCACACCACGGTCCACGTCGCGGTGGAGGATTCGCCGGCGATGGCGGCCGCCGCCTCCTCGTGGTCGACGCCCGGCTGCGGCGTGATCCGGAACATGGCGATCAGATCGGTCTCCTTGGGCCTGTAGTCAGGCTCCCAATAGCCCATCTTCTTGTAGGGGATGACCCCTGACTTATAGCGTTCCTTGCCTTCCTTGAGCGTCCCCGCTGGCAGTATGTCGATCTTGTTCATGACAGGTCTCCTGTTTGTTGCTCAGGCGGCTTTCGCGGTTGCGATATGGGGGTCGAGTTTTCCCGCGGCGTAACGTTTCGCCATCTCGTCCATGGCGATGACCTTGATCTTCGAGGCGTTGGACGCCGTACCGAAGCGCTCGAAGCGGTCCCGGCAAAGGTCGCGCAAGGCATCCATGGCGGGTTTCAGGAATTTGCGGGGATCGAACTCGCGCGGGTCTTCCGTCGCGACGCGGCGGAACTGTCCGGCCATGGCCATGCGGCAATCGGTGTCGATGTTGACCTTGCGCACGCCGTAGCGGATGCCGCGCTCGATCTCCTCGACCGGAACGCCAAAGGTCTGGGGCATCTCGCCGCCGTATCTGTTGATGATGTCCTGCAGCTCCTGCGGCACCGAGGAAGAGCCGTGCATGACCAGATGCGTGTTGGGCAGCTTCTCGTGGATCGCCTCGATCACCTGCATGGCCAGGATGTCGCCGTCCGGCTTGCGGGTGAATTTGTAGGCGCCGTGCGAGGTGCCGCAGGCAATCGCCAGCGCGTCGACCTGGGTTGCAGTCACAAAGTCGACCGCCTGATCGGGATCGGTCAAGAGTTGGTCGTGAGAGAGCGCGCCCTCGGCGCCGTGGCCATCCTCCGCCTCGCTTTGGCCGGTTTCCAGCGAGCCGAGCACGCCCAGTTCGCCTTCGACGGAAGCGCCGACCCAATGCGCCATGCGTGCGACGCGTTCGGTTATGGCGACGTTGTAGTCGTAGCTTGCCGGCGTCTTGGCGTCCGCCATCAAGGATCCGTCCATCATCACCGAGGTGAAGCCGTGGCGGATCGCGGAAAGGCAGGTGGCCTCACTGTTGCCGTGGTCTTGATGGATGCATAGCGGGATGGCCGGGTGGATTTCGGTCAGCGCCTCCATCATCTTGGCCAGCATGATGTCGTTGGCATAGGACCGGGCGCCACGTGAAGCCTGGATGATGACTGGCGCGTCGCAGGCCTTGGCCGCCTCCATGATGGCGAGGCCCTGTTCCATGTTGTTGATGTTGAATGCCGGAACGCCGTAGCCGTGCTCGGCGGCATGGTCGAGAAGCTGGCGAAGGGTGATGCGAGCCATTGTGAATCCTCCTAGATGATGAGCTTCAGCGCCGCTGCAGCAACCGCTTCGGACGTTATGTTGAAATGCCGGTAGAGGTCGGGGGCAGGGGCGCTGGCGCCGAAGCCGGTCATGCCGACGAAAGCGCCGGTCTCGCCGATCCAGCGATCCCAGCCCAGCCGGGCTGCCGCTTCGACCGCGACGCGCGGCGCCGAGCCGAGAACGGCCTTGCGGGTGGCGCTTTCCTGCTCCTCGAAAAGCTCCCAGCACGGCATCGACACGACGGCGACGGCGACGCCATGCTCGGTCTCCAGCCTTTCGGCGGCAGCAACCGCGATCTCGACCTCCGAGCCGGTGGCGATCAGGGTGACGGCGCGGTGCTTTGTCGGCTCGCGCAGGATGTAAGCGCCTTGGCAGGAGCGGTTCTCGTCGCTGTGCGACCGACGCAGCATCGGCAAGTTCTGGCGCGACAGCACCAGGACGCTCGGCCGATCCTTGCTCTTTAGCGCGAGTTCCCAGCACTCCGCCGTTTCGATGACATCCGCCGGGCGGAAGACGTTGAGATTAGGCGTGGCACGCAGCATCGCAAGGTGCTCGACCGGCTGGTGCGTCGGGCCGTCCTCGCCGAGGCCGATGGAATCGTGTGTCATCACATAGATGACGCGCTGGCCCATGAGCGCCGAGAGCCGCATCGCGCCGCGCGCATAATCGGCGAAGCACAGGAACGTACCGCCATAGGGCACGAAACCGCCATGCAGCGCGATGCCGTTCATGGCGGCAGCCATGCCGTGCTCACGAATGCCGTAGTGAATGTAGCGGCCGGCATAATCACCCGGCGCAATGCGGTTCATGCCCTTGGTGATCGTCAGATTTGAATGCGTCAGATCGGCCGAGCCGCCGACGGTCAATTCCGTTGCGCCGTTGATGACCTCGAGCGCCATTTCGGAGGCTTTTCGCGTCGCCACCTTGGTTGCCTTCTCGACATGTTCGCGACGAAAGGCGTCGAGCGCTTTGAAGACGGTGTCGGGCAGTTCGGCGGCGACGGCGCTCTCGAAAGCCTCGCGCCGCGGCGAGGCGGCAAGCCGCTGCTCCCAGGCGCGCCGCATCGCTTCGCCGCGACCGGCAATCTCGCGCCAGGCGAAAAGGATATCATCCGGCACATCGAACGGCGCGTGGGCCCAGCCGATGTTTTCGCGTGTCGCGGCGATCTCTGCTTCACCCAGCGGTGCGCCGTGCGTCTTCTCCGAACCGCCGAGATTGGGGGCACCCATGCCGATCACTGTGCGGCAGGCAATCAGCGATGGCCGATCCGACCGCCGCGCCGACTCGATTGCCGCGGCGACTGCCTCCATGTCGTGGCCGGCGACGCTTTGGACATCCCAGCCGGCGGCCTTGAAGCGCGCCGGCTGGTCCATCGACGTGGAGAGGGAGGTCGGCCCGTCAATGGAAATCGCATTGTCGTCCCAGAAGACGATCAGGCGGGAAAGCTTCAGGTGACCAGCGAGGTCTATCGCCTCGTGACTGATGCCCTCCTGAAGGCAGCCGTCGCCCGCAATCACATAGGTATGATGATCGACCAGATCGGTACCGTAGCGGGCGGCAAGCATACGTTCCGCCAGCGCCATGCCGACCGCCGTGGAAATGCCCTGTCCCAGCGGTCCGGTGGTGGTCTCCACGCCAAGCGCATGGCCGTATTCCGGATGCCCGGCGGTGCGGCTGCCCAACTGCCGAAATCGCTGCAATTCCTCGACCTGCATGTCCTCATAGCCGAGCAAATGATGCAGCGCGTATTGCAGCATCGAGCCGTGGCCGGCTGAAAGCACAAAACGGTCACGGTCGGGCCAGTCCGGCCTCGACGGATCGATGTTGATGAAGCGGTTGAACAGCACCGTTGCGACATCGGCCATGCCCATCGGCATGCCTGGGTGACCCGAATTCGCCTTTTGGACGCTGTCCATCGCCAGCGCGCGAATGGCGTTCGCCATGTCGCGCTCCGAGACGGGAGCGGTTGTGGTGACGGGCTTCAGTGCTGTTTGGCTGGTCATTGCATCCTCCTCACGACACACGGCTCTTGCGTTCAGTCAATTGCAGGATGAGCGGCGTCAGGATCAGCTGCATGGCAAGATCGAGCTTGTTGCCTGGCACCACTATGGAATTTGGCCGCGACATGAACGAGTCGTGGATCATCGACAGCAGATACGGAAAATCGATGCCGCGCGGATTGGCGAAGCGGATAACCAGCATCGATTCGTCCGGCGTCGGGATCCAGCGCGCGATGAACGGGTTGGACGTGTCGACGATCGGCACGCGCTGGAAGTTGATGGCGGTCTGCGAGAATTGCGGGACAATGTAGCGGACATAGTCGGGCATCCGGCGCAGGATCACGTCCATCACCGCCTCGGTGGAATAGCCGCGTGTCGAACGGTCGCGATGGATCTTCTGGATCCATTCGAGATTGATGACCGGCACGACGCCGATCTTGAGATCCGCATGCTTGGCCAAATCGATCGTGTCGGTGACGACACAGCCGTGCAGCCCCTCGTAGAAGAGCAGGTCGCTGGGAGCGAATTCGCGCCATTCGGTAAAGGTTCCCGGTGGCGTGCCGTGCTGCTTTTCCTCTTCCTCATCATGAATGTAGGTGCGGGTCTTGCCGGTTCCGCGGCGGCCATATTCCGTGAACACCTCTTCGAGAATTCCGAGTTCGTTGGCCGCGGCATTGAAATGGGTGAAGTTCGGGTTGCCGGCCTTTTCCTCCTCGGCCACCTTTCCCTTCATCGCCGCGCGGTCGTAGCGGTGGAATGCGTCGCCTTCGATGAAAGCGGCCTCGATGTTCTCGCGCCGGAAAATCAGATCGAAGATGCGCTTAACCGAGGTCGTGCCCGCGCCCGACGACCCGGTGATGGTGATGATGGGGTGCTTGGCTGACATGGTGCTGCTCAGGCTCTGAACAGGCCGCGGCGGCTGAACAGCGGCGCACGCTCACCGATGTTGCTCGGCTCTGTGTGGTAGCGGGTGATGCGCGCGACTTCCCGCGCCGACCCGAAGATCATCGGCACGCGCTGATGCAGGCTCTCGGGTTCGATTTCCAGGATTCGGTTGATCGCATCGGTGGCGGCACCACCAGCCTGTTCTATGAGATAGGCGATCGGGTTGGCCTCGTAGACGAGGCGCAGCCGTCCCTGACCATAGCCCTTGCGCCGATCGCCGGGGTAGAGAAAGACGCCGCCGCGCATCAATATTCGGTAACAGTCTGCAACCAGAGAGGCGATCCAGCGCATGTTGAAATCCTTCTCGCGCGGTCCTTCGGTGCCCTCCAGGCAGTCGTCGACATAGAGCCGCACGGCCTCGTCCCAGTGCCGGTAGTTGGCGGCGTTGATGGCGAACTCCTGAGTGCGTTGCGGAATGATCCGGCTTTCATAGGCCTGGACGAAGGTGCCGAGCCTTGTCGAGAAGACGAAGACATGCGTGCCGCTGCCGAGCGACAGGACGAGTGCCAGCTGCGGCCCATAGATGAAGAAACCGGCGCCTAGCTGGTTCACGCCCGCCTGCAGGAAAGAGGCGGCCGGATCAGCGTCCGGCGCGCCAGTTGCGGTCAGGAGCGAGAAGATCGTTCCGATCGACACGTTGGTGTCGATGTTGGAAGAGCCGTCGAGCGGGTCGATCGCAATGGCGAGTGGCGCTTGCCTGTCGAGCAGGACCGGCTGCTCCAGTTCCTCGGAGGCGTAAAGCGCGACTGGTGCGCGGCGCATGGCGTCGAGGAAGATGTCGTCGGAGAAGACGTCGAGATCCTTCTGGACGTCGCCATCGGCATTGGCGCCACGGGTTTCCGCAAAGGCGGCGCCGAGCACCCCTTGATTGATGGTGTTGCGGACCTTGATGGCGGCCTGTGTCAACTGACGGACGGTCGTCACAACTGCCGAGCGGAATTCGTCAGGCTGGCCGAGATAGGAGTTCAGAAAAGCGTCGAGCGTTGCCGCTGGCATCGTAACCTCCCGGTCCGGCCGCATCTCCTCGGAGCGGCTGGACTGGAGGAATGGAAACAAACGTGGAGAGATAAGTAAAATTCAATAACTTTACTTAGCCAGTAAAAATAATTTAGTATGCGGCATGAGAAACCTCACGCTCAAGCATTTCAAGACCGTCCAGGCAATCATCAAGTGCGGAAAAATTGTCAGCGCAGCCAAGATGTTAGGCCTGTCTCCTCCAGCGCTGACAATCCAGTTGCGGCAAGTGGAGGAAGAATTCCAGCTGGCTCTGTTCGACCGAACGTCGGACGGCATGCGTCCCACTGCCGCAGGTCGGGCTTTCGTCGAGACAGCACAGGTTATCGAGGAGCATCTCGGTTTGCTCGAAGACAAGATGGATGCCATCAAGGGCGTACGCACCGGCAGCTTGAGGCTCGGCGTCGTTTCCACCGCCAAATATTTCGCGCCGCGGCTGATGGCTGCGTTCATGAAGGACCATCCCGACATCGACATGCGGCTTGCCATCGGAAACCGTGCCCAGACGATCGACAACCTCCGAAACCACGACATCGATATCGCGCTGATGGGGCGCCCGGCGAAAGAGGTTCCGGTGCGTGCTTCGGTCTTCGGCGATCACCCGCTGGTCATCATCGCGCCGCCCGACCATCCGTTGGTCGCGGCGCGCGATATCTCCAAGGAGCGCATCGCCGAGGAGCATTTCCTTATTCGCGAGCCCGGCTCCGGAACCCGCATCTCGTTGGAAATATTCCTGAGCGACGTGCCTGGGCGCATCGACGACCTCGGTGTCGAGATGGCCTCGAACGAAACGATCAAGCAGGCGGTGATGGCTGGTCTGGGCATCGCCTTCATCTCTGCCCACACCATCGCTGCGGAAACCGAAGCAGGCCGGCTCGTCATCCTCGACGTTGTCGGCATGCCGATCCGCCGGCAATGGTTCTCGGTGATGCGGACCGATCACGCAATCTCGCCGGCCATGGCCACGTTCAACGATTTCCTGATGCGCAAGGGCGCGATGTATCTGCCCCTTTTCGGAAAGCTGTATCCAGACAAGGCGGGATGACATTTTACGAACGCAACGGATGAAAGTCCGGTGGAGAACGCCCGCGATCGTTGGTGTTATATAAGCGATATGTTATGTTGCAGTGCGAAAGAGCGGGGGCCACGTCCTTTCACATCCGTAAGCGATCCGTATGTGCAACCCCTGCAGACTGTTCGGAAATCTCCCGGGTAGGGTTCGGGAATTCGATGGGGAAAAGGGGTAATGCTCTACACACTCGTTATGATGGTCTGCCTGACGGATGTACCGCGGACCTGCGAACAACGCGAACAAATGGTAGACGGTCTGGCGATGAATCCCGGGACTGCCTTCATGCAGGCGCAGCCGCTGGTGGCTCGGTGGATCGAGACGCATCCCGGTTATTTCGTGCAGCGCTGGCGTGTGCTGCCTGGCAGGGGGTCATGAGGCAGGCGCCAAGGTCTATTTCTTCACGACGAGCGTTTCCGAGACGGTCTTCGACAACTGGTAAAGCCGCTGCTCGATTATCGTGGGCACATCGCAGACATAAGTCAGCGACTGGACCCGTTCGGTGAAAATTCGCGTCGCGAAATTCAGCTGGTCGGTTCGCCGTTCGACTTCGTCCGGATCCGCATCGGCCTTGGCGCGCAGCGCGTCGACTTCGGATGCTTCCTTGCGCAACTGTGCCGCCATTTCGAGCTGTTTGTGCGCATAGCGGGAGATGCCGGAGATCACGTGCGAACGCTCGGCGTCCATATGGTCGAACATTCCCTGCACCAGCATCGTCATTTTTGGTGCGACCTGCTCGGCCGACAGGGAAGTCGCGAAATCCTTGATCTCTTTCTGGGCTTCGGCAATCGGCGTCCGCCGGGCCGCCACCGCCTCGACAAGCGCCGACACACGGGCATCCTTCGCCCAATCTTTCGCGGTCGCAGGAAGCTCCGGCCCATTCCAGATCTGGCCAAGCGAGAGCTGTGGCACCTTACGCTGCATGCAGGGCCAGTCGGGATCGGTGTTTGCCGCGCCGGCGCTCCCCATCGAGGCAAGCGTGGCGACCAGAACCAGAGTGTGAGCAAGCCTCATTCGCGCCATCAGGCGTTTCCTCCCATGTCCTGTTTGCGGATCACCAAACCGCGCGAAGGATCGTATGCGATGATGGCGCCGCCCAGAAACAGCAGCGTGCAGCCGGCGACGACGCCCAGCGACAGCCATTCGATCTGTCCGTAGAAGGCAAAGCGGATCAGTTCGACGGCATAGGTGAACGGGTTGCAGAGGCAGATCTTGTAGAGCAGCGGGCTCGCCTCCTGGATGCGCCACAAGGGATAGAGCGCCGGAGACGCGAAATAGCCGGGAAAGATGACGAAGTTCATGATGCCGGCGAAGTTTTCGAGCTGCTTGATCAGCGAAGACAAGAGCATGCCGAGCGCGCAAAGCATCATGCCCGACAGGAACAGTGCCGGCAGCACGTAGAGGTAGCCGAGTGGCGGCGCCTTGACGCCCCACAACCAGGCAACGATCAGGAACGCGTAGACCTGCACGATCGATACGGCCACACCGGCCAGCATCTTCGACACCAGCAGGAACCAGCGCGGAAACGGGCTGACCAGCAGGATGCGCATGTTGCCCATCTCGCGGTCGTAGACCATCGACAGCGAAGACTGCATGCCGGAAAACAGCAGGATCATGCCGCAAAGGCCCGGTGTGATATAGACCTCGTAGAGCACATAGGTCTTGTAGGGCGGGATGATCGACACGCCGAGCACCTGGCGAAAGCCGGCGGCGAAGATGAACAGCCAGACGAGCGGCCGGACCAGCGAGGAAATGAAGCGTTCGCGCTGGTGCAGGAAGCGCAGGCACTCGCGCAGGACGACGCCTTTCAGGCAAATGAGATAGTGGCGCAGGCCGAATGGCTCAGACCGCACCGGCATGATGCCGGCGACCTTTCCAGGCATCGCAGGAGCGCTCATGGCGACGTCTCCGCCATGCCCGCCGCATCGACGCGGCTGAGCTTCGAAAAGGTTTCGCGAATCGAATTTCCACCGTTCGCACGGGTCACATCCGACACCTTGCCGCTCGCGACCAGATCACCCCGCCGCAGTATGACAACATGGTCGGCGTCTTCGACTTCGTCGATCAGATGCGTGGCCCAGAGCACGCCGATGCCCTCTGCCTGGACGAGCTTGCGGATGGTGGCGAGGATGCCCGCGCGGGATTCGATGTCGAGGCCGACGGTCGCCTCGTCAAGCAGGAGCAGGGAAGGTCGGTGAAGCAGCGCCCTGGCGATTTCGATGCGTCGCATCTGACCGCCGGAGAGGCTGCGTGCCTTGTCGTGCTGGCGGCCCTGCATGTCGACCGTTTCAAGCAGCGCGGCAATGCGCTGGCGAGCTTCGCGTCCGCCAATGCCATGCAGCGAGGCGTGGTAGGAGAGATTCTGGTAGACGCTGAGGTCGAGGTCGAGCGTGCGTGCCTGGAACACGATGCCGACCCGTCTGAGTGCTTCGCCGGACGCGCGGCGAATGTCATGGCCGAAGATGCGGATCGATCCGTGACGCGTGTCGTAGAGGTGGCTTATCAGTGAGAACAGCGTTGTCTTGCCGGCCCCGTTGAGGCCGAGCAGAACGGTGAAAGTCGCCGGCGCGATCGAGAAGGAGACGTCGTTGAGCGCCCGCTTCTGGCCATAAGAATGGCTGACGGCGCCGACATCGAGCGCCGCCACCTCTTCTCCCGGACCGTTTGTCCTCATATGCTGCATGCCGGGTCGCTCCTTCAGGACGCGTTGGCTATCTGGCGCCCTGGTCGCCTTTGTCTCACTTGATCGTAATCTTGCCCTTCAGTCCCTTGTCGGCAAGGTCGGGAACCGACCAGGTATATTCGCCCGGGCGAACGGTATGGAACTGCACCTGGATCGTTCCCGCATCGTCGAATTCCAGCCAGGCTGGTCCGCCGTCCATATGCACTTCCAAATCGTTGATGACGATCTGGTCCATCCAGACATTGCGGAAGAGGTCGGTCACGAACTTGTATTCGAAACCGCCTTTGGAGGTGATCTTCCAGCGATACCCCTGGCCGGCGATCAGCTCGAAGTCCTTCTGATTGACGGCATAGGTGGAATCGGCCGAACCGATAATCAATTCCGGCAGGTTCTTGCTGGCACGCGACGGTTTTGGTGTTGCGTCGTCGGCGCTTGCTCCGATCGGAGCAAGGACAAATCCGGCGAGCGCGGCGAAGAAAAACCTGCGGCAAAGTTTCATGTCTTGACCTCCCGATGATCAATGTCTGCTATTTGGGCGAAATGACCACACCCCAGGGCTGCTGGCCCACGGTGAGCGATTGGACCGGCTCGTCGGTGGCCGTGTCGATGAAGGTGATATCGTTGGAATTGCCATTAGTGGTGATTAGCGTTTTCTGGTCGGGCGTGAAGGCCAGATGCCAGACGCGCTGGCCGACGAGGATGTATTTCTCCACCTCGTAGGTATCGGTATTGATCACCGCGACATGGTTCGCCGGGCCGAGCGCGACATAGGCTTTCTTGCCATCGGCACTGATGGCGATGCCTACCGGCTGGATGGTTTCGGCCCGCAGTCCCTGAATCGCGAACTGGATCTTCTTCACCACTTCGCGTTTGGCGTTGTCGATGACGCTGACGGTGCCGCCAACCTCGGCGCTGACCCAGACCTGCGTGCCGTCGGGCTTGAAGTCGGCGAAGCGCGGGCGCGTGTCGACCAGCACGTTGTCGGTCACCTCATGCGTGCCGGTGTCGATGAAATGCGCCATGCTGGTGGTTTCCGAAGTGTTGACCATGGTCTTGCCATCGGGGCTGACACCCATGCCTTCCGGTTCCACGCCGACCGGAATCTCGGCCAGGACCTGCTTGCTTTCGACGTCGATGGCGGTGACGAGATTATCGTCCTCATTGGCGACATAAAGCGTCTTGCCGTCCGGCGAGAGCACGAACAATTCGGGATCGGGGCCGGATGGCAGCGTACCGACGATTTCAAGCGTCGCGGTATCGATGATCTGGACCGTATCGTCATCGCTGGCGCATAGGTAGACGAACTTGCCGTCATGCGAGATGGTGATGCCGCGCGGCCTCTGGCCGACTTCGACGGTCTTCATCACCTGCATCGTCGCCGTGTCGACGACGGTCATCGTGTTGTCCTTCTCGTTGGAAACGTAGGCCGTATAGGCCGATGCGGGGCTGACTGTCAGGCCGGCCGCGAGAATGGCGAATGCGCAAGCTCGTTTCTGCACGCAAATTCCTCCCGATTGACTCTACTTGAGAGCGCATTTCGTTTCCGGCTGATCGACACCGAGCGTGTCGAGTTCGGAGACCTGGTGAAGATAGCCCTCTTGTGGCGATGTCGAGACGACGGACTTGGTATCGCCAAGCAGGATCGGCTGGCGAAGCTGGAGGTTCCATTTGCGGAAGGTCAGCTTCTGCCCCTTGAAAGCAGCAACCGAAAAATCGTCAGAGCGCATGTAGTCGCTGATCTTTTTCGCATCGTCGCCGTTGGTGCGCGTGGTGGCCTCGCCGACGGCACGCACCGCCGTCCAGGCCGACATGTCCTTGGAGAGCATCCGCCGGCTCGTCGTCTTCAGGAAGCGGCTCTGCATCTGGATGCCGCCCCACTGTTCGCTGGCGGGATGCCACGACGATGCAACCAGACCGGCCGTGCCGGCGACCAGCCGCGGCGTCCAGGTGCGATAGGGCACGTAGGTCCCGAAAACCTCGCTTTCGTCGGCGACAAGCACCACGTCATGCTCCGGGAGATCTTGCGTGAACACGGAAATCTGCTGCTGTATCTGCGTGGCGCCGGTGTCGGTGCGCCTGGCTGTGCCGGTATCCTTGAATTCCTTCTCGGCGACGATCTGGCCGCCGAAGCGGGTCGCCGCGCGGCGCAACGCATCGGCGTAAAGATGATCCTGCTCATGCGATCCATAGAGCAGCACCCAATTCGGCCACTTCTTCACCATGAGATACTGCGCCAGCGCATCGGCCAGCATGCTGCGCGTCGGCGCGATATGGAAAACGTTGATGGGGCAGTCCTCCTCGCGAAGGCTGTCGTCGGTCGCGCCGACGTTGAAGATCAGCACGCCTTTTTCGCGGGCGATGTCGGCGATCGACAGCAATTGTTTTGCTGAAAGATCGGCGACCACATAGCGGTCGCCTTTGGCGATCAGGTCCTCGAATGCCCGAACCGCGTCGCCTTCGGGTTTGATCTCGGTCACGTCCAGGCTGAATTTCTGGTTGGTGAACTTTCCCGTCGTGTTGTTGTCGCCGATTGCCACCTCGGCGCCGGCGACACCTTCGTCACGTGGCGGCAGGTCGAGCATGGAAAGCGTCAATTGCGGTGCGTAGGCCCGCAAATAACCTATTTTGATTTCAGTTGTCTTTTTTTCCGGCTTCGCCACCGTTTCCTGGCCTGTCGCGTCGGAAACGTTGACGGTCAGGGAAAAAAAGCACAAAAAGGCAGCGAGAGTGCCTGGCACCGCGCTCGTCATCGATAGTAATTACCCATTCTTGCGCAAAGGTTCGACTGTTGCCGGACCCGCGCCAAGTCAAGGTGCCCATGATCAACTTAGCCGACCCGCAAAATTTATCAAACCCTATCGGACGACTTTTCGCGCCTGCCAGAACGGTGCGGAAAGTCGCCAGCGTCGATTCGCGTGGCAACACCGACGAGACGTGGCGCAGGGGCATCGACCGCCTTTATAAAAACGTCTTGTCCTCCAAACTGGAGAAACTGTTCAAATGACCAGAATGCTGGCAAGCGTCACCGGCATCGAAGAGGCGGAGATCGCTCTTTCTGGAGGTGTCGATATCGTCGACCTGAAGGACCCGAAGGCGGGAGCCCTGGGCGCGGTGTCCACGGAAACCATGCGCCGAACCATTTCGTTCATCGCTGGTCGGGCTCCGGTCAGCGCGGTCTGCGGCGACCTGCCGATGGAGCCCGAAACGATCCGCATCAAGGCCGAAGAGATCGCGGCGACCGGCGTCGACTATGTGAAGATCGGATTTTTCCCTTCGGCAAATATCTCTGCCTGCGTAGAAGCGCTCGAACCGCTCGCTGCACGAACGAAGCTGATTGCCGTGCTGTTTGCCGATCTGGCGCCGGAGTTCGAGCTTCTGCCGATGTTCGCCAGGCATCGCTTCCATGGCGTGATGGTCGATACCGCGCAAAAGGGGAAGGGCCGGCTGCTCGATCATCTGCCGCCGGAGCGTATTCCGGGATTCGTCGATCGCACGAAATCGCTCGGTCTGATGGCAGGCCTGAGTGGATCGTTGGAAGCTCCGGATATTCCGCGCCTATTGCCTTTCGCTCCGGATTTTCTCGGCTTTCGGGGGGCGCTGTGTGGCCATTCCGGTCGCACGAGTTCGATCAGCGCCGAGGCGGTCTCGCAGATTCGAGAGTTGATCCCGACGGAATCCGGGACCGGCGGTCAATTGAGTATCGACTATCGCCTGTTGGCGGCGAGAGGCTATTCGCCGGACACCGACCCGACACTGGGCACGGACAGGACTTTTGTGCGGGATTTTGTTCTGCCGGTCCAGATCGGCGCCTACAGCTTCGAGCATGGCCATACTCAAAAAGTGCGCTTTGATGTGACCGCCGACGTGCTGCAAATCACCGACCATCCCGAGGACATGCGCCATGTATTCTCTTATGACATCATCATGGACGGCATTCGCACCATCGTCGCGCGAGGCCATATCCAGCTCAGCGAGGCTTTGGCCGAGCAGGTGGCAGCGCACGTCCTGGAGAACCAGCGGGTCGTGCGCGTTACGGTAAGGGTGGAAAAGCTCGAGCTCGGTCCTGGCGGTGTCGGCGTCGAGATCGAACGCAAGCGCCAATCGGCGGGACGCGGCGCTGCCTCCGGCACCGCTGGCCGAGAAGACCGAAGCGTTGTCTTCCGGCCGCGCCAGGAACGCCCCGAAATGCTCCGACGGGCCATCGTCAAGCTTGGCGGCAGCACGGCCCACGCGGCGGAGATGAAGAGCTGGATCGCAGCGCTGGCGGGTTCCCGGCTGCCGATCGTCATCGTGCCCGGCGGCGGGCTCTTTGCCGATCATGTGCGTGAGACGCAGACACGCATGGATTTTTCCGACACCGCCGCACATGCCATGGCGATCCTGGCCATGGAACAGTTCGGCCATGTCATCCTCGACCGGGACGAAAGGCTGACGCCGGCACGGTCGCTGGATGAGATCGGGCGAGCGTTGGAGGCGGGGAAGGTTCCGGTGTGGCTGCCGTCGTCACTGGCACTGCCGGCGCTGGATGTTCCGGCCTCCTGGGACATTACCTCCGATTCTCTGGCCGCCTGGCTTGCCGGTAAGCTTGGCGCAAACGCGCTGTTGCTTATCAAGCAGACCGGTGCATTCTTCGACAGCGATACCGCTGACAGCCTGAGGACCCGAGGCATTGTCGACCCAGGCTTTGCCGCCATGCTGCCTGACGGCGTCGATTTCCATCTCGCCGGTCCGAAGGATGCTGCCGAGGCCGGCGCGATGCTCGTGTTGGGCAAGCTGCCCGGCATCAGGATCGTGGCTTCTACAGGGTCGTCGGCAAAGAAGGCGGGATAGCCGATGGTGAAGCTGCATGTGCCGCGCTGGGCGTGGGTTTTGACGGGTTCCGGGCATTTTTTTACGGAGAGCTTCGCACTTGTTCGCCAACTCGAACATTGCGATGTCTTCGTGTCGAAGGCCGCCAACGAAGTGCTGCGCATGTACAAGCTCAAACTTGATTTCCCGGAGACGACGCGCGTGCTGCACGACAAGACCGCGAGCGCGATCCCGGTCGGCGAATTCTACCACGGTGTCTATCACACGGTCGTGGTGGCGCCGGCCACGTCCAACACGGTCGCCAAATGCGTGCATGGCATTTCCGACACGCTCGCCACCAATGTCTTTGCCCAAGCGGGAAAGTGCCGTGTGCCAGCCATCGTCTTTGCTTGCGACACCGCACCGGAACTCGAAACCCAGGCACCGCACGGGCTGGTCAAGGTCTATCCGCGCAGGATCGATCTGGAAAATACCGAGCAGTTGAAGAGTTTCGAGCGGACCCAGGTGGTCGAGTCGCTCGCTGATCTCGAAGCCTCGCTCACACGGCGACAGGCCGAACTCGCAAGCGATGGCTGAGCGGCTGGTTTTTCTTACCGGCCATCTGGCCAAGGCGCGGCTGGAACGGCTGCTGGCCGGGCTGGGCAGAACCGAATTCGCGTGGGAAATCGTCGACGTCGGCGTCAAGGTCGCCGCGCTGATGAGCGAGGACATTGTGAAGCGTCGGCTCACTCTGACAGGAGACGCCGACCGCGTCATCCTACCCGGACGCTATCGGGGAAACATCGAGCACCTGTCGGAGCATTTCGGCGTGCCTTTTGTGCGCGGCCCCGACGAGATCGCCGACCTTCCGGCCTTCCTTGGCCGGGCGGGCAAACCGCCGGATCTGACGCGTCACGATATGCGCATCTTCGCCGAGATCGTCGATGCGCCGATGCTGTCGGTCGAGGCACTGATGGCGAGGGCCTCGATGCTAGCTGCGGCCGGCGCCGATGTCATCGATCTGGGCTGCCTGCCGGAGACGCCGTTTCCATTGCTGGCGGAGGCTGTGCGAGCGCTCAAGGCACGGGGATTTATGGTCAGCGTCGATTCGGCCAGCGTGGACGAACTGACGATCGGGGCACGCGCCGGCGCGGACTATCTTCTCAGCCTCGATGAGAACACGCTGCCGTTGATCTTCGATCATAGGGCTACGGCAGTGTTGATACCTTCCACGCCTGGCGATCTGGATTCGCTCGGCCGGGCCATCGAAGCCGCGCAAAAGGCCGGTATCGCCTTCATTGCCGATCCCGTGCTCGACCCGATCCATTTCGGCTTCGCCGTTTCACTCGGGCGCTTCATCGAGGCGCGGCGCCGCTGGCCGGACGTCGAATTGCTGATGGGCACCGGCAATCTCACCGAATTGACCGACGCGGACAGTTCTGGTGTTACGGCCGTTCTAGCGGGACTCTGCTCGGAACTCCGGATCCGAAACGTGCTGGCGGTGCATGTCAGCCCACACACGGTGCGGACGATCGAGGAGCACGATATCGCCCGCCGCGTCATGTTGGCTGCTTGCACGGACGGCGCCTTGCCGCGCGGCTATCACCCAGGCCTGTTGCAGGTCCACGATCGCAAGCCTTTCACAGCCTCAACCGACGATATCGAGGCATTGGCGGTCCAGGTGCGCGATGCCAACTTCCGGATCGCGGTAGCGGAGGACGGCATCCATGTTTTCAATAGCAAAGGGCATGCAGTTGCCACGGATGCGTTCGAACTTTTTGCCGGGCTGGACGTCAACGCCGATGGCGCACACGCTTTTTACCTCGGCGCCGAACTGATGAAGGCCGAGATCGCGTGGCGCCTCGGCAAGCGTTATGTGCAGGACGAGCCGCTCGCATGGGGCGTTGCCGCGCCGGCTCCCGAACCCGACCGTACCCGTCTTGCCGAGCCGGGCAAGACGCTCCGCGCAAGGAAAGAGCGCTAGGACCATGCCCTACATTCGCGAATCGATCATCACGACGGTCAACAAGGCAGGCAACGTCCACATCGCGCCGATCGGCATCATCGCCGAGAATGACGGCTGGGTGATTGCGCCCTTCCGGCCGTCGGTCACGCTCGACAATCTCGCCGAAGTGCCGTTCGCCATCGCCAATTATACCGACGACGTGCGTGTCTTTGCCGGCTGCCTGACAGGCCGCAAGCATTGGCCAACTGTTCCGGTTGACGGGTTTCCGGTGCCGAGGCTCGAGGCCGCGCTGGCGTATTCGGGCCTCGAAGTCCAAGCGGTCGATGACAATGGCGTGCGCCCCCGCCATTTCTGCCGCGTGGTGCGGGAGGAAGCGCTTGCGCCGTTCACCGGCCTTAACCGAGCCAAGGCGGCGGTGCTTGAGCTGGCCATCCTGGTCAGCCGGCTCGGCATGCTGCCGCGCGACAAGATCGAGGCGGAAATCGCCTACCTTTCGATCGCCATCGAAAAGACAGCAGGCGACGGTGAAAAGGAAGCCTGGGGCTGGCTGATGCAGCGTGTCAGCGATCATTTGACCGCCAAAGGTTCCGGGAGCGAGGACGCGCGGGCTTAGGCCGAGCGCCGCATCCTGCTTACGACGGATATCCCGCCAAAAGCGCTACCGCGGAAGCGGGTGCCGCGCTGCTCGCTTGGCCGCGAACGGTGTCATCCGCGGGGATGATGTCGGCGAAATCGACGTAACTGCGTTCCATGCGTTGGGCCAGTCGCTTGATCTGCCAGCGACCGCTTCCGGCGCCGACGATCGGGACGTCCCGAGGCAGGGTTCCGGCAACCAGCGACGCTGCATCGTGCACTTTGCGCAGTTGCTGCTCGCTGAACCAGCGCGCGACTTCACCCCATTCCGGCGGGGTAAGGTCAGTGGCGTCGCGCCCGACCATGCGCGCCAGCCGCGCGATCGAGCCATCCACGGTCTTTTCCTTGCCGTCGGCGGGAGGGTGCCTGTCGTCGTCCTCGTCGAGCACGCCCAGAATGCGGTGAGCGTCGGCGATCGAGGCGAAATACTCGTTCATCAGCGGCGTTAGCCTGCCATGGACGGGAGCCGAGGAGGCTACGCCGAACAGGAATGTCCTGGTGAAGCCGGTATAGACCAATTCGCCGGTTAGAAGCCGTCCGGCGTCGGTGTAGCCGTCATTGGCCACGGCGCCGTTCTTGATGGCAATGATATCGGTGGTGGTGGAGCCCATGTCGACGAACAGGGCATCGCCGGCGAGTTTTGCCACCAACAAGGCTGTCGCGTGCCAATTGGCGGAAGCCACATCGGCGCCTAGCTGCGCTGCCCGCTCGACCCCGACGAAACCGGATGGTCCGGCATAGACCAGCTTTTTGTCTGTGGGGAAATGGGTGGAAATCTGACCCAGCAGAGCCGCTACGCCGACATCGCGAGACGGAAAGATGTCCGACAGTTCGCCTGTCATGGTGAATGCGTTGAGATCCGCACCCGCGTAGATCGGAGCCGTTTCGTCGAGGGCTGAAGCCAGCTTGTGCAGCCCTTGCCAGAGCGGCGTTGCGATCGTTACCGCCTCGACGATGCGACCGTCTTGTGCGCGGGTCACCTTCAGATGTGCGCCGCCAATGTCGAAACCGGCAATGATGCCCTTTCTTTTTTCCACGCTTCAAGCTTTCATGACGGGGGCAATTGGTCGGTGAAAAAAGCGTTGCGTATCATTCCGGTTCTCGACCTGAAAGACGGCGTGGTGGTTCGCGCCCAGCAGGGAAAACGCGATCGCTACAGGCCGATCGTTACGCCGCTCAGCCGAAGCCCTGATGTCGTCGCGGTCGCTGAAGGACTGCGTGGGCTTTATCCTTTTTCGACCTTCTACATCGCGGATCTGGACGCTATCGAAGGCGGTGTGCCAAACAGCGACGCACTCGCCCGGCTGAGGACGATGGCGGAGCCGCCGGAACTTTGGGTCGATGCCGGTGTGGCCGACGAAAAGACACTTTTGGCGGCGCTTGCCGAACGCTCGCTGTCTCCTGTTTTGGGCTCTGAATCGCAGCGGGACGACATGTTGCTGCGGCGTTTTCGCGATCATCCCGATCTCATCCTGTCCCTTGATTTCGTCGGCGATAGTTTTTGCGGACCGCGTTCTCTTCTCGATGAGCCCGAGCTTTGGCCGCAAAAGGTGATTGTCATGACGCTGGCCAAGGTCGGTGCGGCCGCCGGTCCCGACTTCGGGCGGTTGCAGGAGGTCAAGGCCAAGGCCGGAAATCGCGCCGTCATCGCGGCCGGCGGCGTCCGAGATGAGACCGACATCAGCGCCTTGTCCGCGATGGGTGTCGCCGCGGCGCTGGTCGCAACCTCATTGCACAACGCTACGCTCACCCCCGGCCGCCTCGCGTCACTCGGCGCCTGACAATCGTCGCTCGTCAACTCCCGAAGGGCGAGCGCCCTTCGGGAGTTGACGTTTCAAAAGCCCAGAACCTTTTTCAGCCGGCGCAACAGACCATCCGTCTCAGAAGAGGGTTTTTCCTGTGCGGGGCTGTCTCTTGTCTAGGCTGCGAACGGATGCTTGACCTTGTCGCGCTGGGCCGTTGCTTCGGCGGCGGTCGGCGTTCCTGCAACGGCGCGCTGGATAGCTTCCTTTGTCGCCTCGTAATTGTATTTCTGGATCTTGGCGTCGTCCGCCGCGTCCCAATGGATGAATACCCCGACGCAGATGAACACGTCGTCCGCTTCGTTGGCCGGAATGGTCCCGTCCGCGACGCTGTCCTGCACGGCCTTTGCCACGGCGTGCTGCGCCGGGCCGAACATCTGGACCGCCTGCTTGGCGCCCTTGATCGTGACCTTGTTGAACATCACGGTGTTGGGCTTGCATTGAAGATTGGGCGCGATCACCGCCAAAAGCGAAGTAAAGCCGTCCTTGTTGTTGGTAAGCGCGTTGCAGAATGCCGTTTCGACCGCGCTCCCCCGCGGGCCGATGAGCAGGTCGACATGCGCGACTTCGTTGCCGTCTCCCACCAGCGATTCACCGACCATAACCTTTGAGATTTTTGCCATGCCAATTTCCTCCAAGACACAATTATGGTGTCCACGGACGCTGCAACCGAGCAGGCGCTCGATGGACAGCTATCCTTGTTGGCAGCGTCCGGATTTGCCCGGACCGGTTGGCTAGATAGCCGCGGAAGCACAGCTTCCACTTTTGGAAGTCAAGCACCAACGCCGCGATTATGCAAGGTGAGGGCGAGGGTGTGGACTAAAAGAGTAGCCACGGTGAGGTCGGCCGAGGTGCCGGGGTTGATGTTGTCGGTCTTTAACCGGCGGTCGAACTCCATGAGCAGGCGAATGCGCGACGGTTCGTCGCCCTCCGCATGGAGCGCCGCCTGGACGGCAACGGCTTCCTGCCGCGCCTGATTTGCGACGTCAACGCCGTGCTTGCGCATCACATGGCTGTCGGGGAAGTCGGCGAAAAACGCCATGTAGACGAATACCGTCGGCCACATGCCGGTTTCTCCACGTGCCAACGCTCCATCCAGCGCCGCGAGCCCGACCCCGAACACGTCGCCGAAACAGCTGCCGTACTGGCGGGCGATCATGTCGCGGTCGGCGGCCTCCCGCATCGCGTCCAGCAAATGGATCTTCGGCTCCTGCCGCACATCGTTGGCGGCTTCTCCGAGGCCGCCTGGCGCGGCCGTGACGATCGCCTCGAACACCGCCTTGGTATCCTGCACGCTCAAAGCCCGAAGCAGCGAGTCGAGATTGTCCTGCAGTCTGTCACCGCCCATTTCGGCGGCGCATATCAGTGGCCCTGTCAGAAGGATGATTCCGAGATTGGTATTGGTTGCGACCGCCAGTCGTGTCGCGCGCACCGCCTCCAGCATGCGCTGTCCGACCGGCAGACGAGGATCGGTCAGCGGCCCGGAGGAAACCTCCGCACTCATCATGAATTGGGCGGCCGACATGCCGTGTCCGTCGGCGAACAGATGGACGTTGCCCGGTTTGAGGGCTTCGATCTCCATCCTGCAGGCATCCTTGTAGCTGGCCCGGAGGCGTTCACGCGATAGCGCCATCCTAGCGGCCCTCACGAATTCGCAGGCGCGGCGAAACGGTAGGGCCGCGGCGCGGCGGCCGCTTCGGCGCGGTCGGCCAGGAGTTTCAGCAAGGCATCGGCGATTGCTTCGGCGATGTTCACGGCGACCACCGATTGCAATCCCGACCAGGCGGGCATGCTGTTCACTTCGAGTATGAGCAGATTGCCGTCGTCAGCCCGCACGATGTCCACGCCGGCAAAATCCGCGCCGACCGCGGCTGACGCGGCGACAGCCAGCGAGGCCAGTTCCGCCTTGCCATGTTCGGAAACCTGTTCCGGCACGCCGCCCCTGTTGACGTTCGTGATCCAGTCGTCGCTGATGCGGCTCATCATCGCCACGGTCTCGCCGGCGCAGACAAAGACGCGAAAATCCCGGAAAGGCGGACCGGCACGCGACAAATATTGCTGAAGGTAGTAGACGCTGTTCACCTCTTCTGCGGCCGGCAGGTCCGAGAGCGCGCGGATCAGCTTTATCCCGCGGCCTTGCGCGCCGAACAATGGTTTCAGCACCAGCGGTCCCCGCGGAAGCTCTTGCGCCGCGATCTCCTCGGCGACGGCAAGTCCTTCTACGGCAAAGGTGCGTGGCGTAGGCAGGCCGGCATTTTTCAGGAGGAATGTCGTCATCGACTTGTCGACGCAGCGCTCGATCGCCTGCGCGGAATTCCACACGGGAACCGACAGTCTGCTTAACGCGTGCAGCACGCCGAGGCGCCGGGTAATCGCTTCGAACGATCCGGCGGCGATCGAACGGACGAGCACGGCGTCGGGCAGCGTGCCGCCGAAGCCAGGGATCGAAAGCCCGCTCGGGCTGCTGGTGTCGAATGCGATCGCCGCCAGCGGCACGGCTGCAACGGCGGCGCCTCGCCGACCAAGCCCTGCCGCCAGGCCGTTGGAGCCGGTGTCCACTTTGTCGCTGACGATCAGGATGCGAGGGATCATGTGGCCTCTCGGGTACGGGAATGTCGGCGGCGCGAGCGATTCCACGCCCCAATGGCCGCGTCCGCGATGGGGCTGCACGAAATGCAGTCGTCGGGCAGGCGAATGACGGACGAATCCCTTTGCACCGCCATCCTCTTAGCCGAGACTCCGTTCGAGCATCTTCAGATCACGCCGACCGGCGCGAAACGTATCGCCGGTTTCGATCGCTGTCACGATCACTTCGGCCGGGCTGAACAGCAGCGGGTCGATGGCATAGAAATCGCCCTTGAACCGCGCAAAGATCTCGGCGAAGGGTTGGCCATAGTCCCGTGAGGCGCTGCTTGGGAGTTTTTCCGCGAGTTTGCCAGCTTCTTTCGCCGATCCTTTCACGAAGAGCTGGACGCTGCCGCCATAGATGATGGCATCGTTGGTTCGGCCCATGGCGGTCAGGAAATCCGGATGGGGGGCGGGGATCGGAGCCGTTCCGATGCCATCGACAACGTTCTCCAGCGGGAATTTGAGATCGTTGATCTTGTGCAGGGCAACCTCGAGCGCGCGCGCAACGATCTGCACGCCGCCGGCAAGGCTTTGTGTCGGCGCATAGAGGAAGGTGAGCTTTTCCGTCGCCAATCCAGTTGCCTTGCCCACTTTCTCAACGATCGCGCGGGGAGGCGGTTCGGCCGTCTCCAGGATAAGCACCGCGGACGATGCGATGTCGCGATAGGAAAGTGTTTCGAACAGCGGTTCGACCCGGGCGAGCGCCCGCGCCGGCCCAGATCCCATGGCGAAATAGTCCTGGCCAGATAGATTCCAGCCCGCATATTGGCTGCCCAGGCAGGCTAGCACCGGCTGCGAAGAGCGCGCTTCGACGGTGAACGGCCATTGCTGTGACGCGCGATCCATGAACACCGAAACGCTGCCGAGACCGCCCATCGCAGCCTCAGCCATGCGCAGCCCGGCTTCGACGCTGCCGACGGTCTTGGCGCCGGCATCGATCAGGCGCTCGCCCAATGGCCCCGTGGAGACGACGATACGCAGGCGTTCGGCGTCGCCAATCATCCCGTCAACGATGCGCTGTGCATTGTCGTTCAGGAATGCCGAACCGTCTTTCATGTCCGGTCTCCTTCCCATTGGAGTTGCAATTGACTGGCTTGTCCCTTGATGAGCCGCTTGGTCGATTGGACGCTCGGACCGCGAGCGAAGACCGTGCAGACAGGGTCGCCGGCAATCAGACGGGTGCCAGCCGACTGCTGGTCCGCTGTCCATTCAGGCCAGGCGATCGACGGAAAGTGAGTGATTGGCGTCGCGGCGTAAGTCACCATCGACGCCATCGAATCGACGAAGCGCGGCAAGCGGAAGACCTCACCCGTCGCGGCGCGCAGATGCGCTTCGATCAATGGCGCTTCGACATCGTCGAAAATGTCGAGGGTGGCGCCCGGCCTCGGATTGATCTCGATGAACTTGTAGCCATCCGGCTCGCGGATGAGATCGGCGCTGCACAATCCAACCAGGCCGGCGCGCCGCGTCAGACTTGAGAGCCAACCGCCGATGAGCGCCGCCTGTCTGCGATCGAAGCGTCTCAACCGCACGGCGCCGCCGTAGCGATAGGGCGCTGTCGGGGAGGGGGACGTCCACTGTTGGCTGAAGCCCACGATGTGCGCGGTCTGCCCGTTGCCGACGAACAGGGCCGAGATGCTGCGTCCGGCAACGAAGCGCTGGAAATAGCGGCCGGCGGTCGGGCTTTCTCCGGCTGCTCGTCTGACGTGGCCGCCGTTGGCGCCGCCCGCGGTCTTGACCACCCAGTTCTCCGGATCAGGCGGCTGGTCCCATCGCAATTGCGGATGCGGGATGCCGAGTTCGGCGCAATCATCAGCCAGCAACTGCGGATCCTTGATCCTGCGGATCGCGCCGCCGCCATTGCCTGCGAGCGGAAAGTGTCGCGCGATCTTGTCCACGGTCTCAGGCATCCGCTCAAACCCAGAGCCCAGGATAATGGCGACCGGGAGGTCGTCGCCAGCCAATCGCCGAAGCGTGTCGATGATGCGCTCGCCATCGACGCCCCCCTGCAGGTCGCCTGGCAATATCGTCGCGCGTTCTGCGAGCGCGACGGTGTCCGTATCGCAAAAGAAATCGGCGACCAGCGGACGATAGCCGGCGCGACGCGCGGCGGCGGCCAGCGCCCGGCCTGAAATTGCCGCGATCAAAAGAGATCCGGCGTTACTTGGCAATCTCGCGTGCAAGGGAAAACGCTTCCTGAAAATCGAGCGTGATCGTCTTTTCGGATTCGATCATTCTTTTGAAGAGACCGAATTCGACCTTATATTTGACATTGCCGATGGCAAGCGGACCAATGCCGACAGCTTTTGCCGTTTCGAGTGGATCACCATTGGCATTGACGGCCAATCCTTCGATGCCGGCCGGGGGAACAGCATTGACGTCGGCCGCAATAAGCAGGTCATTGCCTTTCAATTGGGCTTTGGAGACCACTTGGACGCCGGCTTTAGCGCAAGCCAGGATAATTTCGTTTGCCTCGACCAGCTTTGTCTTGCGGGCGTCGCTCGATCCGTCAGCGGCATCGACGATGATGTTGAATCTGCTTTCGATCTCGGCCGCGATCCGCTTGACCCTTTCGATGCCGTCATGGCCGACAAGTGTGACCCGTGCACCTTCCTCTGCCGCGATGACGGCGGTGCAGAAGCCGACGACGCCGGTGGCGCCGAAAACAGCCACCCTCGTATCCCTGAGCCCACGCTGGAATTTCTTCTCCAGCGCCTTTTCGACCTTGGCCACCATCGCCGCGGCCGTGGTGAACGAGCCGGCCGGATCGGCAAATACCGAAACCTGGAAAGGCGGCACCATCGCCTTCTTCGCGGCGTCGAACATGTCGAGCGCCAACGAGGCATCCTTCCCGGCGATGAAGATGCCGGTGTCGACACCCGCATCCGGCGGGCGCGAAAAGATCGCGTCCTGGACCAGGCCTGTCACTTCGGCGAGGCTTACATCGACATAGGGGACGACGGCGTCGAAACCTGCGTCGAGCGCCATATTCACGTCGAAGGGGCTCATCTGCTTCAACGGTGTCAGCATGTGCAGGATGTGTTTGCGGGCCATTTCTTGCCTTTCTGCCTGAAACGGGAGCGTCAGCTGCCGACGAGATTCAGCCTGGTTGAGCTGATCTTCGCGCCGGAGTTCCTGCCCTTGACGATCTTGATCTCAAGGCCGTCTCCAACTTTCGTCTTCCGAACCGCGTCGACGAACTTGAGTGCGGCGTCATGCGATGGCGCGAAGGCAAAGCCTGTCGGCCCCCAGGAACTCTGGCCGATGCCGACGGCGCCTGCTTCATTGAGACGGTGGGCCGCCATCTCGACCCCCTTCGAGGTGAACATGCCGCCCTGCGCCGGGGCGAAATGGCTGCCGATCAGCATCTGTATCGCGGTGACGGCGGCGCCGAATGCCGGAAGGTCCCGCTCGACCAAAGCCGGCATAATGCCCATCAGTACCCTCCGGCAGATCTCCCCGCTGCCTGCCGTTGGGAATGGCGGCAGCGAGCGAAACGCAGCGACCTCGGCAGCGCCATGCAGTCCATGCCCGGAGAGGTCGAGGATGAGGATGACGCGCCACTCTTCCGGAAACGGCAGCCGCGCGACGACCGGAGGCGTTCCGCCGCGGTCGTTCTTGCCGGCGTCGACTATGACGCCGCCATCGTCGAAACTTGCGATGCCGATACCGGATCGGCCGCCCCGCTCGAGCAGGCTCGCGTCGCCGGCGATATCCAGAGGCAAATTATGGAGAGTGCGCAACGCCGAGGCGACGGCAAGGGCGATCTGCGTGCCGGACCCCAGACCCGCATGACTGGGGATCGACTGCTCGACCACCAGATGGTGCTGGCCGCGAATGCCGAGATGCTTGCAGAGCGTCGACAGATGCTCGCTGGCGCGGGTGCTCTCGGAGTCTTCGACGATGGTCTCGCCGGACCGCGACAGGGTGACGACGGTTTCGGGTTCGCTCAATGGAAGCCCGACGCTGCCGAACCGCCGTCCGGCATCGCCATTGAGATCAAGGAAGCCAAGGTGCAGGCGAGCGGGCACTCGTATGGTAACAGAATTCGACATCTGCCCCCCGATGGGTGCATCATGGATGCATCATGGAAGTTTAGGTGCCCGGTACCATGATAACTGTTTTCGTCGATGGGGCAAGCCAAAGAGAATGCATCACGTGTTTGCCGGCTCCGGCGCATAGACAGACCGAGCAATTCGCGGAGGTCGAGATGAACGAGACAGTCAAGGAAAAGGTCTATTCGGAAGCCGAGATCGCCGATCGGCTTGAGAAGGAGCTGCCGAAATGGCGTTACGAAAACGGCTGGATCCGGCGCAAATACAAGACCCACAGCTGGAAATCGACGCTCATGGTCATCAACACGGTTGGCCATCTCGCCGAGGCGGCGTGGCACCATCCCGATATCACCGCCTCCTATGCCTGGGTCGAGGTGCGCCTGACGAACCACGCGGCGAAAGGCATTACCGACAAGGATTTCGAGTTGGCGAAAAAGATCGAGGATGTTGTTCAGTGGCAGCCGGCCAAGGAAGGCGGGGCGCTGGAAGGCACTCCGCTGACCGATCAACGCTTCGCTTACGTCAAATATGACTAAGCAGGGTCGGAATTTGTTGACGCGTATGAAAACATTCGCTGATCCGCTGCAAGGTGGGGTTCACGGCCAATCCAGTTTCGTCTAGGATCGGGCCGGCACCAGAAAGTAGTTTAGCGAATGGCGGTTGCTTGGATCGGCAACCGGGAAGCGCTGATTGAGCACGCGGCTGCGCATGCCGCGTCGCTATTGTCGTCAAGTCGGTGCCCGGTTTTCAGCTTTGATACGGATATAGACGGCACCAGGGCGGCGATCGCGCTGGCCGAGCGGGCTGGCGCGGCATACGACCATGCCGATGGCGCGGCACTTGCCCGAGAGACCCCGCTTTTTACGGACAAGGGGGCAATGACCGTCGCCCCCGGAGAGACGCGCCGGCGTGCCGATGTCGTGGTGATCGTGGGCGAGATCCCGCGGATCCATCATGGTCTTGTTGGCGAACTCGACGGGACGGTTCCCGACCTCTCGACCGGGAACCAGCGCGCGTTCTTCGTGGTAGGTCCAAACGGGATGTCTGTGCCGCCGCTGAACGGCGGGCGCAAGGCAACGCAACTTTCCTGTGGCCAAGCCAGCCTCGCCGCCACGCTAGCGGCACTGAGGGCACAGTACAAAGGGCAGCGTACATCGCAACCGGTGTCGAATTTCAATGATTTCGCCAAAGCTCTGGCGGCCGCGCATTTTCCCGTGTTCCTGTTTTCAGGCCATGCCGCCGAAGGCTTGGCATTGGAGATGCTGCAAGGACTGATCGCCGATCTCAATCGCAAATCGCGCGCATCCGGCCTTCATCTGCCGGCGAACGAAAACGGCTGGGGAAGCACGCTCGCCTCGGCCTGGATGACAGGTTTTCCGCTGCGCACCGGCTTTGCGCGCGGCTTCCCGGAATTCGATCCCTGGCGCTGCGATGTGGCGCGCATGATCGCTGCCGGCGAAGCTGACCTGCACCTGCGGATCTCCGCCGCAACGGCCCAACAACAGAAAAAAAGGGCACGCATGGCGCTGATTGTGCTGACGAAAACGCAAGAGTCGGTTGCCGGCGCCGCGGTCACCATCGCTATCGGCGAGGCCGGGGTCGATCACGATGCGGTTGTCTACTCCAGCCGCACGGGCTCGCTCAGGTCAATCGATGCGCAAGCGGCCTCGCAATTGCCTTCCGCCGCGACGATCATCCGCCTGATCGCTACCCATGCTTTCGCCGAGCCACTGCCATGCTGACGAAAATCGCCGGCGGCGACATCATCGATCCCGTCAACGGACGTCTCGGCAAGGGCGACCTCTGGATCAAGGACGACAAGATCGTTGCGGCGCCGGCGGGAGGGGCGGCCGACCGGACCATAGAAGCCAGCGGCTGCATCGTGATGGCTGGCGCCATCGACATCCACTCCCACATCGGTGGCGGCAATGTGAACACCGCGCGGCTGCTCTTGCCCGAACAGCATGCCGCCCATCAGCTGAGGCCAGCAACGACGCCGCTCTCCAATGCCGGCTGGTCGACGTTCCAGACGGGCTGCCTCTACGCAAAGATGGGCTTTACGACGGTGGTCGAGCCGGCGATGTCGCCGGGAGCGGCGCTTCACACGCATCTCGAACTGGCTGACATCCCGATCATCGACAAAGCAACCCTTGCCATTCTCGGCAATGACGATTTCCTGTTGTCGATGATCCGCGACGACGCCCCCCGAACGATGATCGAGGACTATGTCGCCTGGACGGTCGCTTCGACGCGAGCGCTTGGGGTCAAGGTGATCAACGCCGGTGCGGCGGCCGCCTTCAAGGAGAACGTCCGCACCTTCTCGCTGGACGATGTCGTGCCTTCCTATGGCGTCAGTTCGCGCAAGATCGTCAAGACGCTGCAGGCCGCCGTCGACAGTCTTGGCCTGCCGCATCCCCTGCATGTCCATTGCAACAATCTGGGCAGCCCCGGATCGGCGGATACGGCGGCTGCGACGATCGCAGCGGCGGATGGGCTGCCGCTGCATCTCGCCCACCTCCAGTTCTATGGCTATGGCACGGAAGGAAAACGCGGGTTTTCTTCCGCCGCCGCACGGCTTGCCGAACTGGTCAACGCGACGCCGGAAGTCACCATCGATATCGGCCAGGTCATGTTCGGCCAGACGGTCACGGTCTCCTCCGACGTCATGCGGCAGTTTTCGGCGCGTGGCAGCGCGCACCCGAAAAAGACCGTCATTCATGATGGTGACGGCAATGGCGGCGGAATCGTGCCCTACAGCTACGGCAAGGACTTCTATGGCACGATGCAGTGGGCGATCGGGCTCGAGCTTTTTCTCCTGATCGACGATCCCTGGCGTGTGTTCTTCACCACCGATCATCCCAACGGTGCACCTTTTACCGCTTATCCGGCGCTGTTCGAACTGCTGATGAGCCGGGAAGCGCGCGCCGAAATGACCGCCGGACTTTCACGATCCGCTCTGGCGCTCTCTACCCTGGCCGCAATCGACCGCGAATACACGTTCGAGGAAATCGCCATCATGACCCGCGCGGCGCCAGCCAAGCTGCTCGGCTTGACGGACCGAGGCCATCTCGGCGCCGGCGCAACAGCAGACATCGCTATCTATCGCAGGGACCGCGATATCGCGAAAATGCTCGGACGGGCGGCGTATGTTTTCAAAGATGGCGATCTCGTCGTGCAAGACGGGGAAATCATCCATTACCGCTGGGGCAAGGCATTGAGGCTCAAGCCGCCTGTCGACAAGGCAATGGTGCGACGGCTCGAGGACTATCACCAGCAGCGCTACGGCCTGTCGCTGGACTGGTTCAATTTTCCGGATTCCGCGATTGCGCGCGAACAGCCATTCGGCGAGGTGCCATGCCGAACATGAGCGTCAATGGGGTAACGATCGACGATACCTTCGCCGAAGCCTTCGGCATGCGCGCAACCGCCATCGTCATCACCGCGCCGAGTCGGAAATGGGCTCGCCAAGCGGCGATCACGATGACCGGCTTCGCCACTTCGGTGATCGGTTGCGGCTGCGAAGCAGCAATCGATCTCGACCTGCCGCCATCGGCCACACCGGATGGCCGGCCGGGCTGCCGCGTCATGATTTTCGCGATGGGAACGGACGAATTGCAGAAACAACTACTCAATCGTGTCGGCCAGTGCGTTTTGACCTCGCCGGGTTCCGCCTGCTTTGCCGGGCTGCAGGGCAGCGCCGAGCTCAAGCTCGGTTCGGCGCTGCGTTATTTCGGCGACGGCTGGCAAATCTCCAAGAAGATCGGCGACAGGCATTTCTGGCGTATTCCCGTCATGGATGGCGAGTTCCTGTGCGAAGCAACGACCGGACTGACGAAGGAAGCTGTCGGTGGCGGCAATTTCTTTGTCATGGCGCAAAGCAGCGCCAACGCTTTGGCCGCTGCCGAGGCCGCTGTCGCTGCGATCGGCATGGTGCCTGGCGCCATCGTGCCGTTTCCGGGCGGCATTGCCCGTTCCGGTTCCAAGATAGGTGGCAAATACAAAGGCATGATCGCTTCGGCCAACGAAGCCTACGCCCCGACGCTGCGCGGCGTCGTCGCGAGTGAGATCGGTCCTGACATCAACGCCGTCCTGGAAATCGTCATTGATGGTGAAACCAATGATGCAGTTGCCGCCGCGATGAAGGCAGGCATCAAGGCTGTCATAAATCTAGGACCGAAAAGAGGCGCGGTTCGCATCAGCGCCGGCAATTACGGCGGTAAGCTCGGGAAATTCATCTACTCGCTGAAGGATATGCTGCCATGAAGGCGCTGACCTTCACCCTGGTTGCCGAGCCGCCGGAGCGCCTTGACCTGTCGCCGCTGACGCCGGAGCGGCTGGCCGGGATCGAAAGGCGCGACGTCGAAAGAATCCAGATCGGCATGTCGAAGCACGGATCGAAGGTGGGCGACATTTTTCGCGTCGCAGGCAGCGATCCGACAGTCATCGTGTTTGAGGGCGGAAGCACGCGCCTTGACCTTGTGGCGCAAGGCATGCGGGGTGGGTCGGTTCGCCTCGTTGGCAATGCCGGCGCCCAGGCCGGGCGCGCCATGCGCGGTGGCAAGCTGACGATCGAAGGCAATTCGGGCCCATACGCCGGCTCCGGCATGCGCGGCGGCAGGCTTGAAATAACGGGCAATGCCGGCGACCACCTCGGTGCGCCGCTCGTGGGGGAACTGGCCGGCATGAACGGCGGTGTGTTGATCGTCAGGGGCAAGGCGGGCGCCTTCGCGGCGGACCGCATGCGGCGCGGCCTGATCGCGGTGCTGAAAGGCTCCGGCGACCTTGCCGGCAGCCGCATGATCGCCGGCACGCTGGTGGTGGCCGGTGGCACCGGCGAGATGCCCGGCTATCTGATGCGTCGCGGTTCGATCCTTCTCGATCGCACGCCGGCACGCATGTCGCCGAGCTTCGTCGAATGTGGCGCGCCCGAGAGCGTTTTCGCCGCCATCATCGATCGTCATCTGATCGCCGAGGGCATTTTGAAACGGCCGCTTCTGGGGAGCGCACCGCACAAATATGGCGGGGACAATGCAGTGCTCGGAATGGGCGAGGTTCTTTTTCCGCGCTGAGATCCGTCGACACAAGAACCATAGGATGGCAGGACGCAAGTGCTTGCCGCTGGGTGGCAGTGGTGGGGCCGACCGTCATTCGGCCTGCAACGTGGAGAACACATGAAAATCATCTCTCAAACGAAAGCCCATGGCGGCGTGCAGGGCGTCTATTCCCATTGGTCGACGAGTTGCCGTTGCGACATGACTTTTGCCGTTTTCATACCTCCGCAGGCGCGGGAGGCGCCTTGTCCCGTTGTGTGGTATCTCTCAGGCCTGACGTGCACCCACGCCAATGTAATGGACAAGGGCGAGTACAGGCGCATGGCCGCCGAGCTTGGCCTGATCGTCGTCTGTCCCGACACCAGCCCGCGCGGGGCCGACATTCCGGATGAAAAAGACAACTGGCAGTTCGGCTCCGGCGCCGGCTTCTATCTCGATGCGACGCAAGAACCTTATGCGAAGAACTATCGTATGTATTCCTATGTCACCGAGGAGTTGCCAGCTCTCATCGCGGCTGAATTTCCAGCCGATATGGCGCGCCAGGCTATCTCCGGCCATTCGATGGGCGGGCATGGCGCGCTGACGATTGCCTTGAAGAATCCGCAGCGTTTCAAGAGCTGCTCGGCGTTTGCCCCGATCGCCCAGCCAAGCACCGCCGGCTGGTCGAGACCGGCTTTTGAGAAGTATCTCGGCGACGATGAGGCCTCGTGGCGAACCTGCGACGCGACGTCGCTCATCGAGGACGGATACCGTTTCCCCGAATTTTTGGTGGATCAGGGAACGTCGGACGGATTTCTTGACGACGGGCTGATGCCTTGGCTGCTTGAGACGGCCTGCGCCAAAGCAGGTATTCCGCTGAAGCTGCGGATGCAGGATGGATACGATCACTCGTATCTTTTCATCTCCAGCTTCATGGACGACCATCTGAGATGGCATGCTGAGAGGCTTTGATCTGGGCAGGCCGAAGGCATGGCCAGATGCAAACAAGTTATCGACTCCGACGCCTTACACCGAGGGCGCCGCGCCTGCCGCCGTCAAACGCTACACATTCAGCCCCGACGCCGCCCACGCGAAAGAACTGAAAGCAGTAGCCGACCTCAATGAGATCCCCGAGCCGCCCTGCGGCGAAATGCCTGACGGCATCCAGTATTTCGAGGTGCCCACGGGTGAGGGGCGCAAGGTGCTGTTCGTGCGGATAGGGCAGGAAGAGCAGACGCTGGAGGTGTTGCCGTAGAGATAGCAGGCGGGATCAGAGCCTGATCCGATTGAGTGAATTGCCTTCTACGCCTCTACGTATTCCGCGAGGCTGACACCCTTGGGCACATCCAGCCCATCGGCTCGCAAACCTTCGATGTGCAAGCGTATTGCATCGCGAATCTCGGTTTCCACTTCAGGCACAGTGGCACCTGTCGCGATGCAGCCGGGTAGGTCCGGCACATAGGCAGAGAAATTACTTCCTGCTTTTTCAATCACCACCGCGTAACGCATGTCATCACTCCTTCAAACCTGACTGCTTGAGGATGCTGTTCAGTGTTCCCTGTGCAACCTCTTCAGACGGCTTGCCAGCCACGGTGACGCGGCCGGCTTTGACTTCATGCTTATATTGGCGATGGCTGCCCTTGGTTGCAACCAGATACCAGCCGTCGGCCTCCAGCAGGCGAATGATCTCGCGAACTGTAAGCCGAGGTGGCACTAGACCTCAGCTGCACCCGCTCGTCGAGCCGCACGTATCGCACTTCTCACAAGTCCCATTCCGCACCATGGTAAAATTCTGGCACTCGGAGCAGGAATTTCCGGTGTAGCCCTGGAGCAGCGATTTGGCGCGGCGGTCGTTGGCGAGTTTCTTCGCCTCGGCCGCCTCAACGGCCGCGGCGTCGGTGAACAATCCCGCGGTGGCGTCGGATGCAGCCGCTTCCTCGAAGGCGATGTCCTCGGCCAGTTCCTTCGCCCGCTCCTCATAGTCGCGCTTGTAGGCGACCGCTTCGTCGCTGGCCGGTTTCAGGGCCAGCACGTTGGAGCCGGAGAAGGCGGTCGGCACTGAGCGGGCAGGGGCGCCCGAGGGGGCCGCAAAGCCTTTCGGATCGTTGCCGCTGACACGCGATACCAGCTTTACCGGCGAGGCGCCACGGGTCAGGCCCTTGGAGACCGCATCGGTCTTGCCTTCGCTGATGCCGCGGCCAAGTGCGGTGTTGGAAAAGTCCGACTGGTCAACATGGGCGAGGTCGTTGCGGCCGAGATAGGAGATCGCCAGCTCGCGGAACACGTAGTCGAGGATCGACGTCGCGCTCTTGATGGCGTCATTGCCCTGCACCATGCCGGCCGGCTCGAACTTGGTGAAGGTGAAGGCGTGCACATATTCGTCGAGCGGCACGCCATATTGCAGGCCGAGCGAGATGGCGATGGCGAAGTTGTTGAGAAGGCCACGCAAGGTCGCGCCTTCCTTGTTCATGTCGATGAAGATCTCGCCGAGACGGCCATCGTCATATTCGCCGGTGCGCAGGAAGATGGTGTTGCCACCGATCTTGGCCTTCTGCGTGTAACCCTTGCGGCGGCCGGGCAGCTTTTCCTGCTCGCGCGACACGCGCTCGATGATGCGTTCGACGATCCGCTCGGTGATCTGCGCCGCGCGCGCCGCCGCAGGTGCGGCGAGCAGCTGCTCGACGGCATCATCCTCGTCGTCCTCGCCATCGGCGAGCAGCGAGGAATTGAGCGGCTGCGACAGCTTCGAGCCGTCGCGGTAGAGCGCGTTGGCCTTCAGCGCCAGCTTCCACGACAGCATGTAGGCGCCCTTGGCGTCTTCCACCGTCGCATCGTTGGGCATGTTGATGGTCTTCGAGATGGCGCCGGAAATGAAGGGCTGTGCCGCCGCCATCATCTGGATGTGGCTGTTGATGGACAGCGAGCGCTTGCCGATCTTGCCGCACGGGCTGGCGCAATCGAACACCGCCAGGTGTTCGGCC
This sequence comes from Mesorhizobium sp. M0243, assembly GCF_040321775.1. NCBI lineage: Bacteria > Pseudomonadati > Pseudomonadota > Alphaproteobacteria > Hyphomicrobiales > Phyllobacteriaceae > Mesorhizobium > Mesorhizobium sp. M0243. Next base: position 156,988 of record NZ_JAMYSF010000009.1, on the reverse strand, counting down.
TTGAGGAACGGTGCGCCTTCCAGCGTCATCGCACCGCAGACATGAATGTTGGCGGCCTCGATGTCTTTGCGGGAGAAGCCGAGCGCCGGCAGGATCTCGAACGAGAAATCGTTGAGCTGCTCGTCGGTGAAGCCGAAATTCTCCTTCACCCAGTCGCCGCCGAGCGTCCACTGGTTGAAGACGAACTTGATGTCGAAGGCCGATTTCAGCGCCGCATTGAGCGCCGCGATCTTGTCGTCGGTGAAGCCCTTGGCCTTGAGCGCGCCGGGGTTGATGGCGGGCGCCTGGTTGAGGTTGCCGTGGCCGACCGCATAGGCCTCCATCTCGGCGATCTGGGCTTCGGAGTAGCCAAGCGTGCGCAGCGCTTCCGGCACGGCGCGGTTGATGATCTTGAAATAGCCGCCGCCGGCGAGCTTCTTGAACTTCACCAGCGCGAAGTCGGGCTCGATGCCGGTGGTGTCGCAATCCATGACCAGGCCGATCGTGCCGGTCGGCGCAATCACGGTCGCCTGCGCGTTGCGGTAGCCATGCTCCTCGCCGAGTTCGATGGCGCGGTCCCAGGCGGCCTTAGCGTGGGTAGCAAGGTCCTGCTGCTTCAGGTCGGAAGCGACCAGCGGCACCGGATTGACGGCGAGCTTCTCGTAGCCCTGCTTCTCGCCATAGGCGGCACGGCGATGGTTGCGCATGACGCGCAGCATGTTCTGCGCATTGCGGTCGTAGTCGGCGAAGGCGCCGAGCTCGCCGGCCATCTCGGCCGAGGTGGCATAGGCCATGCCGGTCATGATCGCGGTGAGTGCGGCGCAGATCGCGCGGCCTTCATCGGAGTCGTAGGGAATGCCCGACGTCATCAGCAGGCCGCCGATATTGGCATAGCCGAGGCCGAGCGTGCGGTATTCGTAGGACTGCTTGGCGATCTCCTTCGACGGGAACTGCGCCATCATGACCGAGATTTCGAGAACGATGGTCCACAGCCGCACCGTGTGCTCGTAGGCTGCGATGTCGATCGTGCCGTCAGCGTTGCGGTAGGGCAGCAGATTGATCGAGGCGAGGTTGCAGGCCGTGTCGTCGAGGAACATGTACTCCGAGCACGGGTTCGACGCCCGGATCGCACCGGCCGATGCGCAGGTGTGCCAGTCGTTCATCGTGGTGTTGAAATGCAGGCCCGGATCGGCCGACGCCCAGGCGGCGTAACCGATCTTTTCCCAGAGATCCCTGGCCTTCAGCGTCTTCAACACCTTGCCGTCCTTGCGGGCGGTCAGGTGCCAGTCGGCATCGTCCTCGACGGCGCGCAGGAAATTGTCCTTCAGCGACACCGAATTGTTGGAGTTCTGGCCCGAAACCGTGAGGTAGGCATCCGAATCCCAGTCGGTGTCGTAGGTCTTGAACGACATCGAGCTATAGCCCTGCTTGGCGAACTGGATGACGCGGTAGATGTAGTTCTCCGGCACGGCCGACTTCTTGGCCGCCTTGATCTCGCGCTTCAGCGCGGAGTTGATCGACGGGTCGAAGCAGTCGTCGCCATTGCCTTCGCAGTTGACGCAGGCCTTCATGATCGCTTCGAGATGCTTCTTGACGATCTTCGAGCCGGTCACCAGCGAGGCGACCTTCTGCTCTTCATTGACCTTCCAGTCGATGAATTCCTCGATATCGGGGTGGTCGGCGTCGACGATGACCATTTTGGCGGCGCGGCGCGTGGTGCCGCCCGACTTGATGGCACCCGCCGCACGGTCGCCGATCTTGAGGAAGCTCATCAGGCCCGACGAGCGGCCGCCGCCGGACAGTTTTTCGCCTTCGCCGCGCAGCAGCGAGAAGTTGGAGCCGGTGCCGGAGCCGTATTTGAACAGGCGCGCTTCACGCACCCACAGGTCCATGATGCCGCCCTCGTTGACGAGGTCGTCCTGTACGCCCTGGATGAAGCAGGCATGCGGCTGCGGATGCTCGTAGGAGGATTTCGACTTGGTCAGCTTGCCGGTGAACGGGTCGACATAGAAGTGGCCCTGGCTCGGGCCGTCAATGCCATAGGCCCAGTGCAGGCCGGTGTTGAACCATTGCGGCGAGTTCGGCGCGACGCGCTGGGTGGCCAGCATGTAGGCAAGCTCGTCGCGGAAGGCGCGCGCGTCTTCCTCCGACCCCTTGAAGTAGCCGCCTTTCCAGCCCCAGTAAGTCCAGGTGCCGGCAAGCCGGTCGAAGACCTGGCGGGCGTCGATCTCGGAACCGTAGCGCTCGGCTTCCGGCAGCTTCGCCAGTTCCGCCTCATCGGCGACGGAGCGCCACAGGAAGGAGGGGACGTCGTTCTCCTCGATCTTCTTAAGGCGTGCGGGGACACCGGCCTTGCGGAAATATTTCTGCGCCAGGATATCGGCTGCAACCTGGGAGAACTGCGCCGGCACGTCGATATTGTCCAAGCGGAACACCACCGAACCATCCGGATTCTTGATCTCCGAAAGCGCCTTGCGGAATTCGATCTCCGCATAGGCAGATTGTCCTGGCTTGGTGAAACGACGCTCGATGCGCATTGGTCCGGTCCCTTTTGTCTATATATAGCGCTTTTCCCAAGGGATTTCTGCCCCCGATGCGAAACGCGCATGTCCGCCGTCTGCCGGGCGTTCGAAACGACCGGCTCTCCATTTTCGCGGTCTCCGCCGGCCCTGCTGGTCAAACTCCTTGCGAAGTATCTGTCCAACGCGCCGACGAACCCGCGGGTCCCTCAAAACTGATTTTTTCCGATTCCCTCGATCGAGGGAAATTCACACTATCTAGCGTCGAACCTACCTGCAAACACTAAATATAGTATTAACAGACAATTTATTCAAGCCCGACAATTGTCCCTATCGTCCCAACCGCCCCACAATCCCAACGCTTCCGCCGGCCTCGTAAACAGGCGGAAATGCGAGCAAAAACGCACATAGTCCGGGAAAAAAGACCGGGCTCAGAACTTTCCGGTCGCACTCTCAACAGGAGCACATGGCCTATAAAAGGCGACTCGTTTTGCGCCGTCAAGGATTCGTTTGCGTAGCTTTTGTGACCCCAACATCTTGTGTGTCACATATGTGGATAACGGGGATAGAATGCAGGCGCGGATCACGATTTTCCGCGCGCAAGCTTGCCCGGGCGTCAGCCGTAATGCAGCCGGGGTTTTGGCTCGGTGCCGGTGAACTGCACCCCGATACGGTCGTTGCGTCGCCAGCGGACCTCGCAACGATAGGCAATGCCGTCGAGCGGCACATAGAGAAGGAAGCGATCTGGGACCCGGGCTTCGAGCGGTATCTTCAGTTCGGCGCCGCCGTCGTGCTGATTGCGCAGCGTGCAGCCCACTTCCGAATTCGAAATTCCGGTGATGATCGACCCGCCCTTGAGCACGCGCGGACGACGCTCGCGCTGGGGCTCGTCGGACTCGTTTGGAATTGGATTTGCGGGATTCGCCATCGATCAAAAATACCAGAGCTGCCGAATCCTATCCTTGATTCCTTAGCAAAGCATTCATGTCGATACGCGCCAACGCATGTCCAGCCCTTGCAAGCCAGTCCCGTTTTGCAAAGAGCGCGGTGTGGCCGCCCGTCAGGAGAAGCTGTGCGGGTCGGCGCAGAAATAGGCGATGATCTGGCAAAGGTCGGGTTCGTTGACCATGCGCACCGCTTCGCTTGCGCGGACCCATTTGCGGGTGCGTGAGTGTTTTTCCTTCCAGCGGTCCGCGACTTTGTCGACATGCAGCGGAAACACCAGGACCTCGCACGGCACTTCTTCGCCGGAAGCCAGTACCTTGGCGTAGAAGTAACGGCCGGCTTCAAGATGAGAGACACGACCGCGCAGCCCGGCCTCCTCGCCGGCTTCGCGCGCCGCGGCCTCGCAGAGCGGCTCCCTGGCCTCGGGCCAGCCCTTGGGCAACACCCATCGACCCGTATCGCGGCTGGTGATCAGCATGATCTCGACGCCGTCTCCCGTGTCGCGCCAGGGCAGGGCGGCAACCTGCAGGCGGCACGGCGCCGTGCCGAAGAGCCGTCGGACCCTTTCGGCCAGATGATTGTGTGTCGTTGGCCTCGTCAACATCGAAGAAGCTAGCCCCAGCCTCCGGAATCGTTTGCCGTCTCACGAATCTTACGGCTAATTGTCGGCAATAAAAGTAAAAAATTTCATTCGCCTGGCCGATTTCCGCCGATAGACGTCGATTTCACAAAATATCCGGCCCTGCCGGACCTGTTTGCGAAAGCAAATCATCCCCAGTGCAAGCTGCCGGTCTGTAACAGGCAGGTAGTTCGAATCAGCCCGCGTGGTCGTCGGCGATCGGCTTCTGGTAGGTGAAGCCCATGTCCCACGGGAAATAGATCCAGGTGTCCTGGCTGACTTCGGTGACGAAAGTATCGACCAGCGGCCGGCCTTTCGGCTTGGCGTAGACGGTGGCGAAATGCGCCTTGGGCATCATCGCGCGCACGATGCCCGCCGTCTTGCCGGTGTCGGTCAGGTCATCGATGATCAGCACGCCGGCGCCGTCTTCGGCGAGCAGGGCAGGGGTGATCTCCTTGAGGACCTGCAGCTGCCCCTGGCTGGTATAGTCGTGATAGGAGGCGACGCAGACCGTCTCGATGACGCGGATGCCGAGTTCACGCGAGATGATCGCCGCGGGGACCAGCCCGCCTCGCGTGATGCAGACGATCGCTTTCCATTGTCCCTTGTTGGCGCCGGCAAGCCGCCAGGCGAGCGCCCGGGCGTCGCGATGGAACTGGTCCCAGGAGACCGGAAAGGCTTTTTCGGGAAGGGACATGTCGCGCACTCCACAGCACGCGGGGATCGCGCGCAGGAAAACAGGGGAATGCGCGCGGAATTAGCTGGAAAGCCCCCATCTTGGCAAGAGTAAGGGCCTTGGCAAAGGCAAGGGCCAGCGATCGCTGTGGACCTACCGCGACAGGAAGGCTGCCACCGGCGCGGTGCGCAGCACGCTGCGCGTCACGCCGCCGAACAGAAGCTGACGCAGCCATGAGTGGCTGTAGGCGCCGAGCACCAGCAGATCGGCGCCGGTTTCCGCGATCCTGGTCTGGATGATGTCATCGACCGAACTGCCGCCCGACTGCTGCACCGAGACGCTGACGGTGGCGCCGTGGCGCGATAGCGCCGACGCGATTTCGGCGCCGGCGGCCTCCGGGCTGTCGTCGAGCGTTTCAGGAGGGTCGATAACCAATATGTCGGTCTTCTCGGCTTCGATGATGAAGGGCAGCGCGTCGAAGGCGGCGCGTGCCGCTTCCTTGCTTCCGTTCCAGGCGAGCAAGACGCGTTTGAAGGTGGTGATCAGCGGACCCTCGTGCGGCACCACCAGCACCGGCCGGCCGGCATCGTAGACCAGCGTGTCTACGTCCGCACTGGAATCGCCGCCCGTTTCGCGCTGCGCCGCTATGATCAGGTCGGCGGCCCGCACGCTCGAAATCCCGGTCAGCGCGCTGTCACCCGAAAAGCTTTCCAGGCTTCGCCACTCGAAGGAAAGACCGGAATCCTCGATATGCCTGAGAAACAGCGTCCTCAACTTCTCGGCCCGTTCCCGGTTCATATCTGCCGAAACCTGCAGGAATTCGGTGTCGGGAAAGCCTGTGGCGGAGGTGTAGGGCACGGGAAGCGTTTCGGCGTGGATGCCGACCAGATGGCTCTGAAACCGGGTGGCGAGCGGAATGGCGCAGTCGAGCACGCGCTCGGCGTCCTGCTCGTTCTGCAGAATGGCGACGATGGTTTTGAATCGCATGATGATCCCTCAATCTACGAGCTAGCGAACTCGTGCCGGGGAAACGTTGCAGCGTCGTGCTTGGTTCCGGTCTGGCTCAGATCAGCCGGGATTGTCGGCGAACCCCGCGACCATTGCCTCGACATCGGCGCGGGCGGCGTCCAGCGCCTCCTGGCTGCGGGCACGCACGACCAACTCGGTCCAGAACTTGCCATCGCCATATTTCGGGTAGGAGCCGATGATCGTATCGGGATGCGCTTTCTGGATATCACCCAGCGGCCCGCCGATGAGGCCTTCGCCGAACGGGCAGGGCACGGTCGCCGACAGCATCTTCGTGCCGGCCTTCAGCGTCGGCACGACATTGTCGAGCATGGCTTGGAAAATCGATGGCACGCCGGCCATGACGTGGACGTTGCCGATGCGGAAGCCAGGCGCGACCGACACCGGATTGTCGATGAGATCGGCGCCGCGCGGCATCCGTGCCATGCGCTTGCGGGCCTGCGTGTATTCGATGCCGCGCGCGGCATAGCTCGCCTCCAGCATCGCATAGGCCTTGGCATCGTATTCGCAAGGCACGCCAAAAGCCTTGGAAATGGAATCGGCCGTGATGTCGTCATGCGTCGGGCCGATGCCGCCGGTGGTGAACACATAGGTGTAGCGGGCGCGCACGGCGTTCACCGCGGCGATGATCTCGTCTTCCTCGTCAGGGACGATGCGCACTTCCTTCAGGTCGATGCCGATCGCCGTCATGATGTCGGCGAGATGGCCGATGTTCTTGTCCTTGGTGCGGCCGGACAGAATCTCATCGCCGATGACGAGCATGGCGGCGGTCACGATTTCAGGCATGGAAGGCTCCGGCAAGGCGAGTGGCCTGGGAAGGCGAGTGGTCTGAGATAGCGCGGCGCGACGGTGGCCGCAATGTCATCTTCGCGCCGCCAAGGCGAGGTCAAGGATCTAGGTTCGAACTGGTCGAGGGAATAGGGCACATGCCGCAATTCGTGATCCCGGAGCGAACCGCCGCATTCATCGAGCCATCGCCGGCCGGGCTTTGCTGGTCAGGGCCTCAACTGAGCTTCACGACAATTTCAAGGAACCATTCGGCTGACTACCGGGTTTTATGAGTGTCGCACCAAGGCGGCTAAGATACGGAGTGATTCAATGGTTACAAAAATTCTCGCAGCATCTGTTCTGACGATCGGTCTCGCAACATCGGCGATGGCGCAGTCATTGGACGACAGGTATTCCAACAATCGTGACTGGTGGCTGTTCGGCAACAGCGACCAGACAACTGTCGACCCCTATACCACGGGAAGCATCAGTGACGGCTCCGGGTTGAACACCCAAGGCAATACCGGCGCAATAGGCCCATGTGCCCACAACACGCCAGGCCCGGACGCAAACGCAGGGCAAAACGTCAACGATCAGTATTGCGGCAAATAGTCAGAACGCGATTTCCGAAAAGCGGATACCGACTTTCTGGAAAGCCATGTTCGAGGGCTAGTCCGCAAGGACAGCCGCTGGCCGCTGGCGCGTCCTTTCTCCGGACGGCGCTGCGGTCGGCGCCCTATCGGACCGCTCAACATCAAGCGCTATACCGGAATTAATCTGAGACTTCTGTCTGCGGCCGGTCGCGGCCGTCGGCCAGTTCCTCGTGCCATTTGCCTTCGGCGTCCTCATACTGGATGCCGTCGGTCGCTCCGGCGACCTGCTGCTCGGCCGAGGCGATTTCGGCTGCGCGCAATGCGTCCTGATGCGTGGGGAACGTCTCGGAAAAGGTCGCTCCGACCTTGTAGGCCCAGCCGCCGTCATGCTCGACGATCTTGTAAGTCAGCTTCGCCATGGAAAACCTCCGGTTGAAAGGTCCGTCTGCTCAATGCAGCCGGTCGTCGGGCAGTCTGTCGTCGGGCACCAGCACTTCCGATTCCTTGGCGGCTTCAATCAGCGCCCGGCGCGCATCTGCTGTCGAACGATAACCTTCCAGCACTTTGAGGCAAGTGTCGAGGGCATCACGATGGCGCGGGCCGCGATTGAGCGGCCACACCGTCATCAGGCACTCCGCGGCCTCCTGGGCGCTGCGGATGTGGCGATATTTGCCGACGTGGCCAAGTTCGACGACGACCGGCACTTCAAAAAGTTTGTTGTCCATCATGGCCGCAACGCAAAGCAGCCAAATTGGTTGCAACCATGGCCGTCAGCCTGCGCCCAAACGTCTCAGAGGCTGTTTGAAGGTTCTACACCTGCGGTCAGCGCCGCAACCGGCAAGCATGCCCTGAACAGTTTTCTCCCACGCCCGGCCACGCCCGCCGCAGCCTCGTCCCACCCAACAGCTTGCGGACGGAATAGCTGCGAAGCACCGTCAAGCTGTCTGGAGACAGGAGGGCGCGTGTCGGGAGAGCGGACCGTTCAGCCCACCGCCTTCATCCAGTGCTGCATCGTGGTCACCGAACGGGCAAGCTGCGGCGCCGGGTGGATCGTTTCGCTGAATGTCGCCGCCGCACGCCATCCCCAGCGCGGATCAGCCAGGAAGGCCCGCGCCAGCGCCACCATGTCGGCGCGGCCCTCGGTGAGGATCGCTTCGGCCTGCTTGGGGTCGTCGATCAGGCCGACGGCACGGGTCGGAATATCAGCACCCTTGCGCACCGCCTCCGCCAGATGCACCTGATAGCCGGGGCCGGTGGGCAATTTCTGCAACGGCGAATTGCCGCCGCTCGAGCAGCAGAGATAGGCAACGCCCTCGTCCTTGAGCGCTTTGGCCACTTCGATCGCGTCCGCCACGTCGAAGCCGCCATCGACCCAATCCATCACCGACAGCCGCGCGCCGAGCATCAGCTTTGGCGTAGCCTTGCGCACCGCCTTGGCGATTTCGACGGCAAGACGCATGCGGTTTTCCAGCGAGCCGCCCCAGCGGTCCGTGCGCTGGTTGGACAAGGGCGACAGGAACTGGAAGATCAAATAGCCATGCGCGGCGTGCAGTTCGATGAAATCGAAGCCGGCGAGTTCGGCCCGCCTTGCGGCTTCGGCGAAGCGTTCGATGAGCTGCAGGATCTCCTCGTCCTCCAGTGCGTGCGGCACGTTCCAGCCGGTGTCGTAGGGGATGGCCGAGGCGGAAACGGTCTGCCAGGGATCCTCGTTTGGCTGCAGTGGCCCGCCGCCTTCCCACGGCTTGCGGTTCGAAGCCTTGCGGCCGGCATGGGCGAGTTGGGAGCCGAATTTCGTGCCGGGTGCGGCGACGCGTCGTGCGGCGTTCAGTGCGCGGCGGGCGGCGGCTTCATTGTCTTCGGAATAAAGGCCGAGGCAGCCATGGGTAATACGCCCGCGCCGCTCGACATCGGTCATCTCGACTGTGACCATGCCGGCACCGGACATTGCGAGATTCATCCAGTGATGGAGATGCCAGTCACTGGCCGAGCCGTCGTCGGCGGAATACTGGCACATCGGCGCGACGGCGATGCGGTTGGGAAAGGTGAGGCCGTCGAGGGTGATCGACTGGAAAAGCGACGATGTCATGAGAAACTCCGGGAGCGTTCGCAGCTATTTAGGCGACCGATGGCGCCTGCGCCAGACACGAGGCGGTGAAAGGGGTTCTGGACCAATCACTGACGGGATTGCCGAAATGCCGGTTCGCGGATAGGCCTCGGCAATGCATGGCGCCCAAAAGTGGCCCCGGTTTGGGAGAACGACACGCATAAAACAGGAGCATAAAGCGCGACGCGCTTTTGCATGGAGACCACGATGGAAGATCGTATTCGCGTCCGTTCGGAGGAAATCCTCTCCGACGACTGGGCCGTCCTGAAGAAGACCGTTCTCGACTACCGTCGGCGCGACGGTCAGTGGGAGACGCAAATCCGCCAGACCTATGATCGCGGCGATGGCGCGGTGATCCTGCCTTACGACCCCTTGCGTTCGACCGTGCTTCTGGTGCGCCAGTTCCGCTATCCCGCCTACGTCACCGGCCACCGCGAGCCGCTGATCGAGGCCTGTGCCGGCCTGTTGGACGAAAACGATCCCGAAACCTGCATCCGAAAGGAGGCGGAGGAAGAACTCGGCTACCGGCTGCAGAACGTCGAGCGGCTGTTTTCGCCCTATATGAGCCCCGGCAGCGTCACCGAACGTCTCTGGTTTTTCATCGCCCGTTATTCACCCGCCGACCGCATCTCGGCCGGCGGCGGCGCGCAAGAAGAGGGCGAGGACATCGAGGTCCTGGAAATGCCGCTCGACGAGGCCCTGGCCGGCATCGCCGATGGCCGTATCCTCGACGCCAAGACCATTATTCTGATCCAGCATCTGAAGCTCAATCCGATCGCTGCCTGAACCGAGCTTCGGTGGCCGCCACCCGAAGCTCGCAGAGCGAGGGTGGTGCGGATGAAGGGACTCGAACCCCCACGCCTTTCGGCACTGGAACCTAAATCCAGGGCGTCTACCAGTTCCGCCACATCCGCATGGACCGGCAATCCCATGTGGCCATCATTCTGTCAATGTCAGAGACAAGATGTGGGTCAGCGACAAGATGTGGTCAGGCCCGAATGCTGGTTATTCGCCGGAATGCGAAGACTGTTGAAAATTGGCCTCGCCTGTGACAAAAGGCGTGTCAAATGTGACGGGACGCGACGATCCGCTTCTGCAGAATGTGATAAGAAGTAGGAAAAACAAGAACTTATTCACATTTTGGAACGCAGTTTGGGAGAGTTTGAGCCGGGTTTTCGGTCAAATCGCCAGGTTCCGTACCAAAAGCCATTCCCGGCAAGAATATACCGGCAGGCTGTGGACGGCAGAGGCCGTGGCAGTCTCATTGGTGAAAACAAAGGTTTTACGATGCAGGTCACCGAAACGCTCAACTCCGGTCTCAAGCGAGAGATCAAGATCACCGTGCCGGCCGGTGACATGGAAGCCAAGCTGATGGCGCGGCTTTCGGATGCCCGCAACAAGGTCCGCATCAACGGCTTCCGTCCCGGCAAGGTGCCGGTGCAGCACCTGCGCAAGGTTTACGGCAAGTCGTTCATGGCCGAAGTGGTCAACGAAATCCTCAACGATTCGACCCGTTCGATCATTACCGGGCGTGGTGAAAAGGCTGCCATGCAGCCCGAAGTCATCATGACCGAGGATGAGAAGGAAGCCGAGAAGATCCTGGCCGGCGGCGCCGACTTCGAATTCCGCCTCAACTACGAGATCATCCCGGCGATCGAGATCAAGGACTTTTCCGACATCAAGGTGACACGCCAGGTGTTCGACGTTCCGGATACCGAGATCGACGAGCAGGTTCAGCGCGTTGCCGAATCGGCGCGCAGCTATGAGCCGAAGACCGGCAAGGCCGCCAATGGCGACCGCGTCACCATCGACTATGTCGGCCAGATCGACGGCGAGGCCTTCAATGGCGGCGCCGGCACCGATCAGCCGCTGGTGTTGGGTTCGAAGGAATTCATCCCCGGCTTCGAGGATCAGCTGGTCGGCGCCAAGGCCGGTGACGAAAAGCAGGTCACCGTGACTTTCCCGGAAAACTACCAGGCCGCGCATCTGGCTGGCAAGGAAGCGACCTTCGACGTCACCGTCAAGGAAGTGTCCCAGCCCGGCGCGCTGGAAATCAACGACGAGACCGCCAAGAACCTCGGCCTGGAGTCGCTGGAGCGCCTGCGCGACGTCGTACGCGGCCAGATCGAGAACCAGTTCGGCGCCATGACGCGCCAGAAGGTCAAGCGCCAGCTGCTCGACCAGCTCGACGCGTCCTACTCGTTCGAGGCGCCATCGAAGCTCGTCGATGCCGAGTTCAACAACATCTGGGCGCAGGTCAATCGTGACTTGGAAGCAGCCGGACGCACCTTCGCCGAGGAAGAGACGACGGAAGAAGAGGCGCGTGCCGAGTATCTGCGGCTTGCCGAGCGCCGCGTGCGCCTCGGCCTGGTGCTGGCTGAAATCGGCGAGAAGGCCGGCGTGACCGTATCGGACGAAGAGCTGCAGCGCGGCCTGTTCGAGCAGGTGCGCCGCTATCCCGGCAATCAGCAGCAGGAAGTCTTCGAGTTCTACCGCAACAACCCGGAAGCGTTGAACACGCTGCGGGCACCGATGTTCGAGGAAAAGGTGGTCGACCATCTGCTCGGTCAGATTTCGGTCACCGACGTCAAGGTCAGCAAGGAAGAGCTGATGGCCGACGACGAAGAGGACGAGACCGCCGTCAAGGCGAAGCCGGCGAAGAAAGCCGCCGCCAAGAAGGCCGACGCGAAGAAGGCCGACGACGCGGAAGAGCCCAAGAAGAAGGCCGCGCCGAAGAAGAAGGCCGCCGAATAACACCAGCGCTCCGCTGAAACAGGAAGGCCGCCGTCGAGGCGGCCTTTTTCGTTGCCAAACTGCAACAGCCGCCATGCTTCGCGAGCGATGGCCTGTGGCGACCAAGCTTTGATCATTATCTGCGCTTCTATTGCAAGCCGCTTGGTTGTTGGAGGGCGTGTTGAGACTGTTCGTCGAATTGGGACACGCTTCGGTAATCGCGCTGATCCTTGTTTCGGTCTGCGGCATTGCCCAGGCCGGCACGGTGCCTGACAACTGGCGGTTCGGCACGAGTGAAGACGGCCTCGTCACGGCCTCGCTCTATGCCACCAACAAGCTGATCACCGGCGGCGGTGCCTTGAGCTACAGCCCGATCCTGACGATTGCCTGCCGGGCAAACGGCGAGCCGTATTGGACTGAATGGCTGCAATTGAACGACGCTGTTTCGGCCAGCCGCAAGATCACCATGTCGATCACGGTCGATCAGGAGAGCAAGTTCGATGAAAGCTGGTCGGTCGGGCCGCGCGGCCGGATGCTGGTGCGCGATGGAGCCGACGGCATCAGGCGCCTTGTCGCCGCGAACCGGCTCCAGCTTTCCTGGCGGTTCGGGCTGCTGGCGGGGCGCGGCGAGGCCGATTTCGACCTCGCCGGGTTCGGCGAAGCGGTCAACCAGGTAGCCGGCAGCTGCAACACCGATCCGCCGTGAACGGACGCAACGGGCACGGCTTGCTGCACAGGCGTTCAGCTCAAATCACGTGCGCAAGCTCGCCGGGTGTCAGAACGCGACGACGTCACCAGGCAGGGGCGCAACCATGCCTGCAGTGCGGCAAAGATCGATCACTTGCCGCATGGCGGGAACTCGAGGGCGTGCCGCCGCCGGTCGATGACCAGAAGCCGCGGCTCCTGTCGAAGGGCCATGGCCCCTATGCTGCGTTGTCGCACTGCCAATCGTCTGCCCGCTAGCGGCACCATTTTTCGACGGCAATTGCAATTGCCTTGGTGCAATCGACGAGATCGCGCACCGAAACGCGTTCGTTCGGCTGATGCGCCTGCGCGGGGTCGCCGGGACCGAAATTGACGGTCGGCGTGTTGCCGAGTCCGGTCGGCAGGCCGATGTCGCTGTGCGCGCCAAAGCCACTCAGGACCGGCGAGAGATTGGCTTCTTTGACGGCCTCCTGGAAGACGCCGACAAAGGGATTGTCCGACGGGATTTCGGCGCAGTCGGCGTCGAGGATCCACTCGACGCGGGCGGGGTGCTTTCGCAGATATGGGTCTGCCTGACAGACATTGGCGATGTGCTCTTCGATTTCGCGTTTGACGTTGCCGCCCAGTTTGAACTCGTCATGCTCGCTTGGCAGATACTGGGCGTCGATGATGATCTCGCCGCGCCCTGCCATGGAGGACGGATGTTCGCCGGCGCTCATCTGGGTGACGATGATCTGGTTGGGCAGGTCCATCAACGGATGGTTCTTTCTGGGATCGAACATCCAGCGCCGGTTGAGGATGTCGATGCCGTCGAGGATCTGCCGGCAAAGCTGGACGGCATCGACCGGGCCGCTCGAATACCAGGCATTGGGCGTCAGCTCCGCATGCCCGCCTATGCCGTCAATGATGATCTTCCCCCACAGAATGCCGTGACAGAGCGGTGCGATCCTGTTCGCGGTCGGTTCGGTCATGATGCCGGCGTCGGCGTGAAAGCCGCGATCGACCATGGCCAGCGACCCCATGCCGCCGATTTCCTCGTCGACGACGGTGGTGAAGACGACGTCTCCGGACAGGGGAATGTCGAGTCCCCTCAGGATCTCGACGGCCATCAGCATGCAGGCGACGCCGCCTTTCATGTCGACCGTACCACGGCCGTGTAGAAATCCGTCCTTGAGGACGGGCTGGAACGGGTCGGTCGTCCAGTGCCCGGCGGCGCCGGGCGGGACGACATCGATATGGCCGGTCAGCATGATGGAGCGACCGCCGCCCGTGCCCTTCAAGATACCGCCGAGATTGGGCCGGCCTTCGAACGTCCTGCCTTTGTTGGCGCCGGCCCGCCCCTTGTATTTTTCGTAGAGTGCTGGGCCGTCCGGGTCCCATAGATCGGTCGAGAAGCCTAGCGCCTCGATCCGCTTTTGCAGATAGACCTGGCAATCACGCTCGCCGGGGCCGGCCTCCTTTGGATCGGATTTCACGATCGAGGGGAAGGCGACGAGATCGCTCAGCGTTTGGACGATACGGTCAGCGCTTGCCTCGACGCGCGCGGCAATGATCTCTTCCATGGACGGCATCATGATCTCCAACGTTGGGAAAGTCGGTCGGCGAGAAGGACAAAAACCAGAAGGGCGCCGACAATCCCCACCTGCCAAACCGTGTTGATGTTCAATTGCAGAAGGCCGGTCTTCAGCGTGACCAGCAGCAGGACGGGCGCGAACACGCCGCCGACGCCGCCGCGCCCGCCGGTGATGGCGATGCCGCCGAGCATGGCGGCAGTCAGCGATTCAAGTTCGAGGTTCTGGCCGATATTGGGCCTGCCGCTGCCGAGCCAGGCGATCGAGACGAGTCCCGCGGCGCCGGCGAGCGCGCCACTCAAGGCGTAGAGGACCAAGCGAACGCGATCGACCGGAATACCGACCAGCCTGGCCGAGCGTTCGTTGAAGCCCATGGCGTAGATCCAGCGCCCCCACGCTGTCGAGAGCAGCACCAAACCGGCTAGCGCAAAGCAGGGGATGGCAAGGGTGAGAAAGGGCAGGGGAATGCCCATGACGACGCCGCGCCCCCACACAAGCAGCCAGGAGGGCACGCCGGCTTGGGCCGCGCCGCCGGTAATGGCAAGTGCAGCGCCGGAATAGACGAAGAAGGTGCCGAGCGTCGCGATGAAGGGGAGAAGCGCGAGCCCGTTCACCAGCCATCCGTTCAAGGCACCGAGCATCGCGCCGGCCAGGATGCAGACGGCGGGCAGCAGGACCGGCGGCAATCCCAGCTTGAGGCAAAGCATCGCGACGATGGCGGACAGCGAGACCGCACCGCCGACCGAGAGGTCGATGCCGGCGCCACCGGCCATGATGACCAACCCTTGTCCAAGGCCGACCAGGGCAAGGATCGTCGAGAACTGAAGAATGGTGGTGACGGTACCGAGATTGAAGACAGAAGGCTTGAGCGCCAGCAGGCCGACAATCACGATCAGCCAAAGCATACAGAGCAGAGCCAGGGTAAGGGCCGGGCCCTGCAGGTTGCGGAGCGTTTTCATGCGCGGGCTCGTTGAAATCTGCCGAGCGGCAATCGGTTGCAAACAGCTTCGAAGCCAAGCACGCCGATGATGAGAACGCCGGTGACGACAGGCTGCCAAAGGGAGGGGACACCGATCAGCAGCAGACCGTTTTGCAGGATTCTAAGCAGAAGCACGCCGAGCACGGTGCCGATCAGGCTGCATCTGCCGCCCAATATGCTGGTGCCGCCAAGAATGACCGCGGCAATGGCGTCGAGCGCCAGCGTGCTGCCGATCGTCATCTCCACATTGCGGTAGGTGGCGACATAGAACGTGGCGGCAATGCCAGTCAGCACACCGCTGATGACGAAGGTCGTGAAGCGGATCTTGATCACTGGGATGCCAGAAAGCCGCGCTTTTTCCTCCGAATTGCCGATCGCCAGCAGATGCAGCCCATAAGGGGTTCGCCGCAGCGCCAGCCAGACGGCCAGATAGGCAGCGGCAATCACCAGGGCAGGGACGGGGACGCCGAGCACGCTGGTTGCAAGAAGATCTGTAAGGCTCGAGGGCAGGCCCGAAAGCCATTGCCCTCCGAGAAGTACGAAGACGGCGGTGCGGTAGACACCGAGCAGGCCGAGTGTACCGACAATTGCCGGAACGCGGCCGAGGACAACGACGGCGGCGGTCACGCATCCCAGCAGCGCACCGACCAAAGGGCCTGCAATGAGCGCCAGCAGCGGATTGCCGCCGGCGCCGAGCACGCGCCCGATGGCGATCGCCGCCAGACCCATGACGATGCCGATCGAGACATCGATGCCGCCCATGGCGAGCAGCAGGGTCATGCCAAGGCCGATCAGCAGCAGTTCGACGCTGTTGCGCAAGACCGTGGCTGCATTGCCTGATGTCGCGTAGTGCGGCGATGCGACAGAAAAGATGACGATCGCCAGCAAACAGGCGACAAGCAGAGACCACTCCCGCCCGTTCATGGAGAAGACACCGTTTCCAAACTGCCGCACTACGTTCATCTCAGAGCTCAGAAGTTGAACTTGTCGACATTGTCCTTGGTGAAGACAGCCGGCGGCCCGAGAAGCAAAATGCCCTTGGCGGCATCATAGGTGACTGGCTTTTCCAGGCCGGCGACCTTGTTTTCCGCTTCGAAGCTCTTGCCGTCGATCAGCTGTTTGCCGGCCCAGACCGTGAGATAGCCGAGTTGCTCGGGATCCCAGAGCACGGTGAAGCCGAAGGCTCCGCTCTTCAGGTAGGACCGTGCCGTGTTCGGGCTGCAATAGCCGGCACCGATGACCGAGCCGATCTTGCCTGCGGTTTCGATGGCCTGGGCTACGCCCGGGCATGTCGAGGAGGCGACGGCGATGATGGCCTTGATGTCCGGGTTGGCCGCCATCAGATCGCCTGATATTTGCGCGGCGCGTTCGGCGGTGCCGCCGGCGAATTGCGGCGCGAGCAGCTTCAGCTTCGGATATTTGGCGGTGGCTTGCTTCTGCATGAAGCCGATCCAGGCGTTGAGATTGGACGCCGTTGCCTCGCCGGAGACGATGCCGATGGTTGCGTCCTCGCCGACGCGCTTGACGAGTTCGTCGACAATGGTTGTGCCGAGGCCTTCGTCGGTCGCCTGCGCCACATAGACGGCGCGGCCGCTGTCGGGCGCGTCGCTGTCACTGGTGAACAGCTTGATGCCTTTCGCCTTGGCGCTCTCGACCACGGGTGCGATGCTGGAGGCATCGAGGACGCTGACCGAGATCGCCTCGACGCCCTGATCGATCAGGTTCTGGACGATCTGCAACTGGTCGACCGGATTGGTGTCGACGGGACCGGAATAGATGAAATCGACGCCGAGATCCTTGGCGGCGCGATTGCCGCCGGCTTCCATGGCGTTGAAGTAAGGGATGCCGATCAATTGCGGAACGAAGGCGACCTTGTGTTTGTCCGCGGCATGCGCCGCGGTTGCAATGGCGAGTGACAGTGCGGATGCGGCGAGCACTTTCTTGAACTGTGAAAGCATTGTGTTTGAACCTCTCTGGAAATGACGTGCGTTTCAGTTTGTTTTTTCAAGCGCCCGCACGTCGGGATGAGCGCCTGTTATGAGCGAAACGACTTCCTCGTGATCGGTATCGGCAGCCAGCCGTTCGGCCACCTTGCGGCCGCGCCGGAACACCACGATGCGGTCGGCGACCTCGAAGACCTCGGAAATGTTGTGGCTGATGAGCACAACGGCACAGCCGCGCGCGGCAAGCCGCCGTGTCAGCGCCAGGACCTTGCGCGTTTCGGCAACGGCAAGGGCCGCAGTCGGCTCATCCATGATGACCAGCCTGGCATTCAGATTGAGCGCCCGGCAGATTGCGACGGCCTGGCGTTGCCCGCCCGACAGACTGCCAACAGGCGCTTCTGGATCGGAAATATGAGCATCGAGCTCCTTCAGCAGGCCGTCGACGCGCTGGCGCATTTCTTTGCGCTTCAGGAACGGAATGCCCAAAATGGAGCGTTTCAATTCACGGCCGAGAAAGACGTTTTCTGCGATCGACAGGTTCTCCGAAAGCGCCAGTTCCTGAAAGATCGTCGCGATCCCCGATGCCGCGGCATCCTTGGGCGAGTGAAAGGCGACCGGATTGCCCTCGATCACAAGCTCCCCACCACTGGGCGGATGAGCGCCTGCCAGGATCTTGATGAAGGTCGATTTGCCGGCGCCATTATCGCCGAGAAGCGCCAGCACCTCGCCGGAGCGGATCTCCAGATCGACATTTGCCAGCGCGGTCAGAGCGCCGAAGCGCTTGGCGATGTTTCTGGCGACAAGAAAGGGCTCTGTCATGACGGGTTCCCCGACGATTGCGGACCGCTAGGCGTTGCTGACCCAGCGCAGCACGTTGGTCCAAAGCCTCGCGTAGCCAGGCCATTCGACAAAACTGTTCGGCAGCCAGTGAGGACCGATGTCCGACGTCCAGACCAGCGTACGCCCTTCGCCATGGCGCCCGGTGACCAGCAGGGGATGGCCGCCCTGGTCCTGCGGCAGCCGTGCCAGGACCTCGACATCGTCGCGATCACGGGCGATGACCTCGTTGGCACCGAGCAGCAGCGGCCATTCGCCCTCGATGCCGGCAAAAAGCGGGTGGTCTCTGGAACCAGTGATCTCAGGACGAAAGCCCTCCGGAATTTCGAGCCGGTCATCGTTGGGAAGGCAGGTCACCGGCAGCGCCTCCTCGACCGCCGTGCGATGCCAGCGCGCCTTGCCGTCAATGCCCTGGAAGCTGAAATAGCCGCCGATCATGATCAGGCCGCCGCCGGCCAGCGTCCAGTCGCGCAGCAGCTTGAGCCGGTTGGGAACCGTTTTGCCGTGGAGCCAGACATCGGGGTGGAGCAGGAGCGAATTCGCGCCAATGTCGGACAGGATGATCGCCCTGTATTGCGACAGCCCTTCCATGGTGAAAGGCAGCTTCTCGACGGCCTCGTGAGCGGGCATGTAGTCGAGATCGAATTCGCTGCCCTTCAAGGCGTCCACCAGGGGTGTTGCGCCCAGGTGAAAGGTGACGCTGCCGAACTGGTCGAACCCCTTGTAGTGGGTCGCCGAACTCACCCAGCTTTCGCCGACAAGAAGGACTTTTGTTTTCGCTATGATCATACTCTCCTGATTTCGTCGGTTGATGCGGTTTTCCGCGCCGGGTCGAAACGTCGATAAGCCATTGTTTCAACTGGCCATCACGGCATTGTTCGCCAGGGCCGCAGCCTTCAGCGTGGCAAAGTCTGCGATGTAACCCTGCGCGCCTTCGACCGTTGTCGTCAGGCTCGCCCCGATCGCCGCGTAGCGCGCGGCGTCGCCCAGCGACGCGCCATGCAGCCAAAGGGCAAGGAAGATGCCGGCAAAGCTGTCGCCGGCGCCCGTCGCGTCGACGCGATTGACCGGCAGCGCCGGCACCTCGATCTGCGGACCGCCATTCGCCGGAAAAACGACGGCGCCGAACTCGCCGAGGGTGAGCACGACCGTTCCCCGTTGTTTGATGCGTGACAGCATCAGCCGCACCTCTTCGATCGTCGTCGCCATGCGGCTGCGAAAGTCGAAGATCTCCCGTATCATCACATCGTTGATGAAGGTCAGATCGATCTGTTTGACCATCTGCGAGAAGGTTTCCGGCGTGCGTGCGCTTTTGGGAAGGCCGGCCGAATGCAGGCTCACCTTCCAGCCTGCGTGATGAAAGCGCGCGATGGAGGCGGTCATCGTCTCGTAGTGAAAGCCTTCGATATGAAGGCAGGCCGGACGTTGCTCGGGCTGGATATCCAGATTGGCTGTCAGGTCGACCTCGCCAAGCTCGAACGGTTCGCTGATGATCGTCCGGCTGCCGTTGCGCTCGATGATCACGATCGCCTGGGAGAGTCGGTTGTTGGGCGTGTTGCGGATCGGCAAGGCGTGGACACCCAGTTTCGAAAGCGCGCCGAGCGCCCAATCGCTCTCTGGATCCTGGCCAACCGCTGTCGCCAGTTCAACGTCCAGCGCGTAGGGTGCTCCGATGCCGGCGGCGGCAACCGCGAGATTGGCGGCGGGGCCACCCAGCGCCTTGTCGATGTGGCTGGCGGTGATCCGGTCGTCGCGATGCGGCAGCACGTCGACGCGGCACAGGAAGTCGACACTCACCCTGCCGGCGACCAGAAGTCTTGGCAGGTGATCGAGGTTCTTTGGCCTGTGTGGCGCGCGGCCCGGCAGTGAGCGCGCAAAGGAGCTCGGCCGATACATCAGCGCGGCAACCGCCTTCTCGATGCGGTCGCGCGTGCCTTCCCTCAGGCTGGCCGTTCCATTGATGAAGTTCGACACCGTGCCGATGGAGACATCGGCGGTTCGTGCGACATCCGCTATGGTCGGGCGCTTGCGTTGCAATGGCGGAGTTCCAATTGAAGCGTTTCAAAACGGTAGCAGCGAAAATGCGATGCCTCAACGGAATTATCTTCTAAAAATCAAAGAGAGAATTCTTCTAGATTGGAAGATTAATCCAGAAATAGCGGATACTGGGATCCTCTTTCCAAGATTGAACAATTTTCAAATTTTTTGGCAAAAGATTGTGCAAGCGAATTTCCTGCACTTCATTCGATCGCCCGGGCTTGATCGGGCGGTCGTGGCATGCCCCCGGCCCGTCAGATCAGCAACAGGCCCTTCATGCTGGCGTATCCCTTGCGCCCGATGATGATGTGGTCGTGCACCGCGATGCCCAGCCGCTTGCCCGCCTCGATGATCTCCTTCGTCATTTCGATATCGGCTCGTGAGGGTGTGGGGTCGCCTGACGGGTGATTGTGGACCAGGATGATGGCGGTGGCCGAGAGTTCGAGGGCGCGCCTGACCACCTCGCGCGGGTAGACGGGCGTATGGTCGACGGTGCCTGTCTGCTGAACCTCGTCGGCGATCAGCGCGTTCTTCTTGTCGAGGAACAGGATGCGGAACTGCTCGCGCGCCTCGAAGGCCATGACCGACCGGCAATAGGCAAGAAGCTGCGTCCAGGACGAGAGGACTTCGCGACTCTGCACCTCTCCGCGCGCCATGCGCTGCGCGGTTGCCGCGACGATCTTGAGATCGAGCGCCACCGCAGGGCCAATGCCCTTGACTTCCTGCAGGAGGCCAACCGGCGCCCCGAGCACTTCGGCCAGCGTGCCGAAGCGTGCCAGCAGCGCCTTGGCCGCCGGTTTGGTGTCGGCACGAGGGATCAGGCGAAAGAGCAGAAGTTCCAGAAGTTCGTAATCGGGCAGGGCATCCGGCCCCGCCAGGGCAAAGCGCTCGCGCAAGCGGTCGCGATGGCCGAGGTAATGCGGCTTTTCGTCGAGCGTCGCCTTGGCTTTCGCCGCAGGCCGTATCGGCGCTTCGGAGAAGAAACTCCGCTCGTCGTCGTCGCTTGTGTTCCCCATACACCGCCTACATTGCTCCAGCACAGACATTAGAACTGTTCTGGCCGGGATTGAAACAGTTCTGTTCCCCGATCGCGAGACGATCCACGGCAGATCGTGGCAGCTCCCGCTGTCAGTCTATGGCTTCCCTATACGGCAAGATGAAACCACGATTGCGCAACAAAACTTAACATCACTTAACGCATGCGGCCACTTTCACCTGACATGTTGGCGCCATCGGAGGCTCGTGGCCTCGCTATACTGGAGCGCGCATGTTCGCCAAAATCGACTCTGGACTATTTGCCGGCCGGGCATCTCTCGCGGCCATGGCAATCCTGCTTTCGACGCATTCGGAGGGCGCGCTGGCGGCAGACGCCATTGCCGTGAATTCCGATGATTTTACCCTGCCGCCCGAGCCTTCCCGTTTCGGGCGTTTCGAACAGAAGCTGGCCGACTGGCATGTCGTGCTCGGCGGCGGGGCCATCATCGTCCCCAAATACGAGGGCAGCGATGAGTTCAAGATCATGCCGGTGCCTTTCGTCACGGCGACATTCCTCGACACGGTGACGATCGATCCGACAGGTGCCAACATCGCCGTCTATGGACAAGGACCGTTCGCGTTCAGCGCGCGGCTTGGCTATGAGATGGGCCGCAAGGAAGACGACTCCGACCATCTGCGCGGCTTGGGGGATGTCGACATGGGCGCGACGGTCGGCGCGAAGGCAGCGGCGAAGTTCGGTCCAGCCGAAATATTCGCGCAGCTGGACAAGACCATCGGCGGCAGCGATGGCCTGGAGGGCAGGGTGGGGATCGAGGTGACCCGGCCTCTGTCTCAATCGTTGATGATCGGCGCCAGCGCGTCCGCCGTCTTTGCCGACGAAAATTACATGCAGGCCTATTTTGGCGTCACGCCCGAACAATCGGCTCGCTCGGGGCTGGCGCGCTATGATGCCGGCGCCGGTTTGAAGCACGCCGATTTTTCGATTTCCGCCACATATATGCTTGACGAGAGCTGGATGGTGCGCGGCGAAGCGGGGGTCGGTGTTCTTTTGGGTGACGCTGCCGACAGTCCTGTTGTCGTCGAAAAGATCCAGCCTTCAGGGATGCTTCTCGTCGGATATCGGTTCTGACGCCTACCCAGGCACCAAATGCAGGCTAGACAAACTCCGGAATGGCACAGCAACGGCACCAAAGCGATTTGAGCGCCGAATCCAGGTCGGCAAGGCAAGGTTCGCGCATCCTCATTGTCGAAGACGATCTTGAGATCGCACGGATGCTGGGCGAGACGCTCACCGACAACGGCATGATCGTGGAAATTGCCGAGAGCGGCGTCCAGATGAATGCCGCGCTTCGCAACCAGAAATTCGATCTCATCGTGCTCGATGTCATGCTGCCGGGCGAAAATGGTCTCAACATCTGCCGCCGTCTTCGTGCCGGAACCAACATTCCGATCCTGATGCTGACCGCGCTCGGCGAGGAAATCGACCGCATCTTCGGGCTGGAAATCGGCGCCGACGACTATGTGACGAAACCGTTCAGCGCGCGCGAACTGACGGCCAGGATACGGGCGCTGCTGCGCCGTACAGCCTATACTCCAGACGAGCGGGACTGGTCGAAGGTGCTTCGTTTCAACGGCTGGCGCCTCGATCCCATACGACGGCAATTGCATGACCCCAACAATGCGCGGGTTACGACCACGACGCATGAATTCGACCTGTTGCTTGCGTTTTGTCGCAATGCAGGACGGGTTCTCTCTCGCGAGGAGCTTCTGGGCGTAACCCATGCCGGGCTCGCGGGGCCGATCGAGCGTAGCGTCGATGTCCATATCAGTCGAATCCGCAGGAAGATCGAAAAGGATGCGCGCGATCCGGTGCTTTTGAGGACCGTTCGGTTGGGTGGCTACATCTTCACCGCGACGGTGGAGGAAGCATGAAGGGTTTCATCCGCCGTTTCTTGCCACAGTCCGTGCGTGGGCAGTTTGTGGCGATCATTTTCATCGCGGTGATCGTGATCATGTTCGTCGGTTCGGTCGTCGAGAGTTTCATGGAGAACGTCGACCTTCCCGCCGCGGAAGATAACGCAAGGCGTGCGGCCGTTGTTGCTGCCTTGTTGCAAGAAACGCCGGCGGAGGCGCGTGGGGCAATTCTGG
The DNA here is from genome assembly GCF_040321775.1 of Mesorhizobium sp. M0243. Classification (NCBI taxonomy): domain Bacteria; kingdom Pseudomonadati; phylum Pseudomonadota; class Alphaproteobacteria; order Hyphomicrobiales; family Phyllobacteriaceae; genus Mesorhizobium; species Mesorhizobium sp. M0243. Next base: position 133,810 of record NZ_JAMYSF010000009.1, on the reverse strand, counting down.
CGACAGCAACGCGGGCCGGCTTTGATTTCGAGATATTGCCCAAGGAGCAGATACGCGGCATTCCCCAGTCCTATCTGCAATGGCGAAGTGTCGAATGGCTTTTGCGAATCGACAGGGGGACGGTTGATGGACGCTGGCTAAGGATCGGCGGCCGATACGCGTTTGTCATCGACCTGGACCAGCAGGACGTCCTGGCCCATTTCGGCATGCCCGATTCCTGGCTGACATCGGGCCTCGTCCGTGCCTCGTTCTACAGGTTCATGGCTTTCGTCGCCTTGCCCGTGCTGATCTGGCTGTTTGCGGTTTGGGCCGTGACGGATCCATTGAAGCGCATCTCGGCAGCAGTCGGTTCGGCCGAGATCGAGAATGGCGAACAGCTCTTCGTCGAACACGGTTCCATTGAAATGGTGGGCTAGGCGCGCGCCCTGAACAGGATGAGGACGCGCATCCGCACGATGATCGAAAATCGCACGCGCATGTTGCGCAGCGTCAGTCATGATCTGCGCACGCCGTTGACGCGGCTGCGGCTTCGCGCCGAGCGTATGGATGATGGCCCAATCCGAACCGCAATCCTGTCCGATGTCCAGCACATCGAAATCTTGATCGACGAGACCCTGACCTATCTGCGCAACGATGTTTCGACGGAGAAGCTGCAGCGCGCCGACATTGCCAGCGTTCTGCAAACCGTCTGCGCCGAATTCTCCGATGTCGGATTTCCTGTCTCATATTCCGGGCCGGACCGGCTCCTGGGCTGGTGCAAGCCCAATGCATTGGCGCGTGCCATCGCCAATCTTTGCGACAACGGGGTCAAATTCGCTGGCAATGTCACGGTCGCCTTGACGGCGACCGGCACGGCGGCGCGCATCACGGTAGGGGATGATGGGCCGGGTATTCCGATGACGGCACGCGCCCGTGTTTTCGAACCATTCTTCAAGGAAGATGCGTCGCGCGGTATTGCATCGAAGCATGGCTTCGGTGTGGGCCTGTCGATCGTTGCCGACATCGTCCAGGGTCACGGCGGTAGGATCGAATTGGAGGACAACCAGCCCAGCGGACTGGTCGTCACCATCGACCTGCCGAATGCCGCAGGCGTGCAGTCGGCATAGACGGCCTCCTGCCGGGTAGATGCGCCGCTAGGCCGGCAGGCCTGGGCGATCGAGCTTTTTGGGCGACAGCGTGAAAATCTCGCACCCTGTGTCGGTCACGCCGATCGTGTGCTCGTACTGCGCCGACAGCGAGCGGTCGCGCGTCACCGCGGTCCAGCCGTCCGACAGAACCTTCACATGCGGCCTGCCGAGATTGATCATCGGCTCGATGGTGAAGATCATGCCAGGCCGCATCTCTACGCCCTCATTGGCGCTGCCATAGTGCAGGATGTTCGGTGCGTCATGGAAAAGCTGGCCGACGCCGTGGCCGCAGAAGTCGCGCACCACCGAGCAGCGCTCGCCTTCGGCAAAGGTCTGGATGGCGGCGCCGATGGCGCCGGTGCGAGCGCCGGGCCTGACCGCCGCTATGCCGCGCATCAGGCATTCATGCGTGACTTCGAGCAGGCGCTCGGCGGCGCGCTTGATCGTGCCGACCGGATACATGCGCGAGGAATCGCCGTGCCAGCCGTCGAGGATGTAGGTGACGTCGATGTTGACGATGTCGCCATCCTTGAGCGGCTTGTTGTCGGGAATGCCATGGCAGACGACATGATTGATCGAGGTGCAGGACGATTTCGTGTAGCCGCGATAGTTGAGCGTCGCCGGTAGCGCGCCGTGGTCCATGCCGAATTCGAAGACGAAGCGGTCTATTGCTTCGGTGGTGACGCCGGGCTGGACCATCGGCACCAGCTCGTCGAGGCAGCGTGCGGTGAGATCGCATGCCTTGCGCATGCCGGCAAAGCCGTCCTCGCCATAGAGGCGGATCTGGCCGGTATTTCTGAGCGGGGCCGTGGCGGCGTCGAGATAGGTGACCATTTTGTCCGTGTAGCGGGTAGGGCTCTGCAGGAGAGCCAGCGTGAAAATTTCCCCAGATTTGGCACTTGAGGGCAAAAGGTTCAAGGAAGAACTGTCTGATGCGGCCGCGCGCTTCCGGATATTTGCCTCGCATGGGCGATGTCTTGCCGGTTTTTGCCCGGTTTGCTTCCCTTTCTGGCCATGGTGCGTTAGGGCGGGTGATGTTTTCGAGATCGCGTCCCTTCGCGGCGGCCAGGCAAACCGGATGGCCTGAAGCGCCGCTGACGGCAGCGTGCTCATGCCTGATGGGCATGGTGCTGCTGGCGATGCTGTGCTTCGGCCTGCCGGCGGCGTCAGGCTTTGCGGGGTCTGCGCCAAGCGGTGCCAGTGTCGGTGTCGAGCGGTCGGGCGAGGTGGCGGCGCTGCTGCGTGTCACCGGCAAGGCGCAAGCGCTGGAAGTTCGTGCCGGCCGTCCGCTCCTGGTCAAGTTCGCCGGCGGCCATCCCGCGCTTCCGGTCCCCGACGCTGTTTTTCTTTGGGCCGAACGGACATCGCAAAGAGCGATGGTTTCGGGATATGGGGCCGCTCCGGTTCCCGGGGCGAGCACCAATCAGCCGCGCGCACCGCCGACCATCACGGCCTGAGCGGTCCAGGACCGTACCCTTTACCTCATTCGTTATTCCTGTTGCGTCGTGATCGTGCGGCGGCTGTCGGCCGCGCAGCGGTCGCGCGGCGCGTCATTTCCGGATTATTTCAATGCAACAACGCATCAAGACTTTCAAAACCCTGTCGCGCGCGGCCTCGGCTGCCATGTTTCTCTCCGTCCAGGCGCTCATCTGCATCGGAACCGTCTATTGGGCGGTTGCCGAGACGCTCGGCCTGTCGGCGATGGCGGCCCTTGTTCTCGGCGGCATCTTCGCCGTGCCGACGGTATTTGTACTGATCACCGCCATTCGCATGGCCTTCGACGCGGAGACGGATTCGGCGAACCAGTGAGCATATGGCACCCAGGACAGATCTCGGATGCGCGATTTCTTTGGCGCGATGTGGCGGCCCGCGACCCAAGTGACGACACATTTCTGAGCCAAAAGCCGGTCAAAGCAACTTTTGACGACGAACGGCGTTGCCTCGGCGACGCCGTTCGGGAGACAGGAAATGGATAGACTGCAATTCGAGGTGCCGGTGCGCATAGCGCCTGGATCCGGTCTGCCAGTCGAGGAGATCTATGGCGTCGAACAGGCGCTCGATTTTCTCCAGGACTGGCCTGCGCGCCGTCAGGGCCCGATCTATCAGAAAGCGTTCAACGCCTGCTTTGGCGCCACGGTGGAGGTGGTCAAGACCGAGGATGCCTGCCGGGCGTTCATGGCGTTTTGCCGCGCCAGTGGACTGATGGCCAGGGACATGATGACGCCGCGCAAGCGCGGCGGTGAGGCGAGGGCGCTCCAGGCCTGAGGGCCGTCGCCCGTTTCGCCTGCCCCGATTCCTACGTCAACGATCGCGTTTGAACGCACGCGGCGATGTCGTGAGCGTAGGGCTGCGCCCTTTCGTCCCCGACGACCGCAGCACCTACGTCAGCGCCGTTAAGCTTCCGTTTCCACCTTCCCGGCTACGCCATTGCTTGTTGGCGATGGTGATTCGTTGCGTCAGTCTCATGGTTTGGAAGATGTCCCCAGAAAAAGTCCGTGCATTCCCGATCGACCGTCAGGTATTCTTGGTTAGAGAGGTTGCCGCCAAGCTCGGCAACCTGCATGGCGAGACCGCCACCTCGTTCTGGAGAGCCAAGGCGTCGGAGTTGCTCGATCTTGTGGTCGGATCCGGCAGGGACAGAACAGCAGCCGGCGATGAAGTGCGCAGGTTTTTCCTGGCCGTGCAGCGAGAGATGTTGGCTGATACGGCCTCGGAGTCGATGCCAATTCTTTCCGCTTGAAGCAAATCCTGAACCTCCATCCTCCACACATGCATCAGTAATTTGTAAATACACTTACTCCGGTGTGTTTTTCGGAGACCCGGTCGTTGTTCGCGCGGTCTCGGCTGCGAATCCGGCAATTTCCCGCCGGCCTTGAGGGGTGGCCCACTCTGAGACATCGATGCGCTTGCGCGTTGGTCAGCCAGCGAAACACTTCTTTTTTGAAGCCAATGGACCACTGCTCAAAAATGCAACGAACTTTTTAGCCATTCGTTCATCTATGCGTGCTTTCTAATTTAAACCATGGCCTTGAGTAGCTTCACCCGTGTTCGGCTTGTAATGGACGCCATGCGCCGGAGCACGGGCGCTAACGTCGCCACCATTTTTGCTCTGACCTTGCCGGTCGTTGTCGGCGGCGCAGGCTTCGGTGTCGAGACCTCCTATTGGTACTACAACAGCCTGAAATTGCAGGCGACGGCCGATGCCGCCGCCTATGCCGGTGCGCTCGAACAGATCTCGGGTTCCAACAAGCCGACAATCGTCGCGGCCGCGACCCAGTCGGCCGCGACGAACGGGTTGGGCTCGGGCACCATCGTCGTCAATACGCCGCCGGCGTCCGGACCGAACACGGCGAAGAAAGCGGTCGAGGTCATAGTCCGCCAAAACCTCGACCGGATGTTCACCTTGATCTTCACGCAGACCCCGGTTCCCGAGCAGGCGAGGGCGGTCGCACTTATCATCGATGGCTCGAAGGCCTGCATGGAAGCGCTCGATCCGGTCGCCCCACAGGCTGTACTGTTTTCCGGCAATACCAGCGTGAAGGTCACACACTGCGTCATCATGTCCAATTCGAACGCCCCGGACGCCATCAAGCTTCAGGGCTCGGCGGCCCTCCAGGTGGATTGCCTGATATCGGCGGGCGGCGTCTCCCTCAGCAATCCCGTCACCACCGTCTGCGAGGCCCCGATCACCCAGGCACTGCCTGCCGCCGATCCATTTGCCGACCTGCCAACGCCTGCGGCCAGCAACCCGTGCAAGAATATTAACGGCAACAAGACGACGCAGACAATCCAGCCCGGGACCTATTGCGGTGGCATGAACCTTAACGGCACCATCACGCTGTCTCCCGGCGTCTATGTCGTGCAGGGCAATTTGAAGATCAACGCGGGTGCGGTCATTTTGGGCACCGGGGTTACCATCTTCATGCAAGGCAGCAACACCGTCAGCATGAACGGCAACGCCTCCGTGAAGCTCAGCGCGCCGACTTCAGGCACCTATTCCGGGGTGCTGTTTTATGGCGACAGGACGGGGACCGCGGCCCAGAGCACCTTCAACGGCACGGCGGACTCGCTTTTGACCGGCGCGCTCTATTTTCCTAAGCAACAGGTCAATTATCTCGGCAACTTCTCGGGCAACAGCGGCTGCACCCAGGTGGTCGCCAACACAATTCAATGGTCCGGCAGCGCGACCGTCAACCAGGATTGCAAGAGCCTCGGGATGCGCGACATTCCGGCGGCGCAGTCCGTGGCGCTGGTAGAGTAGCCTCCGTGGAACGCCGATCGGTGCCGATCCTGAGCGATCAAGCGGGCGTTGCGGCGGTCGAATTCGCAATGGTGCTGCCCATCCTGTGCCTGGTGCTGCTCGGTATTCTGGACGGCTGGTCTTACGTAACGAGTTCGCTCTCGATGCGCGCCGGCGTGAAGACCGCCTCGAACCTGGTCATGAGCGGATCGACCAATGATGCGGCGACCAAGGCTGTTGCCATTGCGAGCTGGGAGAATCGGCCGGAGGACGGCCAGGTCACGCTAAGCCGGATTTACATGTGCGGGACGGCCGTGGTCGACGCTGCCACCTTGTGCAGTGGGCCGAAGGTGCCGTCGGTCTATGTCCAGATCCAGGCATCGGCCACCTGGGTGCCGCCAATTGCCTTCGGCCCATTTGCCACTTCCACTGTAATCGGTCACCAGGAGATGATCCGTGTCCGCTAGGGTAAGCGCGTTCCGGCAGGATCGATCGGGCGGGGCCGGGCTGGAGTTCGCGCTGATCGCCCCCTTCCTCGTCATGCTGCTGTTCGGGATCTTCGCTTTTGGCTGGTCGATGCACTCGGTCTCCAGTGTTCGCTATACGCTGGAGACGTCAGCGCGCTCGCTGCAGCTTAAGAACACGCTGACCCAGGCCGACATTCAATCGATCGCCACGCAGAAATTGCAGGCCTTGGGGTTTAAAGACGTGAACGTCACGATCGCCATCGACCCCGTGAGCGGCGGCTTCCGCATGGCGCATCTGACCGCGGCCTATGCCTTCGTCATCGACTTCCCCTACTTCAGTTCCTTCCCGATCAACTACGCGACAACCGTTACCGTGCCGCTGCTTGGCAGCGGCTAGGCTGTGGCCTGATAGCCTCGCGCGCTGGGGCTCTGCTTACTTGTACGCCTTGAGCGCGATCAGACCACCGAGAATGGTTATCGCCATGAGGATCAGCGCCCACGACACAATGTTGTGTGACAGACGCCTGCGGCGACTGCGCAGGGCCCGGTCCCGCCAGCGTTTGGCCTGATCAGCCCCTGTTTTTTGTCGATCCACATCCTTCTCCACGAGCAGAATGCGACTCATGCCGGCTGGTGTCCAGATCGGCACCGGTTTTGGCGGTCACGATGCAAGCTTGGCACTCAGCCTGCTTTTGATGGCACGGGGCTAGATAATATATTTCGTAGTGCTAATATTAAGGTGACGCTAGGTCATGTCCGACCATCTGTCGGGTGCAATATGGGGGTTCAAATGAGAGTGGCTGTATTTTGCGTGGCTGTCGTTTTCGCTACGGCTGGTGTCGCTGTTGCCAAGGAAAAGAAGGTGGCGGTCAGTGACGCCGCCGCCTTGTGTTCCACCAACCCGTCAGCCAAGAAGCCCGTTCCAAATCTGGACTGCGGTTTCACCGGAACCGCCAAACCGGAAGATAGCGGCGCAAAGGCAGAGCCGCGCCTCGGGTACGACTCCAACCCGTGGATTGTAACCGGCTTTTGACTTCGCATTGGCGGATGCCGGTTGAAGCGCAGAAGAGAGTTGTCTTAACCGACAGGCCCCACCCCGGCACCGGAGCGCAACGATCGGGCGCCGTCGAGGAGAAGGAAGCGCAAATGGCCGCCTATCTGATCGCGGATGTAGACATAAAGGATGCTGCCGTCTTCGAGGAATACCGGCGCGATGTGCCAGCCACCGAGGAGCGTTATGGTGGGAGATATCTAGGTCGTGGCGGTGCGACCAAGGTTTTGGAGGGTGATTGGGAGCCACACCGTTTGGTTATTATCGAGTTCCCCGACATGACGTCATTGATGGGCTGGTACAATTCGCCGGAATACGCCCGCCTTATTGAAATCCGGAAGCGTTGCGCCAATACCAGGATAATTGCGCTTGAGGGGGTTGCAACACCCACTCTTTGACCGTGGTGGCTCGCCTTCGCCTTCATCAGGCAGAATCCGGCTTTTTGCCCGAATCCGCACACCGCGAAGTCAGCTGTTTAAAGCCGGGAAACCAGGCAATAAATACGGGCTTACCACCACTGCGGGGCTTTCTCATCATCGCAGTGCCGAGAACCCAACTCGACCGTGCAATTGAAAAGCCCGCCACGGGGGCGACCTGCGGCGGGCTCTTGGAGCGGCTACATCCCTGAGGAATCGACCACTTTGTAGCAGGATTATGACCCGTGTGACCGCGTTAGCCTATGGTGTGATCGCGGAAGACAGGTCTTCGTTGAAGATAACGGCAGAGAGCTTCCCAGTGGCGGGCCATAGGGCAATCCCAGGTGCGGACCTCTGGATTGCCCATTTTTCTTGGAACCGTCGTGCCGCAGCGAAGTTCGGTACCAAAGGGACATTCCGAAATGGAGTTGATCATGAAACAGGTTCTTTTCGCTTCAGCCATTATGGCACTGTCAACTGGCCTCGCATTTGCGCAATCGACCGACACGACCACAGGCGGATCGTCGACCTCGACAACCAAGACCATGCCGAGCACTACGACCGATCAGGGCACGGATTCGACCACCACGAGTGGAACGAACTCGAACTCCGCCAAGGACTGCGCTCCGGGTCAACAAACTGGCAGCGCCAAGCAGGCAGCGCCAGGTCAACAGGATACCGATGCTAACTCGGCTGCTCCTGGCCAGATGAAAAAGACCACGGAAGGCTGCTGACCTTCCGTTGGGACTTTCCTGTCCCAGGTTGATGCATAGCGGTCGATTCTCAGGATGTAGCCACTTTCGAAAAAACCGTCGTGCTGGGCCGGCACGGCGGGTTCGCCTCGCTGAAGGACTTCTGGGAGGGTCCAATGAGGATGCGCCTAGACACCCTTTCAGCCGCCATTTATGTTAGACATCTCTAAAGTGCAGATGAGCCGCTCGGCTTTAGAGTGCGCCAAGGGCCTGCATTCGAGCTCTAACTTGTTGTGCTTTTTCATCCGGGGGGACACCAGTATGACAAGCGAACGTCAGCACGAATACGAACTGGGCATTCGGAAAGAGAACTAAAAAGGCTGGCGACGCAGGCGACATTGGTTGACCCGCTGACACGGGATTACCTACGGCGAGCTGGTCTCCGAGCGGGAATGCATGTCCTTGATGTGGGGAGCGGCGCCGGGGATGTCGCCTTTCTCGCGGCAGATGTTGTCGGACCCACAGGTCTTGTCATCGGCTCTGACAGGTCGGCGGAGGCTCTTGACGCTGCTCGGGCGAGAGCCGCGCAACGTGGTTTGGCGAATGTAATCTTTCACCAATGTGATCCTGCCACCTTCACTTTCTGCGTTTCCTTCCACAGTGCTGTCCTCGTCCAATGCATGCGGAACCGGCAGATACGCATTAGCGACAAGCCAATCGCTCTCTATGGTTCGGATGAGGTCCGCCCTCGTGAGCCCCATTTCTTCCGCCACGCCCGACAAGGGCTCTTGGACCCTCGGGTCAAGCGCTGGGCCGGTTACGTTTCGGAGCATCAGGGCCGCTCGTAGGAGCATTACCAGAAGGTCCGCGCGGGAAAGGTCGGCGGGCGAGTTCTTTGTTAAAATCGCCCGGCAGCCCCGAAAGAAGTTTTCCAGACCGGTGCGGATTTGTTCCCACCCCACTACTGCTGCTCGGGCATTTCAGTATTTTCCTGAGGGTCTTTTTTCACGCCTGGGCTGGGTGACGTGTCCGCTGGCGCATTACCGCCCTGGTTTTGCTCAGGAGCACGCTTGAACGGTGCTGTCTGCCAAGAGCCGTTCGATAAAGGCGTGAGTACAAAGAATGCTATCAGGCCTAGAAAAAGGACGGCGATAACCGCCACGCCCCACGCCATGAGTCTTCGCGTGCCACGCTGTTCTTGCCTGCGAGATAGATTGTCCACCATTGCTCCGGCCTTTCGTGACGTGGCGCTGGTGAGCAACGCGCCTTCCCGAACTCGGTTCCGCCCGTCGTCCGACATCAGGCTTCGCCTTGAGGCGGCTTCCCGTCGCAGTGACGGTCTGCGGTTTCTGCTTTCTGCTTCGGGGGTGGCGTCTCCGCTCGAATCACTGGTTCCAGGTCGTTGGGAAAATTGGGCGCGTCGACTGGCAGTTTCGGCAGCAAATCTTTTTCGTCCGGTGATAGCGACGGAAGTATCTCTGCCACCTCGGCCAGGATGTCGTTTACGATCCCGTTCATTGCGTGCCTGCTGCGAAAATATCTCCTCTCGAACTTCGCTATTGCATCAAAGTTCCGGCCCCTAAGGATGCGTCGTTCATTCAGTGGCACGGGACGGACCGGTGAATTGGCCACTGTTCGAACCCTGCTGGTGATCTGATTTCCATCCAAGGTTTGGCCCGCTGCCGAACGGTGGGGGCTTTTTGTGTAATAGCGGAACCTGATATATCGAGGGGGGTTGGAAATGGCGGCAGCGTCCCCCGCTGCCGGGCCGAGGCTCCAAGCCCCGGCCGGGTCCGCCTCTGCCCGCCAGTGGGGGCGGACCCACTGGAACACGCTCCGAAAAGGAAGTTTGGATCGCGCTCGGTTCCCCTGGCGGAGCAGAACATCGGAAGGCCGTCACTGCTCCCTCAGGGCGACAAAATTGATGGGAACATTTTAGCAAACTGTAAATTGAAGGTTCTTCTGCAGGAGGCCAAACTGTCCCAGCGGAGCGTCGACAAAGACCGGTTGGAGCGCGCAGACCGTGAGGCAAAGATTGCTAACGCGGCCGAGAGAGAGGCGCGAGATACAAAAACTGCCCGACTTCGAGAACAACGCCTTGCTGCCGAAGCCAAGGCTTCACAAATCAAGAAAGGTCGATCCGGGTGCTAGGTCGCTTTAGCCGCTGATGCTCGCGCTCGATGCTCGGCTGCTTGAACGGGCCGACTACGGTCGCTTGCCAGCCCGATGGCGATGAGGAATATAATCCTTCCGTTGCGGCGATCCCCTCAAACGGAGTTCGCACAAATGGCCCGATCGAAACCTTCCAAGCAGTTATCACAGGTTGAAATCGAGCGCTTTCTGGTGGCAGCGGAAGCGCTGCACCTGAGCATCGTCAAGCCGTTCATATCGCCGCACTGCGACCACTACAGACAGACACGCGTCTTACATGAGGTGCTTTTGAAAGCCGTGCGGGATGTGACCGGAAGGGAAGTCGAGTTCATCCGGTGGAACACTACTGGGCCGGTGCTACCCACTTAAGGCCTGACGTGTCGGTTAGTCCTTCTAGCAGCTTGCGCGACTCTGCGATTGTGCGGCGCGTGTCCGCGATGGCCGAAAGCATGTTGTCTGCCTCAGCGACCGCATGTCGCTGGCGTCGGTGCGCCGCCATAATGAATAGCTCTAAGGCGATGTCCTCATCCATCGGGCAGCTCACGCACCCACTCGAACGTGACCTTCACGGTGAATAGCGGCTTGCTGGTGTGGTCGCGGACACGGATGGCAACTTTCCTGAAAGTTTCCGGCATCTGGTCTTTGGCTATTTCGAGTAACGCTGTTGCTGCCTCATCTTCAGCGGCTTTCCGGCTTTTAAGCTCGGTTCCTTCAGGGTCGGGAAACACTTCGCCATCGTCCGTTAGATCAAAGAAGAAGCGGGCCATATGGCCTTAATTCCTAACCCCGAAAAAGGTTTCCTTGTTGCTACTTGCTGGTTATCCAGTCCACCAAGCCAACTTCGATCTGCTCGCACCCGACATAATCGCGGACCAAGCATGAGGACATTGACGCGCTGCTCTGGTCGTTCCTACCGGAAGAAGTATTGGAAGAGGCGGTCAACGCTTCGGAAGGCGGCGCAGCCTGAACTGTCGCGTTTGGCCCGCTACCTCACGGTGGCGGGCTTTTCTCAGTCACGTTGATTCGGTTTGTGCGCGAACGTCCGCTGAAATTCGCTGCGCTTATTCGACGCTTATGTGACGAATGGGGTACAGATTCGGCTAAGTCGTTGAAAGATCTGGTACGCCCAAGGGGAATCGAACCCCTGTTACCGCCGTGAAAGGGCGGTGTCTGGCACAACATGAGGTTACGTGAGAGTCTATTAGGCATTTGATTTCATTGTGCTTTATCGCATATAGTCTCAGAGACGATAACGCGGTTTCGTGGCTTGTAAAGCAACGAAATCGACAACGAAAACTCAGGGACGCGAATGGCGCAGAGACGCAGCAATCTTGCCAGCAAAACGAGCCGGGCGATGCTCCCAGCTTCTGACACGCCGGAATGGGAAGTGATCAGCCCCGGAGTAAGGCTCGGTTATAGGCGAGGACGTACGACGCGGGGACGAGGAGGCTCATGGCTAGGCGCGTCCAGGGCCACCGACGGAACGCGCCTTCAGACAAAACTCGGCCGTGCCGATGATGCCTCTCCGGCCGACGGCGCCGATGTGCTCACACATGAGCAGGCGAAAGCGGCGGCCAGGGCTTGGGTGAAGACACTGAGCGCCGGTGCAGAGGCCGCCCCAGCGTTGACGGTCAACGCCGCATTCGACAAGTATTTCGAAGCCCGAACTGCTGAGGGCATGAAATCGGTCGACGACGCGAAAAGCCGCGCCGCATTCCACATCCGTTCGAAGCTCGGCAAAGCTAAAGTTGCCGACTTGACCATTGAGAAAATCCGCAACTGGCGCGACGGCATGGTCTCGGCGCAGAAGCGGCGCCGGACCGGAAAGTTTGCAGACAAGGTCAATTTCATTACCGTCGATCTCGCCGATCCGGAAGTGATCCGGCGTCGGCGCGACACAGCAAATCGCACGCTGACGACGCTCAAGGCCGCGCTCAATTGGGCTTTCAATAATCGCCTTGTTAGTGACGATACCGCCTGGCGACTGGTGCGGCCTTACCGCGGAACCACTGCCGCGCGGGTCCGGTTCTTAACCCCAGCCGAGCAGAAGGCGCTTGTGGCCGCGAGCAACGGCGCGATCCGCGACCTGGTCTCAGCAGCGTTGGTCACGGGCGCGCGCTTTAGCGAGCTCGCACGACTGCGGGTGGTCGATTACGACGTTGTCAACAAATCGGTCTTTGTTGCCGAGAGCAAAAGCGGAAAGCCCCGCCATATCCCATTGCCGGCCGGCGGTGCCGAGTTGTTTGAACGGCTGGCTCAGGGCAGGGGAGGCAGTGAACCCCTGCTTACCCAAGACAGCGGCGTCGTTTGGGCCAAGGCTGTTTACCATCGTCCGTGGAAGGCTTTGCTGAAGCAAGCGAACCTTTCCGATGTAACGCTTCATGAATTGCGGCACACCTACGCCAGTACGATGGTTCGCAATGGCGCTCCACTGATCATCGTTGCGCAGGCACTCGGGCACAGCGACACACGTATGGCCGAGAAGCATTATGCACACTTGGCGCCGTCTTATGTGGCGGACACGATCCGCCGGCTGGCCCCTGACATTTAAAGGACGACCATGGCAGAAGTTGTTATCGCCTGTTCGCTTGCAGTCATCGCGTGCTTCTGTGCGCTTTGCATGATCGCTTTATTCACCTTGGCAAAAATCAGCTCATCACCCTTCTTATCTCGAGGCGGAAGAGCAAAAGGATGCTGCAGCTCGGCGTTTGGCGGAGGCGTTGGGGCCAATCGTGCGAGAAGCTGTGGCGATGGCGATGGCGAAGCCAGCACACTTCACAACCTATTAAGTCCGACTCGACCTACGCCGCCGTGAGAAGGAAGCGCGTGCCCGGGCGCTCGTGCGAAGGTCGCCATGCGAATAACAAGCGCGAACGGACCAACCTTCCGTGGCGTTGCAGCTATTCAGAGGCATCGACAGTTCCACGCATTTGCGGCGCCGCTTGGGCTTCGAAAAAGCTGACCGGCTTATCCGAGGTCACCCAGACGCAAACCCCGTAAGCAACTGCGAAGGAGATCACGAGGGCGGGCAAAATGGATAAGCGGTGCATGGATGACCTGGGCCTCTTTGTTGCAGACCCGTGCACAACCACCTGCAACCCGATCGGTTCGATATAAAATATTTACAGTGTTGGCATGGTTTACGAATGCTTTCGCAGGCCATCCAGCTCACGCGCTTGCCACAGCTATCCGGGCGACCTGACGTCAAAACAGGCGTGGCTAAGGCGCGGGTCTGCCATCTGGCTTTAGTGGGGCCGGTTGAGGGTTGAGCCGCTTGCTTTGACCGGCTGCAAAATTCCTGGCGAATTCCTCATTCTCGAAAAGCTGTTGGGTGGTCACGCCATCCTCGACGCAGCCGGTCCATCTAGGGGGAACGCTCGCGTTTCCCGAGCAACGGTTTCCGGACCCGCTCCCCGCCGGGACGACAGGCGTTCTCGAGCAATTGGCTGAGGAGATCCGGCAGTGGTCGGGGCAGGTGATACCGGCATCTCTTGCCGGGATCATTGGATTTAAGCGTAAACTCCACGCGCGATTTAAGCGTAAACTCCACGCGCGAAAGGTTGCGTCGGAACAGCGCTTACCACCGAGATCCGACGCTATCAAGGACGGCGATTCCCGAGCCGCCCTGAGTTACGGGCCATCCGAACATCGCGCCGCCGCAAGTCGATCGAAGAGGTACGCCAAGACCGACGAGCTGGTTGACAGGGTGGCGGCAACCGAAACTGCGGTCAGCAAACTCAATGACGACATGACGGGCGTGAAGGCCGTTACAGCCGAGGTGACCCGGTGGAAGCTGATGGGTCTCGGGGCCCTGGGCGTGACCGGTATGGCGGCGGCGGCGCTGGCCTCGCTGGTCACCGCCTATTGGGCCGATATCTGGCGTGCGCTGCGAGGCGGGTAATCGTCAGTAGAGAAGCTCGGCGTACTGGAATGCAAATATACGGCCGCTGGTCATATCCGTGACTTCCAGGAGAAAGTTCCCCGATTTATGGCACGTGACCATGCGGCCCGTCGCCATCTGCGCGGCACTGAGAGCTGTTGGCTCGACGGAGCTATATTCGGCTGTCACTCGGCCAGCCAAGAACTCTTTGATTTGATACACCAACGTACGCCCCGTCCGTGCAGGATCACTGCATTAGTCAGGTCTAACACTGGCTCTCGACGGTTCTGAGTTGGACTTTAGTGCATGCTCCATGCCCGAGCCGTGGGCCACGTGTATCCATTACATGAAGTGGAGCTTGACGAATTGCGGAGGAAGCAATGATCCCCCATGAGCCAAACCAATCAATCGCAACCATGTTCAGTGCATACATCTGTCCGCACTTGAGTTTTGTCAGCAGATTGATAGGTGCACGCGATCAGGTAGCCGTTCTGGTCTTTTCTGGAATCGACGAGGGTCCAGTCTCCAGATTTCGCATCACATAAGACGTAATAGTGCTCCGGGGCCCCGTCCGTGCATGCGGGCAAAACCAATCCCACAGCAGCGATTATCGCCAGCTTAGCGAACCGCACACATTCCCCCATGCCCGCGCACCTTCCAATATGCGAACTTAGAAATCGGGAGCCTTCTACGGCGTCCGCGATGCCGTCTTAAGGAGCGAAGATAGAATTATAGATATCCGTACAAAAAGCAGTATGGAGCCGACTGCGCACAAAACGAATAGCGTAGCAAACCATGCTGGAGCTCCTCCCGTTTGCAACGGGGGGGTGGCTGCTTGCAATGTGAAGAACCCAAGGAACGATACGACTAGGAAGCTAAGCGCACCCCACAGCGCCTCGTGCAAATAGTTGAATAGCATCCCGGCATAACCGGTGGCAGCCAGCTTTTTGAATACGGGAGTGCCTGTAAGGCCCAACACGATGGTTTCAGCGGTAATGATGAAGCCGACTAAAACGGACGCTACAGTTCCCGCTGCCGCCAACATCGGTAGCGGGTCAGATGGGAAAGTGCTGTAGCCGCCGACATAGTGCCAGACAGCTACGCCTACTGCCGCGCCAATGTACGGCCATGACCGCTCGAAGTGGATTGGTTTCAGCCTCAAACCGGCAGCACCCCGGCGTCCTGCCAACTCTCTAGTGCTCCGCGCAGTGCGATCCATCTGTCATTTCTATCATACCTCATCCCGTTGCCCAACTGTATCCGAACGTCAGTGGATACCCTTTCCGAGATCAAATCGACTTCCTCCTGACGAGTGTGGTCATCCACCTTCCCGACGATGACGGCAGATTTTACTGCGCTACCCAACCGCACGATGTCGTCAGCTATACCCCAGACACCCTCCGCCGAAAGCTGACCGCCTCGCGTGGCGGTAGACTGTAGTTTGATCGACATCGTTTCGACGCCATCGGGCAAAGGCGCATTCAAGACGCTGCTCAGGCTACGGCCTGCCTCAAGGTCAACCGCCAAGGCTCCTGGAAGGCTGATCTCGACCTCGACCGATCGGAATATTCCGAACCGGCGCAAGCGGGCATAGGCTTCAGGCTTTAGAACGGAGCCAATGCCAAATCCAAACGCATCCGCATTCAAAGGCCGTCCGCCTCCCGGCATCCCCGCCGCCTTGTCTGCGGAGAAGAGATAATCGCGGACACTCCCTAAGCGAGGGCCGTTATGGTTGTATTGAAAGGCCATATAGCCCGTTGCCGTATCCACCACGAAAGCAGTGTCTTCCGCAAATGAGTGGCCCGCTTCCATCGCAATAGCGCTCACAGGCACCTCTGGAGCCATTTTACCCGGCCCGTGCCCCTGCCGAGGAGCCGCGAAGTCAGCCATAATGAATCCGTCCTGCCTATCTAAGCTCTCAAGCCGCATTGTAGCGGCCCTGCCAGGAAACGAGCGGTTGTGCATAGGTCGATCCCAAAGCCAATCCAAAAGAGCTTCAAGGGATCTAGGTCCTCGCTGAGCGACCCTGTACGCGTGTACTCTCATTTACTTTCCTCCCGCAGCGCGAACAAAGAACTTCGAGCCGGGGAGAGTCAAGGAGTCGCGTGGTGCTCGGTAAGGCACTCCACTAAATTAACTGATGGCGGGTCAGTAGAACAGCATTGGAAGCTTTTATTACGAAATCACTGCCCGTGATACAAACGCTGCCAGCCCCTCCGCCGCTCGTTGACCCACGCTGATCCAGCACCCCATATCCTGCCGGCGCCGAAAGATAGCGGGCATTTTAGCATCGGCTTGACAACTTGGTTGCCCCAAAGCACCTTCGGTGATCGGAAAAGCGGGAGCACCTTATGAAAAAGACCTATGAAAAGCCTGTCCTGACGAAGAGGGGAATTCTTTCCTCGGTCACGGCGCAAGTCGTGGATTCGGGTTCTGCCACGTCGGACTGAGCCGATCCGTGAACCGGCTTGGCAAGCCGGCGGGCTTCTAGATCGGACTCGTTCGAATGTGAATCCCCTGTTTGCCATTGGGCCATCTGCTCGTGTCGATCGGCATCAGGAATTCGAACTCATCGAGACTGCGGTCAAAGTCGCCGTTAAAGTCTTGAACGATCATTCCTTTGCCAATCAGTACTATTTGATGCCCCTCAGCCGGATCGAGAGCCCACCAGTAACCTTCCTGAACTGCCTCACGATCGACCGAACCCGTTGTCGGCAGGCGATCTGTATCGACACGCTGCAACAGATCAAACTCGATTAGATTGAAGGGATCGGGATCGCCAATCCGAGTGGCCATTTGGCCAAACGAATAGGTTTCCACGTCGATAATCTCGGGTCGATCGTTCTCCTGCCTAATGCTGACCGCCCACCAGTAGCCGTTTTGCGTTTGCATGGCCTTCTCCAATGACATTCGTGCGGCCGCAACTCCCATCGCGGGGTGGCGACCATGTTGATGCTGAGGGAGTTGTGTTTGGGCAGCCGTGCTGCTCGTTGTCTACGACGTAAGGGCTCCCCCATCGTCGGTTATCACGCGGCCTTTCCGAGGCACCCTGGGCCGCTTCTCTCAGGACACGCAGCGAAGGTGATCTAACTCGCTCGCGCAGTCAAGAGCTACAGTGTGGCCAAGCGCGGAACCTCCAGCAAGGCCACGCTAAGCCTTAATGCTCGGGGAAGGCGGTTTCATGATCACGCGCAATTGCATCTGGTCGATCGTTGCTACGATGGCGGCGGCAATGGCTTCCGCCTCATTGATCAGTTCGGGACCATAAAGCCCGTTGACCATCTCTTCGCTCGGCAGCACGCCGGGCGGGCAGTGTTCCTCGATTGTGCGCCGGATGAGCGTCAACGCTGCCCGGCATTCGTCGGCTTCGATCTTCATAACCAATGAAACATGCACTTAAGCTAAAATGTTCCGGAACCGATTTCAGCTGCGGCAATGTCCGCTACTGCCGGTCGGCCGACTTGATGATGGTCTACGGCGGCGGCGTCGATCCGCAGACGCTGAAGTTCGATTGCAGCCGTTGCAAGCCACAGATCAAGATCACGCTGCTGGAGATGCATCCGGAGCACCTGCCGAAGCGCTTGGTGATCCACAAGCCCATGAAGATCGACGGCAAGATAACATGGCATACTGAGCGCTTTGGGGGATGACCCCACGGCAGCTTCGCTGCAGGATTTCGGGAGGCTAATCGCACTGGCTATTGAGTTTCTCGGAGCTTCAGAAGGCCCTTGATCTTGGTTCCCTGCGGACCAAACCAGTAGTAGGCGGCGCTGCATTCCTCGTCGGAAAGCTGCGCCGGTTCAGGATGGCCTATAAAGGGCACCCCATTCGATATCATCGAACTCGTCCCTTCGTTTGCCGCAACTGTGATTGAGCTCGGAGTATCGGGTAGTCCCACCGACACCGCCACCTCCATGGCTCGGACGGGGTCAAGTTCGTAGGCCGGACACTTCGATGAATACCAAAGGGCGTGGGAGAAATCGCCGCGTCTCACATCAGCTTGCGCTTGAACGACACCGCCAAGCAAGACCAGCGCTGCAAACCCAATCCGGTGCTTCATGGCAACCCCCTCGCAAATATGCGCGCGAATCCGTCGACAACGCAATGAGGGTTGAAAAGCGAGGTTGTCAGCGCCATCGAGATCAGGAATAAATCCTGCTTATGCGGCGACCCCCGTCAAAGGAGTTCGCTACCATGGCCAGATGGACGAGCAGGCAGCGGAAGCGCTGCACCTAAGCTAAGCGCTGCGCTTGCGCGGTCATATCAGGTAAGTCTAATGTAACGTCATGTTCTGGCCATTGAGGCGGTGCGGCGGCGCGTTCGGGTTGGGCGCAACCATTGCTGCGGCCTGCGCTTTCGGAACTCCTTTGGCATCGGCACACGATGACTGGTACGAAAAACAATGCTGCCATAACCAGCATTGCGAGCCGGTGGCCGACGGTGCCGTCCGCGAAACGAGCAGGGGCTTCATGGTACCGTCAGGCGAGTTGCTTCCTTATGCGGATGGCAGGGTGCATCAGTCGCACGACATGCGTTTTCATTGGTGTCATGCTTAAAAAGTAACGGCAGGCCGGCATCATGAATTTCCATCTGGCAACCCTGACATAACCATCTGCCTATACGTTCCGCCTAAGTCATTCTGACATTCTGTCGGACGCCCCTTCACTCTTGTTTTCCGTACCCTCACCATTGCGCGCTCCAGCCATTCTCGGGGGGTAAGACCGGCATCGCCGGCCGTGTGAAGTACCTGCGGGGCGAGGATGACCTGCGGCACTGCAGGATTTCAGGGAGGAATTGAGCAGGGGTCACTCAAGGTGTTGCTAATATACAGCACCCGACAGCATCTCTAACGCATCGCGCGCGGATCCGCTTCCATTGGCCACCCCGGTTCGTCAAAATCACAGCGAACAATGCGAGGCGGTGAGATGGACAAGCGGCAAGATAACAAGACCATTGAGCTGTGCTGTCTGCTAGCCGTTCCGGTATCACTGCTCCTCACTGTGGTATTCGCTGGGATGGTCCTTGGCTGACTAACGCACTGTGGGCGTCACCAGCCGCACAACATCAAGCGCGACCGTCACCACCGGGCCACCCAGGCTGACGGTTACGGCGTCCTTCTCGACCCGTGTGATGCTGCCGATCAGTTCCATGGTCTGGCCTTTGACCACCTTCGTGGTGCTATCCCGAACGGAATGGGGAAATCCGTAGGTCGGTATTGACACGCTGATCCTGTCGTCAGTGACGCGTCGAATAATGGTGGCGTCGATCGCCACCTCATCGCCGATGTTGAGACCTCTAGCCATGCACTGGAGTCTGGTGCGGCCGTCTCACGGGTCAAGTAGCGGAACCGAATATGCGCTTTGAACTTATCGGCTGATGAGCACACGCGGGATCGCTTTCTCGATCGGTGGATGGCAGAGCACCTGCCCAACGCGATGACTGATGATCCAGTGGCGGTTAGACCTGAGCATCGTCAAGCCGTGCATATCACCGCATTGCGACCACTACAGGCAGACGCGGGTCTTGCATGAGGTGCTGTTGAACACCGTCCGGGAAGTCACGGGGAGGGAAGTGGAGTTCATTCGGTGGAACACAACCGGGCCGGTTCGACCGCCGACGGCGGGGTAACACCCTCAGCCACAGGATCATTGCGCTACAAAACGACGACCTAAAGCCCACGGCGCAGTCGGTGACATATTCTATGAAACAGAGGTGAGCTTTGAAGGTCACGGGCCGCATGGGTGAAAAGCAGCACGACAAACAAAATAACCACTGCAGATGCAAACCCGGTGACAAGAGCCATACCAGCGAACGTCACCAGCGTCGGGAAGTTCCCCGGGGTAAATGGCCGACGCCAGGGTGGGAGCTGTTGGGCTGTGCGGCGCCGGCCAAGCGGACAATCAGTCCGCCGCATTCGAAGACATGGGCCGATTCGGCCCTGTGCGTTATAGCGTGATCGCGGAAGCTCTGGCCTAAGAGACTCATATCGCCGCATTGCGGCCTACTGGCAGACGCGACTCCTGCATGAGTTGCTGTTAACCGTCGGCCACACCAGAACGTGTCGCCGGAAGATCAGCGGGCATGGGTGGCGGCGAGCTACCGGACGATCCGCGATCTCATTTCTGCGGCGCTTGTGACAGGCGCCCGGTTCGGCGAACTGGCCCGGCTGCGGATTGCTGACTATGACGTCATGAACAAGTCGGTGTTCATCGCCGAGAGCAAAAGCGGGAAGCCGCGGCACGTCCCGTTGCCAGAGGGTGGCGCCGATCTGTACGCCAGTCTCGCGGCCGATCGCGGCGCCGGCGACCTACAATCGGTCCTGGAAAGCCGTTCTGAAGGTCGCAAATGTGCAAGATATCACACTGCACGAGCTGCGGCATACCTACGCCAGCACGATGGCCGGCAATGGGGCGCCGCTGACATCGTGGCCCAGGCGCTTGGGCACAGCGACGCTCGAATAGCGGAGCAGCACTATGCCCATCTGGCGCCTTCGTATATCGCCGACACTATCAGGAGACTTGCGCCCGATATCTGACATCGATCCCAAGAGGTTTGTGCGCATTTGCGACGGCGCTGCATTCTACACGTCGAGTTCGCGCCGAAAGCGAAGCTGCAGCACCCGCAGTTCTTCTTCGACAATTGAGAGCGCGCTGTCTCCAGCCCGCACTTTGATGCTTCCGTTCTGAGCATACCGCGCTGCGGCCCGGCTAATGGTCAGGTCGTTGAAGAGGTCGACGAAGTCTCCGCTAACATTGCCGTGCTTCCGCTGACGGTTGATGGAAGAGTGGATTACGCCGTGCGTTCGGCTGTCGAGCGCGATCTCGGAAGAGGGGATAAGTCTCGCTTTTGCCAGCAGTTCGCAGGCGCTAAATAGGTTGTCGATATACGGAGCTTCGAAGCGTTGATCGAAACTGTGGCGGGCCGCACTTATGAATTGCCCGGCGCGCGTTACGAGATCGGCGGCCGTCGCTCTGTTTTGTTGAAAATCAAAAGTCACTGCCCAGTTGCCATTATTGTGCCGAAATGCGGTTAGGTGACCGAAGTTGGCGTCCTGCTCAGGCAATTCGAAGCTCTCAATGTACTCCAACATGTCGGCGGAGACCGGCTGACCGGCTTTCATTTCGGGTGCGCCCGCCTTCAGCCGCGCGTTTCCCTTAACCTCTTCGTTTAGGCGAACGAGTGGTCTCGGGCTGGCTCCGAAAATGACCTGCGCGGCGACGAACATAGGAGCAGGAACCGGCAGAGTGCCGGCTTCCTGGCGAGCAATCACCTCGGGCGTAAACCAAAACTTGAACGCCTGATCTAGGATTCTTTGTGTGAACTCTGCAGGGGTTAGTTCACTCATTAGACGCCTCTTTCCGTGATTTCCTAGCTGGATGCTTAGGCGTCTTAGCAGAGCGTCTCGCATGCCACGCCGTCGCCATCGCGGTCCAGCTTGCCACCCCACGGGCAGTTGCTGAGATACCATTGAGCCTCATCGCACGAGCTGATTTGCGAGCACTTTCGCCGCGGCTGGCATGTGTAACTTTGCGCTACCTGCCGGCTGATGATGCCTAGCGGCTGGTTGTTTGTCGTCCGGACGCCGCCGTCCCCATGCCCCGCGCGCCACTCCCAAGGCGGCTGAAATGCGCCTACCCACAGCCCAACCTTCGCTGCCTCCGCCTTCGCCTGCTGCGCTGCATAGGCGCCATGGCTGTATTTGGGCCAGTCGAGCGCCTGGCCGTGCTCGACCATCCAGGCGGCCGCACTGGCGCCGTCTGCGCGCCGGCAGTCG
Source organism: Mesorhizobium sp. M0243 (assembly GCF_040321775.1). Taxonomy (NCBI): domain Bacteria; kingdom Pseudomonadati; phylum Pseudomonadota; class Alphaproteobacteria; order Hyphomicrobiales; family Phyllobacteriaceae; genus Mesorhizobium; species Mesorhizobium sp. M0243. The sequence continues at coordinate 112,012 of NZ_JAMYSF010000009.1, read as the reverse complement.
CCCACGAAGCGGTTGTAGCGGTCCCAAGCGACGAAGGTGCATGTGACCGGCCTCGAGGCAGCCAAGAACCCGTCGAGTGCTGCCGCGGCCTTCGCCCCGCACCGGTAGCGAACGCCCTTGGCATTGTCGCATTTCTGGGCTGACTCGGGGGCGTCGATGCCGTTGAAGCGGATGCGTTGCCCTTGAATCTCGATCGTATCGCCGTCGATGACAGAGGCGACGCCGGTGATCGGCTCCGGGCTGCGTCCAATCAAGTTAGAGACGTGGAGGTCAGGGGAGCCTTCGCTGAGCTGCACCGCGAACTGCGCGACGAAGGCGGCTGCCGCAGCCACCGTCACGAAGACCAAGCGCTTGGGAACGCCTGCCAGAAAGCGCGCACGTGCCCGCTGCGCACGCCGCTTGCGCCACTGATCAGACCCGTTGTCGTATCGATACTTGTCCACGCCCTGCGTCCCCACAGACAAGATGCGACTGTTTCCGCTGGGAGTCGAGTCGGCTCACGGTCCGCGGCAGCGGTCGCCGCCTCATCCGGGGACAAAAAGCCCCGGCGCTGGGTCGCGGCACCGGGGCTTATGGCATGTACGAGCTACCTAGCATGTCCGCATATGAGACTGCGCTAATATCGTAAATGAATGGTGAACTGGAATACTCCGCCGGAGGGGAAAGACGGCCCGATAATAGGCTGCTTTCCGTGGCGCTTGCCGTATTGGTCAGTGCGGGCGTGCGAGGTCGCGGAAATGCAACCAACGCCTCCGCCGCCCGTTGGGCGCCATGCCGTCGACCTCGATACGCAAGTTGGACTATGACACGAACACCAGGATTCTCTCGGTCTGGTTTGTAGCCAGCGGGAAGCACTATGAGTTTTTGGACGTACCGGTTGAGACCTTCACCGCGTTCAAAGCTGCCTTTGCCAAGGGCCGATATTTCAACGACCACGTCCGCAATCGCTACCCATTCCGGCTCGTGACATGAAGCTCCAGTTCCAACGGCTCGTGTTGGGGCTGATCGTGCCAAGCGACCTGGCGGAAGTCACGCATGCCGAGCCGCTGGCCGCATACCGGGCAAATCATGAAATTCTCCTGCTCCTCGGCAGGCTCGCCGCCGTGCTGCTTGCCGGGGATGGGCGGTCCAAGGTCCGATAGCTTGGTCATTTACTCCCCAGAGCTTTTGCTTCTCGCTCCAGCGTCTCCCGGTCGTTGCCGTGCTTTTCGATGAGTTCCCGCACTTCGGGGATCGTAAGCTGAAACTTGCTCGCGAGATAACCGACCTCATATTCTTCGTCGCCTGATACCCGGTCACGGTCGCGGAAATCACGCTTGCTCTTGTCGTCCGGCATGGTTGTTCCTCCTGATAGAAGAACAGCGAAAGTCGCGCCGGGTTCCACATCCGGTATCCGGCCTGGCCGCGCGAGGTTCTTCGTTACTGGGGAGACTATCGATCTCGTGTGGCGGCCTCGACCAGACGCCGAATCCTGCCTAACCGCTCGATGTTTTGGGCCACTATCTTTTCCGAGAGCTCAATCGCGATCTCGGCACGTTCGAGGCGCTGGCTTGCATTGGCGAGATCGGCGGCCATAGCGATTCCCTGGCATTTCGTGATGTTTGTCATGAGATTGAAACACCGGGAGGGCGGAATCGTTCCCTGACGCCGGCCGGGTCGCGCTCCAGCGTTCGCATACGGCTGGATCAAGATCACGCTCCTCGAGGTACTCAGGAGCTGCCCAAGCGTCTGGTGCGTTCCTTTGCAACCATTTTAGCTTATTCTAATTTAAATTCGGTCAGTCCGAGTTCGCGTATGTTGAAATTCATCCGGCCAATGTTCCCCACGCTTGTCGAGGTGCCGCCGACAGGGGACAACTGGATTCACGAAATCAAATATGACGGCTACCGGACTCAAGTCATTATCGAGAACGGCACTGCCCGAACGATCACGCGGAGAGGCTACGACTGGTCGTCCACGTACAAGACGATTGTCGAGGCTGCGGCAACCCTACCGGCCACGTCGGCAATCATCGACGGCGAGGCAATCGTTCTCAACGAGAAAGGCGTGTCGGATTTCCATTCGCTGCGGTCGGCGATGCGATGGGCGCCAGATCGGATCATCTTCGTCGGGTTCGACTTGCTGCACCAGGATGGCATCGACCTACGCCGTGAGCCGTTGCTGGCACGCCGGGAAAAGCTGCTCGAACTCGTCGGGCCTGCCAAAGGCGTGATCCAGTACAGCCACCATGTGCATGGCGGCGGGGCTGACTTCTACGCCGCGGTTGATCGCATGGGCCTAGAGGGCATGGTGTCGAAGCGGGAAGACAGCGTCTATCGGTCAGGCGACACCGAAGCTTGGGTGAAAACCAAATGCTATGAGGAAGTCGACTTTGAGGTTGCAGGCGTGCAGCGCAAGCCCGGTTCGGCTCCACTCGCCTTGATGGCAACCCGCGATGCGGAACGCCGCTACGTCGGCTCGGCAAACATCGCCCTGACCAAAGCCATGCAGGAACGTCTTTATGCCAAGGTGCAAGAAGAGAAAGGCACGCCACCGAAGGGCGCCGACAAGCCCGACGCCGAATGGATCAAACCTGGCCTTGTCGGACGCGTGAAGACCCTTAAGCGCGAGGACAAGCTGCGCCATGCGACGTTGCGGGCGATCCGCGAGGCCAAGCCGTGACGCCCGAGCCGCTCAACTCCCCTGTGGCAATCGAAGCCACTAGCGAACGCGCAGCCTTGAAGCTCGTCAGAATGGCTATCGAGCAGGTATGTCCGCCCGGCGTGCTGCCATCTGAGGAAGCCGTCCTTGGCCTCTACGGGCCGGAACCGATCCACGAAGGGGAAGCTCTGACCAAGGCGATCATTGAGACGGTCGAGCGTCTGACGAAGGAAGCCCGCCGCTGAAGGACACAGACAGCGACGGGCCTTGCACCAGAGCTTGGATTTGAGGAGGGGACATCTCAACCAAGCACATTTCCAACTTGGATTGCGGATGCATGTTCCTCAGGTCGGTGCAAAAAGTTCAGCCGGCGTGGCGATCAATCGGCATCCGCCCAAGGGGCGCCACCAAACACGACAAGGGCAAGCCCGACATCGTTTGAGCCCTTTACAGAGAACTTTGAATTAGGAATTATGTCCTCGAGTGGGGCGACTCTCAAGAGGTGTCGCAATCGCTAGGTCAAAACCGTCAAAGCAGTTGTCTCAGGCTGAAATCGAGCGCTTTTTGGGGGCAGCGGAAGCGCTGCACCTGAGCATCGTGAAACCGTTCATATCGCCGCATTGCGACCACTACCGGCAGACGCGCGTCTTGCATGAGGTGCTATTGAAGGCCGTGCGGGACGTCAGCGGGAAGGAAGTCGAGTTCATCCGTGGAACACCTTGGACCGGTGCTGCCCCCTAAGGCTGGATAGCGCCTAGCGGCAGAGATCGATCACGCCGAACCCGAAGAACTGACAATGCCCGCGATGTGGATAGCGACGGCATCAAGTCCGCCGTCGTAAATTCTCGTCAGGATGTGTTCCGCAGCTTGAGCCCTTTGGGGAGTGCACCCGAGAAGGTCGCCACCGCCCAACCTTGCCGGCCTATCGGCGACGCAATCCCAAACTCCCCACGATCCGTCGCGTTCAACATGACAGTAAAATCTGTGCTGGTGATTTTCCATGCAACGTAAACCCCCAGCATGCCCTTTGGGGTCCACTCCATCAAGGAAGGTGGTTAATGGGCGCGCCGATCGCACTTTGCGGCATCCGAATGCGGGGATCCTGTACACCCCCGGCGGGGCCGATCGGCAGTCTGGTCTACTCTATAGGCATTTCAGGGGTGGCCGGCCGGCCATTCTGGGTAGACAACTCTCAATGGTCGGATGCAGGGAATTAGGCAGAGCCCTCGGTCTCGCTTTCCTCATCGAACAGACGCGGCACCGGGAGATAGGCGTTGGCAATGAGCCAATCGCCAATGACGGTCTTGATCAGATCCGATTTCGCCAACCCCAACTCTACTGCGATGTGGGACAGCGTATCCTGAACGCCAGGATCAAGAACGATGCCGCCCGTGTTTCGAATTATCAGCGCGGCGCGTCGAAGCATGATTTGAAGATCAGCGCGCGGAATGTCTGCGATGCGGTCCGACGCCTGCTGCAATTCATCGGCGAACGTCGAGCGGGTCATTGGTGCCTTCCTCCCAAGAGATATTGATCGCCGTCGGCGCGATGCCCGCGGCAGAACCAATGTGATGGACCATTCGGTCGCGCGAAGCCGAACGGCGCGCGGTGGCCGCATCCAGCGTGCTCGCACGCGTGGTTCTCAATCCGCTGGCGTTCGCGCAGCGGAGCTTCCATGCCTTCGGCAAGTCTGGCGGGTTCGTCACTCATAGCGGATTGATCGGCCCGACCAATGCGGGATGGTCGTTGGGCTGCTTGTTGATGAGGGTCGAGTTGACGTCGCGACCTACGCGATTGAACTGCAGTTGGCCGTCGATGTCGTGGCTCAGGATATCCTTCAAATCGTCCTTGGGCGTAGCCGGGTCCAGCCACGCATCATAGTAGGCATGGTCGAGGATGACCGGCTGCCGATCGTGCAGGTTTTTCATCGGGTCGCCGGCGGGCTCGGTGATGATGGTGCAACTTGTGATGTCGAGGTTGGAGTTGTAGGCCCACAGCCCTGCGAGTGAGAACGGCGCGTGGCCGGGCAGATAGATGTGCCAAGGGTCCTTCTTGCCGTCGGCCGGCGAGATAGTCCATTCGTAGAAGCCGTCGGCCGGGATCAGACAGCGCTTCGACTTGAACGCGTCACGGAAGGCCGGGGCCGTATCGACGCCTTCGATCCTGGCGTTGAACATTGCCGCCTTGGGCATCTCTTTCGCCCAGAACGGCACGAGCCACCAGCGGCCCTCCCGGAGCTTGTGATTGCCGTCTTCGCCGGCAGTGACGAACGGGACTTCCTCGGTCGGCGCGATGTTGTAGCGAGGGGCGTCATTGCGGCCGGTCTCCGCCGGCGCCGTCAGTCGATAGAGCCGGTGGATTTCCGACCAAGACAGATATCTGGTGTAGCGACCGCACATGACCTGTCCCTGTTGCCGCAGAAATCTCGATCAGTGGCGAGAGCCGGCCTTCATGACTTCCCGGAGATAGATGTCGGTCTGATGGCGTATTGCCTCCGACAGAGATAACGCAAGACCGACGTCATCGGGATAATTCGCTAAGACCCAGGTTGCGGTAAGCTGGGCAATGGCCACTTTCTGACTAACATCGGACAGGCCGCGCATTTGCTTGGCCATCTTGTTAACCGCCCTGTCAATCGCAGGGCGCTCACGCTTTACCGTCGCGTACATCTCGGGTTGTTCGGATTCGGTGGCGATGATCGGTTTCATGGCTGTGTCTCCATTCTGCCAACAGTGAACAAAATGAGAACGATTGAGTCAAGAGCCTCTTGACCTGAGAGGAATATGTTCCTCTTTTAAAGGGATGGCGCACGAACCGATCGACACACTGGGCAAGGCGACCCGGCACAACATGCTAGTGAAAGCAGAGTGCAGTTGCGGCAATGTCCGCTACTGCCGATCGGCCGACCTGATGATGGTCTACGGCGGTGGGGTCGATCCGCAGACGCTGAAGTTCGACTGCAGCCGCTGCAAACCGCAGATCAAGATCACTCTGCTGGAGGTGCATCCGGAGCATTTGCCAAAGCGCCTGGTGATCCACAAGCCCATGAAGATAGATGGCAAGATCCACTGGCATACCGAACGCTTCCGGGGGTGACAAAGACACTCGCCGATACCTTTGCGGCCCGTGAAACCGTCTATGTGAATTGCGGTCACGCGATGTGCTGCAAATCAACAAGGCTCGACATCCCGGCGCTGATAGACTGGCTTGGTCCTGACCGGTCGATGCATTCGGATCTTGTCGGACTCTTCGCATGCTCGGATTGCAAGGGTGGCACCCCGCGCCCGGCGGTCCCGCTATCGATGGGCGGCTCCTCTCTGAATGCGTCGGCTCACACAGATCAAGAACGTTTTCGGACATTTACACCGAGCCATTACCTCCCTAAGGAAAATGCAACGAAGCAAGGACACTTGGACATGCCGCTCGCTGAACCGGCAAATAATGGCCTCCGTGTTTCGGTGCTCTGCCAGACCTTCAATCACGCATCCTTCATCGACCAAGCCTTGTCCTCCATTGTCATGCAGAAAACCACCTTCCCGTTCGAGGTGATCGTGCATGACGATGCATCAACCGACGGAACGACAGACATCGTCCGCGCTTACGTGGCGAAATATCCGGGAATGGTGAGCGCGGTAATACAGAAAACCAATCTCTATTCCTTTGGGGTCAGAGGCATGGTTGCGAAGTTTCTGCTGCCGCTGGCTCGAGGTCGTTACTGGATTGTCTGCGATGGTGATGATTATTTCACCGACGAGCACAAGCTGGAGAAGCAGGTCAGATTCCTGGATGAGCGGCCGGAATGTTCGGTGTGCTTCCACCCAGTTCAGTTCCGTTTTGACGACGACAGCGAACCCGCCTCTCAGTATCCTCAGGATGGATCTGTCGCCAGGTTTGACCTTGAGACTCTATTGTCCCAGAATTTCATTCCGGCCAACTCGGCGATGTTTCGGCGGCGATCCTACCGAAATCTGTCGGTTTCGAACATGTTGCCGAACGATTGGTACCTGAGCCTTTTTCACGCGTTATACGGCAAGATCGGCTTCATTCCTGAGGTCATGGCAGCATACAGACGGCACTCTGGCGGAATCTGGTGGCAGGGCTCTCGAGACAGATACGCACATCTGCGCGCCCACGGTCTGTGCATCGTAGTCATGCTGCACGAGGTCCTGAAATTATGCCCCGATCACCCGTCCCGACAGCAGATCATCAAAGACCAAATTAATGCGCTCGAAAAAGAAATTGTCGCGTTTTTCGGTATTCGTGGGCGTTTGTGCATTGATGCGGTGCTAAGATGGTAGTGCGGCTCCTTGCAAGACGCGTGGCTGGACGCACCAGGCGGGCGGCCCGGCTTGACCTGATCAGGGCCTCCTTCCTGTTCAACTCTGCCTGGTACCTTGACCGCTATCGTGATGTGCGCGATGCCGGTGTCGACCCTGCCTTGCACTATCTCGTCCATGGTGGGTTCGAGAATCGCGACCCAAGCCCGAGCTTCAGCACTGTCTGGTATTTGGACACCTATGAAGATGTTCGGGCCGCCCGGATTAATCCGCTGTTGCACTACCTCCAACACGGCAAATCAGAAGGACGTACATTCGCCACCCATCTGAAGGCCATCAATGATCTGCTCACCATAACTCAAAAGGTCTTCGTGATAGGCAGAAACAAGACCGGAACAACGTCCCTTGCTGCGGCTCTGGAGGCGGTTGGCTATAGGATTGGTTCACAGCATCAAGCAGAGGCTCTGCTCGATGAATGGCACCGTCGTGATTTTCGTTCCTTGATAGAATATTGCCATTCGGCAGATGCCTTCCAGGATGTGCCGTTCAGCTTGCCCTCTACATACAAGGCGCTCGACAGTGCGTTCCCAGGCGCAAAGTTTATCCTGACAGTGCGGGATTCCGCGGATCAATGGTACAAATCAGTCACGACGTTTCACGCCTACCTGATGGGGTTGGACAGACGTCCGACACCAGCCGATCTGAAGCAGTTCAGCTACCACGAACCGGGCTGGTTGTGGCGCCAGCAGCTCTATGTCTACGGCATCAATGAAGCATCCTTATATGACCCTGACATTTACAAGGCGCACTACCTAAATCACAACGCAGAGGTGATCGCACATTTCAAAGACCGCCCACACAGCCTGCTCGTGCTCAATCTCGCCCATAATACGGCTGCGGGGGATCTCGCCCGGTTCCTCGGCATTGGCCAATTGGGAATGACTATCCCGCACCTGAACGCAACGCCTCATGAATTGCGGAGCGGCAAGGCATGAGCACATCGACCCTCTACATTGATCATTGCCGTGAGTTGGCGCTGGCTGGCGGTATCCCGCCGCGGCCCCATGGCGACAATGCTGAACGGCCTGCGAGAGGCCGCATCCGTTATGTCGAAGCCAAGATGCCGGATTGGCGGCGCCTCACGGAATTGAGCAGTCTTTGTGCGGAGCAAAATCAGTGGACCAATAGCGGCCCCCTGTCGCTGGCGCTTGGTCGCATCATCAGCCATGTCTCACATGTGCCGGATTCACATTGCACTGTGATGGCCAGTTCGGGAACTGCAGCGCTGTATGCTGCAGCTGGCATCTTTGCCGCAAGAGCTGGCAAGCCTCTGCGCTGGGCGGTCTCGGCTTTCGGGTTCTCCGCGACGCTCACAGGCCCGTTCGCCGGGCTGACCATCACGGTTGATTGCGACGACCAAGGCTTCCTCGACCTCTCCGCGCTTGCCAAGATGCCAGATGACATTTGGGACGGGTTGCTGGTCACCCGACCCTTCGGGCTCGAGCGCGACATGTCGCGCTATCGCAGCTTTTGCGACGAACGGGGCAAGCCCTTGATCGTTGACGCTGCGCTGGCCTTTCCAGGGCTTCCCACTATAGGTCCGGACGTCATTGAAATCGTTAGCTTCCACCACACAAAGCCGTGGGGATTCGGTGAAGGAGGGTGCATATTCGCGCCCGCGGCAGATGAGGTACTGGCCCGCTCGATTCTAAGTTTTGGGGAGGATCAGCCAGCCTGGGTCTTGCCCAGCGTTTCCAACGGCAAGCTGTCCGAACTCGCGGCTGCCGCGATTATCGATCGACTCGAAACGATGCCGGCATGGTCGGCCCGCTATCACGCTCAGCGCCGGCGAATCGTGGGTCTGGTCGAGCAATCCGCCCTCAAACCATTGGGGGACTATGACGACGTTACCATAGCGGCCAGCGTGCCGGTTCTAGCCTGCCGGCCAATCAAACTTGAAGAACTGCCGGATGTCGGGTTCGACTGCGGTAAGTACTACGTGCCGTTGTCGACCTCTGCCCGTATGGCCAGTTCCATTCACGACCGGATTGTCAACATTCCTTGTCATGGCGACATGGCTGATATCGCCGATGAGCAAATCATGGCGCTGCTAGAGCGTATGGCGCTCGGCTCTGTCTCTGTCGCAGCCTCTCCCAGGGGGTAAGGTCATGAAGGTGGTTATTTTTGGCGACGGGCCGTTCGCAAGTTTGGTGTGGCATTGCCTGACGCATGACAGCAGCCACCTTGTGGCGGCCTTCACTGTCGAACGAGCTTTTCTTTCGAAAGACCGTCACAACGATCTGCCGGTCCATGCCTTCGAGGATATCGAGGAGAGCTTTGATCCGTCGGAGACAGCGATTGCGGTTGCGATCGGCCCGCATGACAACAATCGCGTCAGGGCAAGGCTTCTCGATCAGGTCAAGGCCCGGGGGTTCCAAACGATCAGCTATCTGGCGAGCCGCGCTATTGCCGCGTCGAATTTAGCGGTCGAGGAGAACACCTTCATATTCGATGGGGCGGTGATCCAGCCCTTCGCGACGGTAGGGGGCAACTGCATAATCCGCAGCGCCGCGCATGTCTCGCATCATGTCCAGGTTGCCGACCGATGCTTCATTGCTGCGGGAGCCTGTATCGGCGGAAGCACTACGATCGGGGTTGGGACATTCATCGGCCTGAACGCCACGATCCACGACAACATCGAGATTGCGCCGAATTGCGTGATCAGCGCGGGATCCGTCCTGACCCGCTCGACCCAAGCCGGGGGGATCTATGTCGGAGCGCCAGCTCGTAGGCTGCGCCAATCATAAACCGTCGAAAGACCCCGTGCCGACAGCGTACCAATGGCGGCTAGCAGGTGCGCGCCAAGACGAGCACTTGCTCAACCGGGCCGCCGAACGCTTTGTAGAATCTTCTTCCTTAGCCGCAGATTTACCCGGCCCGCTCGATTAACTGGCTCCGAGCGTTCTCTTTCTATCCGGCACGCTCATCTCCAATCTGCGGCAACATGCTGAAGCCTCCTGGCGGCTTTAGAGATATTCCAGTCGAGTATGCTGCAAGCTGCTATTGATGATCCATGCGCGCTCTGGCAGAAGCTAGGCTTGCTCGCCCTACTCGGCGGGCAGGGGGACGCAAATGACAGAGAAAAAGACATTCGTCGGTCTGCAGGCGCTTCGCGCTCTGGCCGCGTTACTGGTTGTTATTCAGCACTCTGTCTATTTTTCATGCCTTGCCACAGGCACTGACTCTGCAAGTTTTCGGGGTCTCCAATTTGGCACCACGGGTGTTTTCATCTTCTTCCTCATTTCAGGGGCGGTCATGGCGCTTGCGACTACAAAGGAAGGCCCGACTGCCTTTGCCCTTTCGCGGCTGACCCGGATATATCCGGCCTACTTTCTCGCGCTGGGCCTGGCGTATATCGTCCTCTCCATCGCCGGACAGCCACCCCAGATCACGCCAGACGCATCCTTGTTGTTGCTTCCGACGGGGACCCTCAATTCCAGTTTTAACGTACCCTACTGGACCCTGATTTATGAAATGCAGTTCTATTTCCTGCTTTGGTTGGCCGCTCTTTGTCGAACGACTCATTACGCGAGGATGTGGCTTACGGTCGGTTGGGCTCTCATCATCCTTGTTGCGAGTGTCGCCGGGGCGAAAGTCCCGGTGGCTAACCCAACCCTCACACAGATCCCTTTTGCCGCTGTGAACCTGTTTTTCGCCTTCGGTTACGTGATGGCATTGGGAATGATGACCAGGGAATGGCGGCCGTTCTTTGCTATGGTGCTACTGACCTCCGCCATGAGCGTATATGCAAACGCTTGGAGCGCGACCTACCTGGCGCTAGCAGTCCTGTGCGGGTCGACTGTTTTCATTGCGATCAAGGCCGACGAAGGCCTTGTGCCGAAATGGCTGGCGAAAGCAGGGGACCATTCATACGGGCTCTATCTAGCCCACTTGCCGATCATCGCCGCTATTTATAATTGGGCGCCCGGCTGGCCGCTTTGGGCGATGATCGCCGCCACGTTGTCGTGCGGTCTGCTTGGCGGCTTGGCTTTCGGGCGTTTAGAGCACTGGATGTATACGAGATACTGGCGGCCGATCGCCAAAGGGGCGCATTTAGTTAGTCCCGTAGCTCAAGCTCAAGCCAGTTAGTGGCGGCACCCCGGAATTACGATCTTGACGGGCTCCGTGGCCTAGCTGCACTGAGCGTTGCGGTTGGGCATTGCGCTTCCGTTGCAGGCGGGCTGGGCCCCGCCTATCGGATGACGATCGAGACTGCGCAGCACGCCACACTGCAGGATGCGATCTTCCGATTTCTTCACATCGTTTTCCACGCCGACGCTGCTGTCATTGTGTTCTTCGTGCTGTCTGGCCAGGTGCTTTCCCGATCGCTCTGCCGGAAGGACGACGGCATCATCTCATATCTCGTGCGAAGGACTTTCCGCCTCGTGCCTGTCGCCGCCGTCTCGGCGCTTATCGTCGGCTTCCTCACGCCGGCAAGCACATGGTCGCAGATCCTCGGGGCCTCGATTTTTTATGACACGTCACTCAACGGCGTGCTGTGGACCCTGCAGATCGAGGTTTGGGGAAGCCTTTGGGTCTACGCCGCTGCGACGGCCCGCCGCACGGACGGAGTGCTCTTCTATGCCTTTGTGGCCGTGACGTTGGCAGTGTCGTATTACGACCACCGACCGGTGCCGCTGTTTATGAGCGCTTTTGCCTTGGGCGCGGTCATCGACGATCTGCCAACTGTCGCGGTCAATCGCGTTACCGCGGTGCTCGGGTTTGGCGCCCTGATGACCGCGGACTTCGTACTCGGCGCGGGCTTTGCCATGCGCTGTTGGCAGATGGCCGGCGCCTTATGCGTTGTCGCCTACGTCTCGCGGCATTCGATCTGGATTACCGCCAATCCGCTCGCCCACTTTCTCGGGCGGGTCAGCTACCCCTTTTATCTGCTCCACCTGGCGGGCGCGCTGATCGTGGTCAAGCTAGGCGTGAGGGCGCTCGATCTGGATCCTTACTCGCTCTTTGCCGTCTACAGCGTCACGTCGATCGCCCTCGCCCTGATGCTAGCGTGGGTCGTCCACGCCGCAGTCGAAGTTCCGGGTATGGCCATCGGCGAAGCGGCGAAGGGGCTGCTCGTGGTGCCCAAGCGCCTCCCCCAGGTCGGTTAGTCCAGAACTTCGGCCTCAAGCCCGTTGCAAGTGATGTCGCCGGCAGAGGCAACGCCGTTCTGGCCTTGGAACTTGACGACGACGGCGCCGCTGATGGCCTCCGTCGCCGTGCCGGGTAGAATCTGCGAAATGCTGCTTCCGCCAACCGTCTTGCGGAAGTAGGTTTGGGTTGCCGCGCCGGTGATGAGGATTTCGGCGCTGATTTCCCAACCGATAGCGTTCAGCGTGGCTGACCAACCGCCCATATTCGCGCTGCCGAACCACAGGCGTCCGGTCTTGGTGTTGGCGTTGGCCGCCGTCGTACCCCACGCCCTGACGCGTACACGCCTGCCGATCGCCAGCGAGGCGGCCGGGATGCTGTAGGTCATCAGGTCTTCGGCTGTGGTGACTGCCGTCGTTGATGCCGGCGTAACGTTGAACGACACCGCTTCCGACGACTTGCCATTCACGACGCGTTGTCCAGTCGCGTTGACGCCGGCGGCGCCGATGTAGTTTCGCCCCTCCATAATCACGTCTTTGCGCAGGCAGCTTGTCAGATTGATTTCGAAGTTGCCGCCCGCGTTCTGATTGTTGTTTTCGGACGTGACGCCGGCAAGGATGACCTTCTGCGCGCCGACGTCGACCTTGATGCCGTCATGGTTCATGTAGGCGGCGAGGAAGTCACGGACCACGATGTCGGTTGCCGTGGCACGGATGCGCAGGGACGCATCGGTACTGCCCCGCAGGTACCCGTTGGTGGAGTTGGAGTTGTGAATGCGCCAGGTCCGCCCCGCGATGTCGAAGCCGGCGACCGTCGCCTGATCCATGCCGCAATTGACGATGTAGACGTACGACGGAATAAGAGTGTCGGTACCGACCTGTGCGTGAACACCCACCCTCGGCCAGCCGATAATCACGTTGGTAAGAAACACGCCTTGGCAGTCGCCAACCATGGAAATGCCATCAGCGCCGCCGTCGAGCGAGGCCACATTGACGTTGTTGAAGTAGACCGACACCGCGCGGCTTAGCTTGAACATCTTCAAGTCCTGCCAGGTCGATGCGCCGGTGCCTTGCTGATTGAAATTGTTGATGTTCACATTGAAAAAGTAGTGCGTGTCGTCGGCGCTCTGGAAAACCCAGGTGCCCGCGCCCCGCTGGTGAATGTCGTCGATATTGATCCAGCCTGTCTGGCTGGACGCCGCGCTGCCCGTGAAGATCGCGCAATACGCCAAGGCACCCGTAAAGCTCAAACGAGATAGGGATGTGTAGTAGGGCGAGCTTTCTCGGTAGCAGGTGACACCCGTCTTGCCGTTGGCCGCAAAATGGATGCCTTCGACGCGGAACGGGATCGGCGAGTTCGCCGATATCACTGCGCCAGTGACGTCGATCATGATCGTGTTGTTGACAGTCGGGATCAGCTTTGCCTCGCCGACGCCGCGCCAACTACCGCCGGTCGCGCGGTTGATCGCCTGTCCATCGAAAAGGTACGCACCGGGTGGGAATATCAACTCTCCACCTACGGCTGCACGAGCGGTTTCCGCCGCAGCAATCGCGAGACTGTCGTTAGTCACGCCGTCGCCAACAGCGCCGAAGTCCTTGACACTGATGCGCTCCCTGGCCTTGTCCTGCCATGTGCGTGTGGCGGCGCTGGTGCCGGCCTGCAGAAAGCCCGCCCATGCCGGATCGGCGCCGGCTCCTGCCGCTATAAGCGCGTAACCTGACGTCCCGGCGGCGAGGCGCGCGGGTACGGTCGCGTTGCGAAAAATGATGTCGCCGCGTGTCGTCAGCACGGTTCCGACGGTGTCGGGGCCAGTTGCGCCGGTCGGCCCCGTGGCGCCGGTTACGCCGGTCGGGCCGGTAGCCCCGGTTACGCCCGTCGGCCCAGTCGCGCCGACGCCCGTCGGTCCTGTAGGGCCGGTGACGCCGGTCGGGCCCGTGATGCCGGTTGCGCCCGCTGGACCCGTTGCCCCGGTCGCACCGACGCCTGTCGGCCCCGTAGCGCCGGCAGGACCGGTGGCCCCGGTGGATCCTGCGCCGGCCGGTCCGGATGGCCCCGTGGGGCCTGTCGCCCCTTCGCCGGTGATCAGCGCCCGCGTGGCGGCCGACAACGCATCAGGCGTGACAACGCCATTGACCAGCGCCCCATCGGAGCGTCTGACGTCGGCCAGGGCGTCGATCGTCTCGTCGGCCGCTCGCACCAATTCGGCTAGGTCATTGTCGAGCTGAGAACCGTAGGGCGTGTAGATGTAACTGAAATCGATGACGGGTTTTTCTGGAGACGGCATTTGCATCACTCGCAACACGGCTCCGATCGATGTCATCCGCTTGGGGACGACAAATTCTCAACTTTTGATGAGATCGATTTGGAAGCTGGTTGATCGAAGCCCTGGTTGACCAAGGCGGGTGATGCGAATGCCCGATTTTCGCGGAGTTCCGGCGGTCTTCAGATTAGCACAACACATCAACTTTGAACATACGTTTCAGCGCGCGCCCTGCGGATCGTAGAGCGTCTGACCGGCCTCCAATGCGGTTCGCCCTGCCGCATCCCCATAGCCGTTCCTCGGACGTCGGTTGGCTGTATCCCGGATGAGATCGACGGACTGCGGATCGACGAATAGATCGGCAAGTGTTCGAACATTGCGACCCAACTGCACACGCCTAACCGCATCGCCAGCATTCGTGACCAGGCCCGTGATCTTCCCAGGAATCAGATCGGGCCGAACCAAGTTCGACAGGATCGACCCGCCGCCGAGGCTGTCGGCGATCTGCCTGTTGAACTCAGTCGCGCTGCCCGGCCCCTGGCGGCGCATGGTGGCCTGCAAGACGTCGAGCAATTCCGGCATGGCCGCCGCAGCCTGGCCACCCGGCAGGGCCCGCAGCACCGCGTCGAGCACTTCCTGACGCTGGTCGTTGCCGGCGACGCTCTTGTGGAACTTGGCGCCGGCGCTCTCGCGGCTGCCGCCCTGCGTTTCCGTTTGTGCGGCCGAGTAACGATCGGCCAAGTTCTGGCGCACCAGCGCGGCCGTTGTCTCCGGGTCTTGGGCGGCAAGCCGCGCCGTGGCGTCAGCCGCTTCCGGCGCCGAGCCCGCAAGCGGGTTCTGCGGAAGAATGGCGCTGCTGGCGGTGGCGGTGTCCTGGGCATTGGCGATCTGGCCAACGGGGCCGCCCCGTGCAGACGCCATACCGGCGTCAGCGTTGACGATTTTGCCGAGCCTGTCGGCCACTGCCGGGAAATGCGAAAGCATGTCCTGGTTGTCGCGAAGCGCGAGAGCGAGCCGGTTGGCGTCCACCGCTCCGTTGGCGTCTGTGGCCTTGTCGAGAATTTGCGTCGCGAGATGGTTTTCATAGGCGACGCGCGCGTCTGTCGGCGCCACCGCGTTGAAATTCTTCGCTTCCGACGGTGACGACAGCGCGGCCGGAACGTCTTCAGGCGCTGTCACGAACCGCTTATTGTACGGGTCGCGATCGATCGCCTTGGACATGCCAGGCGAACCGAAGGGCTCGAGCGGGGCGCTGGCCGCAGCGAAGTTCTTTTTGGCCTGACCGTATTCGGGAACGGACATCAGATTTTCGTCTAGCTTGTCGAGCACCTTTTGCAGCACGGTGGCTGTGTGATTCTCGCCGCTGCGCGTCGCAACATTAATCATGTCGCCGATCTGGTGGCGCGTTGCGTCCAGACCGGTAACGCTGGTATCGACGCCGCCCTTGTCGAAGAGCGATTGGCGAACCTGTTGGAGCGCCGTTTTCGCCGAAGCTTTCGCCGTCGGCGCCAGATCGTCGATGAACTTAACGACGTCGCGCGGATCTGCCTGAATAGCCTCCGGCCCTGTCCGGCTGGTGAGCGCGGGCGTTTCGGTCTTGGCGGGTACGGCGACGGGCGTCATGGCCGTGGCGACATCTTCGCCTTCGGCCGCTGTCGGCTTGATGCTAGTGTAGGCCGGGCGAACGGTTGTCGATTCGGGAACCAGGCCGTCGACCGGAATAGACGGCGCCGCTTTGCGCGCTGCGGCGTAATCCTGGTCGCCGAGAGCAGCGCGCATTCCTTCGCGACGGTCATAAATACCGCGCAACGGCTCTTGGATGGCCTGTCCCGCTTCCAGCGCGGTCGTGCGAGGGCCGGCGCCCATGATGGCGTCGATCAGTTCTTGGCCTTGCGGCGTCGCCGAGATTGCTTTCTGCGCGGCGGTGGCCGCGATCGCGCCGAGCGCCGACGGCTGCGGGCTCTGCGGGGCGATCTGGTCGAGCACGCCGCCGACGGCGTTGTCGACCTGACCGGGCCGCTGCGCGAAGAATGGCGCGGTGCGATTCCCGCCAGTTTGAGATCCCTCAACAATCCTGAGGATGTCGGTGAGTTTGGAGGCACCGCCTTGGGCTTGGCTGATGGCTTCAGGTCCGCTCAGGCGGATACCCGTGCCGTTGTTCTGAAGACGCTGCGCTTCGGCCCATTGGGCGTCCGTGGTGCCCTCCGTTGCCCGGCGGATGACTGATTCGGGCGCATTGTGGGCGCGAGCGGCGGCGGTGCCAGCATTTCCAAACAAGGCGCCCAAGAAGCGCATCGTTGGCTCATACGAGGTGCCTTCCGTTGCTTGGCCGGCTGCTTCAGACGCTATCGCAGGCGCGACTACATTGCCGAAAGCCTCTTCGGCATAGCGACCAATCTTCGACAGGACATTCGGCGCTTCACGAGACGCTTTCCCTGGGAAGCCGCCGGGCGTGGCAAATTCGGCGATCGTGCCGGCGAACTTGCCGGGGCCGGTCTGCGGCTTGTGCAGCTTGTGGTTCATGTAGTCGCGGACCTTGTCCTGCGAATCATAGAACGGCTTGGTGATCGCCGACGGCTCGCGAAATACCGCACGCTGTTCGTCGGTCAGCCGCGTCATACCGAGATAGGCGCCGAGATCAGCGCCCTTTTCCCCGACGTAGCCAAGCCCACTTTCGGTCATGCGGGCGAGTGTTACCGGGGACATTATGGTTTCGACCAGGCCACGGGGCAGGCCGGAGGCCGCAGATTCGGCTACGTCCAGCCCGGTCGAGATCGGCGGTGCGGGCGCAGCGGGGGCCGGCGCGTCGAATTGGTCGAAGACGTTGCCCGACGGCGCCGGAGCCTTAGCCGGAGCGGTGGGTGCGTCGAACTGGTCGAAGATGTTGGCCAATTTATTTGCCCCCGAGAACGGTGGCCGATACGCCGGCGCCGTACTTAGCGTCGAACTGCGCGGCGGCGTCGGGATTCGCCTTCAGAAACTCGACGGCCTGCGGCGACGGCACGGCGGCTGTCGGCGCAGCCACGGGGGCGCCAGGCGCAGGAGCAGGCGAAGGAGCCGCGCCTGCGCGATACTGGTCAAGCGCATCAAGGATCGGCTTGCCGTTGGTGGAGCCAGCGTAGTTCGCAACGGCGTGCAGATACGTTTCGAGCGTCCGGCGTTTTGCCCCCGTCACTTCCTTGCTCTCGCCCGGCACCGGCACGAGTTCTTTCATTTTGCGCTGATACTCTTGCTCGGTAACGGCCTGGCCCGACTGCGCCATCAACTGGTAAGGCAGCACGGTCGCGAGGTTCTGATAGAAGATTTGGCCCGGATCCGAGATGCCGCCGACGATCGCAGGCTGCAGTGCGTTCGGAGCGACAGACCGCGCGCCGTTCAGTTGGAAGTCCCAACCGGTCGGCAACGCGCCGGTGTCGTAGGCGCGCAAGAGATCGATTGTCGGTGCCGTCGACATGGTGCCGGCGTATGCGCTCTTAAGCTGCGCATCAGTCGGCTTGCCGCCGGCCCCGCCCATCTGAATGACCGTGCCATCCGGCAACGTCGTGGTCATGCCGGCGCCCTTCGGCGCGTCGTATGGAGCTGCGCCGGCGCGGACCGCGGCGCCAGGCGCCATGTAGCGCGGCTTACCATCAGGGCCGACCGCTTCGACAGGCGTCTTGTCGCCGACATACCGATCGACGATCATGTTGTCGTCGATCAATCCGGCGTCGCGCATCCGTTGCACGAGCCCGCCTTGGACTTCCGTTTCCGACAGTGCCTTCTCGCGGCCCTGCGCGGCCGGCAGCGCACCGCCCACACCGAAACGCCGGGCCACTTCGGCGGGAAGCTCCGGCCGGATTTGGCCTTCGCTCAACGGACCGTAGAGATCGGCGAGCCCGCCGATACGGCCGACCTCGAGGGCGCGGGTGTTGTCGTCGGTGTTGTTGGCGCGCGACGTGGCCCCCGTGATATCGTCACCGCGTCGCTTCGTGGCATCGTTCTGCTCCTGCGCCTGGTAGGACGACGTTGGGGCGTAATTTCCGACCGCGATGTTGCCGCGGTCAAAATCTTGCTGATCGAAGTCGGGAGCTTTCCGATAATCGAACAACTCCTGCAACCGCGACGCTTCGGCCTTCTTGGCGTTTGCGGTGGCCCACCCGGCGGCGTCGGCGCCGCTCGGCGGCTCGAACAGCGACGCGAGATTGCCCGCCGCCTGCGCGAACGCGGGGCTGTTGAAGTAGGGAGATGATTTCACGGTTGGCATCGAGGTCTCTCTTACTGATCAAATCCAGGGGCGCGTGGCGCAGCCCATGCGCGGCGCATGCGTGAATCACGAAGCAGTGGGTTGCCGCGCTCGTTGAGGCAGCGCCGGTGATGAAGAGCCGCGAGTTCCGCGGCGATGATTCCGGTGTAGGCGAGGCGATCGGCGCGGAACGGATCCTGGGTCAGCGTGAGCAGACCGGTCGCAGTCCCAATGAACAGGTACAACCGTTCAGATGAAATCCGGTTGCTCGTTGACGCATCGACGATCGGGCAGCACTCGCGCAGCATTCTGCTTGCAACGATCGAGGCCTCCGGGGCTGCGGCGGTAAGGTCGGCACATGCGGCGGCCAGGAAAATCTCATTCAACGCCACGCTTGCGAGGTGCTCCGGTGCAAACTTCTTTTGTTCGATCAGTTGCAAGCACGAGATCGCGTTTTGGACGCGCTGTTTCGCGGTCAAAGCAGACGAGGTTTCGTGATAGGTGGGGATCACCGGAAACTCCGCTTTTCAAGAACCCTCGGCGCAGACACTGCGCGACGTGGAAGGTTCGTTGAACATGCCGAGCAGTATTGCTCGACGGCGATGTGGCTACCCGAGGTCCACGAGGTTCCGGTCCGCAAATCATAGCAAATCTCGAAGGCGAATGCCAGAGTCACGCGACGATCCTCGCGGTTTGATTGGCAAGGCCTTTTAGCGAGTTGACAGTCTTGGCGGCACGACGATGTCTGATGGAGAAAGCAAGGTCAGCGGTTCGGATTTCATTTCGGAGGCACTGGAAGTACGCTTGGTGATCAAGCCTTTCGTCACGGGTGACCGTTTCGCGATAGTCGTGAGTGTTCGCCCACCAAAGAATCTCGGCGATGATGGCCTGGAAGCCCTTCCGCAGATATCGAAGCCGCCACCCGACATTGCTCTTTTCGAACGCGCTTAAGGCCTGACCCGCTGCGGCAACCATTTCGTTCTGGTCGTCCTCGTGCAGCTCCAGCTTCGACGTCCGGTGGTCAAACAGGCTTAGCGTGTATCGACCTTCGAAAATCAGATCGATGTCAGGCAGTGCCAGTTTGTTGAATTGGAAAATCAGGCTGGCAACCTCTTCATGATGGTGGATCTCCTCGCATGAAGGCGGGTCGCCGTCGAAGCCTTCGTCGGCATCCGGGATGGAGAAGTCCTGTTCGGCGATATGGATATCCATCGGGGCACCCTTTCTGCACTCAGCATGCGAGAGGAAGGCGTGCGAAACTATCGGAAATCGAGACGGGTTAATCGCACAAACTAGCGGTGCGTGGGCGGGGAGGGGTTAGGCGGCCGGGGCGGATCAAAAGTTTCAAATTGGCCCAAATTTCTCGTGAGGTCCGCTGAGGCTCAAGCGACATGATTTGGGGTATCCAGGGGGGTGACTGGCGCCCGCCGGGGGTCGGCAGCCGGGGGCGGGGATCGTTGTAGCGACGGTCGATTGTCGAGGCGTCTGCCGCGACCGTAGCTTACGCAGCAGCAGCCGGCAGCGGGGATTTATTCGCCCCGCGGGTGGAAAAGGGCGCCCCTAGGCGCCCTCCTGCTTTCGACGGTCATTGGATTCTCAGGCGAGAGCTGCCCGGTCGCAAGCCTGGTACAGGCTTCTCAAGCCGCTATGGAAAGCCCGCTCGATCTCTTGAGCGCCCTCCACCGTTGTTAAGATGGATAGAACGACCATCCCTTTGTGATGAGACGGATCTGCTCGAAGAGCCCAATCGGTCTCAACGTTTGACATCCCGCATGCGCGGGCGAGTTTTTCATTTTCTTGGTGACCAGGGTTAGCCGCATTTTGGGTTATGAAATCAAGAATTACAGCCATTTTCGCTATCTTTCTGCCGGTTTCCGCCAGCGTTGCAAGTTGTCCGGCGTGGAAAAGCCGATAGCGAGGCCCCGTGTTTTTTACCCTCGCGGGCTGGACATGACACGGACGCCGGACGGGCTTGTCATAATCGAAGTAATTAGTAATTAGAATGGCTTTTCCAACAATCGACTCATACAGTTAACGCCTTGATCCGTCAAATTCGCCGCCATGAGTAGTGTAAAGAGGGTAAAGCGTCAAAATTGACTATCCTGCTTTGTATACAACGGATTTAGCTTCAAAATTCGCCCAGTCAACCGACTTATCCAAGACTCACGTCGAAAATATATCTTATTTGCCAATTTTTATTTGACTCGATTGGCGCCAGCCGGTGAAATTGCTAGATGGAAAACGGACCTTCCCCGCATTCACTGAAATTGCTGACCGAGGCCGAGGTCGCCCGATTTCTTCGCTGCTCCCCCAGTAAGATCAAACGCCTGCGGACGACAGGAAAAATGGCATACCTGCCTGGGCGCCCTGTTCTCATCGAATCGGTCGCAGTTGAACGCTATCTTGACTCGATCCGGCGCGAACCTCGCCCTTTGGCACCGGAGCCGGTCGTGTCGAAGGTAGATCATGAAGCCGCTGCGGAGCGCGCACGAGCCGCTTACCAAAAATACCAACTGCGGCAGCGAAACAAAAACAAATGACCTGGCTCTCCCAGCCGCTGTTTACGGAACGCGAGGCCGCAGCGCGGCTGAAGTTGGGTAAATCGACCATCGTGCGGCTGCGTTTGACTGGGAAACTGGGTTACTTCGTCGGGCCGCCTATCCTCATCGCGCTATCGGACATCGATGCGTTCGTCACGCGGAAGGCCGCGGAGAAGAAGATGCGCGAAGGCCCTGAGGTTGGGACGCCAGAATATAAAAAACTTCGCAGCCAGGAAATCTACACGCGCGTGCTCCAAACGCGCCTCAAAATGGAATGGCGGCAGAAGAGGCTCCGCAAACAGAAGGACGAAAAATGAACTTGCCTCAGTCTGTAACATTGCCTATTTTGTAACATTGCTAAAGCGACGTTACAAAAGGCTCCAAAATGCAGGTTTTTGGTTACGTTCGGGTCTCCACTGCCGAGCAGGCAGCGAATGGTGATAGCCTTGAAACACAGAAGGCCAAGATCACCGGTTACGCGATGATGCAGGGCTGGACCGTTGGCGAGATATTCGTTGAGGCCGGCGTGTCCGGTTCGGTTCCACTGGCCGACAGACCACAGGGCGAACGACTGCTGGCTGCCGCAGGCAAGGGCGATATGATCATCACGCCGAAGCTCGATCGCATGTTCCGCAGCGCCTCCGACGCCTTGGGAACGCTAGAGTTGCTTAAGGAGGAAGGCACCGGCCTAGTGATGATCGACCTGGGCGGCGACGTTACCGGGAACGGCATATCCAAGTTGGTATTCACCATCCTGTCAGCAGTGGCCGAGAACGAGCGGGACCGTATCCGCGAGCGCATCCGAGAGGTGAAGCGACACCTCGCCTCACAAGGCGTCTATGGCGGCGGAAAGCCCCCCTTCGGATTTGACGTAGTGGAAGGCCGGCTGGTGCCGAACGTCGATCAGATGGTGATCCTGGCCAAGATGCGCTCGATGCGGGAGGCCGGGGCTCCCCTTCGCGCGATCGGCGATGCCGTCGGCCTCAAGGCTATGTCGGTCAAGCGGATCCTTGATCGGGCTAGTATCTAATCGAAGACGTTGCCCGGCGCGGTTTCGCCCTCAGATGTCGTTCGGTGCGACCTCTTCAGGCGATTGACAGCGCGGGCCAACTCCTCCGGACTCATCTCGTGCGGTGCTTTGTCTTGCTCGGCCTGGCGCTCGTTTCGATCGAGCAGACCGCCAATTTGCATCAGTGTGCGCTGCGCTGACGCTTTGGCTTGAGCGGGTGCCTTCGCGTCCTTGCATACCGCGAGCGCCGTTTCGTAGGCGACTTCGATACCTTCCACGCGGGCCCGCCGAATGATCTCGGCTCGCCTGCGATCGTCCTCACCGTCTTCAAAATCCTCGTCCATCATCCGAACACTCCCAACTTCTGTTCAATCTGTCGCCGCACCAGTTCCGCTTTCAGCTCATCAATCTGGGCCTGGAAAGCTTGCACTTCGGGCGAGGGAGGCGCCGGCGCTGTCGACAACCGTTCTCGCATCTCGGCAGCTTGCCGGCGTTCGTTGCGCCGCGCCTGACGTTCCGCAGGATTGCTCGGCCGGTGGTCGCGCTGCCAAAGCTTGTGAAGCTCGAGAGACTGAGGGCTCATCTTCGCAAGGCGCTTCGCCTTTTTGGCCGCGTTCTTGATGCGGTCGCGAATCTTGCGTTCCGTTTTCGCCGCCGTGATAGCGGGCGTCGGCTGGTGCCATCCGCCGACCTTCGCCCCTCGATCTTTCGGAGTGCCCCCACCATGAAGACGGCACCTAACTGACCCATCCTTCGCAGCATTTTTGCATGGCTCACCGGTTGTGCGAGCCATGGCACTGCATCGAGGCTTTGCTTTCCAGACAGCTAGGTTCTTGCGGGCCTGCGCGCGGCAGATAGCGCGCCATTGGGCGGACTTCGTCCAAGCGAGCAGGTGATCGGCGCGGCCGCGACGTCTCACTGCCCCGCTCCCATCGATACGAGCGCGTGAGGTATCGCCGAACCGGCCTGCCAATTCCCACCAATGACTATAGGTCTGCGCGACCTACAGACAATTTGTCTCTGCGTTCCTAAAACAGCTTGGGCCCAAATAGTGGGGGAGGGGGCGGAGCCGAGCGAGCGGGCGGTGCGCAGCCGCCGATCCCCCTTTAGGGAATTCCGCTCGATTTCCGCCATCAATGAAATCAATGACTTAGGTGGGGTATTTCCGCAAAACACGCCACCATTTCCGCCACCATTTCCGCAAGGTATTTCCGCTAATGATTTCAACGTCTTAGCCTGCCATTTCCGCAATTCCGCCTATTTCCGCAGTATTTCCGCAAAGACCATTTCCGCCGCATTTCCGCCAACGGGCTAGCCTCCCTCGCAGACAAATTGTCCAGCGACGGGAAAGCTGAAGTGTGGGCGACGATGTTCGGCTCATTCAAAAACACTATCGCCACCGTCGTCATCTCCTGATCTCTCAGCGACGCGATAGCCACGTCGTTTGCTCTTCTTGTCGAAAATCTCCTCGACGATTTCGCCAGTGCGCTCCCATAGATCGACAAGCCTCTCTGCCTGATCCGCGGCGATGCCAAAGCCTGTCACGATTTGGCGGACTGCCCATCGATCCGCAGTCTTATGTTTCGACTTCGCCCAAGGTTCGCCAGCGTCCCAGGCGGCCTGCACGGCGGCGAATATCCGCATCGTGAGTTCCGGCGTGGCGTCCACTTCGACTTCGCCGGAGCGAGAGGGGACCAGAGAGGAAAGGACTTTGCCGGTTGCGTCCACACCAACGTTGACGACGTCGAAGCGATAAGCGTTGCTCCAGCCGTCGGGCGCATCTTTCATCTTCTCGCAATGCAGGTGTCCGGTCAGTCTGCCCCTCTCGCAGTCCATCCTGAAGACAAAGTCGCCGGCGCCGAGCAGCACCGTCGAGCCGCGCATATCGCCTTTTTTGCCTGCGTGATGGACGCCCAGCACTAGACAATCGAATTCGTCCTTCAGGGTGTCGCAGGCTCTCACGAATAGCGACATGTCCTTTTGCGCGTTCTCGTCGGCGCCGGGCATTGCTCGTGAGACAGTGTCGACGATGATCGCGATCACCGGCTTTGCCAGGCCCACCCGCAGCGTGTTCGCGAGCCTCCGGACGTTCTCGGGCTTCATCAACTCGATACTTTGGGGGAGTAGGTGGAAGCGGCCGGCGTTCTGGTCGGCCTTCGGGATATTGTGCTGCTGCATCCACGCTCGAGCCCGCACCTTCATTCCCGCGGCGCCTTCGCCGGCCAGGAAGAGTACAACACCGTCGCGCTTTGCTTTGATTGGGTCGCCATGCCAGTCGGCCCTGCCGAATGCGAGATGAAGCGCCCAGTCGAGCGCGATGAACGACTTTTTCGCGCCCGGCGCGCCGTATAGAAATCCGAGGCTCCGCTCTGGAAGATGGCGATCGACGACGAACTGCGGATCCGGCATTGCCAACATGTCCGCGATCGACAGCGTCCGGTACATCTCAACTGCGGGCGCGTCGCTCGGATTGTCCCCGAACAGCGAAACGACTGTTTCATCTGGATCGAAAAACTGCTCAATCAGGAGGCGGCGCTCTTCGACTTTCGGCGCCCCGAACTTGCCCCAATCCTTTGACAGTTGCCGCTCATCCATCCGGTCCTGGTCTTTGGCTATGTGGGGCCACACGTAAGCCAGACGCGCGTAGTCGTTCGCTTCAAAACCCTCGATGCCGCTGAGTTTTATGGCCAGACTCATCCGCCAGGCCGAGCTCGTGTCGTCATTCTCATCGCCAATGCGCGCGGAGCGATCTCCGTCCCACAGTCTTCGCAGGCTGGGATGATTGTCACAGGCCTTGGCGAACCTGGCCTGGAGTTCTGCCGGCAAATCCTCAAGCGACGAATGGGATTGGACGTCATTGATGTCGATCGCCAGTCGCGCGGCTGCGATGTGATGATCGGAACTATCGGAGGCAGAGGAGCGCAGCACCGGAGTAACGGCGTTCGACAACGTTGTTGGTGTGTAATGGCGACTTGCGTCGGCGCTGACGATTCTCGCTTGACGCTGAATCCGGCCTTTAGCGATCTTGGCCGGCGTTGGAATATTTTCGGTGCCGGGAAGACGTAGGATCCTGTCGATATTCTGAACACTGTCGCCGCCGAGCTCTCGAGCAAGACCACGGCCTTGGCTTTCTGCCCAAGGTTGAAACTTGCTGGGGTCGAGCTTTTCGGACAGCCGCCAGATGTATTGGGTGCCTCCGCCGGAATCGATAGTGACGGTCGGCGGAACGGTTCCGGCTGCCAAACTCCTCGCCTGGGCGGCTAAGGCATCGCGGGCTATGGACAGATCCA
The DNA here is from genome assembly GCF_040321775.1 of Mesorhizobium sp. M0243. Classification (NCBI taxonomy): domain Bacteria; kingdom Pseudomonadati; phylum Pseudomonadota; class Alphaproteobacteria; order Hyphomicrobiales; family Phyllobacteriaceae; genus Mesorhizobium; species Mesorhizobium sp. M0243. The sequence continues at coordinate 86,623 of NZ_JAMYSF010000009.1, read as the reverse complement.
CTCCCGAAGCCGGGTCAACGTCTGCGTAAACGGCCCGGATCTTTCCGATATGCTCTTTCCGCAGCTTATCATTTGGGCCGTCTGCGACGGGCTCGTTCGCGCTGAAATAGAGGTTGTTGATCCCGCAATGCTTATCGACGAAGGCGGCGATGCCGCTCCAATCAGTCGGTGCGAAGGTTCGCGCCTCCAGTGGCGCCCCGTGATCACGGGTCGGATCGAACGCGACGAGGTTGTGGCGCCCCGTCGGGTCCAGAATCTTGAGGAACGAAATTGCTTCCGCCGCGGAGGCAGACAACTGCGGCGTCTTCACGAGCAAATCGCCGAACGCCACCACTTGCCCGACCGGGGTCTTCTCTGCTAAAGTCATTTCGTTCCCGTAACAAATTTACGACCGGACCGCCCCGTTGCAGGGGGCGGCCGGTGTCCGCATTTCAGTTTCGTGTGTTGTCGATGACGAGCCTGAGATATGGGACAGGCGACCTCTGCTTCGGGCGCCGTTGGCTAATCAGAAAATCGACATCTGAGCGCAGCACGTGAAGCCTGTTTCGGGTGCCCATGCGCCACGCTGTAAGCTGGCCGCACGAAATCCAGTTTCGGATCCAGCTGGCTGATCGCTGCGCAATCGCCGCAGCTTCCGCGACCGTCAAATATTCAGGAGGCGCGTTTTCTCTTGATAGTTTCATGGTCGTCATCCTTGTGTTAGGCAAATGATGATGCGAGCCGGGCGCGTGCGAAAACAGCGCCGATTTCAGAGCGTTGATCGCACAACTCAGGCGGCGGTTTGGCGGGCTGTCAGTTCGAGAGCTCGGGTGAACCGCTCGGAAAAGTCGTCTTCCGCGTCGATCCTTTTCGCGAGTTCATTGCCCTTCAAGCGACCGAAACGCGGGTGCTTTTTGGCTGCCACCCATAAGGATAGGAGAGCCCGAACTGTGCCAGTCAACCCGATCACTTCCGCCCTCAAAAGCTGGTCGGTGCTGATGATGCTGTTTCGCCTGATCGCCGCGTTGACCACCTCGAGTAGATCGGCGCGATACCGTGCATCCGCTCGGCGGATATGGTGGCCGGTCAGGGCGCTTGTGAGACCCTTTGGCGCGTCGCGATTGAGTATCGCAGCCGCGCGGTTAAACTGATCGCTTTCGCTTCGGCCAAGCGGCGTGACAGACACGACACCAGCGATGATCCTAGCCGCAGATTTAAATTGATCGCGGTATTGGGGTTTGCCGGAGAGCGTTTTCTGCTCAACAGCCATTTCTGCCAACCGGAGTTCCCGTAGCCGGCGCCCGATGTAGGCTTCGACCTCGGGAGAGCGAGGTGCGGCCAATCGCTTTGCCGGCATGCCCGCAGATCGGAGATCGTCGAGAATGTACGCGCGAAACTCGGTCTCGATGTACGTCAGCAACGGGTTCACACGCCGCATCCAGGCGGCCACTTGCGGCGGAGTGCTTTCGTGGATCTCGAAGGGCCGCCAGTAGACCTCGACGCCGGGGTCGGCTGCCAAGCGATCGGCACCGGCAAGAAGAAATGCCAGGCAACTGTCGGGATGAGGGCTGGCGAACGACGCGTCCTTATGCCGTCGCTCGGTCATGATGCCACCTCGACGCAACTGGCCAGGAAGGCGTCGGCGTCGACGCGCCTGATCAAAGTCCGGCCGCCGATTTTTGTCCTTCGCAGGCGTTGCTCCTGGAGCAAGCGCCACACGCCTGCACGGGAAATGCGGAAGTAGTTTGCGACCTCGTCCACCGTGAACACAGCCGGCGCCGTTGCGTCTTGGGTAGCGTTTTTCTTCGACATGATGTGCCTCGCGACTACGTGAGGCCTTAAAATACGAGGTTGGAGACCCCACACGCCAACGAAAGCGTGAGCAAGCTCAAGTAGTTGTTCTTAAACGATAATAATCGGAAATGTTTTACCGCTTTGGCAGTTTCCGCCCGTTCGCAGCAGACAAACTTGCCGCAGATGGGAGTGCCGATCGGGTCGGATCCAGCAGGAAGCGCCTTACGGCGTCGAGTGCTCGAGGGGTCCGCTGCATCTTTTCGGGGAAACGGCCAGAATGTTCAAGAAGCCATTGAGCTCGTTCGGTAATGCTGGCGCCGCCACGCTTTGAGATGACGGCCGCTATAATTCCAAGCGTGTAGGAACGACCGGGGCCAGGGCGACTGCGCCTTTTCGGAATTTCATACGCAAGTTCTTCGAACTGTTCACACGGCTTCGGGCGCCGGCCGCGGATCTTGCCGTTCTTTGTCAGCTTTGATCGGAGCTTTGGGCGAGGATTCAAGAGGTCTCTTTCTCCAAGATGAAGAAAACAATAGCAGAATTCTCGAAAATCGGAAACGGATCGCGCCGCGACAGGGCAAGTTCAACGTCCCGCAAGGGATTATCGATCTAATTCCTGCTGCAGAAGCAGAAACTGCAAGTCTTGAAGCAACGGCCCCTTCGCATTCGGGTCGACCGGCGGCGGCGGCGGCGTCAACTTCTTCTGGTCACCCGGGGGCAGCTTTGTTACACGTTTCGGCCGGCTGGGCGGCGGGCCTTTCGTAGCCTCTGGATTTGGTTTGAACGTTATCGTCAGCTTGTTGACATCCTTCCACGAGCCCTTGAGAGAAAAGCCCAAATTTGTTGTCGACTCACCGTTAGGAATCTTCACGATTTTGATGCTTGAGTCCGCGCTCTGGAGTACGGTGAACTCCAAGATGTACGACACGGTGTCGGGACGAGCCTGTGTATCATGGTAGATGTTCTGCATCTCCTGGAGCCACGTCGTAATTCCCAAATCGCCGACCAACCGCGAATTTGGCCGTCGTCTCTTGATCACGTCGCCACATTCGATAGTGTCCTCTTTGCCCAGATCGGTCGTAAACACGAAACCGACCTTTCTATCGGCACTTCCGCTCACATCGGTCGATAGCGCAAGGGTCATGACCTGGGGCGTATAAGGAACTTCGTTTCCTCCACCTATGCCACCACCCGCGTTTGCCACCACGTTGAGAGATAGATCAACCGCGGCATTCCAGCCTTTTTTCTCTCGCAGAAAATCGGCGGTGTTCCTACCGGCCTTGAGTTCACAACGAACGTTATCGACAATATCTGAGATCCGAAGGCCGTATTCACTCTGCATTCGTGGCACTGACCCGCATCCGCAAAGCATAGCAAGCCCTGCCATTGAGGCAATTTTCGCGACGGTCATAGTTGCGTCCCCAATCCCATGCTGATCAAACCGGCGCGCAAGGTAATGGCGGCCAAACCGCGAGGACGATCACGCGCCCCTTAGACTGCCGATGCTGCCGCTCGGCACAGTTTGGTAGGTTACCAGCGCTTATCCCCCAGAGTATGGACGCGCTACAGTCCTGCTTTTGTGCACTTCTCGTCAATGCGTCTCCTTCTTTTTGCACTGGATTAATTAGCGGCTGCTTCTGCTCAAGGCGATTCTTGTGGACCCCAAGCAATACGCAGGCCGCCAAGTCATCAAAACTTTGCGCCTGATACAGGTCATTCAGAGTATCTTGTCTGCCGGCACTGCCGAGATGGAACAGTCAGGCGATCCGGCCGCAGTGAGCGAGAAGCTGGCGGCCGCCGGGGCATGCCGTCGAGGAGCAGCGCCGACGTTGTGCTCGAACGGCTGGCCAGCAAGATGGCCAAGCCGGCCTGATTGTATCAGGCCTGAAACAGACCGTCGCCGGACCAACCTAACCCGGAAACGAAAGGTTCATACCGATGACCGTCAACACCTATTCCCCCAAGGACTGAATCACGGAAGGGTCCTACGCCATCGCTGCGATCATGCTGGTGTATATCTCGGTCACCATCACCAAGGCGCCGCACGACTAGGAAGAGGCAAGCCGTTTCATCAACCCGCTTGAAGACGCCAAGGCCGAGAAGCCGCTAATGGGTGCCAGCCGCAGTAACGAAGTTTATCCCAGTTCCCGCTACAACAAAGCTCAAACCGCGCGAGATCGCTGATCAATCCCCAAAGGGTTTAACGGTCTTGCCCAATGGAAGTCGCCGCTATGGAAATCGCCCCGATCAACCGTCCCACAGCTCATCTGATGACGTCCCGGCGCTTTGCGCCTTTGTTCTGGACGCAGTTCCTGTCCGCCTTCAACGATAACTTCCTCAAGAACACGCTGGTGTTCCTTATTCTGTTCACACTCGCGGCGGACCAGGCGGCGTCACTGGTCACCCTGGCGGGCGCTGTCTTCATGGCGCCGTTCCTGCTTCTGTCGGCGCTTGGTGGCGAGATCGCTGACCGCTTCGACAAGGCCCTCATAGCCAAGCGTCTGAAATTCGCCGAGATCGCCGCGGCGGGTGTCTCCGTTGTCGGCATCGCGTTATCGTCGATCCCGGTGCTGATGGTGGCGTTGCTGATGTTCGGCATCATCTCGGCGCTGTTCGGACCCATCAAATACGGCATCCTGCCCGATCACCTTGAGCGTAAAGAACTGCCCAAGGCCAACGCCTGGATCGAGTCCGCCACGTTTGCCGCCATCCTCGGCGGCACCATTGCCGGTGGCGTCGTTTCCGCCGATGGCATCGGCGTCACCGTGTTCGGACCGATTATGATGGCTTTGGCTGTCGGCTGCTGGCTCGTCAGCTGTTACATTCCGTCCACGGGTTCGGCGGCACCCGACCTTGTCATCGACAAGAACATCTTCCGCTCGACCTGGCGTCAGGTCAGCGAATTGCGCACCGACAAGCGGATCTGGCGCGCAGGCCTGATGACGTCGTGGTTCTGGCTCATCGGCGCCATCGTCCTTTCGATCCTGCCAACCTTGGTCAAGGATTCGCTTGGCGGCAACGAGATGGCGGTCACTGTCTATCTCGCAGTGTTCGCCGTTTCGATCGCCATCGGCTCAGCCATTGCCGCCTGGATGTCGCAGGGCCGTATCGTGCTCTTGCCGGCACCGGTCGGCACGGCGCTGCTGGCGCTGTTCGGCCTGCATCTGGCCTGGACCATCTGGAGCATGCAGCCTTCGCCCAGCGCCGAAACCCTTGGCGCATTCTTCGCCGGGCCAAACACGATCCGTGTCGCGATTGACCTCGCCGGCATGGCTATCGCCAGCGCCTTCCTCGTGGTGCCGACCTTCGCCGCCGTCCAGGCATGGTCGCCCGAAGCGCGCCGCGCGCGTGTCGTCGCTGCCGTCAGCATCGTCAATGCCGGCTTCATGACGGTCGGCGGCATTATCGTCGCCGCGATTCAGACGAAAGTCCCGACCGGCGGCATTCTGTTCGGGCTCGCCTTAGCCAATGCGATTGCTGCTTGGCTGATGCTAAAATTCTTGCCGACCAACGCGTTCCGCGACTTCGTCTCCATCCTGTTCCGCGCCTTCCTGCGCCTGGAGGTCGAGGGTATTGAGAACCTCAAGGCGGCCGGCAAGGCGCCGATCCTGGCGCTCAACCATGTCAGCTTCCTTGACGGTCCGCTGGCGCTGACGCTGACCGACGAGGAGCCGGTCTTCGCCATCGACTACACCATTGCCCAGGCCTGGTGGATGAAGCCGTTCATGAAGCTTGCCCGCGCTCTGCCGCTCAACCCGGCCAAGCCGATGTCGACCCGCACGCTGATCAAGGTCGTGCAGAGCGGCGATCCTCTGGTCATCTTCCCCGAAGGCCGCATCACCGTCACCGGCGGGCTGATGAAGGTCTATGACGGCGCCGCCATGGTGGCGGACAAGACTGGCTCGATGGTCGTGCCGATCCGCATTGACGGACTGGAGAAAAGCCCGTTCTCCCGGCTGACGTCGCAGCATGTCCGCCGCCGCCTGTTCCCGAAGGTCAAGGTGACCATATTGGAACCGGTCAAGCTCGAAGTGCCGCAGGAACTAAAGGGCCGCAAGCGCCGCGCCGCGGCGGGTGCGGCACTCTATCAGGTGATGTCGGATCTTGTCTTCCGCACCCAGGACATCGACAAGACGGTGTTGGAAAAGATCGTCCTGACGGCTAACGAGCGCGGCATGAGACGGCTGGCCGTCCAGGATCCGGTCACCGGTTCGCTGAGCTATGGCAAGCTGTTGACGGCGGCCGCCGTGCTTGGCGAGAAATTCAAGCACCTCTACGCCGATCAGACGACGCTGGGTATCATGCTGCCCAACGCCAACGGCGCTTGCGCCGCTTTGCTCGGCGTCATGTCGGCGGGCAAGGTCCCGGCGATGATGAACTTCACGGCGGGTGCCGCCAATATCCTGTCCGCCTGCAAGGCCGCCGAAGTCCGAACGGTGCTCACCTCGCGTGCCTTTGTCGAGCAGGCAAAGCTCGGTGCGGTGGTCGAGGAGCTCGGCCGCTCGGTGGACATCGTCTGGCTGGACGACCTGCGCCTGACTATCGGCCTCAAGGACAAGCTGCTCGGCCTTTTGCGCAAGAGCACGCCCCGCGTTGCCCGCAAGCCCGATGATGCAGCGGTGATCCTGTTCACCTCGGGTTCGGAAGGCACACCGAAGGGCGTGGTGCTGACCCACCGCAACATTCTGGCCAACGCCGCCCAGGCTGCCTCGCGCATCGACTTCCACGCGGGCGACAAGGTCTTCAATGTGCTGCCGATCTTCCATTCCTTCGGCATGACGGCAGGCACGGTCCTGCCACTGATTTCAGGCGTGCCGGTCTACTTCTACCCATCGCCGCTGCACTACCGCATCGTGCCGGAGCTGATTTATGCTTCGAACGCGACGATCATCTTCGGCACCGATACGTTCCTTTCAGGCTACGCGCGCACTGCACATCCCTACGACTTCCGCTCAATACGCTATTGTTTTGCCGGCGCCGAACCGGTCAAGGCAGCGACGCGGATGACCTATATGGAGAAGTTTGGTGTGCGCATCCTTGAGGGCTATGGCGTCACCGAGACCGCACCGGTGATTTCCATTAACACGCCGATGTACAACCGCTCCGGAACCGTCGGCAAAATCATGCCCGGCATGGAATTTCGCCTCGATCCGGTGCCGGGCGTCGACGAGGGCGGCCGACTGTTCGTGCGCGGCCCCAACGTCATGGCGGGCTACCTCAGGGCCGAGAAGCCTGGCGTGCTCGAGCCGCTCGAAGATGGCTGGCATGATACAGGCGACGTGGTCGCGATCGACGAGGGCGGCTTCATCACCATACGCGGTCGCGCCAAGCGTTTCGCCAAGATCGGCGGCGAGATGATCTCGCTGGCGGCGGTGGAAGCGCTGGCCGGCGAATTGTGGAAAGGCGCGCTTTCGGCTGTTACCACGGTGCCGGACGCCCGCAAGGGCGAAAAGCTGATCCTCATCACCGAGGCCGCCGGTGCCACCCGCGCCGAGTTCCTGACCTTCGCCAAGGCCAACGGCGCCATGGACCTAATGGTGCCGGCCGAAGTGCGCGTCGTGCCCAAAGTGCCCGTCCTCGGCTCCGGCAAGCTCGACTTTGCTGCCGTAACCAAAATGGTGCGGAGCGGAGAAGACTCGGCGATCAAAGCTGCTTGATCCGAAAGCGCGAACGGGCCGGCGCTGAATCTTGGCCCCGACTACCGGATCCACTGCGGAACCGGTAGCCGCGCCCGGTTCGGCCATTCTCCGGCGCCCCCGACCGGCAGCACGTTGGTGGCTTGGGTCGAATCGGGTCTGAAGGAGTCCTCGCGCAATTCGCGGCCGGCCGCTGTTCAAAACAACGATTCCGACAACGAAAATCCGCCGCTCTCGGGGTCGATCCAAAACAATCAATAAATTCAGGTGGTTAGGTGGTACGCCCAAGGGGAATCGAACCCCTGTTACCGCCGTGAAAGGGCGGTGTCCTAACCGCTAGACGATGGGCGCGCTCAGACGAAGCGGCTTATACTGGCGTTGTGCGCAACCGGCAACCCGTCAGGTGCCACCTTGGACAACTTTTTTCCGGGCCTGCCAAATCAACGATTTCCCGAAGTTGGCGAGCTTGACGATTAGCGGGGACGCCGCATCGCTCTGCTCCGGAATGATGAAGTTGGGAAGGCTTCGGCCAATCCGATATTCGGGATGCCCAACGGAACGATCTTGGCCGCCAGCCGATCTCAGATCCGCGCTAGCCGTCACCGCCGCTGCGCCGGCGGCAGCGCCAGTTCCAGTCGCGCTCGGGGCCGACGTCGACGTGAACCGATTCTGTGTGGCAGTAGGTGCCGACGCCGCCGCGGCCGGGCATGCTTCTGATGTAGCTCGCCAGTTCCCATTTCGAAACGCCGGGCACCTGGATGTCGGCGGCGGCGCAATACATGTGCAGCGAATTTTTGGCGCCGTTGGCGCGCCGGTTGCGGGCCGGGTCGCGATAGCCTGACGTCACCGTCATCTTGCGGCCGTAGTGGCCTTCGATCGTCTTCAGCACACGCACCAGCGACGGCTTCAGGCAGGCCACGTCGACGCTCTCGTTCTGCTTGAGCAGCCCGTTGGGCGCCAACCGGGCCATGCCGGCGGCTGACGCAACCTGATAGGAGCCGCCGATTGGCCCCTCATCCTCGTTGAGGTCGACGTCGCTTTCGTCATCGAGGCCGGACTTGCGCTTGATCTCGAACAGGGCCGTTTGGCGCACGCCGGGCAGGGCATCGCTGCCAGTGACGTGGCCGGTATCGCCGCCGAGCGAAGCCAGCTGCGCCGGCTTGGCCGTGGAACTGGCCGAGGCAAGCGTGATGATCGGCTTTGCCGCTGGTGGCGCCGCTTTTGCCTGCGCCGGGGGCTGCTCGCCCGTCCGGGCGTTGCTGATGATGGGGGCTGGTGTCGCCGAGGCTGGCGTTGCGCCAAACATCGAGGCGAGGAAGCCTTTCTTCTTTGGTGCTTCGGCCTGCGGCATCTCGCCAGCCGTCACATAGACCGGGTTGTTCATGGCCGGAGCGGAAGCGGGCTTCGGCGCCGCCACATCGCCGTCGACCGCGGCAATCTGCTGGGCGACCGCGTCGGTTTGCTGCGCGGTCTGTGCCTGCTGCGTCAGCGATTGCGGCGTGTTTCCAACGATGGTTTCGGCGCCCGCCGGCGTGATCAGCGGAAAGGCAGCTCCCGGTTTGGACATAGGCACGTAGGCGACTTTTTCAGGCAGCGCCGTATCGCTTGCCGTCATCACCGTCGTCTGCTCGGTCGTGATATCAGACGAATCGGAGGCGATCGCCTTGCCGCTGGAGGCCGCGTTTATGTCCGATGCGATGGCATTGTAACCGGGCATTCCGACCGACATTGTCGGGTCGCCAGCCGAAGTGCAGGAGGCCAGAAGCAAGGAGCAGAGCGCTGCCACAATGGCGCGGCGTTCTCCCTTTGCGAGGCTCCATCCTGCTGATTTCAAAGTCAAATTCCCCCTCGATGTCCGGTCGGTATATCCTTGGCGCCACACGCATGCGTCGATGCCAGGGTGACCTTTGTCTCCGATCCGGAAACGAGACCTGTGTCAAATCCGCAAGCCTGAAAGTATTTTTGCGGTGATTGCCGAATTACGGCCGCTTGATGGTTGACGACACCATTTCGCCCGCTTTTGGCGGTCCGTCAACTCACCACACATTACAGTCCGTTACACACGTACTTTCACATAGGTGCCGGGAGCATCACCCAAGGTTTTCATATGCTTGCCCGGTTTGCGGGCAGGCACGCGGGTGTTGTCCTTGGCCTCTATCCAGTCTTGCCAGTGCGGCCACCAGGATCCTGGATGGTCGGTGGCATTGGCTATCCACTGGCTGAAGTCGCCCGTCGGCGTACCCCCGGTCCAATACTGGTATTTGTTGGATGCCGGCGGATTGACGACCCCTGCGATATGACCCGACCCGGCCATCACATACTCGACCGCGCCGCCGAAATATTTCGAGCCGAGGAACACCGAAAGCGCCGGCGCGATGTGATCTTCCTTGGAGGCGAGGTTGTAGACCGGGATGGTGATGTCCCCGAGCGAAACCGTGTGGCCCGCCAGTTCCATCGTGCCTTGCGAAAGGTTGTTCTCGAGATAGCAGTTGCGCAGGTAGAAAGAGTGATTGGCCGCCGCCATGCGGGTGGAATCGGCATTCCAGTAGAGCAGGTCGAAGGGCAGGGGATCCTTGCCGCGCATATAGTTGTTGACGACATAGGGCCAGATCAGGTCGCCTGAGCGCAGCATGTTGAAGGCGGTCGCCATCTTGGTGCCGTCGAGATAGCCTTTTTCGCTCATCGACTTTTCCACAGCGGCGACCTGTTCTTCGTCGACGAACACTTTCAGGTCGCCGGCATGGGTGAAGTCGACCTGCGTGGTGAAGAACGTAGCCGATTTTATGCGGTCGTCGCCCTCTTGCGCCATCAGCGCCAGTGCCGCCGCCAAAAGCGTGCCGCCGACGCAATAGCCGATCGCGTTGACGTCGCGTTCGCCGGTGGCCTTCTCGACCGTGTCGAGGCCATATTGCAGACCCTCGCGGATATAGGCTTCCCAGCTCTTGGTGCCGTGGCGCTCGTCCGGATTGATCCAGGAGATGACGAACACGGTGTGGCCCTGTTCAACCGCCCAGCGAATGAAGGACTTCTGCGGGTTCAGATCGAGGATGTAGAATTTGTTGATCCATGGCGGGCAGATCAGCAGGGGCCGCTTGAGCACCATCTCGGTCGCCGGGTCGTACTGGATGATTTCGGCGACGTCGCTGCGGCCGACCACCTTTCCGGGGGTGGTGGCGATGTTCCGGCCGATCTCGAAGGGGGAGTAGTCGGCCTGCCGCAGCTTCAGGTCGCCCTTGCCGGCGGCGATGTCCTCGGCCAGCATCTTCATGCCGCGCACCAGGTTTTCGCCGTTCGAGGCGACGGTTTCACGGAACAGTTCCGGATTGGTCAGGATGAAATTCGACGGCGAGATGGCGTTGGACACCTGCTTGACGTAAAACCCGGCCTTGTGGCGGGTGTGCTCGTCCAGACCTTCGGCGTGCTCGACCAGATCGGCCGCCCAGCGCGAGGTGACGAGATAGGCCTGCTTGAGGAAATCGAAGAAGGCGTTGCGGCCCCATTCCGGGTCGAGGAAGCGCTTGTCCCCGCGCTCCGGCTTGACCGCGTCTTCGGTGTCTTGCGCGGCGTTGCTGGTGCGCTGAATGGCGTTGGCCCAGACCGTCATATAGCCGGAGAACAACCGCGTCTGCGCTTCCAGCGCGCGCTGCGGATCGGCAAGCCAGTATTCGCTGAGCTTGGAAAAGGTCTTCACCATATCGACAACGGGCTCGGCGACATGGTCGCGCACGTCGCCTTTTTCGCGCGGCTCAGCCCAGGCGGAAGCTGCCTTGCCGGCCTGCTCGATCATGCGCGCCATGTTCAGGGCGAAGCGTTCCGGGTCCTTCACCAGATATTGCTCGACGGTCGAAGGCTCGTCATCTTCCGCTTTGCCCGAATCGGGTGTTTTGGACATGGTTGGCGGGGTTCCTCCCGAGGCCTTTTCTTGACATATTAACATGGGACATCCGACCGGGCCAATCTCGCTCTACCTCGGCTGCCAGGGAAACAATATGACGATTAATATTGGCGAGACTGTTTTTTTCGGTGCCGGACGTTTTTGCCGCATCGGCGTGGCGATCGTCCTCATGGGGATTGCCGGGTGCTCGAGCACCAACACGAATGGCCCGACGCCTGTCGCTGCGGGTACGGGGCCGAAGGATACCGGCACCTTTCCGAACCTGAACATCAAGCCGCAAGTGGCGGCGTCGCAGTTCACCGAAGCCGAGAAGAACGCCAAGCTCGCGCAATTGAAGGCGGATGAGAATGCGCAGGCGGCAAAGGGCGGCGGCCCGAAGGTCGCCAACCAGGCGGCGCTGACGGATCTGGCCAAGAAGCATGGCGACGAAACGCTGAAGCAGATCGAAGCCAAATGCGACCCTACCCTCGACCCTACCTGCAAATAAGTATATAGCGCGCGCCCAACACCCCCTTCGCTGTCTGGAACTGCCATGGAAGAATTTCACAAGGTTCGCCGGCTTCCGCCTTACGTGTTCGAGCAGGTCAACCGGCTCAAGGCCAGCGCCCGATCGCGTGGCGCCGACATCATCGACCTCGGCATGGGCAATCCGGACCTGCCGACGCCCAAGGCTATCGTCGACAAATTGTGCGAGGTCGTGCGCGACCCGCGCACGCATCGCTATTCCTCGTCGCGCGGCATTCCGGGCCTGCGTCGCGCCCAGGCCGCCTACTATGGCAGGCGCTTCGGCGTGAAGCTTAACCCCGACACGCAAGTGGTGGCCACGCTTGGCTCGAAGGAAGGCTTCGCAAACATGGCACAGGCGATCACGGCGCCCGGCGACGTGATCCTGTGCCCGAACCCGACCTATCCGATCCATGCCTTCGGCTTCATCATGTCGGGTGGCGTCATCCGCTCGCTGCAGGTGGAGCCGGACGACGGCTTCATCCCGGCGCTCGAGCGCGGGGTCAAGCATTCGATCCCGAAGCCGCTGGCGCTGATCCTCAACTATCCGTCGAACCCGACGGCGCTGGTCGCCTCGCTCGATTTCTACAAGGATGTGGTCGCCTTCGCCAAGAAGAACGACATCATCATCCTGTCCGACCTTGCCTATTCGGAGATCTATTTCGACGGCAATCCGCCGCCTTCGGTGTTGCAGGTGCCTGGCGCGATCGACGTTTGCGTCGAATTCACCTCGATGTCGAAGACCTTCTCGATGCCCGGTTGGCGCATGGGCTTTGCCGTCGGCAACGAGCGGCTGATCTCGGCGCTGACGCGGGTGAAATCCTACCTCGATTACGGCGCCTTCACGCCGATCCAGGTGGCGGCGGCGCACGCGCTCAACGGCGACGGCGCCGACATCGCCGAGGTGCGCGACATCTACCACAAGCGCCGAGACGTGATGGTCGACGCCTTCGGCCGCGCCGGCTGGACCATTCCTGCACCGGCGGCCTCGATGTTTGCCTGGGCGCCGATTCCGGAGCCGTTCAAGCATCTCGGCTCGCTCGAATTCTCCAAGCTGCTCATCGAACATGCCGACGTGGCCGTGGCGCCCGGTGTCGGCTTCGGCGAGCATGGCGACGAATTCGTGCGCGTTGCTCTGGTCGAGAACGAGCACAGGATCCGGCAGGCGGCGCGCAATATCAAGCGCTTCCTGTCGACCAGCGCCAAGCAGCCCAACAATGTCGTGCCGCTCTCCGCTCACCGGTAGCTTGCCGCACGCAAATTCGATCTGACTTTGAGGGACGTCGCCGGACATGGCTGAAGCATTGCGTGTTGGAATTGCCGGCCTCGGCACCGTTGGCGCGTCGGTGGCGCGCGTGCTGCGCGACAAGGCGGTGGAACTGACCCGCCAGTGCGGCCGTGACGTGATCGTCACCGCCGTCTCGGCGCGCAACCAGAAGCGTGATCGCGGCGTCGATCTGAGCTCGGCAAAGTGGTTCGACGATCCGGTCAAGATGGCGCAGACCGCAGAAATCGACGTGTTCGTCGAACTGATCGGCGGCGACGAGGGCCCGGCGCGCTCATCGGTGAAGACGGCACTCGAAGCCGGCCGTCACGTCGTCACCGCCAACAAGGCGCTGCTGGCCAAGCATGGCGTGGCGCTGGCCGAGATCGCCGAGAAAAAGGGTGTTCTGCTCAACTACGAGGCGGCGGTGGCGGGCGGCATTCCCGTCATCAAGACCATGCGCGAGGCGATGGCCGGCAATTCGGTCACCCGCGTGTTCGGCATCCTCAACGGCACCTGCAACTACATCCTGACGCGCATGGAGGCCGAGGGCATCTCGTTCGATGCTTGCCTGAAGGACGCGCAGCGGCTGGGCTATGCCGAAGCCGATCCGACCTTCGACATCGAGGGCCACGACACCGCGCACAAGCTGTCGATCCTGACCAGCCTTGCCTTTGGCACCAGGATCGCCGCCAATGACATCTATATGGAGGGCATCTCCAACATCACCCAGGCCGACATCCGCGCGGCCGCCGATCTTGGCTACCGGATCAAGTTGCTGGGTGTCGCCCAGCGCACCGAGAGCGGCATCGAGCAGCGCGTGCACCCGACCATGGTGCCGACCGCATCGGTCATCGCGCAGGTGCATGGCGTCACCAATGCGGTGGCGATCGAGACCGATATTCTGGGCGAGCTGCTTCTGTCGGGCCCCGGTGCCGGCGGCAACGCCACCGCCTCGGCCGTCATCGGCGACATCGCCGACATCGCCAAGAGCCGGCCAGGCTTCCAGCATGGTCCGGTCTTCGGACGGCCGGCGAAGGAGCTGAAACCCTACAAGAAGGCGCAGATGCGCAGCCATGCCGGCGGCTATTTCATCCGGCTGACCGTGCATGACCGCATCGGCGTGTTCGCGGCAATCGCCAAGCGCATGGCCGATAATGATATTTCATTGGAATCGATCGTTCAGCACGCGGTCAATGGCGAGGCGGCTGCACAGAAGACGGTGATCCTCGTCACCCACGAGACGACCGAGGCCGCTGTGCGCAAGGCCGTCGATGGCATCACCAAGGATGGCCATCTGACCGACAAGCCGCAGGTCATCCGCATCGAGCGGGCAGGGTAGCTTTTGCCCGATAGGCCCTGCGGGACAGGAATCCCGCAGGCATTGAGGTCCGGTCTGGTGGGGACAGCCGCCACACGGGAACGAATTGGTGTCGTCGCCGTTCTCTTGGTCAGCAACCAGAGGAACCGCTTCATGGCCGATGCCAACAAGTCCGACACCCCTAATATCGACGACATCCAGAAGACGCTGGAAAAGCAGATTGCCGATTTGCGCAAGGAGATCACCAAGATCAACAAGAGCATTTCGGCGCGGGGCGCGGAAATGCTCGATGACGCCAGCGAACAGGCGTCCGAGTTGTACGACACGGCCGCGAGCCGCGCTTCGCGTACGGCGCAACAACTGCGCAGCCAGGCTCAGTCCGTCTCGGAAGTAGCGCGCGAAAACCCCGGTACGACGACTGCCCTGGTCGGCGTGATCGGTTTGCTCGGCTTTATGGCCGGTTTCGCCATAGGTCAGTCGACGAACGATACGTCGCGCCGCTGGTATTGACCACGGCGCGATAGGGCCGGGTTTGCCGGCTCGTTTCCTTGTTTCAGCACATCATTTTTAAGGAGGGCACTGTGGCTTTATCCGCCTTGATTAGCATCCTGATCACATTCCTCGTCATCATCCTCGTTCTCTATCTTGTTCAGCGCCTGCCGCTCGACGGCCGGATGAGGCAGATCGTGCAGGTTATCGTCCTCATAATCGGCATCATTTCGCTGCTCAAATATCTTGCGGTTTTCTAGCGCCAAAGAGGTCTAACTTTCGCTTTTCAAGGCCGGCCCGGTTCATTGCGGCCGGCTGGCCTTGTTTCAAAAATGCGGTTTAATCGATTGATATTGCTGACTATTCGATAAAATCTTCCGCAGGTCTTGCCGTTGTCATGCTCGTTTGACAAAACAGGCCCGCCTCCGGCGGGGGCCGCATTGCCAACGAGGAAATCACCAGATGAATGTGGCCCAGAACATCGTCGCCGGCCTTGACCGGATACTCACCATGGAACTGGTGCGCGTCACCGAACGAGCCGCCGTCGCGGCCGCCAGGCTGCGCGGGCGCGGCGACGAAAAGGCGGCCGACCAGGTAGCCGTGGATGCCATGCGCCAGGAGCTCAACCGGCTTTCCATCAAGGGCACGGTGGTGATCGGCGAAGGCGAACGGGATGAGGCGCCGATGCTCTACATCGGCGAGGAAGTCGGCACTGGCAAAGGTCCGGCCGTCGATATCGCGCTCGATCCGCTCGAAGGCACGACGATTTGCGCCAAGAACCTGCCCAATGCACTCGCGGTCATCGCGATCGCCGAAAAGGGCAGCCTGCTGTTCGCGCCGGACGTCTACATGGACAAGATCGCCATCGGTCCGGGCTATGCGGACGGCGTCATCGACATCGACGCCTCGGCGGCTGAGAACATCGCCAGCCTCGCTCGGGCCAAGGGCGTCGCTGTATCGGAAATCACCACCTGCATTCTCGACCGGCCGCGCCATGCCAAGCTGATCGATGCCGTGCGCGCCACGGGGGCCGCGATCCGGCTGATCGGCGATGGCGATGTCGCCGGCGTCATCCACACCACGGACCCGGAAGAAACCGGCATCGATATTTATCTGGGCACTGGCGGAGCACCCGAGGGCGTGCTGGCCGCTGCCGCGCTGCGCTGCACCGGCGGCCAGATGCAGGGCAGACTGATCCTCGACACGGCGGAAAAGGTTGCTCGCGCGGCAAAGATGGGTATTTCCAATCCGAAA
Source organism: Mesorhizobium sp. M0243 (assembly GCF_040321775.1). Classification (NCBI taxonomy): domain Bacteria; kingdom Pseudomonadati; phylum Pseudomonadota; class Alphaproteobacteria; order Hyphomicrobiales; family Phyllobacteriaceae; genus Mesorhizobium; species Mesorhizobium sp. M0243. The sequence continues at coordinate 70,487 of NZ_JAMYSF010000009.1, read as the reverse complement.
CGGGTCTATCGGACGGAGGACATGGCGCGCGGCGATGTGTTGTTCGCGGCCACCGGTGTCACCGACGGCAACATGCTGGCTGGCGTCAAGTTCGGCCACAATTACATCACCACCCACACGATCGTGCTGCGCTCGTCGTCGCGGACGGTGCGCGAGATCAAGGCCCGCCATCAGGATCTGGATAAGTTCTGACGCTCGCTTGCGAAGCCGCCTTGCAATTGTTAGCCATTCGGGCGCATCCGATGATGGCTGCAGGGATTTGACGATGAAACCGTTCGACTGGCATGCGGATCCGATTTCGCGTGCCACCGCCATCACAAAGTCCTATCGCAACACCCAGAATGTGCGTCGCTTTCTCATCCGGGAATGCGGCAACGCATTCATGTTCGACCGGCCTTTCATGGCCTGGCTCAAGGACGGTGTGGAAAAGACGATGGGCGATGCGGCCGACGAATGGCTTAGGCGACAGGCTGAAAAGCGGAAAGCGCAGTTTTCTTGACCTATTCCGGGACGGCGCACACCCGTGAATCGCATGGCTTTGCCCGCCTTTGGCCTATAGAGCGTCGCGTGAACGTGACGCGCTTGAAATTGTTGCCAATGCGGGTCGTGGCCTCAAAACCGCTGCGCACTTATGGGCGGCATGCATTGTCGTGCGGCCAACGATGAGTTGGCAAAGCGTATGACCGGCGAAAAACGCCTCTTCCTCGATGTCAGGCAGTCGGTATCAGGGGTTTCCTGGGAACATCGGCTGACAGAACGCCAGGACATGATTGCGCTCGCCATCGCGCAAGGCCATGGCGTGCCCGACATCGTCGCGCGGGTGCTTGCCGGCCGTGGTGTCACCGCCGAACAAACCGAGCGGTTTCTCGACCCGACGATCCGCGATCTTCTGCCGGATCCGGCATCGCTGACCGACATGGACAGGGCGGCGGCCCGCATCGCCGCCGCAGTGATGGCCAGGGAAAAGGTGGCGATCTTCGGCGACTATGATGTCGACGGCGCCGCCTCGTCGGCGTTGCTGAAGCGGTTCCTCACGCATTTCTCGGTGCCGTCGGAAATCTACATCCCGGACCGTATTTTCGAGGGCTATGGCCCCAACCCCGACGCCATGCGCGAACTTGTTTCGCGTGGTGCGACACTGATCGTCACTGTCGATTGCGGCACCAACAGCGCCGTTTCCATCGATGCCGCCAACGAGGCCGGGGCCGACGTCGTGGTGCTCGACCACCACCAGGTCGGCGGTGCCTTGCCGGCGGCAATCGCTGTCGTCAATCCCAATCGCGACGACGACCTTTCCGGGCAGGGCCATCTCTGTGCCGCCGGCGTGGTCTTCCTCGCCCTTGTGCAGACGGCCAGGATCCTGCGTAGCCGCATGCCCGATGCTACGCCGCCAGACCTGCTTTCGCTGCTCGATATCGTGGCATTGGCCACTGTTTGTGACGTGGTGCCACTGACCGGCGTCAACCGTGCCTTCGTGGTCAAGGGGCTGCAGATGGCGCGCCAGCAGAAGAATGAAGGGCTGGCGGCACTGGCACGGGTGTCGCGCATCGGCGAGCCGATCAGCACTTTCCATCTGGCCTATCTGATCGGTCCGCGCATCAATGCCGGCGGACGCATCGGCGATGCCGCACTTGGCAGCCGGTTGCTTGCGACCGACGACCCGGTGGAGGCGCGCACCATTGCCGAGACGCTCGACCGGCTCAACCAGGAACGGCAGTTGATGGAGCAGGAGATGCTCGCGGCGGCGCGCGCCGAGGCCGATGCAGAGCTTGCCGGCGGCAATGGCCCGGCTATCGTCGTCACCGCCAGCAACAGCTGGCATCCGGGTATTGTCGGCCTGCTCGCTTCGCGATTGAAGGACCACGCCCGCCGGCCGGCCTTCGCCATCGCCTTCAACACTGTGGGCATCGGCACCGGTTCGGGCCGCTCGGTCTCGGGTTTCGACCTCGGCCGGCTGGTGCGCGAGGCGGCCGTTGCGGGGCTGATCGTCAAGGGCGGCGGCCATGGCATGGCGGCGGGCATCACCGTCGAGCGGGCGAAGCTTGGTGAGCTCAGGGCGTTTTTCGAAGAGCGGGCGGCAGCCGACGTGTTCCGCCTGCAGGGCGAGGAAAGCCTGGCCATAGACGGTGCGCTTGCCGCTGAAGGCGCGACGCTCAGCCTGCTCGATGCGCTGGAGAAGGCCGGACCCTTCGGTGCCGGGCACGCTGCCCCCGTTTTCGCGCTGCCGCGCCACCGACTAGCCGATGCGCGGCCGGTCGGCACCAACCACATCCGCGTGGAGCTGCAATCGGAAAGCGGCGGCCGCATCCAGGCGATCGCCTTTCGCGCCGTCGATACCGCGCTTGGCGAATTTCTGTTCAAGAACCGGGGCAAGACGATCCACGTCGCCGGTTCGCTGTCGGGAAATTACTGGAACGGCAACCGCACCGTGCAGTTTCGCATCACCGATGCGGCGCGTGCGTAGGTTTTGATCAGGCGAGAACGGTCTGCAGCCGGGTCAACTCGCCGATCTGGGCCATCGTCGCCTGATAGCCGATGTTGATCGCCTCGTCGGCGCGGTGGAACTCGGTCAGGCCGATATGGCTGAGCTTCGGCTGCAGCGACATATCGGGCGGGTCGCCGGCAAGCCTGGCACGCGAAATGCGGTCCTGGATGATGTTGAAGGCCTCGACCATGACGCCGGTAATGCCGAGCCGCGTCTGATGCGACTGGTGCTCGGCGTCGACCTTGCCGGGCCTTGGTGCGTCCTTTTCGATGACCAGTTCGCCGGCGCTGTGTTTTATCACCGCGGCACGGCCGAACAGATCATAGTGAAGGTTGACCGCCACGACGAGCGGCTGCTCGTAGGCGCGGCAGACCGAAACCGGTACGGGGTTGACCAGCGCGCCGTCGACCAGCACGCGGCCATTGCAATTCACCGGCTCGAACACGCCGGGAAGCGCATAGGAGGCGCGCATGGCGGTGATCAATGAGCCGCTCGACAGCCAGATTTCGTGGCCGGTGCGGATTTCGGAGGTGACCGCCACGAACGGCTTGGCAAGGTCCTCGAAACGAATGCCGGCCATGTGCTCGCGCAGCCTTGCATCGAGCTTCATGCCGCCGAACAGGCCGCTGCCGCGCAAATTGAGATCGAGCAGGCCGAAGATGCGGCGCTTGGTCAGGCTGCGGGCGAATTCTTCCAGTTCGTCCAGTTTGCCGGCGAGATAGCAGCCGCCGACCAGCGCGCCGATCGAGGTGCCGGCGATCATCGATACTTCGATGCCGGCTTCGTCGAGCGCGCGCAGCACGCCTATATGCGCCCAGCCGCGGGCGCACCCGCCACCTAAGGCGAGCGAAATGCCTGTTTTCTTCTGGGAGTTCGTTTCGGACGCGCCGCCTGACGAGGACAGGCCGTTGGCCTCCCTGACATCTGGTCTGTTACGCAATGACGCCCACTCGAGCATCATGATCTCCCTTGTCCCACGGCTACTATACGAGCGGGCCGTATCGAAATGATGAATCCGTGTGGTCGGTGTCAGGCAGAAGGTTCAAGCTAGTGGTTTCCGATACGTTTTTTCCGCATCGAACAGCGGCTTGCTGCCGTCGTCGGCAAGCGTCCCCTTGCCATCGATCAGCCCCACCGTCCGATAAAAGCATGAACGCCGGCCAGTGTGACAGGTTGCGTCGTGGCCCAATACTTTGACGCGCAACCATATGGCATCCTGGTCACAATCCGTGAGCATCTCGACGACATGCTGAAAATTGCCTGATGTTTCGCCCTTTTTCCAAAGTGCGTCCCGCGAGCGCGACCAGTAGTGGGCTATGCCGGTCTCCAGTGTCAGTGCCAGTGCTTGCGCATTCATATGCGCAACCATCAACAGCATGCCGTCCGCGGCGTCTGTCACGATGACCGTGACCAGCCCGGCTGCATCGAAGCGCGGCGAAAACACCGCGCCTTCCTCAAGCGCTTTCTTGTCTGACGGAGCTTTTGGAAATTCCAGTGCCGACATCGCCGGTCCATTTTCCTCTTTGACCATGATCTTGTCCGAAAAACCGGTCTCCACTTTTCGGGATCATGGTCTGATGGCCGGCGAGGGCCGATCAGACCCCGCCGCCGCGCACCATGGTGACGAAACGGACCTGCTCTTCGGGCGTGTCCTTGAAAACGCCGGTGAAGGTCGAGGTCAGCGTGGTTGAACCCTGCTTGCGGATGCCGCGCATGGCCATGCACATGTGCTCGGCCTCGATCATGACGGCGACGCCGCGCGGATTGAGCACGTCCTGGATGACGCCGGCGATCTGCGCCGTCAGCGCCTCCTGGGTCTGCAGGCGGTGGGCGAAGATATCGACGACGCGGGCGATCTTGGACAGGCCGACAACCTTGCCGTCCGGAAGATAGCCGACATGCGCCTTGCCGATGATCGGCACCATATGGTGCTCGCAATGTGAATGGAATGTTATGTCCTTGACGATGACCAGATCATCGTAGCCGGCGACCTCCTCGAAGGTGCGGCCGAGCTCGTCGGCCGGGCACATGTCGTAGCCACCGAACATTTCGCGGTAGGCCTTTGCCACCCGCTTCGGCGTGTCGACCAGCCCCTCGCGGTCCGGATTGTCGCCGGTCCAGCGCAAAAGCGTGCGCACGGCGGCTTCGACTTCGGCTTCGCTCGGCCGGTCGGTGACCGGCTTTTCCATATAGGCTGACTGTGGCATGAGCTTCTTGATGACGGCATCCATAAAGGCGTCTCCCGTAGTCCCTCTCGGCGGAGGAACGAGTTGAACGGACCACGACCTTTCGGTGTCGGAAACTCGCCCTGTTTCCAGCCCCGTAAGCGGCGTGAACTTCCCGGCAAGGACATTGGCTTTCGTCTTCTTGTCGATACCGGACTGCCACCATTATATAAGGTCATAGCGAGCGAAAGGAAGACACGACAGCGGCAATCGCTGTTCGCTTGGCGGCGACGGATTGGAAAATAATGATAAACGAGGTCTACAACGCGAAAATTCTCGGTTTTGCCGGGAACATTGGCCGCATCGGCCGGCTCGATCATCCTGACGCAACCGCCAAGGCGCACTCCAAGCTATGCGGTTCCACGGTCACCGTCGACCTCAAGATGCAGGACGGCGTGGTCACGGACTTTGCCCATGATGTGAAGGCCTGCGCGCTCGGCCAGGCGTCGTCATCGATCATGGCGCAACATGTCGTCGGCGCGAGCGCCGAGGAATTGCGCGCGGTGCGCGACACCATGCTGAAGATGCTCAAGGAAAATGGCGCCCCGCCGGACGGTCGCTTCGCGGACCTCAGATATCTGGAGCCGGTGCGCGATTACAAGGCCCGTCATGCCTCGACCATGCTGACTTTCGACGCCGTGGTCGACGCCATCGGCCAGATCGAGAAGCGCGCCGAAGCCTGAGGGCCGGCAACCGACCGTTTACAATGCACGTCTGCTTTCGGCAAATTCGCCGCGTACCCAGTCCGCGAACGCGGCGGCCGGCTCCGACAGATCGCGCAAGCTTCTGGCCACCAGCCAATAGGCGCCGGATGCGACGTCGATGTCGAACGGCTTGACCAGCGCGCCGGACGCGACTTCTCCGCCGATCTGCAAGAGATCGCCCAGTGCAACGCCATGTCCGAGCAAGGCGGCCTGCTTTGAAAGCGACGCATCCGCCAGCATCGGCCCGCGCGCCGGCACGGCGTCGGCGGGCACGCCGGCCGCTTCGAACCAGCGCGCCCAGCCCTGGCGGTTCTCCTCGTGCAAAAGCGTGTAGCGACCAAGATCGATCGGCCTCTCGAGGGCGGGGCCCGAGGCAAGCAGCGCCGGCGACAGAACAGGTGAGTCGACTGTCGAAGCAAGTTGCTCGGCTTCGCTGCGCGGCCACGCGGTGGCATGTGCGCTGAAGCGCAAAGCAAGCTCCGGCTGATCGCTGCGGAACTCGATCAGCCTTGGATCGACCTCGAGCGAGATGTCGATGTCAGGCCGCAATTGGCGAAACCGGTTGAGCCGTGGCACCAGCCACACGGATGCAAGCGACGGCTCGACACTGACACGGACCACGGACTGCGCCGGTGTCGCCACCAGTTCTCCAAGCAAGGTATCGATAGCGTCGAAACTTCTGACAAGCTGATCCAGCAGACGCCGTCCGGTGTCGGTCAGTTCGACACGGCGATGGTGACGTTCGAACAAGGGTTGGCGCAGGAAGATTTCGAGTTCCCGGATCTGCCGGCTGATCGCCGCCTGTGAGACGAAAAGCTCCTCGGCGGCCCGGCTGAAGCTCAGATGCCGGCCCGCCGCCTCGAAGCTCCTCAATGCCGTCAGCGGCAGGCGCCCACGCTTCATTTCGCATAACCCAGGATTATCCGAAGTGGAAATTATACTCGTTTGAAGGCGAAGGCCAGCGGCCGTCTAATCGCATCAAAGGAGACCGACCATGATCCAGTTGCTGAGCATCTTTGGCGATGTCATGCGGATCGCAACGTTTCAATGGCGTGACAGAAGACAGCATGAAAAGCGTTACGAAGAGCCGACCAGTCGTGGCCGGTGGGTGGCTTCGGCTGACTGGCAGCCGTTTCGTCGTTTCCATCCTTGACGGTGGGGCCATGCAGGGCGCGGGGATTGCGTTCTCCAGTAGAAGCCCACATCTATCGCGGGGGAACAGCGAAACGGAGACTGTGGTGCGCGACCAGCATGGGCATGCGCATATCGCCCGGCCGCCGAAACGCGGCCGTAACTGGCCCGGTCCATGGCGCAAGACGCCGGGCCGTCTCCTCGGCACGTCGCTCGTGCGCCTCTACCAGCTGACATTGTCGGGCTTTGTCGGCAATTCCTGCCGGCATCTGCCGACCTGTTCGGAATATGCCCATGAGGCGATCGCCCGCCATGGCCTGTGGGCGGGCGGTTGGATGGGATTTTTCCGGGTGCTGCGCTGCGGGCCATTCGGCACGCATGGCATAGACCTCGTGCCGGAGGTGCTGGAGGATCGTTATGTCTGGTTCACGCCATGGCGGTACTGGCGGATCGGCAGCAAGCGCGGCGAAGCGCAGGGGTGATCGCGTCAGTCAGGTCCCGCCGGCTCTGCCCGTTTACGATCCGGTAGGGTTAACAACAGCCTGCACAAAGACTGCGCATTTGAGACAAAATCGAGACAAGAGACCTCGCTAAGCCGCTCCCGAACCCCCTTCTGGAGCGAGCAGAAAATGCGCAATTTCGACCGTCTTCCCTTCATCTTTGCCGGGATACTGTTCCTGCTCGCCTGGCTGCTGGGATTTCCGCTGCGCGCGCAATCGGCGCCGCTGGGGGACGTGCAGTGCACGGTGATCGCCGATGCGGCGAGCGGCAAGGCTCTACCAGGACGGGGTGTGCGACGAGCGGTTCAGCCCGGCTTCGACGTTCAAGGTGCCGTTGTCGCTGATCGGCTATGACAGCGGGATCCTGAGCGACGAGCACACGCCGAGCTGGGATTACAAGCCTGAATTCAACGCGGTGAAGCGGGATCAGAAGACCGTCGATCCGGTGGTCTGGGAGCGGGATTCGATCCTGTGGTTTTCCCGGGAAATCACCCGCCGGCTTGGGTCTGAGAGTTTTGCCGGTTATGTCTCGAAATTCGACTACGGCAACGCCGATGTTTCCGGCAATCCCGGCAAGAATGATGGTTTGACCAAGTCCTGGGTGAATTCCTCGCTCAAGATCACGCCGGTCGAGCAGGTCGAATTCCTGCGCAAGCTGCTGGCCCGCAAGCTGCCTGTCTCGGCCAGGGCTTACGACATGACATCAGCCATCATCCCGACCTTCCAGGCCGGAGGCTGGACGGTGCAAGGCAAGACCGGAAGCACCAGGCTGCGCAACGACGTCGACAAGGTTCAGGACAAGCGTTCGCTCGGCTGGTTCGTCGGCTGGGCGCAAAAGGATGGCCGCCAGATCGTCTTTGCGCGGCTTGTCGTCGACACCAACCGCACCGACATGCCCAAGGGCCTCAAGACCCGGGCCGCGTTCCTGAAGGACCTGCCGCTCCTCATCAAATGAACGCTGAATTTGAGCCGGGCTTTACGGAGGCGGAATCTGTCCATAAAAGACAGCCGCTGCCGGACGCATCCGGCTTTTCCCTATGCATGTCGTAACCCAAAACCGCCATACACTTTTGGGCGACATGGATTTCAACCACCCGCGCTCGTTTGCGGGACTGGATAGGAGATATATATGCTGAATTCCGTTTCCCTGACATTTCCCGATGGCTCCGTCCGCGAATACGACGCGGCGATGACCGGTGCTGGCCTCGCCGAATCGATCTCGAAATCGCTGGCCAAGAAGGCGGTCGCCTATGCGATCGACGGCACCGTTCGCGATCTCAGCGATCCGCTCGGCAAGTCCGGCAAGGTCGAGATCGTCACCCGCGACGACCCGCGCGCGCTGGAGCTGATCCGCCACGACGCGGCCCATGTGCTGGCGGAAGCCGTGCAGGAATTGTGGCCGGGAACGCAGGTGACCATCGGGCCGGTGATCGAGAACGGGTTCTACTACGACTTCGCCCGTAACGAGCCGTTCACGCCTGACGATTTTCCGGTGATCGAGAAGAAGATGCGCGAGATCATCGCGCGCAACAAGCCGTTCACCAGGGAAGTCTGGTCGCGCGACAGGGCGAAAAAAGTCTTTGCCGACAAGGGCGAGCGCTACAAGCTGGAGCTGATCGACGCCATTCCTGAGGATCAGAATCTCAAGATCTATGCGCAGGGCGACTGGTTCGACCTCTGCCGTGGCCCGCACATGGCCTCGACCGGGCAGATCGGCAATGCCTTCAAACTCATGAAGGTGGCCGGCGCCTATTGGCGCGGGGATTCGAACAACCCGATGCTGACCCGCATCTACGGCACGGCCTGGGCCGACCAGGCGCAGCTCGAAGCCTACCAGATGATGCTGGAGGAGGCCGAGAAGCGCGACCATAGGAAGATCGGCCGCGAGATGGACCTGTTCCATTTCCAGGAAGAGGGACCGGGCGTCGTCTTCTGGCATGCCAAGGGCTGGAAGATGTTCCAGAACTTGGTCAACTACATGCGCCGCCGCCTCGACGAGCAGGGCTATAAGGAGGTCAACGCGCCGCAGGTGCTCGACAAGAGCCTGTGGGAGACGTCAGGCCATTGGGGCTGGTATCGCGACGCCATGTTCAAGGTGACGGTCGCCGGCGACGACACCGATGACGACCGGGTCTTCGCGTTGAAGCCGATGAACTGTCCGGGCCATGTGCAGATTTTCAAGCATGGGTTGAAGTCCTATCGCGATCTACCCGTGAAGCTTGCGGAATTCGGCAATGTGCATCGCTACGAGCCGTCGGGCGCGCTGCACGGGCTGATGCGTGTGCGCGGCTTCACGCAGGACGATGCGCACATCTTCTGCACCGAGGAGCAGCTGGCCGCGGAGTGCCTGCGCATCAACGACCTGATCCTGTCGACCTATGCTGATTTCGGTTTTGACGAAATCAGCGTCAAGCTTTCGACGCGGCCCGACAAACGCGTCGGCACCGACGAAGCCTGGGATCACGCCGAAGCAATCATGGGCAGCGTGCTGGAGACGATCAGGACACGATCCGGCAATCGCATCAAGACCTCGATCAATCCGGGCGAAGGCGCCTTCTACGGACCGAAATTCGAATATGTGCTCAAGGATGCTATCGGCCGCGAATGGCAGTGCGGCACGACGCAGGTCGACTTCAACCTGCCGGAACGGTTCGGCGCCTTCTATATCGGCTCCGATTCCGAGAAGAAGCAGCCTGTGATGGTGCACCGCGCCATCTGCGGTTCGATGGAGCGCTTCCTCGGCATCCTGATCGAGAACTATTCCGGCCATTTCCCGCTGTGGTTCGCGCCGCTGCAGGTGGTGGTGGCGACGATCACCTCGGATGCCGACGGCTATGCGACCGAAGTGGTGGCAAAGCTGAAGGCCGCCGGGCTGTTGGCGGAAGCGGATTTGCGCAACGAGAAGATCAACTACAAGGTCCGCGAACACTCGCTGGCCAAGGTTCCGGTCATCCTCGTCTGCGGCAAGCGCGAGGCGGAAGAGCAGACGGTCAACATGCGCCGGCTGGGCTCACGCGACCAGGAATCGCTTGGCCTTGACCAGGCGATCGCGCAATTGACCGAAGAAGCCGTCACGCCCGACCGCAGGCGCAAACGCGCTGCCTGATCGGCATAGTTTTTCGGCCAAATGGCGGTGGAGCGATCCACCGCCATTTTCATATCCTTGTCACGCCGACCTTGTAACGAACCCCTATGCTCAAGCTGAAATCGCGCGAACGACCCTTTCCCGAGCTTTCCTATGCCAATCCGCGCCAGCCGGCGCTGACGCGCTGGTTCATCCATTCGATCGAAGGCCTGTCGGGCCGCGACCGCTACACCGCGCTTTACGATTTTTGGCGCCGTCAGGTCGTGCCGACCGGCGAGCGTGTGTTCAGCCGCATGCTCGACCTGATCGACGTCCGCGTGCGGACGGCAGATCAGTGGCCGCCAGCGCAATTGCCTGATACGCCGCTGGTGATCGTCGCCAATCATCCGTTCGGCATCGGTGACGGCATTGCCGTGCTGTCGCTGGCCGAGCAGCTCGGACGGCCGTTCCGGGTGATGATCCACAAGGACCTGCTCAAGATCCGCGAGATGGAGCCCTACTCGCTGCCGATCGACTTTTCCGAGACCAAGGACGCGCTGAAGAACAACATGGCCGTGCGCCATGAAGCGGTGCGGCTGCTGAAGGAGGGCGTCACCATCGTGGTGTTTCCGGCCGGCGGTGTCGCCACCGCGCCAAAAGGTTTTGGCCGGGCGCGCGACCTGCCGTGGAAGATGTTTCCGGCCCGTCTCGTCCAGGAGGCCAAAGCGTCGGTCATCCCGATGCATTTTTCCGGGCAGAACGGCAGGCTGTTCCATCTGGTCAGCGGGCCGATGAACATGGCAGAGCGCGACGGCCGGGTGGCGAAATTCGTCGGCAAGGCCTCGCTGACGCTGCGTACGTCGCTGCTCATCCACGAATTCGCGCGGCTATCGGGCAAGGCGATCGACGTCCGCGTCGGCGATGTGCTGAACTGGAGCGAGCTGGAGCCATTGCGCGACCGCAAGGCATTGCTCGACCGGCTTTATCGCGGCGTGTTCGACCTTGCGCCAGTCGTGAGGCGCCGCCGGATTCCGTTCCTGCCGGCGCGGACCAAGCTGGCTGCTTGAGGCAACAAACGTCCGGCTCACGAGGGGCCGAGACTCGACCGTCCGTTCAGAAAATAGTATGACACTGTAACGTTGCGGTGCTATAAGGAGGCAAGAAACGAACTTGCCATGAGAACCAGCAAACCAATCACCGTGACCCTCGGCCGCCAGCAGAGCAGCGTCGACGCACGTCTGGCCTCGGGCGCCTACGATTCCGCCAGCGAAGTCATGCGCGCGGCGCTACGCGCCCTCGATCGCGAGGAGCAGATCATCACCGCTGTTATGCACGCCAAGGTCCAGGAAGCCCTTGACGACCCGCGTCCGGACATCCCGGCAGAAGACGTCTTCAAAGCGTTGCGCGCCCATCATGCGGACCGCATGAAGGCCTCTAAGCGTGACGCATAAGGTCGTCTTCAGGCCAGCGGCTCAAGCCGACCTCTTCGCCATCTACAATTACATCGAAAACGACAGCGGGAATCGGCGTGCCGGCGACTATGTCAACCGCATAGAGGCCGCGTGTATGGCGCTGTCCACCTTCCCGGAGCGCGGGACCGTGCGCGACGCTGTTGGCCCCAGCGTCCGCATCGTCGGTTTTGAACGCCGCGTATCTATCGTTTTCCGGGTCAACGGTGACACCGTGGTCATCCTGCGTGTGCTCTACGGCGGACAGGATTATCCGGCCAGTTCAGAGGATGAAGCAGACACCTGATTCCTCTGGTAGGGATTGCGAACTGCAGTCTGGTCTAATCAGCGCCTTCCTCAGGGTCCATCGCCGCGGCCTCGGTGGCCAGAACCTCGATTTCCTGGTTCTGCCCGGCCACGACCGTAAAATCCTTCTGATAGATGCGGTCGCGGTTCTTGGCGATGATGGTGTAGTCGCCCTCGGCCAGCACCATAGAGGCGAAGGCGCCGACGGTTTCCTTGATCGGATCGCCGGACTCATTGAGCAGCGACCAAGACGTATCGGCGATCGCCTCGCCACCGGTCTCGCGCACCAGCTTCATCGTGATCTCGGCGGCGTGGTGCTCGACGGTGGCTTCGGTCAGCTTGCCGGCCTCGACGCGGATGTCGGAGCGGATGACCGCGTTGACCGCGCCATAGGTCGAGACGACATGGTAGATGCCGGCGTTGAGCCGCACGACACTGTTGGGCTCGACGTCGGGAATTATCAGCGCGCGGTCGCCATTGGCCTCGGCGGTGCCCTCGTAGATCGAAAAGCGCAGCTTCTTCGGTGGAATGCGCACGCCGCCGGACAGCACGGCGTCGAGCTTGAGGCCGCCGGCGTCGAGCACGAGGCTTTCGCGCTTGGCGTCCTTGCCGACAGTGATGCGCTTGGTGGCGCCGGCCCGGCCGTAGGAGGCGTGAACCAGATAGCTGCCAGGCTCGAGCTGGAAGACGGCGGTGCCGCCATGGGAGGAGGCGACCATCGGCAATTTGCCGTTGACGGCTTCGGGCTTGAAGACCCGCCAGACGATGCCGCGCGTGATGTCGGAACCCTTGTCGGTCAACTGGGCGGACAGCGTGATGGCGCCGCCGCCGCTTAGTGCCAGTGACGTCTCGCCTTTCGGCGTCGCGTAGCTCGAAATTCCCGGAAGCTTCAGGTCGCTGACACCGTCGACGTTCTGCGCCATGGCGTACGAAACCGGCGCCATGAACAGCAGGGCGCCGAGCCAGATCAGGAAAAGACGGACAGTCCCCTCAAACATGCCTTGCGTTGAAGCCCATGGCGGTGGCAATTTCAAGGCTTAAGAGTCCGATACGACTCTTCCGTCCGGCGTATCCCGCGCCAATGCCCGAGCCGCCCGAATTCCCGATGGTGCGCTTCAGCTCAAAACAGAATGTTCAGGAGACTTGCGCCCATGGCGTCGCCGATCATCGATTTCCTGCTGACCCGAAACTCCGCTCCGATCCCCGATCTGAAGGAGCCGGCGCCGAGCGATGCGGAGGTCGCGACGATGATCACTGCTGCTTCGCGGGTGCCCGACCATGGCCGATTGGAGCCCTGGCGCTTCATCGTCTACCGTGGCGACGCCCGCGCCGAGATCGGCAGGCAACTGGCAGCGCTTGCAGAGCAGCGGGAGGGCCCATTGCCGGAAGGCCGCCGCAATCAGGAACTGGCGCGGTTCTCACGCGCGCCGCTGGTGATCGGCGTCGTATCTATCCCCCGGGAGAATCCCAAAATCCCGCAATGGGAAATGTTCCTGTCGGGCGGCATGGCGGCGATGAACCTGATGATAGCAGCGAATGCGCTGGGCTATGGCACCAACATGATCAGCAACTGGTATTCGGATGTGCCGGAGGGCAGGACGCTGCTGGGGCTGGCGCCGCAGGAGCGCGTCGTCGGCTTCATCCATATCGGCTCCTATGCCGGCCCGGCACCGGAGCGGCCCCGGCCCGATCCGGCAAAGCTGTACAGTGACTATTCGGGGCCGTGGGCGGGCTGAATGTTCTACGAACCCTCAAAGGGCCACGGCCTGCCGCACGATCCATCGAAGGCGATCGTGGCGCCGCGTCCGATCGGCTGGATTTCGACGCTGAACGGAGCCGGTGAGATCAACCTTGCTCCATACTCCTTCTTCAATGCCGTTTCGACACGGCCGTTCATTGTCTGGTTCTCCTCCGAGGGCGAGAAGGACAGCGCCTCTTTCGCGCAGGAGACCGGTGAGTTCGTCGCCAATCTGGTCAGCCGCGATCTTGCGGAGAATATGAACCGCACATCGGTCAACGCACCGCGCGGCGTCAACGAGTTCGTCTATGCCGATCTTGCCATGGCGCCGTCGCGCTTGGTCGGGCCGCCGCGCGTGGCGGCAGCGCCGGCAGCACTCGAATGCCGGGTGACGGAAGTCTTTCGGCCAAAGGCGCTGGATGGATCGCCGACAAGCGCTGTGATTGTTGCCGGTGAGGTGGTCGGCGTGCACATCGACGACGCCTTCCTGACAGACGGCCTGTTCGACATCACCAAGGCCGGCAATGTCGCTCGTCTCGGCTATATGGACTATGCCAGCGTCGACGAGGTGTTTTCGATGCGCCGGCCGCGCTGGGACAAGGACTAGATATCAGGCTTGGCCAGCGCCTTGCCGGCACTCCTTCGCTGCCTGGCCGTCATGACGGTGCGCACATAGCCGGGCTCGCCGATCCGGATGCTTCCATCGGGCAGACCCAGTATGCGGTCGAGAGCGATCTCGTAGAGCCTGACGCGTTTCTCCAGGGCCTCGATCGCGATCTCCATGTCGGCGTCGCTGCCGCCGGCAATTGCCTTGGCAACGACGTCATGCGTGGCCATGCCGAACTGCATGACGATGTCGGCGACACCTTCCGGATCGAAGGTCCTGAAAGTGCCGTCTTCGATCCCTTGCCTGATGATCTTGACCAGCAGAGGTGAAAACGACGCGCTGGCGGCCAGATTGATACGGTGGAAAAGCACCAGATTCTCAGGCCGAAACATCGTCTCGAAAAGAGTCCAAGCTTCCGGCGCGGTCTCGATCTTGGCCCGCCGCGACTGGCTGAGCAGGCCATTCAGGCGGTCAAGCGGGTCTAGGCCCGGATCGTCGATTATGTCTTGCACGCCAGCCAGTGCCTGTCTTGCAAAGCGATCGGCCAAGGCTTCCAGAAGAGCCTCCTTGGAGGGGAAGTAGTGATAGAAGGCGCCCTTGGAGACGCCGGCGGACGCAATCACGTCGTTGAGGCTCGCTTTGTCATAGCCCTGCGTCAGAAAAAGCGTCTGGGCATGGTCCAGAAGTTCTTCTCGCCTGAACTCTGGATGCTTGATGACACGGGGCATGATGAACCTTCTGCACAGCTCGCTTGAATTACAGACCGTCGGTCGGTATGGTAGACCGATGGTCTAAAATTGCCAGCGCAAGTGAGCGGATATCATGAAAGGCCGATCATGATCGCGAAATTGGTCCTTCAAACATTCGTCTGGTTTGGCGCCATGGGCGTCTTGCTCTTCCTGTCGGCCGGCACGCTGCACTGGCCGGGGGCCTGGGTCTATCTGGTGGGGATGGTGGGGCTCAGTCTCACCTTGGGCGTGGCGCTGGCAAGGCGCGATCCCGGCCTGATGAATGAGCGGCTGAGTTCTCCCATCCAGAAGAATCAGGACACGGCCGACAAGGTCCTGCTGTCCATACTACTGTTCGCCATCTTTGGTTCGCAGATATTCATGGGGTTCGACGTCCGTTTCGGCTGGTCCGTGGTTCCCGTCTGGGTGCAGGTGGTCGGCGCGCTCGTCCTGCTGCTCGGAATCTGGATCTGCTATCTGACGATGCTGGAGAACAGTTTCGCGGCGCCCGTGGTGAGGATCCAGGATGAACGCGGACAACATGTGATCTCCACGGGGCCTTACAGCTACGTCCGCCATCCGATGTACGCCGGCGCCATCCTCTTCTTCGCCGGCACGGCACTTCTGCTTGGTTCCTGGTGGGGGCTGGCGTCGGTACTCGTGATCGTCGTTCTCCTGGCCATCCGCACCTTCATTGAAGAGAAGACGCTTCGCACCGGCTTGCGCGGCTATGACGACTATGTGGCCCGGGTCCGTTACCGCCTGATCCCGTTGGTTTGGTAGCAGGCGCTCAGGCGGAAACACCTGCCGCCTTTGCCCGCGCCAGAAGCCGCTCGGCTAGCCGCAGGTGCGGGCGGTCGAACATCCTGCCGTCGATGCTGACGACGCCGGGACTTCCCGCTGCCGCGAACGCGGCAACGATTGCCGCCGATTGTCTCACGGCGTCGACCGACGGCGTGAAGGCGGCGTTGATGACCGGCACCTGATCGGGGTGGATCGCCATCTTGCCGGTGAAGCCATCGCGCTCGGCCTCGGTGCATTCCGCTTCGAAGGCCGCCATGTCGCGAAAATTCGGGAAGACGGTGTCGATCGCCTCGACCTCCGCCGCACCGGCGGCAAGTATGGTCATGGTGCGAGCGTGACGGAACACGTCCGTGTAGCGGCCATGCTCGTCGCGGGCGCTGCGCGCGCCGATCGTCGCCGACAGGTCTTCAGCGCCCCAGGTGAGGCCGGCAAGCCGCGCGCTTGTCCCGGCATAGGTCGCCGCCGCGAGCACGCCTGCCGGCGTTTCTGTGATGATCGGCAGGATCTTGATCGCGCCGTCGGCCAAGCCGTTTTCGGCCTCGCGCACCCTGAGCTTTGCCGACAGGTGCTGCACATCCTGGCCGCTGTTCGACTTGGGCAGCATGATGCCGTCGGGTCGTGCCGGCACCAACGCCGCCAGATCGTCATCCGTCAGCGCGGTCGACAGGTCGTTGACCCTGACATAGATGGCTGAACTGGTTTGCGCCCTGCGTTCCAGGATGAAGCGCGCCGCCACCTCGCGTGCCAGCGCCTTGTTGCGAGGTGCCACGGAATCCTCGAGGTCGACGATGACCACGTCGGCGCCGACACCAAAACCCTTTTCCAGTTTCCTCTGGGAATCGCCAGGGATGAACAGCAGCGAACGCATGCGTCAGATCGCCTTCTTCAGCATAATCGCTTGCCTAGTGCATTTGGCGACGAGATCGCCATGCTGGTTGTAGGCGCGATGCTCGAATTCGACGATGCCGCGATCGGGTTTCGACCTGGACTCGCGCACCGAGATGACTGTCGTCTCAACGCGAATGGTGTCGCCATGGAAGACCGGATGCGGAAACACGGTCTCCTTCATGCCGAGATTGGCGACCGTGGTGCCGACTGTGATGTCATTGACCGAAATGCCGATCATCAGGCCGAGCGTGAACAGCGAGTTGACCAGCGGCTTGCCCCATTCGCTCTTGGCGGCGAAATCGAAGTCGATGTGCAGCGGCTGCGGGTTCAGCGTCATTACCGAAAACAGCATGTTGTCGCTTTCGGTAACGGTCTTGCGCAGCGTGTGCTGGAAGACATGGCCGACAACGAACTCTTCGAGATAAAGCCCGGCCATTTCTTTCTCCTCAGGTGCTTGACGGTGATAGGCGCTGCAAATCAGGCTCGCAAGCCAGTTAATGAACATGGTGAACGGTTCGTAAACCAATTCTGCCTACGGTCGTCAGTGGGGTCAGAAGCTTCTGACAAGAGGCGTAAGCAGGCGGGCATGGTTGTTGTTTCGCATTTCCTGAAATGGATCTACACGGCCAGGGTGTCGGAGCGTGCCGCGGCGGCGAGCGCTCTGGCCCGGGCCTATATCAATTCCGAATTGCCTTTCGAGGACCGTTGCGCCGCCGAGGCGGCGCTGACGCTGTTGCTCGACGATGCCTCGTCGAAGGTGCGGCTGGCGATGGCCGAGGCGCTGTCGATGAGCCACCACGCGCCAATGCAGATCATCAGCGTGCTGGCCTCCGACCAGCCGGAAGTCGCCGGCGTGGTGTTGGCGCGCTCGCCGCTGCTCACCGACGCCGACCTGATCAACCGCGTGGCTTCAAGTCCGAAGGCGACACAGAAATTGATCGCCGAGCGGCCACTCGTCTCGATGGCGCTGTCGGCGGCCATCGCCGAGATCGGCGAGGCGGACGCCTGCGCCGTGCTGCTCGCCAACAGCGGCGCCGACATCGCCTCGCTCAGCTTCCGCCGCATGGCCGAACGACATGGGCACCTGCCGCTGGTGCGCGAGGCGCTGATATCGGATATCAGGCTGCCGGCCGACTGCCGGCATATGCTGCTCGTCAAGCTTGGCGAAATGTTGAAAACGTCGCCACTGGTGATGGCGATGATGGGCGCGGCGCGAGCCGACCGCGTCATGCGCGACGCCTGCGTCAAGGCTTCCGTGACGCTGATCGAAGGCACGCGCCAGGAAGAACATGCGGCCCTGATCGAGCATCTCAGGCTGCGTGGCGACCTTACCGCGAGCTTTCTGATCCGCACCATCGCGCATGGCAAGGTGGATTTCTTCGGCTCGGCGCTGGTCGCGCTCAGCCAGCAGTCCGAACAAAGGGTAAGGGCGCTGCTGGCCGGTGGGCACGACGTGGCCTTGCAGGCGCTGTTCCGCAGCGCCGGACTCGCCGCAGTCACCCATGCCATCATCCTGCGTGCGCTGAAGATCTGGCGCGAGGTTGCCAACGGCAAGCGCATCGCCGGTGTGCAGGAGGTCAGCTGGCTGATGCTCAAGGAAGTGGGTGGGCAATCCGCCGAAGGCGATCTTGCCGCCTTGATCAAGTCGATCCATCTCGATGCGCTGCGCGAGAACGCGCGAGGCCACGCGCTGGCGATAGCGGCAGCTTAACCTTTATCCCTCGCGAAAAAGTCGGGGAAATCCTCCATCGCGGCGGCGATGATGCGCAGCGATGCCGCGATCTGCAGCAATTCGCTGGTGCCGTTTCGCTCGGCGATGTTCGCTGCGTACTGCCGGGCGACGGCGACGGTCGAGGTCTGCGGATCGCTGGGGGCGCGGAAAAGCAGTTCGCGCGCCAGTCCCCTCAGGAAGTTGGCGATCGAAAGCGCGGTCTCGGATGGAATGGCATGGCTTTGGCTTGCATCGCGCAGCCGAAGGACCTCCAGGCCGACGGTGACGGCGGCGACTCCGCCGCCCAGAACCGCATCGCCCTTCTGACCGGCATTCTGCACCAGCGGCATCAGCTGGTTGATGCGGTCGTAGGCGAGGCTCTCGAAGGCCGAACGTCTCGGCACGCGCTCATGCAGGCAAAGCCGCGCCAGATCCTCGCGCATGGCGCGCACGATGCGGTTGGCCGCGAGCCACGGATCGGCGGGCAGCACGACGATGAAGACACCGATCGCCAGCAGGATGCCGACCAGGATCGACGCCGAACCGGCGAAGAAGGGTCCGGGATCGTAGGTCATCGCCTGGTGCGGGCTCAGGAAGGCAAGGAAGTTGATGGCGAAGGCCGTCGCCACGCCGACATAGCGTGGATTGGCCATGGCCAGCGCCGTCGGTACAAGGATGGGCACGACAAACAGCATGAACCAGCCGAAGCCGGGCAGGGCAGGCAATGCGATCTGGCCGACGAGAAAGGCAAACGGCAGCGCCAGAAGCGTTCCCTTGAAGAAACCCCAGGCGACCTGCACAGGGTCGGGGCGAGCAGCAAACAGGCTCGATACGACAGCAACGAGAATGACCGTACCGGCCGCTTCCGACCATTTCGTCGTCAGCCAGAAGGCCGCGACCAGCAGCGTGGCAAGGGCAGCACGCAAGGCGTTACGCGATGCGCCGGCGTAATCGCGATGCACCACCAGCGCAGGCTGCCTGCTGCCCCGGGCCGGACGTGTGGCAGGCGCGCGCAAGGCGTCGAGGCCGCGCAGCACCTGCTTGAGCGCATCGGCGAAATCGGCGGCGATGGTCAGGCGGGTGATAGTGCCGACCCTGTCGTTGCCCTGGTCGGTCGAGGTATCGGGCATTTGCCGGGCGTTTCCGGCAATCGCATCGAGCCGAGCCATCCACAGCGCCGTATCGTCCAGCGCGCCGGGCTTGGTCGCCAGCTCGCCGACCAGCGATTGTAATTCCGAGCGCACCGGAATGAGCGCCGCATTCTTCGGGGCGGCGTGCGAATGCAGCGCGCGTGCCGCCGAGAGCGCGGAGAGCAGTTGTCCGATGGTGCGCCGGACTGGATGGGCGCGCGGCGCGAAGCTTGGCGCTTCGAGCCTGGCATAGGCGCGCATCTCGCCGAGCGTCTGGGCATCAGTGATCAGCTTTCGGTGCAGCGCGGACAGCGTTGCCGGGTCGCCGCCGGAGAACGCACCGCCGGCATAGGTGGCAAGATCAAGGATGCAGCGTTTCAGGCGCGAGACGATGGCGTCGCTGGCCAGTTTTGGCAGGATCAGGCGGCTGGTCAGGCCGGCGCAGACAATGCCAAGCACGATCTCGGCACAGCGCGCGACCGCGAGGTCGACGACGAGATGCGGCTGTCCGAAAGCGGGCAGGCCGATGATCATTGCGGTGTAGCCCGCGAGGGCGGCGCCATAGGCTTCCGGATTGCGCAGCAGCGACGAGACGAAGGTGCAGATGCCGATCCAGACGGCAAGCACCGTTACCAGCACCCAGGGGCTGGTGCCGCAAACGGTGGTGATGCCGATCGCGGCGATGCCGCCGACCAGCGTGCCGAGCAGCCGGTAGAAGCCCTTCGCCAGTACCATGCCGGCAACCGGCTGGGCGACGATGAACACCGTCATCATGGCCCATTGCGGATGGTCGAGCTTCAGCGCATAGGCGGCTAGCAGAGCGATCAGGCCAGCCGAAACAGTGCGCAGCGAGAAAATCCAGTCCGAACGCGTCGGTTGCGTCAAGCCGGCTAAACTCGTCTCGAAATAGCCTTTCAGCCGCGCCCAGGTCACATGCTCGTCTCCGCAACTGGAGCCTTGTTATGGACCGGCTGGTGGCTAGATATCCAGCACTTCCGTCTCGGCGAATTCGGCGCGTTCCTGGATGAAGCGGAAGCGGGCCTCCGGCTTGGTGCCCATCAATGCATCGACGGCGTCCTTGGTCGCCGCCTCGGCGTCGATCACATCGATCCGAAGCAGCGTGCGCTTCCTCGGATCCATGGTGGTTTCCTTGAGTTGGGCCGCCATCATCTCGCCCAGACCCTTGAAGCGGCCAAGCTCGACCTTGCCGCGCCCGGTAAATTCGGTGCGCATAAGCTCGTCCTTGTGCGCGTCATCCCGGGCATAGGCGACCTTGCCGCCTTGCCTGATCGAGTAAAGCGGCGGTACCGCCAGATAGAGGTGGCCACCACGCACCAGTGCCGGCATCTCCTGGTAGAAGAAGGTGATCAGCAGCGAGGCGATGTGGGCGCCGTCGACGTCGGCGTCGGTCATGATGATCACGCGATCATAGCGCAAATCCTCGTCGCGGTATTTCGACCGCGTGCCGCAGCCGAGCGCCTGGATCAGGTCCGAGATCTGCTGGTTGCCGGCAAGCTTGTCGTTGCCGGCGCTGGCAACGTTGAGGATTTTTCCGCGCAATGGCAACACCGCTTGGCTGGCGCGATCGCGCGCCTGCTTGGCCGAGCCGCCGGCCGAGTCGCCTTCGACGATGAACAGTTCAGCGCCGGCCGCGGCATTCTGCGTACAGTCGGCGAGCTTGCCCGGCAGCCGCAATTTGCGCACCGCGCTCTTGCGCGACACTTCCTTTTCCTGGCGCCGGCGTACCCGCTCGTCGGCGCGCGCGATCACCCATTCGAGCAGCTTCGAGGCTTCCTGCGGGTTGTCGGCCAGCCAATGGTCGAACGGGTCGCGGATCGCGGTCTCGACGATGCGGATCGCCTCGATCGTCGCCAGCCTGTCCTTGGTCTGGCCGACGAATTCCGGCTCGCGGATGAACACCGACAGCATGCCCGCCGCCGAGATCATGACGTCTTCCGAGGTGACGATCGAGGCGCGCTTGTTGCCGACGAGATCGGCATAGGCGCGCAGGCCCCGCGTCAGCACGTTGCGGAAGCCGGCCTCGTGTGTGCCGCCTTCGCCGGTCGGGATGGTGTTGCAGTAGGAATTGATGAAGCCGTCGCCGCCGAACCAGGTCACCGCCCATTCCAGCGACCCATGGCCGCCTTGTTTCTCGCTCTTGCCGGCGAAGATTTCGCGCGTCACCTGGAAGTCGTCGCCGAGCGATGCCTTGAGATAGTCCTTCAGGCCGCCGGGAAAATGGAATTCCGCCTTGGCCGGTGTCTGGTCCTTTTCCTTGATCAGCGACGGATCGCAGGTCCAGCGGATCTCGACACCACCGAACAGATAGGCTTTCGAGCGCGTCATGCGGTAGAGCCGCGCCGGTTCGAACGCCGCGCCCTTGCCGAAAATCTGCTCGTCGGGGTGGAAGCGGATCTTTGTGCCGCGCCGGTTGTGGACCTCGCCCAACTGTTCCAGCCCGGTCACGGGAACGCCGCGCGAGAATTTTTGCCGATAGAGTTGCCGTCCCCGCGCGACCTCGACCTCGAGATGGTCCGACAGCGCGTTGACCACGGACACGCCGACGCCATGCAGGCCGCCTGATGTCTCGTAAACCTTGGAGTCGAACTTGCCGCCCGAATGCAGCGTCGTCATGATCACTTCAAGCGCCGGCTTCTTGAACTTCGGGTGCGGATCGATCGGGATGCCGCGGCCATTGTCGGTCACGGCGAGATAGCCATCGGCCGAGAGCTCGACATCGATGAAGGTGGCATGGCCGGCCACCGCTTCGTCCATCGAATTGTCGATGACCTCGGCGAACAGATGGTGCATCGCCTTGTCGTCGGTGCCGCCGATATACATGCCTGGCCGTCGGCGCACCGGCTCCAGCCCTTCCAGCACCTCGATGTCGGCGGCGCTATAGCCCTCGCTGCCGTCCTTGGTCGAGGCAGGACGCTTGGTGGCTTGCACCACCAGTGGATCCGCAGGGCGCGCTGGCGCGCGAACCGGCTGCGGCTTGTTGTCGTCATTGCCGAAAAGATCGTCCATGCCTGCCATAGAGTCCGATGCTGCGAATCACCTCGCGATACTGCCACGCTTTTCAGCGCCAAGCGACCGAGGTTCCTGTTCCGTTCGGGGATATGGCCCCTCTTACTCCAAAACCATTCGATAACCAAGCCGGCGGAAATAGGTCTGATACCGCGGTGCAGGATTCCTGATTCTTTAACAATGCCGCCTAGGGTTAAGCCCAACAAAACAAGAAACTGCGGGCATCAGGGGTTTCGGCGTGAGGGGCAAGGCCATATCGATGATCGGCATCGCCGCCGTTTTCGGGGCGATCTCGATCTTTGCCGCGGATTTCTGGGTCAAAAGCCAGGCCAAGGCCGATTCCGAAGAGAAGACGTCGTCTATTCCGGCAGCTGTCGTGCCGAAGGTCGAGTTCAAGACCATCGTGGTGGCGAATGCCCCATTGCGCTACGGCATGGCGCTCGACCGCGCGCAGCTCAGCGAAATCCCGTGGTCGCAAGAGGCCGTGCCGCAGGGCGCCTTCACCACCATCAATGCGGTGCTTGCCGATGGCAGCCGCGTGGTGCTGTCGCCGATCGAGGTCAACGAGCCGGTACTGCTGACCAAGCTGTCCGGTCCGAACGGCCGCGCGACACTCTCCAACATGATGACGCCCGGAATGCGGGCGGTCACCATCCGCACCGACGAGATAGCAGGTGTCGGCGGCTTCGTCACACCGGGCGACCGCGTTGATGTCGTGCTGACGCGCGATGCCGGCGAAATTCAGGAAGTGGCCAAGAATGCACAGGGTGCGGCCGGATCGACGGTCACCTCCGAGATTGTCGTTGCCGATGCCAAGGTGCTGAGCGTCGGGCAAGGTGCCGACGAGCGCCAGACGACGCCGCAGATTTCCAATTCGGTGACCATCGAGGTGACGACCGACGGCGCGCAGAAAGTGGCGCTGGCCCGCACTGTCGGTACGCTGTCGCTGTCGCTGCGCTCGGCCAGCGAAGGCGGCGACGGCAAGGGCGGCGTCACCACCATCTCTTCGTTCGGTGGATCGGCCGCCTCGAACGTGCAGGCCGCTGCCGGCTCGCTGTTCGATGCCGTGGTGAAAGAGCCGGAGAAGCCGAAGTTCAAGACGGTCATCGTAACGCGCGGCACAAAGGCCGAGGAATACCAGGTTCCTTCGCGGGACCAGAAATAAGCCAGTGGGGACTGGGTGAGGGACGGGAC
Source organism: Mesorhizobium sp. M0243 (assembly GCF_040321775.1). Classification (NCBI taxonomy): domain Bacteria; kingdom Pseudomonadati; phylum Pseudomonadota; class Alphaproteobacteria; order Hyphomicrobiales; family Phyllobacteriaceae; genus Mesorhizobium; species Mesorhizobium sp. M0243. Next base: position 46,797 of record NZ_JAMYSF010000009.1, on the reverse strand, counting down.
AATGTTCGGGCTGTTCACATATCGGGTCATGGGGCGGTTGCGCGTTTTGCGTGCGGCGGCTGTCGCGTCTTCGCTGGCTGCTGCCGCGATGCTGGCCTTCGGCGCCTCGGCGAGGGCTGACAACGAGATCGTCTATGTGTCGTCGACCAAGAATGCGTCAATCAAGGTCGCCAAGGGCAAGCCGAAGACGATCATGACCAGTGCCGCCTTCTACCAGATCGTCATCGGCGATCCGGAGATCGCCAACGTCAATCCGCTGACCGACAAATCCTTCTATGTGCTCGGCAACAATCTCGGCACCACCGGCATTGCCCTGTTCGATGAGAAAAAGCAGCTTGTCGGCACTGTCGACATCGAGGTGACGCTCGACACCGACCAACTGGCCAGCACCATTCGCGCCAGCGTGCCGGATGCCAGGATCAAGGTCGGATCGGCCAATGGCCGGGTCGTGCTGTCGGGCGAGGCCGATGACGCGGTCGCCGCCGAAAAGGCAAACAAGATCGCGACGCGCTTTTCCGGCACTGAAGAGGTGATCAACTCGGTCAACATCTCGTCGTCGCAGCAGGTCCAGCTCAACGTCCGCTTTGTCGAAATCAACCGCCAGGCGGGCCAGGATCTCGGCGCCAAATACGCCGCCAACTTCGCCTATGGCATGGGTGGCCGCGACGTCACGCTGCCGGCCGGATCGATACAGGGCGCGGGAACAGGCGAGATCATCGGCAAGCTGCTGTCGAATGGCGTCTCCATCGATATCGCCATCAAAGCGCTGGAAGAGCGCGGTTTGGCGCGGCGGCTGGCCGAGCCGAACCTGATCGCCCGGTCCGGCCAGACGGCGAGCTTCCTCGCCGGCGGCGAGTTCCCGATCCCGGTCTCCGAGGACGACGGCAAGATCTCGGTCAGCTACAAGAAGTACGGCGTCAGCCTGGATTTCACGCCGACGGTTCTGAAGGACGGGCTGGTCAGCCTGGACATCGCGCCGGAAGTCTCCTCGATCGACGCGTCTGCCTCCTACAACATAGGCAGCATTTCGGTGCCCGGTTTCATCGTGCGCCGTGCCAGGACATCGGTCGACCTGAAGAACGGCCAGAGCTTTATGATCGCCGGATTGCTGCAGTCGCAGAACGACATCACCACGTCGCGCATTCCCGGCCTCGGCAAGATGCCGGTGCTTGGGGCGCTGTTCTCGTCGAAATCCTATCAGCGGCGCGAGACCGACCTCGTCATCATCGTAACGCCCTATCTGGTCAAGCCGGTCGATCCGTCGAAGAAGCTCGTCGAGCCGACAGATGGCACGCAGCCGGCCAGCAACGCCGATTATTTTCTCAACAACACCGAGGAAGTGAAGGGCGCCGACACCGGTCGCACCGTGGCGCTGGCAGACGGCCGCGTCACTCAACCTGCAGCGGCCGCTTCGGCTGGGCATTTCCTCGACCTGCCGAAGGATTGAAGCCATGCGTCTGGTCTTTGGATCGAGCGTCGCCTTGCTGCTGGCCGGCTTTACCGCTGGCTGCACCAGCGACGACTATGTGCGCAGCGAAGGGCCGACGGCCGGCGCCGGAAATGCGCAGGCCGCCAACACCGTCATGCAGATGGTCGATCCCTGGAAATACGGGGTCCAGAACACCAGGCTCCTGGTGCCGGCCCAACGAGGCAGTGCCGCGGCCGTAACACCCGATCAGGCGGCCGGCGCCAAGGCGTCGCAGTCCAGCACGACCAATTGATCCCACGGGCAACTGATCCAACGGTCGATCGACCTGACAGGCTGACAGAATGGCAAACGGCATCAAGACCAGGAAGATCCTGCTCGTATCGACCGACAGGACGTTTGCGCAGGACACGCGCACCGCGTTTTCCGCCTCCGAGATCATACAGCTCTCGACAGTGGAGAAGAACGTCACCGAGTTGCGCGGCGAGATCCAGGAAGCCGACTTCGGCGCCATCATCGTCGACATGGATGCGGCAAGGCTGGAGGAGGTCGAGTCGCTGCAGCGCATCATGCGCCGGCTGGAGGACAAGGTTCCTGTCGTCGTCGTCACCCAGGAGTTCAACGCGGCCGCGGTGCGCATTCTCGTGCAGCTCAAGGTCGCGGATTTCCTGGTCAAGCCGATCACCACCGCCGATCTGGTGCGCTCTGTCGTGCGGGCACTGCAGGGACCCGGGCGCGAGGAAAACAGCGAGTCGCAGATCTACACCTTCATGCCTGCGGCGGGCGGCGTCGGCACCACGACGCTGGCGCTGCAGACCGCGTTCCAGCTGCATCACTCGGTGACGCGCGGCGCGTCGACCTGCGTCGTCGATCTCAATTTCCAGCAGGGCGCCTGTGCCGAATATCTCGACCTCGAACCGCGTTTCGACATCACCGAGATCGAGAACCAGCCCGAGCGTCTCGACCGCCAACTGCTCGACGTGATGCTGTCCAAGCATGCCAGCGGGCTGTGCGTGCTGGCGGCACCGGCGCATCCGGCAGAGATGCGCTCGTTCAAGACCGATGTCGTGGTGCGCATGCTGGACCTCGTTTCGGCCTATTTCGACAATGTCGTCATCGACATGCCACGCACCTGGTTTCCATGGACGGAAACCGTGCTGCTCGGTTCCAACAAGCTCTACATCGTCGCGGAAATGACGGTGCCGTGCCTGCGCCACACGCAGCGGCTGATCCAGGCGGTCTACGAGACTGCCGGCAAGGAAGTGAAGCCGAACGTTATCGTCAATCGTTTCGAACAGAAGATGTTCGATAACGGCATCAAGCAGGCGGACGTCCAGGAAATTCTCGGCGAGCATTTCGTCGGCGGCATCGCCAACAACTACCGGCTGGTGCGCGAAGCGGTCGATCGCGGAGTGCCGCTGCACGAGATCGATCCCAACGCCAATGTCGTCAACGACCTGAAGAAGATCATCCTGCCGGAAGAAGCGGTCCCAACCCGCGCGAAATCGCGCTCGCTGTTTGGTATGGGCCGTGGATTGCTGAAGAGGAAAGCCGGATGACCACCCGCTTCTCCGCCCTGCAGAACCGCGATACGCTTCCGCAGCGCGCGCCTGAGACGACGCCGGTCGCCCATCATGCCGTCGTCATTCCGACCAGCCGAAAGGCTTTGCCGGCAAAGCCGGACACTGCGCCGGCAAAGAATGCCAACAAGGTGCTCGATGCGCGCGTGCGTATCCACAGGCTGCTGCTCGAAGAGATCAATCTTGTCGCGCTGGAGCGTTTGCCGAAGGAAGAGATGCGCCGGCAAGTGCATGATTTCGTGTCGGAAAAGACCAAGCAGGAGCGGATGGCGATCAACACCGTCGAGCTCGACGCACTGGTCGACGACATCGTCGACGAGATGGTCGGCCTCGGTCCGCTCGAGCCGCTGCTCAAGGACCCCGACATCAACGACATCCTGATCAACGGCCACATGAACTGCTTTGTCGAAAAGAAGGGCAAGCTGCAGCCGGTACACATTCCGTTCAAGGATGAGGCGCATCTCCTGCGCATCGTCAACAAGATCGTCGCCGCGGTCGGTCGCCGCGTCGACGAATCGCAGCCGATGGTCGATGCCCGCATGCTGGACGGCTCGCGCTTCAACGCGGCCATCCGCCCGGTTGCGGTCGATGGGCCGCTGGTGTCGATCCGCAAGTTCTCCAAGAACAAGCTCGGTCTGCACAAACTGGTCGAATTCGGCGCCATCACCCAGAACATGGCCGAAGTGCTGGCGGCGGCCGTGCATGCCCGCAAGACGACGATCATTTCGGGCGGCACCGGCACCGGCAAGACGACCATGCTCAATGCGCTGTCGGCCTTCATTCCGGAAGACGAGCGGCTGATCACCATCGAGGACGCGGCCGAACTCCAGCTGCAGCAGCCGCATGTCGCGCGCATGGAGACGCGGCCAGCCAACATCGAAGGCCATGGCGAGCTGAAGCAGCGCGACCTGGTCAAGAACGCACTGCGCATGCGCCCCGACCGCGTCATTCTCGGCGAGTGCCGCGGCGAGGAGGCTTTCGACATGCTGCAGGCGATGAACACCGGCCACGAAGGGTCGATGGCGACCATTCATGCCAACACGCCTCGCGACGCCATTTCGCGGCTCGAGCAGATGCTTGGCATGACCGGCATGCCGATGACGGTACAGTCGATCCGCAGCCAGATCGCCAGCGCGCTCGACCTGATCGTTCAGCTGACGCGCCTGTCCGACGGCAAGCGCAAGGTGACCAGTGTCGCCGAGGTGACCGGCATGGAAGGAGATGTCATCCAGATGCAGGAGATCTTCCGCTTCGTGCGCACCGGCATGGAGGCCGACGGCAGGATTCTGGGGCATTACGAGGCGACCGGCATCCGGCCGCGCTTCCTTGAGGATCTGCGCGCTATGGGCATCGAGTTTCCTGGACGATATTTCGAACCCGGCCGGCCGCAGGAGTAGCCAAGTGTTCGATGGAATGAGCGCGATCTATGTCGTTTATGCCGCGGCCGCGCTGACCGGCATCCTGATCGCCGAGGCCTGCTACCTGCTTTACGCCGGTCGCAGCGACAAACGCACCGCCATCAACCGGCGCATGAAACTGCAGGAAAGCAAGATCACCCAAGAGCAGGTGCTTGTCCAACTGCGCAAGGAACGCGGCCTCGATGCAGGCACGCCGCTGTTTTTTCTGGATCGGTTCCGCGCTTTGCGAACCCAGTCGGGCATGATCATGCCGCTGTCGAAATTCCTGATGATCACCTGCGGCGTGGCGATGGCGATGACCCTGGTCGCCATCTGGTACGGCTTGCCGCCGCTGATGGGGCTTGTGCTGTTTGTGGTGCTTGTGCCGGTGCTGCCAGTGATCACGCTGCGCTTCAAGCGCAAGCGCCGGGTGAAGCGGTTCGGCATGCAGTTGCCGGAGGCGCTGGAACTGATCACGCGTGGCCTAAAGGCCGGCCATCCGGTGCCGGTGGCGATCGCCATGGTCGCGCGCGAGATGCCCGACCCGATCGGCACCGAGTTCGGCGTCATCGCCGACGAGGTGACCTATGGCTCCGATCTGGTTTCGGCGTTGAACTCGCTGTTCGACCGGGTCGGCCAGGAGGATCTGCCGCTGTTCGTCACCGCTGTCTCGATCCAGACCAGTTCGGGCGGCAATCTGCGCGAGATCCTTGACGGCCTGGCGACGACGATCCGCGAGCGCGGCAAACTGCGCCGCAAGGTGCGCGCAATTGCGACAGAAGGCCGGATGTCGGCCTACATACTGACGGCGGTGCCGGCGTTGCTGTTCACCGCCATCATGGCGCTGATGCCGGGCTTCTACAGCGACGTCTGGGGCGAGGCGAAAACCTGGTACCTGCTCGGTGGGTCTATCACCTGGCTGATGCTGGGCAATCTGATGATGTTCAAGATGTCGAATTTCAAGTTCTGACATGCAGGGCTTCATCGAATTCCTCGCCTCGCTTGCACCGACCTCGTTGATGCCGGTGGCCATCCTGCTGCTGGCGGCGGGTGCTGCCGCTGTTGCCTGGCCTGTTGTCATGGCGAAGGGCGACCGCAACGAGGTCATGCGCCGGCTCAGGGTCGACAACGGTCCCGTGGCCGCCAAACCAGAGCCGGTGCAGAAGAAGAATACCGGCGTCGTGCGCGAGAAGGCGGTGAAGCGGGCGCAAGAATTCTACGCCAGGAGCGATCCGGAAAATGTCGCCCGGCTGCGCATGAAGCTCATCCAGGCGGGCTACATGGAGCCGCGTGCTGTCGGCACGTTCTTCCTGATCCGGTTCAGCGCGATGATCGGCACGGCAATCGGTGTGTTTGTGCTCAACCGGTGGATGGCCAGCCCGGACGCGACGATGGCCAGCCGCTGGACCTTCGTCATCCTGTCGGGAGCGGCCGGCTATTTCCTGCCCGGCCTGGTGCTGAGCCAGAAAGTGCGGGAACGCAGGCGTGAGTACCGCAACGGCTTTCCCGATTTCATGGACTTGATGATTGTCTGCTCGGATGCCGGAATGAGCATGGAGGCCGGCATAGAGCGCGTCTCCAAGGAACTTGCCAAGACCTATCCCGCGCTCAGCCAGAACCTGCAGCTGGTGTCGTTGGAGCTGAGGGCAGGGCGCAGCCTTGATGATGCGCTGAAGGCGCTCGCCGACCGCCTCAGCCTGGACGAGGTGCGTTCCTTCGCCACGCTGCTGCAGCAGTCCAAGGAACTCGGCACCAGCCTGTCGGGGGCGCTGCGCGTCTTCTCCGACGACATGCGCCACAAGCGTATGTCGTTGGCCGAGGAAAAGGCGCACGCTCTGCCGGCCAAGATGTCGGTGCCGGTGGTTGTGTGCATCCTGCCGGTAGTGCTGATGATCGCGGCCATTCCAGTCATCGTCAAAATGACGGCGCACTAGCATGATGCCGAAAAGTGTGAGGCTTCGATTCGACCTGAAATCGTCCGGCTCTAGCGAGCGCCCCACAAGAGTCCTAACAATGGGACTGACAAACCATTGTTCTGACCGAACGCGGCCTTGCAGGTGAAAAGTCCATGCTGTTGCGCACCTTCTTCCTCGGCCTTGCCGCGGCCAGCCTGTCGCCCGCCTGGGCTGTGGCCGACGATTGCGGCGATGCCGCCGCCCTGCTGCAGCAGGCCTACCCCAAGGCTCGAAAGAGCGCCGACGGCACCTCGTTCACGCTCGAACCCCATATCAGCATCGCCCTGACGGATGGCGACACGCCGTTTGGGCTGAGCTGCAAGATCTGGCCTGCCCATGACGACCTGCTGTTGGTAGCCGTGCCGCTGATCGACAGCGCGCAATCCAGCGACGATGGCCATGTCGGCGATATCGAGCTTCTGGTCGTCGACAGGAACAGCCTGCAGATGCGCCAGCGCCTGCTCCAGCCGGGGCTGATCACCGATGATGCCATCGCCATCCGCAAGATCGAATTCGATACCGGCCGCTACAGGCTGGCGCCCGGGGTCATGGGCTTCGGCCTGCGCATCGAAATCGCGAACCATTCGCAGGCCAACCCCTTCAGCGAAACCGACCTGCGGCTTTATCTTCTCGCCGGCGATGCCCTGCGCCTCGTGCTCGATGGCCTTGTCGTGGCCGGCAATGGCGGCGAGGGCGATACCAATTGCGCGGGATCCTTTCATTCGACTGAGGTCAGCCTGGCGATGAGCCCGACGAGCCATCACGGCTATCACGACATAGTCGCGCTCGAGCGGACGCAAACCGATGATCCGTCTCCCGAGAAGGATGGCGAGTGCCAGTCCCATCCCGGCAAGCCGGTGAACCGGACCTACCGGCTGCGCTACGACGGCAGCCGCTATCCGGTTCCCGAAGTACTCAAGGTCATGGGGCCGTGAAAGGCCGTTCGCTTGCTTGCTGCCGGGATTCTCTTGGGAATAAGTCTTCGTCTGATGCCTGGTGGTTAATGGCTGGTGTGCCCGAAACCAAATTTTGGTGACGTTTCGGCACCAAAGTTTAAGCGTCGCTGATATAATGTGTTTCCTGAAGAACGACCCGGCAAATCGGGCGATGAGGCAGGGGCATGCGTCACAGTAACTTCACGGCAATGGCCGCGATTTCGGCCGTCTTGATGATGTCTGGCTGTACAACGGGCGGCGTCGACACCACCAAGACCACCGCCATCCAACCGGCGGCAAAGGACATCGACACCTCCGATCTGGCGCAAGGCAAGGCGCAGTTTCGCGACGCCAATTACGGCCTCGCCGAAAAGCACTTCCGCAAGGCCGTCGAGTTGAAGGCCGACAATGCGGAGGCCTGGATGGGGCTCGCTGCTTCCTATGATGAACTCGGCCGCTTCGACTTCGCCGACCGTGCCTACGGCCAGCTTTTGAAAGTCGCCGGCCGCAAGCCGCAGATCGTCAACAATATGGGTTATTCGCAACTGCTGCGCGGCAATCGCAAGAAGGCCAAGGCGCTGCTGCTCGAAGCGAAGGCCGGCATGGCCGATCCCACCGTCGTCAACGCCAACCTCGCTCTCTTGAACAAGGGTTGACCTCGCGTCGTCCAAGGGTCCGGTTTCGGGACACATGGCATCGAACGTTTTGTAAACCCTATCCGTAGGTTGCATCGATAGATCGGCTGAAAACCCATATCTGAGGGCTGCCGCTGACCTTAGAGTGCAGCGCAACCGCCGACGCTCGAGAGGCCCTTGCCCGATATGCTGGACTTCAGTTCGCTCCTGCTCGCAGCTGCGCTGTCGGGCATCTGCCTCAGCGTCACCATGTTTGCGATCTGGTTCACCGCGCCCAAGGCAGGCTTCGTGCTGACGGTGGCGTGCGGCATTCTGGTGCTCGTCGCGCATGTGATCCTGTTCTGGCGATACACCAAGGATCCCGATCCGCTGCTCTGTCAGATCGTGCTTGCGCTGCTCAGCCTGGGGTTCCTGATCCTCTGCGTGTCGGCCATGCAATATCTGGGCGTGCCCGGCCACAGACGCGCCGTTGCACCGGCGCTTGCCGCCATGGCTGTCTGTGCGGCAGTGACCTTCCTGGGGCTTGACGGTGTCGGCTTCATCGTCACCTACGCCACGGTGACGGTGCTTCTGTCGGCGATCGGCGCCATGTTTTGGATCAATGGCAGTCACGATCGCCGGATCCTGCTGGTGGTTTCGTTTCTGAGCGGCACCTGCGCTGTGTCGTTTGCGCTTTGTGGCGTGGTTCTGCTGACCAAGGGGCAATGGACGCTCGCGGTCGCGCCCGACAACTGGGCCGAACGACTGAATTCCGTCGTGGCGGTGGCTTGCATGACCGGGCTCGGCGCATTGACGCTCTCCCTCCACCATCTGCAGGCGCAGATCGAGCTGAAGGCCGAGACCATGACCGACCCGCTGACGGGGTTGATGAACCGGCGGGCGTTGACGTCGCTCTACGGCGAGCGGAGTTTCGGTCCGTTCATGTCCGTCGTCATGTTCGACCTCGACCACTTCAAGCGGACGAACGATGTCTATGGCCATCCGGTCGGGGACCAGGTCTTGTGCCGCTTCGCCGCGGTCATCAAGAAATATGCCAGGACCGGCGTCGACGCTTTTCGCCTGGGCGGCGAGGAATTCGCCGTCGTCATGTCGCGAATGACGGAAGAGAAGGCCCATGATCTCGCCAGCAAGATCTGTGTGGCCTTCGGCACCGAGATCGTCGCCACCCAACTCGGCAAGTTGCGCAGCACGGTCAGCGGCGGCATCGGCTTTGGCGAGGCAAGCGGCAGCAGCCTCGATGAGGTGCTGACCGAGGCCGATGCGGCGCTCTATGCCGCCAAGCGCGCCGGGCGAAACTGCGTCATCAGCCGTAAAAGGACAGGCAAGGCCGAACCTATCAAGCCGGCCTTGCGCTCCGCGTAATTATTCCGCCGCACCCAGATAGTCCGACAGTGGCGGGCAGGAGCAGACCAGGTTGCGGTCGCCGGCGACATTGTCGATGCGTGACACCGGTGGCCAGTATTTGGCTGCCGTGTCGGCGTCGCCGGCGGGATAGGCCGCCTCCAGGCGCGAGTAGGGATGCGTCCACTGGCCGGCCAGCACCTCGGCGGCGGTGTGCGGCGCGTTGACCAGCGGATTGTCGGCCAAAGGCCATTCGCCCCTGGCGACTTTCGCTGCCTCGCCTGCGATGGCGATCATCGCCTCGCAGAAGCGGTCGAGTTCCCGCTTGGGCTCGGATTCGGTCGGCTCCACCATCAGCGTGCCGGCGACCGGGAAGGACATGGTCGGCGCGTGGAAGCCGTAGTCGATCAGCCGTTTGGCGACATCGTCGACACTGATGCCGGCGCTGTCCTTGAGCACGCGGGTGTCGAGGATGCATTCATGCGCGATGCGATCGTGCCTGCCCTTGTAGAGAAGCGGGAAATGCGGCGCGAGCCGTGTCGCCACGTAGTTGGCCGAGATGATGGCGGTCTCCGTCGCCTGCTTCAGTCCGGCGGCGCCCATCATGCGGATATACATCCAGGTGATCGGCAGGATCGAGGCACTGCCGAATGGTGCGGCCGACACGGCGTGCGCCGAACCTTCGGTGACATGTCCCGGCAGATAGGGCTGCAGATGCGCCTTTACGCCGATCGGGCCGATGCCCGGGCCACCGCCGCCATGCGGAATGCAGAAGGTCTTGTGCAGGTTCATATGACAGACATCGGCGCCGATATCGGCGGGCCGCGCCAAGGCGACCAGCGCGTTGAGATTGGCGCCATCGAAATAGACCTGGCCGCCATGCTCGTGGATAAGGGCGCAGAGGTGGCGTGCACCTTCCTCGTAGACGCCATGCGTCGAGGGGTAGGTGAACATCAGTGCCGCGAGATTCTTGGAATGCTCGTTGGCCTTGGCTCTCATGTCGTCCATGTCGATATTGCCGTCCTCCAGGCAGCGCACAACGACAACGCTCATCCCGGCCATCGCAGCACTTGCCGGATTGGTGCCATGAGCGGAGGAGGGGATCAGGCAGACGGTGCGATGACCTTCGCCGCGTGAGCGATGATAGGCGCGGATTGCAAGCAGGCCGGCATACTCGCCCTGGCTGCCGGCATTGGGCTGCAGGCTGACGGCGTCGAAGCCGGTGATCTCCGACAGCCATCCTTCCAGTTCGCCGATCATGGCGCGATAGCCGGCCGAATGGCTTGCCGGCGCGAAGGGATGCAAATTGGCGATTTCAGGCCAGCTTACCGGCATCATTTCCGCCGCCGCGTTGAGCTTCATGGTGCAGGATCCCAGCGGGATCATGCTGCGGTCGAGCGCCAGATCCTTGTCGGCCAGCCGGCGCAGCAAGCGCATCATGTCGGTTTCCGACTTGTTCTCATGGAACACAGGCTGGGTCAGGAACTCCTTGCCGCGCGGCTTGCCAGGTACGGTGCTGTCGGCCGACGGAGAGGCCTTGGCGCCGAACAGGGCGGCGATCGCATCGAGATCGGCATCGGTCGAGGTCTCATCGAAGCTGATGCCGACAAGGTCGGCATCGATGACGCGCAGCAGCCGGCCGGTCTTTTCAGCCGCAGTGGCGATCTGCGCCGCCTTGCCCTTGGTCTCCACCGTCACCGTGTCGAAACGGCTGGCGCCGATCACCGACACGCCTGCCGCTTCGAGGCCCCTTGCCAGACGATTGGCCAGCGTGTGGATGCGCCCGGCAATCGCCTGCAGCCCGGCGGGGCCGTGCCAGATCGCATAAGCCGTCGCCATGTTGGCAAGCAGCGCCTGTGCGGTGCAGATGTTGGAGGTCGCCTTGTCGCGGCGGATATGCTGTTCGCGTGTCTGTAAGGCAAGCCGGTAGCCGGGCCGGCCTTTGCTATCGGTGGATTGGCCGACCAGGCGGCCAGGCATCAGCCGCGTCAACTTGTCGGAGACGGCGCAATAGGCGGCGTGCGGCCCGCCAAAGCCCATCGGCACGCCAAAACGCTGCATCGGGCCGACGGCAATGTCGGCGCCAAGCTTGGCCGGCGCATCGGTCAGCGCCAGGCCGAGCGGATCGGCAATGAAGACGACGATGGCGCCGGTCGCACGCGCCTTGTCGATCGCCGCCTTGTGGTCGCCATAGACGCCAAACGTATCCGGCCAGGAGACGAGCAAAGCAGCGGTGTTGTCGTCGATCGTCTCGCCGTCGATCTCGATGCCGAGCGGCTCGGCGCGGGTACGCACGACGTCCAGTGTCTGCGGGTGTGGCGTGCCGGCAAGTGCGATCTTGGTGCGCTTGTCGCGGTGGTGGCGCAAGGCGATGCCTATGGCTTCGGCGACCGCGGTTGCTTCATCCAGCAGCGAGGCCGACGCCACCGGCAGACCGGTCAATTCCGTGACCAGCGTCTGGAAGTTGAACAGCATCTCCAGCCGGCCCTGGCTGATCTCGGCCTGATAGGGCGTGTAGGCCGTGTACCAGGCCGGGTTCTCGAACAAGTTGCGCTGGATGACCGGCGGCACATGCACGCCGTGATAGCCGGCACCGATAAAGCTCTTCAGCACCGTATTCTTGGCCATGGTCGCCGACAATTCGGCCAGCGCTTCCGCTTCGCTGGCCGGTGCGGGCAGGGTCAGCGGCAAGTCGAGGCGGATCGACTGCGGCACGGCCTGGCTGATCAGCGTCTCGATGGACGGAACGCCGATCACGGCAAGCATGGCTCTGACATCGTTGACGCTCGGGCCGATGTGGCGGGCCGAGAAGGGAGTGAGTGCTGCGGTCATGTCAATCCGTCCTGATATCAGCCGATATGGGCTTTGTAGGCGGCCTCATCCATGAGGCCCGCGAGCTGGCTTTCGTCGGCAAGCTTCATCTTCCACAGCCAGCCGGCGCCGGTTGCCGCCGAGTTGACCAGTGACGGGTCCGACGACAGCGTGCTGTTGGCTTCGGTGATCTCGCCATCGACCGGCGCGTAGACATCGGAAGCCGCCTTGACGGATTCGACCACGACGGCGGTGTCGCCCTTGGTCAATTTCTTTCCGGTCTCCGGCAGTTCGACGAAGACGAGGTCGCCGAGCTGCTCCTGCGCATAGTCGGTGATGCCGACAGTGGCGATGCCGCCCTCGACGCGGAGCCATTCGTGATCTGATGTGAAATAGGTCGTTGCCATTGAGATCATCCTTTGCGGTAGCGATGCGGTGTGAAGGGCAGGGAGCTGATATCGACTGGGATTTTCGTGCCGCGAACATCGGCGAAAACCCGTATTCCCTGTTTGGCCAGTGGCGCCGTGACATAGCCCATGGCGACCGGATGGCCGGCTGACGGGCCAAAGCCGCCTGATGTGACATGGCCGGCGGGCGTGCCGTCGGCGTCAAAGAGCGCGGCGCCGGCGCGCACCGGCTGGCGGCCTTCCGGCTTCAGCCCGACGCGCTTTTGCGCGGGTCCTCGTTCCACGGCGGCGCGGAGCGCATCGGCGCCGATGAAAGTGCCGGAAGCGCGGATGTCTTTCGGAATAGCCCACATCAAGGCAGCGCTGGCCGGGTCGGTCTCCGGCGTGATGTCCTGGCCATGCAGGCAGAGCCCGGCCTCCAGCCGCAGACTGTCGCGGGCGGCCAGGCCGATCCACAGCACGCGTTCATCGCCGAGCAGCTTCGCGACGAGGTCGCGCGCATCGGCTTCCGACAGGCCGATCTCGAAACCGTCCTCGCCGGTATAGCCCGACCGGCTCATGAACCAGTTCTTGCGCGGTTCGACACCATGCATGAACAGCAGCGAGCCGGTCTCGATGCCGGCGCGCGAAAGGGCGGCCCAGGCTTCAGGACCCTGGATGGCCAGGAAGACGCGGTCGAGCGGCTCGACCCTGGCGTCGAAATCCGCGGCAAGTGCACGCAAATGCTTTTCGTCGGCGACGGCGTTGCCTGCGTTGGCGACCACCATGAACCTGCTATCGCCAAGTCTGGTGACGATCAGGTCGTCCAGAATGCCGCCTGCCTCGTTGAGGAAAAAGGACAGTTTGGACTGTGAGATTTGGAGTGCGCCTGCATCCAAGGGGCAAGCGCGGTTGAGCAGCGCAACCGCCTCCGGCCCGCTGACTTCGAACAGCTTCATATGCGAGATGTCGAACAGGCCAGCCTGTTCGCGGGTGTGAAGATGTTCCTTCATGACGCCCGCCGGATAGGTCAGCGGCATCGACCAGCCGGCAAAAGCGCCAAAACGCGCACCGGCGGCCACATGGATGTCTTCGAGGGGTAGGTGTCTTGTATCGTCGCCCGTCATGTCGTCTCCAGAGTCGCACGCAATCGGCCGCGAATGGCGACCAGTCCGTGCCCCTCTGTCTGAAGCCTGAGAGACTCGCGCAGCCGGAGCTCTGTCAGCGGCGCTTACACCTTCGGCGCGGGGGCAAGCCCCGACTTTCCAGAGTGTCTTTCCCGTCTACGGTTCTTTTGCCTGAGAGATTTCGGGCGATTTCCCCTTCGGCGACAGCTCTCGCTGTTCTCTCCCGCAAACAGGTAGGACTCAGACCCTGAGTCCTCGACGCGCCATCCATAGCTCGCGCGCGACGGCTTGTCACCTGTCAGCGACATCTAAAGCGCGTGCATGCCATTCTTCAAAACCGCGGCACGTTTTTGGGCGACATGCGTTGGCCGACAAGTCTTCGCTAACCACGCCGTTTGCCGGTTTTTCAAGACACTGCTGATATGTTGGCTTGTATGACGCTTGGGGCCGGCGCTTGGCGACGGCGGACGGGGACGACAAATGGGCGAATTGATCATGAGCGCGCCGGTGGCCGGGCTGACCTCGAAAAGCCGCATCGCCGCGGAGGACGTGGCGATGTTGCGCCATGAAGTGTTCGGCGATGGCGTCGTGACGCGCGGCGAGGCCGAGGCGCTGTTTGCGCTCGATGCAACGGCGAAGGACAAATGCGAGGAATGGCCGCCCTTCTTCGTGGAGGCGGTTACCGACTATATCGTCCACCAGGAAAAGCCGTCGGGCTATATCTCGCAGGACAATGCCGACTGGCTGATCCGCACGATCTCGCGCGATGGCATGGTCGACAGCCGGACCGAGCTCGAATTGCTGGTGCATGTGCTGGAACAGGCAAGATCGTCGCCGAGCCAGCTTTGCGTCTATGCGCTGGAGCAGGTGGCGCATGCCGTCATTGACGGCAAGGGGCCGCTGATGCTCGGCGGCGCGCTGGCTCCCGGCCTCATCGCACAGGCGGAGGTCGAGCTGCTGCGCCGGATCCTCCATGCCCATGGCGGCGACGGCAACATCGCCATCACGCGCGCCGAGGCCGAGGTGCTGTTCAAGATCAACGAGTGCACTGCTCAAGGGCACAACGATCCGTCCTGGAACGAGCTGTTCGTCAAGGCGATCGCCAATTTCGTCATGTGCTCGGCCGGCTACGAAGCACCGACGCGCGATGTGGCGCTGCGCCGCGATGCCTTCCTCGAACATGCCGATCCGGAAATCGGCGGCTTCTTCAGCCGCATGATCTCTGGCGGCCTTGCCGGCATCATGGAAGCCTATCGGTCCCCGGGCGACATCGAGGCCGAGTGGGAAGCCAAGAACAGGGCGGCCGAGACCCTGGCCCGCCGCGCCGAGACGATCGATGCCGGCGAAGCCGGCTGGCTGATCGAACATATCGGCGTCGACAGGCCTCTTTACGAGAACGAACGCGCGCTGCTGACGCTGATCAAGCACGCCTCACCGGAAATCCATCCGGCGCTGAGGCCGCTGCTCGACAAGGTTGCCTGAGCGGTAGGGGGTTGCCTCGGTCAAAGCCGGGGTTGCCCGATTAGATCTGGTCGACGTCGATGTATATCCTTGCCAAGCCTTCCCTGACGGTCGACATGGCATCGGCGACGCTGATGGCGATGTGGTCGTGCATGAGCCTTGCGGCCCTGTTGGCATCGCGGGCTACCATGGCCCGGGCGATTTCGCTGTGTTCGGTGTAGGTCGTCGACAATCGCCGGTGCTTCTCCACTTCGATCTTGCGAACGAAATGGATGCGCGTGTTGATGCCTTCGAGCATGCGCGCCAGTTCGGAATTACCTGACAGCCTGGCGATGCGGATGTGAAATTCCTCGTCCCTGGCGGTCAGCTCAGTGCTGGAAAATGAGTCGGCGCGCGCCATGGTGAGCGTCCACCAGTCGACGAGCGCGGCAAGCTCCTCATCTGTCGAGCGCTGGATCGCCAGCCTGACGGAGCGCTCCTCGAGCACCGCCCGCACGTCGGAAAGATTGACGATCTCGTCGACATCGAAGCCCCGGCAAAAGAAGCCGCGATTGGTCTGGAAAGTGATGAGTTCTTCTGTGACCAACCGCTGGAGCGCCTCCCGGATCGGGCTGCGGCTGACATTCAGCCTGGCGGCAAGCGCCACTTCGTTGATGCGCTCGTTCGGCTTGAAGCGATAGTCCATCGCCATGCGACGGATTTCTTCATAGACACGCGGGCCGGTCTTGATCGGCTTGGATGCCAACGCCGCGCTGTTGTCCCGGTTGCTTTGCCTGGCGGGTCGGAGCATGGCGTCGTCAAGCCTTTGCGGCGCTTGGTTCGGTGAACCGCGCCTGTGTGATACCGTCGAGGGCGACCGGCGCGGTCCGGCCGGCGATCAGATCGGCGATGATACGGGCCGATCCATGCGCCATCGTCCACCCGATATGACCGTGGCCGGTGTTCAGCCAGAGATTTTTGATGTTGCGCAGGCCGAGGATCGGCAGGTTGTCGGGCGTCATGGGCCTCAGGCAGGCCCGCATCTCGGCGCGATCATAGGCGATGCCGCGCGGGAACAGGTCCTGCGTGACGCGCTTCATGAAGGCGAAATCCGAAGGCTTGTGGCTGCGATCATAGCCTGCGAATTCCGCGGTGGCGGTCACGCGGATGCGATCGCCCATCGGCGTGATGGCGACGAGGTTGTGCTCATCAATGACAGGGAGTTTTGGAGCCAGCGCCCGATCGACGATGGGAATGGTCAGGGAATATCCCTTGACCGGGTAGATCGGCAGACCAAGGCCGATCTTGCGGGCGAGGACGGGGCTCTCGGCGCCGAGACACAGAACGTAGGTGTCGGCCAGAAACTCTCCCTTGTCGGTGACGACCTTGGTGATCGTTTCCTTTCTGCGTTCGATCCCCACGATCCTGGTCCCTGTCAGGATCTTGCCGCCCCTATTTTCGACGATGGCCGCCAGCGCGCGCGTGAACTTGGCGGCGTCGCCGGTTTCGTCGGTCGGACACAATACGCCGCCGGCAATGTTGTCGCGCGACGAAGCCAGCGCCGGCTCGCGGTCAACGATTTCCTGCGCGTCTACAATGCGGATCTCCTGGCCGTCGGCTTCCAGCAGGCGCATGTTGGCGACGCCCTTGTCGAGCGCCTGATGGCTGCGGTGGAAATAAAGAATGCCGTCCGACGTCCTGTCGTACTGGATCGCCTCTTCCCTGACGACCGCCTGCAGGACCGATTGGGAATGGACCGCAAGCCGATGTTTGAGAAGGGTGTTGCGACGCGCTTTGGCGGCCGTGCATTGCATGAGGAAGCGCAGCGACCAGCTGTAGAGATGCGGGTCGGCGGAGAGTTTGAAACGAAGCGCCTGGTCCTTCAGGAACAGTGACTTCAGCAGGGTTTTTGGCGCGGCCGGCGATGACCAGACGAAGGAATGGCCGGGCGCGATCATGCCGGCATTTGCCCAGCTTGCCCCTTCGGCTACCTGTGATGCCTGCTCGAGAACGGTGACCGTGTGGCCGTCCTTCTGCAACTGATAGGCCGTGGTGATCCCGACAACGCCGCCGCCCAAGATCAATACGCGCATCGCTGTCCCGAATGGTTGTCGTTTCTATTGTCGACAATTCAATAGGAAGACGCTGGTCATTGTCAACGGCACGTGGGTTGACGATCGATTCACCGTTCAGACAGGGCGAAATTCCTGCATTTCTCGGTTGCCAAAATTCGAACGGAGCTCTTGACACGTTTGGCAAAGTTGTCGTTTCTATTGTCGACAATTCTGATTGGCATCAGGAAGGGGACTGTGCCATGGACGCCCCGCTTAGCCGCGCCGACGACACGCTTGTCCTCGACAAGGAACACATTCCCTTCACGACCGACGACGGCATCGGCACCCGCGCCAATCTCGGCCTGCTCGTCCTTCGGACCGACCAGACCATCGAGGATGAATTCCGCTATGCGCTGCCCGCGCGCGCCATCGCGCTGTACGAGGCGCGGCTCTACAGCGATGTCGAGATCACGCCTGAAAACCTGATGAAGATGTCGGCCGTCATCCCGGGAACGGTCGGGCTCTTGCCGGACGTCAAGTTCGAGGTGATCGGCTTTGCCTGCACTTCGGGAGCGCTGGTTATCGGCGAGGACAAGGTCGCCGAACGCGTTCACGAGGTGCTGCCGGGCGTGCAAGTGACCAACCCGGTGACGGCGGCGCGGGCGGCGCTGAAGGCCCTGGGCGTTTCGCGGATCGCGTTGCTCACTCCTTATTTGGCAAAAATCAATCATTCCCTGCGGGCATCGCTGATGGCGCGGGGGATGGATATTCCGGTCATGGGCTCCTTCAACGAGGCGGACGACAATGTCGTTGCACGCATCACGCCGGCATCGGTCAAGCAGGCCATCTTGGAAATCGGTGCGTCGAGCGACTGTGAGGCGGTGTTCGTTTCCTGCACCAGCATGCGCGTTGCCCGCATCATCGAGGAGGTCGAGAAGGAACTGGGGAAACCGGTAACCTCGAGCAATCACGCCCTTGCCTGGCACATGCTGCGGCTCGGCGGCATTGGCGAGCAGATCGCCGGAAAGGGCGAACTGTTTCGCCGCTCGCTATAGGTTGGCCATCTTTGGGGCCGCGGCGTTTGCGGTGTGCGATTCAGATTCCGCCGTACCAGTCATAACCATTGTCTTCCCAATAGCCGCCGCGACCGCCGCCGACAGTGGCGAAGCCGTCGACCAGCTCGATCTTGTAGAGATATTTCGGCATCTTGTAGCCGAGTTGGCGTTCGACGCGAACCCGCAGCGGAGCGCCGTTCTCGACCGGCAGCGGCTTGCCGTTCAGGCCATAGGCGAGGATCGTCTGCGGGTGACGGGCATCGATCAGGTCGATGCTGCCGTAATATTTGATGTCGCCGGAGAGGCTGCGGTCGATCGTGTCGAGGCAATGGAACATGACGTAGCGCGCCTGCGGTTTGACAACCGCCTGGTCCAGCACCAGCGACAGCGGCGTGCCGGTCCATTTGGCGATGCAGCTCCAGCCTTCGACGCAGTCATGGCGCGTGATCTGGGTGCGGCTCGGCATATTCTGGAGTTGCTCGCGGCTGAGCGACAGCGGCTTCTCGACAAGGCCTGAAACCTCCAGTCGCCAGTCGGCGAAGTTGTTGGCGAGCAAGCCCTTGTAGACATCGTCATCGGGAGCCGTCACACCATTCGGCCGCTGCGGCTGGCGGATGTCGGCCTCGGTGAATTCCGGGGCCAGCGCGTCACTTCCGGCAAGCAGCCGCTGTGCGCGATAGGTCAGGCCATTGGCGTTTTCGAGGAAACTTCGCAGGCCGCTGCCGACACCTAGCTGACTGTCGAAGGCGTCGCAGCTCGACAGCATGATGCCGGAGCCGCCAAGGCTGGCACCGGTCAGGAATGTGCGGCGGCTGATCTGGAATTTTGCCATGTCAGGCACTCCTCTCGACGGGTTTGTCGTCCTGTGCGGGAGGATCGGTGCGATACCAGCCGGTGATGATCGAGCGCAGTTCGTTGATCGGGCCGGCGGCCAGGATCATCAGGATATGGACGACGAAGAAGGCGACCAGTAGCACCATGACGGTGAAATGGATGGTGCGTGCCGTCTGCCGGCCACCGAGCAGATCGTTGAGGAACGGCAGCACCGAATTCATGCTCGGCGACATCGCCAGGCCGGTGATGATCATCAGCGGCAACAGCACGAACAGCACGCCGCCATAGGCCATCTTCTGCAGCGTGTTGTATTCGCGCGCGTGGTGGAATTTGAGCTTGGCGTGGTCGACGATGTCTTGCGGCAATCGTTTCAAATCGTCGAGGCGTGGCGCGAGATCGCGCCGCAGATGGCCGTTCACGGTGCTGGCGACAAACCAGACGATCAACGTCGTGGTGAGTATCCAGGCAAAGAAGAAATGGATGACGCGCGCGGTGCCGAGATCATAGTAGGACGGGATGGTCGCCCAGGACGGAAAGGCGCGGGACGTCTCCTGGCCGGCCGGACCCGACCAGCCGAGCACGCCAGTCGTGTCGAAGCGCTTGCCGAAGATTTCCGTGTAGCCGCGCGGACCCGCGTCGGAATTCTCAGCGCCGATGGCGAAGATGATGTTGTTGTATTCGAAGCCCGATTCTTTGCCGATATAGAGCTGCGGACGGGCATTGAATATCTGCAGGCCTGACAGCAGCATGAAGAACAAAGAGATAGCCCATAGCCAATGCGTCAGCCGCGTCCAGCGCGACTGCCGGTAAATCAGCGTTTTGTCGTTCGACGCAGAAGCGCCTCGATCGGCGGCGGATTGGCTTCTGGCAACGGATTCCATCGTGTTTCGTCTCCCGGCCTCGCGGCATGGCCTGCGCGTTCATTGTCCTCCTGATACGTCGCGATCCAAACCGATGTTTCATCCGATCACGGATTTATTACGGACCGCCCAAGCTGACGGCGAGATTGACGGCGGCGGCGACGATGACCGTGTTGAAGAAAAACGACAGGATCGAATGGACAAGCACGACACGACGCATATGCGTTGTCGAGATGTTGGTATCGGCGGTCTGTGCCGTCATGCCGATCACCGTCGAGAAGTACAGGAAGTCCCAGCCCTCCGGCCGTTTGTCGCCCGGAAACAGCAGTCCGCCGACAGGGATTTTCTTCCTGGTCTCGGCATCCACCGCATCGCCGTCCATCCAGTAGACATGGGCATAATGGAGCGCTGCCATGGCATGGATGGTGAACCAGCCGAGCGGGATCGACAGCAGCGCGAAGGTGAGCTCGACGGGATGGCTTCTGTCCTTCTGATTGATCAGCAGGAACAATGAGATAACGGCAACGCCGACGACGACAAGCGTCACAGCGAAGATGACCAGCACAGGCTGGTCCGTGGCACGCGCATTCCTGCTCAGATACCTGCCGGTGAACTTCGGCATCTGGGCGACGACGAGAATGACATAGGCGGCAAAGAACGCGTTGGCGCCGATCGAATAGGCAAGCGGGGCGTGCAGCAGCAACGCCACGAGAAGCGCAAAAACGCCAACGCAGGCCGACACAGCGAACAGCATGTGGCGCTGAATGGGAGACTTCACCGGGGTTTCGGCAGCCATGTCGGCTCCAACCTTGGATGGCGCTCGGTTTCTAGTCTGGTGTGGCGGATTTGAGCGCCCGCCGCAAGATGCGGTCGAGTTCGCCCAGAAACCGCGACCGGTCTTGTGGCGCGAAGCTGGCATTGTAGCCCTTGCTTTCGCCGGTCTCGCGCAGATGCTGCTTCAGGTCACGCATCGCCATCGCCATGCCGATCGTTTCCGGAGTGAAGGGGCGCCCCGTTGGCCCAAGCACATGGGCGCCGAGTGCCACCGCGCGGGCGGCCAACGGAATGTCCGCGGTGATCACAATGTCGTTGGTGCGCGCATTGTCGACGATCCAGTCGTCGGCGGCATCAGCGCCCTTGGAGACCACGACATTGCGGACCATCGGATCGCGCGATGGCCGCAGGCCGCCATTGGAGACGTAGGTGACAACGACGCCATGCCGGTCGGCCACTTTTTCGACCTCGGCCTTGACCGGGCAGGCGTCTGCATCGACGAGAATGGCGGGGAGTTCGCTCATGTTTCTTTTCTCCCCCATTGTAAACCACGGAGGTCTCGGGCCGGTTAGGTGGCGGCCTGTGATCTTCCTCAGTAAACCACGACGCTTCTTATCGATTTGCCCTCATGCATGAGATCGAAACCCTTGTTGATGTCCTCGAGCTTCAGCGTGTGGGTGATCATCGGGTCGATCTGGATCTTGCCGTCCATGTACCAGTCGACGATCTTGGGCACGTCGGTGCGGCCGCGCGCGCCACCGAAGGCGGTGCCCATCCAGGTGCGTCCGGTGACCAGCTGGAACGGCCGTGTCGAAATCTCCTGTCCGGCGCCGGCGACGCCGATGACGACCGACTTGCCCCAGCCGCGATGCGAGGCTTCCAGCGCCTGGCGCATGACCTTGGTGCTGCCGGTGCAGTCGAATGTGTAGTCGGCGCCGCCGATCTGGTCGGCGCCACGCTTGGTCATGTTGACGAGGTGGGGCACGACATCGCCGTCGATCTCCTTCGGATTGACGAAATGCGTCATGCCGAACCGCTCGCCCCACTCCTTCTTGTCGTTGTTCAAATCGACGCCGATGATCATGTCGGCGCCGGCAAGTTTCAGGCCCTGGATGACATTGAGGCCGATGCCGCCGAGGCCGAAGACCACGGCTGTCGCGCCGATCTCGACCTTGGCAGTGTTGATCACAGCGCCGATGCCGGTGGTGACGCCGCAGCCGATGTAGCAGATCTTGTCGAAGGGCGCGTCGGGGTTGACCTTGGCCAGCGCGATCTCGGGCAGCACGGTGAAGTTGGAGAAAGTCGAGCAGCCCATATAGTGAAAGATCTTGTCCTTGCCGATCGAGAAGCGCGATGAACCATCGGGCATCAGGCCTTGGCCCTGGGTGGCGCGGATGGCCGTGCACAGATTGGTCTTTCGCGACAGGCAGGAATGGCACTGGCGACATTCGGGCGTATAGAGCGGGATGACGTGGTCGCCCTTCTTGAGCGAAGTGACGCCCTTGCCGACATCGACGACGACGCCGGCGCCCTCATGGCCGAGGATCGCCGGAAACAGGCCTTCGGGATCGGCGCCCGACAGCGTGAACTCATCGGTGTGGCAGATGCCGGTCGCCTTGATCTCGACCAGCACCTCGCCCTCGCGTGGGCCGTCGAGATCGACCTCCATGATCTCCAGCGGCTTTCCGGCGGCGACAGCGACAGCGGCGCGGGTTTTCATCAGGCGTCCTCCAATGCGGGTTTTTTCCAAGGTTTCAGGTTTTGCCGACACGATCAACTGGCAGCTGGCTCCCCGACTGGGCCACAGCGATGAATTGGAATCGCAAGTCGATTGAAAGGCAGTGAATTGCATGGTCGGCTTGACCCTGCAAGCACAGGCCATAAAAGGAACGGCCGACCCGAGGGGATGACATTTCGCATGTTCACGAAAATCCTGATCGCCAATCGCGGCGAAATTGCCTGCCGCGTCATCAAGACGGCGCGCAAGATGGGTATCGCCACGGTTGCCGTCTATTCCGATGCCGATCGCGATGCCGTGCATGTCGAGATGGCCGACGAGGCGGTGCATATCGGGCCTTCGCCAGCCGCGCTGAGCTATCTCGTCCCGGAAAAGATCATCGCCGCCTGCAAGGAAACGGGAGCCCAGGCCGTGCATCCCGGCTACGGATTCCTGTCCGAGCGGGCGGCTTTCTGTGAAGCGCTGGAAGCGGAAGGCATCATTTTCATCGGCCCGAAGCCCAAGGCGATCAAGGCGATGGGCGATAAGATCGAATCGAAGAAGTTCGCCAACGCCGCCAAGGTTTCCACCGTGCCCGGCTGGCTCGGCGTCATCGAGAATGCCGACCATGCCGAAAAGATCGCCGGCGAGATCGGTTATCCCGTGATGATCAAGGCTTCGGCCGGCGGCGGCGGCAAGGGCATGCGCATCGCCTGGAGCGAGGCCGAAGTGCGCGACGGCTTCGACCGCGCGCGCTCGGAAGCCAAGAGCTCGTTCGGCGACGATCGTCTCTTCATCGAGAAATTCGTCGTCGATCCGCGCCACATCGAAATCCAGGTGCTGGCCGATGCGCATGGCAACGCGCTCTATCTCGGCGAGCGCGAATGCTCGATCCAGCGACGCAATCAGAAGGTCGCCGAAGAGGCTCCATCGCCATTCCTGGACGCCGCGACACGGAAGGCCATGGGCGAGCAGTCGGTGGCGCTGGCCAAGGCCGTCGACTACCAGAGCGCCGGCACGGTCGAATTCATCGTCGACAAGGACAAGAACTTCTATTTCCTTGAAATGAATACACGATTGCAGGTCGAGCATCCGGTGACGGAGCTCGTCACCGGCATCGATCTGGTCGAGCAGATGATCCGCGTCGCCGCCGGCGAAAAGCTTGGCCTGAAGCAAAGCGACATCAAGCTGAACGGCTGGGCGGTGGAGAGCCGGCTCTACGCCGAAGACCCTTACCGCAACTTCCTGCCTTCGATCGGCCGACTGACGCGCTACCGGCCGCCTGAGGAAGGACAATTCGGCGATGTCGTCATCCGCAACGACACCGGCGTCACCGAAGGCTCCGAAATCTCGATGTTCTACGACCCGATGCTCGCCAAGCTGTGCACCTGGGCGCCGACGCGTCTGGAGGCCATCGATGCCATGTCGGAAGCGCTCGACAGCTTCGTCGTCGACGGTATCGAGCACAACATTCCGTTCCTGGCCGCCTTGATGCAGCATCCGCGTTGGCGGGAAGGGCGGATATCGACCGCTTTCATATCGGAGGAATATCCCGACGGCTTCGCGCCGGTCGTACCGAACGACGATGAGAAGGCCGTGCTGGCGTCGATCGCGACCGCGGTGGAACTGCTGCGCCGTGACCGGCTCGACCGGCTGAGCGGGCGGCTGGCGCCGCATTCGGGAGCTCTGAAGCGCGACTGGGTGGTAAAGATCGGCGATGACTATCTGTCGGCGTCGATCATCGAGGGCATGATTTCCATTCCGATGGAAATCGATCTGTCGATCGAGGGCGGCAGGGCGCTGACCGTTGCATCCGACTGGCGGCCGGGCGATCTGATCTGGCGCGGCACGGTCGGCAGGCGCAAGGTCGCGGCTCAGGTCAGGCCGGTTGCCAACGGCTTTCGCATTGCCTGGAAGGGCATGTCGGTGACCGCGCGCGCCATGCTGCCGCGCACCGCCGAGCTGGAAAGGCTGATGCCCGAAAAGGTGGCGCCGGACACGTCGAACCTGCTGCTTTGCCCGATGCCTGGCCTTGTCGTGTCAATTGCCGTTGCCGAAGGCCAGGAGGTCAAGGCCGGCGAGACATTGGCGGTGGTCGAAGCGATGAAGATGGAAAACGTGCTGCGTGCTGAACGCGACCTTGTCGTCTCCAAACTCAACGCCAAGCCAGGCGACAGCTTGGCCGTGGATGCGGTGATCATGGAGTTTGCGTAAGGCTGGCCGGGCAGGCAGCCTGTGATCAGCAGCGGTTTGTGCTGGACTGGCATCGCGCGGTCCCGGACAATACATCTCCATCGACTCAAGGACCTTCACGCAGCGCCATGGCCGACGAAAAACTTCCCCGCGATCCCCTGAAGCGCGAAGCAGCGATTGCTGCGGCGCGGCCGGAGGCCCCGGCGCGGCCCTTCGTCCATCTGCGCGTGCATTCGGCCTATTCCCTGCTGGAAGGCGCCTTGCAGATCGGCAAGGTGGTGGCTCACGCGGTCAAGGACGAAGCCCCGGCCATCGCCGTCACCGACACCAACAATCTGTTCGGCGCACTGGAATTCGCGCAGAAGGCGGTGAAGGACGGCATCCAGCCGATCATCGGCTGTCAGACCGCGCT
Organism: Mesorhizobium sp. M0243; assembly: GCF_040321775.1. Taxonomy (NCBI): domain Bacteria; kingdom Pseudomonadati; phylum Pseudomonadota; class Alphaproteobacteria; order Hyphomicrobiales; family Phyllobacteriaceae; genus Mesorhizobium; species Mesorhizobium sp. M0243. Next base: position 21,865 of record NZ_JAMYSF010000009.1, on the reverse strand, counting down.
CGCCTTTTCCGGCGAAAACAGCGATGGCCAGCGCGACCGCAGGCGGCAGGGCCCGGATATGCGGCCGGTCGTCCTGCTCGCCGCGACCGAGGCCGGCTATTCCAATCTGGTCAGGCTGGTCAGTCGCGTCTACCTCGAAACACCGCCGGGCGAAGCCGTGCACCTGACCACCGAAATGATGGACGGCTATTGTGACGGATTGATCTGCCTCAGCGGTGGGCCGCGCGGACCGATCGGCACCGCGCTTAAGGAAGATCGCCGCGACCTGGCCGAAGCCCGGCTTTTGACCCTCAAGGAGATGTTCGGCGACCGGCTCTATGTCGAGTTGGACCGGGTTTCCGGTTATGACCGCGTGATCGAAAAATCCTCGATCGATCTGGCGTATGCCCATGAACTGCCCCTGGTCGCCACCAACGAGGCGTTCTTTTCCTCTCGTGACGACTATGACGCACATGACGCGCTGATCGCCATCGCCGAGGGATCGGTCGTCGCCGCCGACAATCGTCGCCGGCTGTCGCCGGACAATTTCCTGCGCAGCCAGGCCGATATGGCGAGGCTCTTTGCCGATCTGCCGGAGGCGATCGACAACACTGTCGAGATCGCGCTGCGCTGCTCCTATTATCCGAAGAACCGCAATCCGATCCTGCCGCGCTTCACCGGCGGCGATGTCGCCGACAATGACGCCGCCGTGCAGGCGGAAGCCGACGAACTGGCCCGCCAGGCGCATGAGGGGCTCGACGCGCGCCTCGCCATGCATGGCCCAACCGCCGGCTATACGGTCGAGCAATACCGCGAGCGGTTGAACTTCGAGCTTGGCATTATCACCAAGATGAAGTTTCCCGGCTACTTCCTGATCGTTGCCGACTTCATCAAATGGGCCAAGGCGCAAGGCATTCCGGTCGGGCCGGGCCGCGGTTCGGGCGCAGGCTCGCTGGTCGCCTATTCGACGACCATCACCGACATCGATCCGCTGCGCTTCTCGCTGCTGTTCGAGCGCTTCCTCAATCCCGACCGCGTGTCGATGCCCGACTTCGACATCGACTTCTGCCAGGATCGCCGCGAGGAGGTCATCCGCTACGTCCAGCAGAAATACGGCCGCGACCAGGTCGGCCAGATCATCACCTTCGGTACGCTGCAGGCTCGCGCCGTGCTGCGCGACGTCGGCCGCGTCCTGCAGATGCCCTATGGCCAGGTCGACAAGCTGTCCAAGATGGTGCCGCAGAACCCGGCCAATCCGGTCAAGCTCGCCGACGCCATCGCCAACGAGCCGCGCTTTGCCGAAGAGGCCGAGAGGGAGCCGATCGTCCACACGCTGCTCGACATGGCGCAGAAGCTGGAGGGCCTTTACCGCCACGCCTCGACGCACGCCGCCGGCATCGTCATCGGCGACCGGCCGCTGTCGGAATTGGTGCCGATGTACCGAGATCCGCGCTCGGACATGCCGGTCACCCAGTTCAACATGAAATATGTCGAGCAGGCCGGGCTGGTGAAGTTCGACTTCCTCGGGCTTAAGACGCTGACGGTGCTGGAAACGGCTGTGAAGCTGATCCGCCGGCGCGGCATCGAGATCGACCTGGCAACGATCCCGCTCGACGATCCCGAGACCTACGCCATGCTGTCGCGCGGCGAAGTGGTCGGCGTGTTCCAGGTGGAAAGCGCCGGCATGCGCAAGGCGCTGATCGGCATGCGGCCCGACTGCATCGAGGACATCATTGCGCTGGTGGCGCTTTACCGCCCCGGTCCGATGGAGAACATTCCGACCTACAACGCCCGCAAGCATGGCGAAGAGGAGATGGCGTCGATCCATCCCAAGATCGACCATCTGGTGAAGGAGACGCAAGGCGTCATCGTCTACCAGGAACAGGTGATGCAGATCGCGCAGGAGCTGTCCGGCTACTCGCTCGGCGAAGCCGATCTGCTGCGCCGCGCCATGGGCAAGAAGATCCGCGCCGAGATGGACAAGCAGCGCGAGCGCTTCGTCTCCGGCGCTGTCGAGCGTGGCGTCGGCAAGCCGCAAGCCGACTTCATTTTCGACCTGCTGGCCAAGTTCGCCGACTATGGTTTCAACAAATCGCATGCCGCCGCCTACGCGGTGGTTTCATACCAGACCGCCTATCTCAAGGCGCATTATCCGGTCGAGTTCCTGGCGGCGTCGATGACGCTCGACATGGGCAACACCGACAAGCTCGCCGATTTCCGCCAGGACGCGCTACGCCTCGGCATAGAGGTTCTGGCGCCGTCGGTGACATCGAGCTTTCGCCCCTTCGAGGTCGGTGAGAACCGCATCTACTATTCGCTGGCGGCGCTCAAAGGCGTCGGCGACGCGGCGGTCGAACACATCGTTGCCCAACGTGGGGAAAAGCCGTTCAAGAACCTTGCTGATTTCTGCGAGCGGGTCGATCCCAAGATTGTCGGCAAGCGCGTCTTCGAAAGCCTGATCATGGCCGGTGCGCTCGATTGCTTCGGCCACGACCGCGCGTCGATGATGGCGGGCGTGGAGCGCATGATGGGACTGGCGTCGCTGGCGCAGCAGAATGCGGTTTCCGGCCAGCACGACATCTTCGGCGCTTCGCTCGGCGCCCAGTCGCAGGCACTCAATCTGCCGGCGACAGAGCCGTGGCTCGCCGCCGATCGGCTGCACCGTGAATTCCAGGTGGTCGGCTTCTATCTCTCGGCGCACCCGCTCGACGAGTACAAGGCGGCCCTGCAGAAGATGCGGGTTCAGACGTGGGCCGAGTTTTCGGCGGCCGTCAAACGCGGTGCCGCCGCCGGCCGTCTGGCCGGCACGGTGACGTCCAAGCAGGAGCGCAAGACGCGCACCGGCAACAAGATGGGCGTTATCGCCTTTTCTGACACATCCGGCCAGTACGAAGCCGTGCTGTTTTCCGAAGGACTGGCGCAATATCGCGATCTGCTCGAGGCCGGCCGCTCCGTGGTCATCACCGTTGCCGCCGAGGACAGGCCGGAAGGCGTCAATCTGCGCATCAACTCAGTGCAGTCGCTGGAGGACGAGGCAAGCCGTATCCAGAAGGCACTTCGCATCTTCGTGCGCAACGCCTCGCCGATCAACACGCTGGCCGGCCAACTGACCGTCAGGGGCGAAGGCCAGGTCAGCTTCGTGCTGATCAAGGAAGAGGGCGAGGGGGAAATCGAGATCGAGCTGCCGAACCGCTACCGGATTTCGCCGCAGATCGCCTCGGCGATGCGCGCGGTGCCGGGCGTGGTCGAAGTGGAGTTGGTGTGACCCCCGCTCTTTCTCGCGCGCGGCAATCAGCCGGGCGGTCGCTGCCGCGAACGCCAGCGCAGTCAGCATGAAGCCGGCACAGAGGAACGGGTCGCAGACGGTTTCAACCTTGGCGCGGCTGCGTGACAGGCTGCGCAGGCTCTATCATGGGCGCACGCCGGCCGCTTTCCGGTTCCAACTGGTGGCCGTCGTCATCGACCTCGCCATCATCGCTTTCTTCATCGCGACGCCGGTTCTTCAGGACAAGCCGTCATTCCTCTGGCTCGACTATTCGGCGGCCGCGCTTGTCGCCGCGGACCTGGTCGCCCGGCTGCTTGCCTCCAAAAACATGCTGCGGCTGATGAAGCAGCCGACGTCATGGGTCGATGTCTTCATCCTTTTGACGCTGCTGATGCCGACGGCGTTCGCCAATCTCGCCTTCCTGCGCATCCTGCGGCTGTGGTCGCTGTCGCGCAGCGGTTCGCTCTGGCGGCATCTGGAGATGCGCGGCCTGCGGCCGTGGCGCGAGGCCAGCCACGCGGTCATCAACCTCTTGACCTTCCTGTTTGTCATCACCGGCTTCGTCTACACGTTCTTCTTCCGCACTGGCGCCGGCCTGGAGAACTATATCGACGCGCTTTATTTCACCGTCGCCACGGTGACGACGACCGGCTTCGGCGACATCGTGCTGCCGGGCATGGCCGGCAAGCTGACGGCAATCGTCACCATGATCATCGGCATATCGCTGTTCGTCAGGCTGGCTCAGGCGATCTTCCGGCCAGCCAAGGTGTTGTTTCCCTGTCCGCAGTGCGGTTTGCGGCGGCACGAGCCGGACGCCGTGCATTGCAAAGCCTGCGGCCATCTCCTCAACATACCCGACGAAGGGAACTGACGGCCGGCGGGACTACGACGCCGCCACTTCGGCCGGCTTCATTGGCCTGCGCTGAAGATTGAGCAGATTGCCCATCAGGATCAGCAGCGCGCCACCGGCGGTGAAGGCGTCGATCTGCTCGCTATAGAGCAGCCAGCCAATCAGTGCCGATAGCGGCACGCGCAGGAAATCCATCGGCGAGACGATGGTCGCGTCGGCATGACCAAGCGCACGGGCCATGCAGAAATGCGACGACATGCCGGTGAAGGCGATCAGCATGATCCATGGCCACAGCTCCAGTGGCGGGTTGCGCCACGTATAAAGCGCCGGGATGAGACCGACCACCGATTGGATAACCAGCATCCAGAAGATGATGCGCACGACGCTGTCCGTCCGGGTCAGCGACTTGATCGTGACCACCGAGATGCCGAAGCAGGCCGCGGCACCCAGCACGACGAGATGTCCAGGATCGACCGAGCCGACACCGGGGCGCACGATGATCACCACGCCGATCAGCCCCAGCCCGATCGCTGCCAGCTTGGCTCGGTTCAGCCTTTCGCCAAGAAAAATCACCGCCAGGATAGCTGTCCAGATCGGCGTGGTGAATTCGATCGAGATCAGCACGGCCAGCGGGATCAAAGTGAGGGCGTAGAGCCAGGCCGCCTGGCCCGTGTAGTGGATGACGTTGCGGGCGATGTGGGCAATGGGGCGCCGCGTGCGCATGGCTTGAAAGCCGCCACTCGTCATCACCAGCGGCAGAAGGATGAAGAAGCCGATCACAGAGCGCAACTCCAGCACCTGGAAGACGTTGAGCTCCGCTGTCGTGGCTCGGCCGGCGACCGTCATCCCAAGGAAGGAAGCGATCGACAGCGCCATCCAGAACGCGGCCTTGGGGATCGAGGGTGTGGGTGCCATTCGCGCTATGTCGCAGCCCAGGACTTCTGCCGCAATCGCTACGCAAGGCATTCTTCTGGGCCAGTCGCGACTGCTGGATGTTGTGAAACAGTCATGTGGCGGGCGGAACCTGAAACGGCAAGTGGCGTTGAGTCCCGATGGTCAGCCGTGCTGGCGGACCGTCCCGCCTTTTTGAAGATCGACAGGGAGAGCTTCGATGAGATTCTTCGCGCAATTCGCGCTTGCCGGCGGTTTACTGGTTGCGGCAGGCGCGGCACATGCCGACGAGACGCAATTTCTCCAGTCGTTCAAGGGCAATTTCGCCGGCAAGGGTATCGTCAAGGTCACCACCGATGCGCCGACCGTGAACGTGTCCTGCACGTTCAGCTCGAACGCGACATCGACCTCCCTGTCGCTCGACGGCAATTGCCGGGGGCTTGTCGTGGTCACGCGTGCCATCAGCGCGGATCTGAAGGCCAGCGGCGCCAAATACAGCGGCATCTATGTCGGCTCTCGCACGGGACCGGCACAGCTCAACGGCAGCCGTTCGGGCAACGCGATCAACCTGGGCATTCGCTGGGCCAAGGAGGTCAATGGCGACCGAAGGGCGCAGATGAAGGTCGAGAAACGCGGCGAGAACGGCATGCGGCTGACCGTCATCGACACCGACCCGAAAACCGGCAAGAGCGTGGTGACGAGCAGGATTGATCTGCAGCGCACCTAATCCTCAAGCGGCTCCGGCGGATGGGCGTCGCGGCCCTTGCCGAATGTGTAGCCGGTTTCCACCGCCTTGCGGCCGAACTTGTCGCGCAGGGCATCGATGGCGCCTTCGGCCATGGCGCGCTTGCGCGATTGGATGTCGACCAGATCGGGCGGGTCGGCCTTGTCGTCGTCCGAAAGGTCGCTGACGCCGATGCCTAGCAGCCGATATTTCGTGCCGTCGGTTTCCTTGCGCAGAAGCTCCACCCCGGTCTGAAAGATGCGGTCGGCGAGCCGGGTCGGATCGCCGAGCTGGCGATTGCGCGTGCGCAGCTTGAAATCCTGGCTCTTCAGTTTCAGCACCACAGTGCGCCCGGCAATGCCTGACTTTTTCAGCCGTGCCGAAACCTTTTCCGAAAGACCCCTGAGAACCGCGACCAGTTCCTCCAGCGACGCGATGTCGGTGTCGAAGGTGGTTTCGGCCGATACGCTCTTGGCATCCTGGTCGGGATCGACGCGGCGGACGTCCTCGCCGCGCGAAAGGTGGTAGAGCCGGTCGCCCATCGTGCCGTAGCGGCGCATCAGGTCGCCGCGATCCATCTGCTGCAACTGGCCGATAGTGCGGATGCCGTCACGCTCCAGCGTGGCGTTGAATGCCTTTCCGACACCCCAGATCATGGTCACCGGCTGCGCCGCCAGGAAGCCGACTGCCTCGGCCTCGCCGATGACCGAGAAACCGCGCGGCTTGCGAAAATCAGACGCAATCTTGGCAAGGAACTTGCAATAGGACAGGCCGGCCGAAACGGTGATGCCGATCTCCTTCTCGACGGCCTGCGCGAAGCGCGCCAGCACCACAGCAGGCGGCAGGCCGTGCAGTCGTTCGGTGCCGGCGAGGTCGAGAAACGCCTCGTCGATCGACAGCGGCTCGACCAGCGGTGTCAGCGCTTGCATCATGGCGCGCACTTCGCGGCCGACGCGCACGTATTTTTCCATGTTGGGGCTGATGACGACCGCCTCCGGGCAGGCTTCGAGCGCCTTGAACATCGGCATGGCCGAGCGGACGCCCTGGATGCGGGCGATGTAACAGGCGGTGGAGACGACGCCGCGCTTGCCGCCGCCGATGATCAGCGGCTTGTCCTTGAGCGCCGGATTGTCGCGCTTTTCGATCGCCGCATAGAAGGCGTCGCAATCGATATGGGCCAGATGCAGCCGGTAAAGCTCGGGATGACGCACAAGCCGGGGGCTGCCGCAGCGCTCGCAGCGGCGCGTCGGGCTGCGCTGAAACATCAGGCAGTCGCGGCAAAAACCGTGATCGGGATTGTTGACAGGGGCCGCCATCGCTGCGAACATAAAGAGAACAGAAGCAATGGTACGACAGTGCAAGGCCAGCGACAAGGCTGGCCTGGGGAGAACGCATGAGCACGACCATAGCGCCGCTTGCGCCCGAGCTTTGGGCTGAATTCGAGGACCTCTTCGGCAAGCAAGGCGCCTGCTACGGCTGCTGGTGCACGCATTTCCGGCTGGCGCCGGCGATGCGCCGCGAGAGCAGCCGGGAACGCAACAAGGACCACATCAAGGCGCGTATCGAAGCCGGCCCGCCGCCCGGACTGCTGGCATTCGAGGATGGCCAGGCGGTTGGCTGGATGCAGATCGGACCGCGCGCCGACGTGCCCGAATGGAACAATCAGGGCAGGGGGTCGGCACCGGTCGATCCTGCCGACGCGGGGGATGCGGCCGTTTGGGCGATCTCCTGCTTCTTCATCCGCGCCAAGGCGCGCGGCAGGGGCATCACGCATCGCCTCGTCGAAGGCGGCATAGGTTTCGCCCGCCAGAATGGGGCCCGGCTGCTCGAGGCGTGCCCGATGGACCTGTCTCGCGATTCGCGCTCGATCGGCCTGTTCGTCGGTTCGTCACGGGTCTTCGAGAAGGCGGGTTTCGAGCGGCTGGTGGAACGCAAGGCCGGTCGCCCGCTGATGCGGCTGGTGCTTTGATCGAGATGGTCTGCCCGGGTGCCGTTGTCGATCTCACCTTGCGGTTGCAGCGGTAATTTCATACCAGACGGACAAAGTCTTTCTTCTAGGTCAAACGGAGAATTCGCGTGAACCGTGCCCTGCCATTCGTGTTCCTTCTTGCGTTGAGTGCCCCTGCTTTCAGCCAGACCGCCGACAGTCAGGGTGCGAAGCAATTGTCCGACGACTTGTCCCGCTATGTCGGCAAGCAGGCCATCGACAAAGGCATTTTGAAGGTTTCGCTCGAAGGTGGCGCCTACAAGATCGTGTTCGATTTCAAGGCACTTGCCGCATCATTTCCGGACCAGAAACTGCTGAAGTTCGACTTCGCGCCCTATGCCTTGATGGTCAAGCCGCGCAGCGACGGGTCCTGGGATGTCTCCATGGATTTCTCCCAAACCGCCTCCTTCGAGTTCAACGGACCCGAGGGGCTGCAAAGCACTCAGTTTTCGATCAAGGACGGCAAGGGTTCGGGCGTCTACGATCCAAATCTGGCGGCCTTTACCAGCGGCACCAGCTCGATGGCCGGCATGACGATGGCATCGAAGGATGCCAAGCAGCACATGGAAGCCAGCACGGGCGCCGGCATCGCGACCGTTGCCGCGACCAAGTCGGCGACCGGGGGCGTCGATTTCACAACCTCGCAGAAGGTGTCGAGTTTTGTCGAAGCGATCAATTTCGATGACCCCGAGAGCGGGCTGAAATTCCCGGTCACCGTCAGGTCGCCGGAATTGTCGGTCGAAGCCAGCGGCAAGGGCGTGCGGACCAAGCCATTGCTCGATCTCCTGGCATTTGCGGTGGCCAACGAGGACGAGGCGACGCTGAAGGACAACCAGGCGCAGCTCAAATCGCTTCTGCTCGCCGCCTTGCCGCTTTGGCAGCGTATCGACGGGACCTACGGTTTCAAGGATTTCGCGGTGGAAAGCCCGGTCGGCAATTTCGGCGCCACCCAGCTCAGCACCGTGTTCGGCACCGATGGCGTGGCCCAGAACGGCACGATCACGTACGGCATCAAGGCATCGGGGCTGACCGTGCCGACCCAGCTTCTGCCGAGCTGGAGCGTGGGGTTGTTGCCCACCGATGTCGATTTGAACTTTGGCGGCGCCAATATCGATCTCGACAGCATGGCGAAGAAGGCGATCGAAGCCTTTGATCTCAATAAGAATCCGCCGCTGTCGGCCGAATTCGGCGAGCAACTTAAAGTCGACTTCATGGCCAGGATGCCGAAGGTCGTGCTTGGCCACAGCACCGTGAAGAACAAGGACACGGAGATCGCGCTGGAAGGCGAGATGACATTCCCAGGCGAAAAGCCCGAAGGTAGCGTGACCGTCAATGTCGCCGGCTTCGACAAGCTTGTCGAAGGCCTGCAGCAAGCGGCAAAGTCGGAACCGGAGGTTGGCCAATACGTGCCAGTCGCTCTCATGGCGAAGGGCTTTGGCAAGACGCTGCCCGATGGCCGGCTGGAATGGATCGTCAATGCCAAGGCCGATGGCTCGGTCACCGTCAATGGCGTCATGCTGAAGCCCGCCGATCCGGCCGTGGACGACAGCGTGGATGATGGTGACGGCGCCGATGACAGCGGAGACGACAGCGGCGGCGCAGGTGCGAACTGAACCCCTGAAGCTGGAGTTCAGAGCCCCAGCGCGCTTTGAATCTTGGGCGCTGCCTCGTGCCAGTCCTGGACGACGACCACATCGTCCGTCACCGGCGGCAGGAATGCGCGCAGCGAATTGTCGGCCATCAGGTGGAACAGTTCGGCGTCGGCGACCGATTCCCGTACCGACGCCAGATTGTGCGGCTGATCGTCGACGAAAACCACCGGTCGGCCGGCCCTGCCGCGAAGCTTGGCCACCGCCGGTCCTTTGGCCATTTCAGTGGTCAGAAGCGGATAGCTCAGTCCAAGCGCGTCGAGATGGACGCGACGCACGGCACGGTGCTTGTGCGGCATGGCCGTCAGCAAAACGATTTCCGCGCGGTCGCCAAACCCTGCCAGGGCTTCTGCCGCGCCGTCCGTAATGTTTTGCCAATCGGCTTGCGCGTCAAAGAAATCGGCCAGCAGTGCCGTGACTTCGGGCTGTTCGATCAGGCGGCCGCTGGCGGTCTCTGCGATGTTGCCGGTCAGCCGAAACGAGGCCAGCGTCAAGCCATAGCCGCGCGCCTTGAGGAAATTCGGAAACGGTCGGATGAATTCGAGCACGACGTCATCGACGTCGAGCACCAGCAGCGGTCGGTCGTCGGCTGCCAGTTCTTCAATCTGGCGCGCGGTTTCCGGATCATCGCTCATATGGAATGCTCGTGGTTGTCGTCGCCCAGCGGCAGCGACCGCAAGGCCTTGCCGACAGCCGCCGGCGGGGTGCCGGTTTCCTCGGCAAAGCGCATCAGAGTCGGCTCGTGGGCGAGGATGAATTGCAGGACACCGGCCAGAAAACCCGGCTCGCTGGCGGCTTTGCGGATCGAATGGACCTCTATGCCGGTGATCGCCAGAAAGCGCGGCAGCAGCTCCGGATCGGAGGCGACGAAGCCCAGGGCCTTCACGGCAATCGATTCCGCTTCTTCGCGCATTGACGCTGCGTTTGCCATCACTACCTTCGGTGTGTGGAATGAGTCTCTCCCGCAGTAATGGCAAGAGTTGCTTGCGGCAAGCCATTAGAGCGTGGCGCGCCCTTTGGACGCGCAGGGACGAGGTGGAATTCGCGCTGTTTTCCAGCCGCGGATTTCCGTTTCGTCAATCATATTGCCGTAAAGTGAAGCAGGGTTTGGTGCGTTCAGACATGGGCGCATGACGGTCGCCTTCGAAGCGGAAGGGCAGCCGGGACGGGAAATCGATGCCGAAGAAGGTTATGATCGTCGAGGACAATGAGCTCAATATGAAGCTCTTTCGGGACCTCATCGAGGCAAGCGGTTACGAGACCGTGCGCACCCGCAACGGTCTGGAAGCGCTCGATCTGGCGCGCCAGCACCGGCCGGATCTGATCCTGATGGATATCCAATTGCCTGAAGTGTCGGGGCTTGAAGTGACCAAATGGCTGAAGGAAGACGACGAGCTGCACGTCATCCCGGTCATTGCGGTGACCGCCTTCGCCATGAAGGGTGACGAGGAACGTATCCGCCAGGGCGGCTGCGAGGCTTATATTTCGAAGCCGATCTCGGTGCCGCGTTTCATCGAAACCATCAAATCCTATCTGGGCGATGCGTGATGTGCCCTTTCAGCCGAGCCGGAGCCTTGTGAAATGACTGCGCGGATCCTCGTCGTCGACGACATCCCTGCCAATGTGCGGCTGCTGGAAGTCCGGCTGCTGGCCGAATATTTCGAAGTGCTGACCGCCACCAACGGGCCGGATGCGATCGAGACCTGCGAGAACGGCAAGGTCGATGTCGTGCTGCTCGACGTGATGATGCCTGACATGGACGGGTTCGAGGTCTGTCGGCGGCTGAAGAGCGATCCGGCGACATCGCACATTCCGGTGGTGATGATCACCGCGCTCGACCAGGTTTCCGACCGCGTCCGCGGGCTCGAGGCCGGCGCCGACGACTTCCTGACCAAGCCGGTCAACGACCTGCAGCTTATGACGCGCGTCAAGAGCCTGGTTCGCCTGAAGTCGCTGACCGACGAGTTGCGGCTGCGCGCCTCGACGACGCGCAACATCGGCATCGAGGAGTTGCTCAGCCGCAATTTCGCATCCGAGGACACGACGCCCAAAGTGCTTTTGATCGACGAACGCAAATCATCCGTCGAGCGCATTCAGAAGATGCTGCGCGACCGCGCCGATCTCGATATCTCCAGCGATCCGCATGCCGGTTTCTTCCAGGCCGCCGAGACGTCCTATGAATGCGTGATGATCTCGACCGCGTTCGCCGATTTCGATCCGCTGAGGCTCTGTTCGCAGTTGCGCTCGCTCGATCGCACCCGTTTCGTGCCGATCATCCTGCTGGCGGAGGAGGGCGAGGAGGAACGCATCATCCGCGGCCTCGAACTCGGCATCAATGATTATCTGATGCGGCCGATCGACCAGCAGGAGTTGACGGCGCGGCTGCGCACCCAGGTGCGCCGCAAGCGCTACAACGACCAGCTGCGCGCCAGCGTCACCCAGACCATCGAAATGGCGGTGACCGACGGCCTGACGGGGCTGCACAACCGCCGCTATCTAGACAGCCATCTGCAGACGCTGTTCGATCGCGCGGTGGCGCGGCGCCGGCCGCTGTCGGTGATGATCACCGACCTCGACCGCTTCAAGGCGATCAACGACGCGCACGGTCATGACGGGGGCGACGAGGTTCTGCGGGAATTCGCACGACGGCTGCGCAAGAATGTCAGGGGTATCGACCTTGCCTGCCGTTTTGGCGGGGAGGAGTTCGTCGTGGTGATGCCGGACACCGAGGGCGCGGTGGCCGAGAAGGTAGCCGAGCGCATTCGCGCCGAAATCGCCCAGGCGGCTTTCGCCATCGGGCAGGACGGCAAGGCGATCGAAGTCACGGTCAGCGTCGGCGTGTCGTCGGTGCTGAAGGGGGTGGACACGGTCGCGGCGCTGATGAAGCGTGCCGATCTCGCGCTCTACGAAGCCAAAAGCGGCGGCCGAAATCGCGTCGTCGCCAAGGCGGCGTAGCGATCCAGCCCCGATTATCCTGTCAACCTGACAGGGTTACCCGTTTACCTTAATCCAAGCGATTCGCGAGCCTTGGTTAAGAAACTGTTGATTTTCATAAACTCTTGCGCAACTGTGCAGGCCTAGACGAAGCCGGCACGAGGATAGAAAGCCGGCTCCGATCCTGGGAATACCCCATGATGCTCAGGTCCGCCGCATCTCCTGGGTCCGTGGGGTCGGCCGGCCGGCGCTGGCACATAGTGGCCTCCTCGTACCGCTGCCAAACGCCGACCGGCCCCCTTCTCTCCAAAAGAACATCAGAACTCCGTGCCAAAGCACGGAGGAATCTGCGTTTCTGCATGTGAAATCGGAACACCCGTTCTAGCCGTTCCTACACAGTTTCGCTGTGAGGGCAGCCAACGATGAGGGGAAGAATACCCCTTCCATTTCATACATATGGCGCACAAGAGGCTTGCGGCAAGACCCGGCTCCTCCCGTAAAACCGCGACCCAAGCCAGGGTGCGGAAAACGGGAGTTATGATAATGATTTCAGATCATGCGGTTGTGATCGCCGGGGGTGGTCCGACGGGATTGATGCTGGCAGGCGAACTGGCGCTGGCAGGCGTGGACGTTGCCATTGTCGAAAGGCGACCGGATCAGAAACTGGCAGGATTGCGCGCTGGCGGCCTGCATGCGCGCACTCTTGAGGTGCTCGACCAGCGCGGAATTGCGGATCGGTTTCTTTCACAGGGACAGATATCGCCGTCCGTGGGCTTCCACATGATCCGGTTAGACATCAGCGATTTTCCCACGCGCCACAATTATCTGCTGGCGCTGCGGCAAAACCACATCGAGCGCATCCTGGCCGACTGGGTCGGCGAGTTCAAGGTGCCGATCTATCGCGGACACGAGGTTGCGGGGTTTGCTCAGGACGCCAGCGGCGTCGATGTCAAACTGTCCAACGGCCACCGGCTGAGACGACATATCTGGTTGGTTGCGACGGAGGCCGCAGCACCGTTCGCAAATCAGCCGGTATTGAGTTCGCCGGATGGGATCCGACGATGAGCTGGATGATTGCCGAGGTCGAGATATCGGAAGAGCCGGAATGGGGCTTCCGCAGCAACGCCTTCGGAATTCATGCCCTGGGTAAGATCGAGGACGGCAAAAAAGTTGGCGTCGTGCTGACGGAACCGAACCTGGAGGCCCGCGGCGAACCGTCCCTGCGCGAGCTCAGCGAGGCGCTGATCGCCATCTACGGCACCGATTACGGGGTCCACAATCCGACCTGGCTCTCGCGGTTCACCGACATGACGCGACAAGCCGTGAAATACCGCGACAGACGCGTCCTGCTGGCCGGTGACGCAGCGCACGTCCACCCGCCGATGGGCGGACAGGGCCTCAACATCGGCGTGCAGGACGCGGTTAACCTGGGATGGAAGCTCGCCCAAGTGGTCAAGCTGATATCACCGGAAAGCCTGCTCGACAGCTATCACACCGAACGCCATCCGGTCGCTGCCCGCGTGTTGCGCAACACGATGGCACAGGTCGCTCTTCGTCGTACGGATGACCGCAGCAAGGCATTGAACGACATCTTTGCCGAGTTGCTCGGCATGGATGAGCCCCGCAAACGGATCGCCGCCGAGATGTCCGGCCTGGGCGTCCATTACGACTTCGGCGAGGGGCATCCGCTGCTTGGGCGGCGAATGCCCGATCTCGATCTGGCCACCGCTGACGGACCGTTGCGGGTCTTCACCTTGCTGCACGACGCGCGGCCCGTGCTGCTCAACTTCGGTGAGCCCGGCAGGCTGGACCTCGCGCCCTGGGCTGATCGGGTCCGGCAGATCGACGCCGGTTACGCCGGTATCTGGGACCTCCCGGTGCTCGGGAGGGTCGCCGCGCCCGGCGCCGTCTTGATCCGGCCCGATGGTTATGTGGCTTGGGCCGGGGCGGGAACCCAACAGGGGCTGGTGGACGCGCTGACCACCTGGTTCGGGTCGCCTGCTGCCTCAGATTAGCAGATACGATCGAAGCGCGATCGCGCGACCGCCTTGAAAGTATTGCGTCGCTCCCTCCGACAGTGCTCCTGACAGTTGGTTGACAGGAGCTTCCTTCTGTGCAGAAATTGGTTGGACCATTGGACCACTTGGAGGAAATGTGGACCAGAACAGCCTGCCACCCATTCAGACCACGGCGCGCGACGACGCGGTGTTGAAGGCGTTGGTGGGATTTGTTCGCGCCGAAGCCCTGCAGCCGGGCGAGCGGCTTCCAACCGAACGCATTCTGGCCGAGCGGCTGAAGGTCAGCCGCAACACCGTGCGCGAGGCGCTGACACGCTGGGAAGGGCTCGGCCTCGTCGAGAGGCGGCAGGGCAGCGGCACCTATCTCAAGGCGGCTGTTTCACACGATATGCTGCACATGCCGCTGACGCTGGCGGGCGGCAATGATTTCACCAGCCTGATGCAGACGATGGAGATCCGCCGCGCGCTGGAGGCGGAGGCCGCAGCTCTTTGCGCCGAACGCGCCAGCCAGGCAGATATCGCCGAAATCGCACGCAAGCTCGACATCATGGAGCAGGCGTTCCGCACGCGCGACGGCATGTCGGCGGAAGAGGATTGGGAGTTCCACCAGGCGATCTACCGGGCCTCGGGTAATCCGCTGTTCGAGCAGATCATCGCCGCCATGTACGAGTTGTTCCACCGCTTCTGGGAGCATCCGCTCGGCGTTCGCGATTTCGGCCATGCCAGCTTTCCCTATCACCGCACCATCTACGAATGCATCGCAGCCCGTGACCCGCAGGGCGCCCGCGCCGAAGCCCTCAAGCTGATCGCTACCGTCGAGGACGATCTCAAGCGCGGTGCCGCCAAACTCAAACTTTCGAGCCAGACATGAACGAGCATCCATCCGGTTTCGATCACGACTATCTCGCCGAGGCGGCGACACTCTTGGCGCATGACGAACCGTTCCCTGGCGGTGCGGTGGTGCCGCCGATCTACCAGACCTCGCTGTTCACCTTCGCCAGCTATGCCGAGATGGCCGATACCTTTGCTGGCAAACGAAAGCAGCCGATCTATTCGCGCGGCGACAATCCGACGGTGATGGAGTTCGAGGCGCGCGTGGCAGCGCTTGAGGGCGCAGAAGCCGCGCGCGGCTTTTCCAGCGGCATGGCGGCGATCAGTGCCACGGTGCTTGCGTTCGTTGGGGCAGGCGAGCGCATCGTGGCGGTGCGCAATTGCTATGGCGATGCCTACCGGCTGTTCGAGCGGCTGTTGCCTCGGCTCAACATCAAGGTCGACTATGTCGACGGCTCCGACCCGGATGCGGTCGCGGCGGCACTTCCCGGCGCCAAGCTGCTCTACCTGGAAAGCCCGACCTCGATGATGTTCGAGCTGCAGGACATCGCGCATCTGACACGGCTGGCCAAGGAACAGGGCATCGTCACCACCATCGACAATTCCTGGGCGACGCCGGTGTTCCAGAAGCCGATCGCGCATGGCGTCGACCTGGTGCTGCATTCGGCCTCGAAATACCTTGGCGGCCACAGCGACACCGTCGCTGGCGTCGTCGCGGGTTCGGCCGCTCATATCAAGCACATCAACGAGCAGACCTATTCCTATCTCGGCGGCAAGCTGTCGCCATTCGAAGCCTGGCTGTTGCTGCGCGGCTTGCGCACGCTGCCGCTGCGCCTGCCGCACCACATGAAGAGCGGCCTGACCATCGCCGAACGGCTGAAGGCGCATGCCAATGTCGAGCGCGTCAACCATCCTGTCTATTCGAACCATCCGGGCAAGGCGACACTGGCCGGCTATGCCGGTCTGTTCTCCTTCGAGGTGACGGACGAGATCGACATCCCCGTCTTCGTCGATGCGATGAAATATTTCCGCATCGGCGTCAGTTGGGGCGGGCATGAAAGCCTGGTCGTGCCGGCCAAGGCGTCGCTGGAGCAGACGCCTGGCCTGAATTCGATGGCGCGCTTCGGCGTCAGCCCCCGAACCATCCGCTTCAATATCGGATTGGAGAGTGTCGAAGACCTGTGGGCGGATGTCGCCCAAGCCTTCGAAAAAGCCAGAAAATAACAAGCGGGTTCAAAATGGGAGTCTTGAACATGAAAAAACTGACCGTCATGCTTGCCACCGTTGCGGGACTGGCGATTTCCGCCGGAAGTGCTGTGGCCGACTCGACCCTGAAAATGGTCGAAGTCATCACCAGCCCGCCGCGCACCGAATTCCTGAAGAAGCAGATCGCCGAATTCGAAACCGCCAATCCGGGCATCAAGGTCGAGCTTATCTCGCTGCCCTGGGGCCAGGCGTTCGAGAAATTCCTGACCATGGTGCAGGCCGGCGATACGCCTGACATCGTCGAAATGCCGGAACGCTGGATGGGCCTCTACGCCAACAATGCCCAGCTCGAGGATCTCGGCCCCTATATGGCCAAATGGGATGATGCCAAGACGCTGGGCGACCGCGCCAAGCAGTTCGGCTCGACCGTCAACAACACCCAGTTCATGATCCCTTACGGCTACTATGTGAACGCGCTGTTCTGGAACAAGAAACTGTTCAAGGAAGCCGGCCTCGATGGCCCGCCGGCGACGCTCGATGATTTCATCGCCGACGCCAAGAAAATCTCTGCGTTGCCGGGCAAATATGGCTACTGCCTGCGCGGCGGGCCGGGCGCTTTCAACGGCATGCACATGTTCATGAACATCGCCGCCGGCAAGGGTGGCTACTTCAACGAGGATGGCACTTCGACGATCAACGAAGAAGGCTCGGTCAAGGGCCTGCAGATGCTGGCCGACATGTACAAGGACGGACTGGCGCCTAAGGATGCGGTGAGTTGGGGTTTCAACGAAACGGTCACCGGCTTCTATTCCGGCACCTGCGCCATGCTCAACCAGGATCCGGACGCGCTGCTCGGCATTGCCGAGAAGATGAGCGCCGACGATTTCGCGGTAGCGCCATTGCCGGTCGGGCCGAGCGGCAAATCCTATCCGACACTGGGCTATGCCGGCTGGGCGATGTTCGCCAACTCGCAGCACAAGGACGACGCGTGGAAGCTGATGGCGACGCTGCTCTCGCCGAAGGACAATCTGGAATGGGCCAAGGAAGTCGGCGTCGTCCCGATCCACAACGGCGCCGACCAGGATCCCCATTTCAAGACCGAGCAGTTCAAGGGCTGGTTCACGGAGCTGAGCGACAGCTCCAAATATGAAATGGTGACCCCGCCAACGCATCTGGAGAACCTCGGCAACTTCGTCGACCAGGTGGCGATCAAGAATTTTCAGGAAGTGCTGCTTGGCCAGAAGACGGCCAAGGACGTCGCCGACCAGTGGGCTGCCTTCCTGACCAAGGAACAGCAGGATTGGCTGGCGAAGAACAAGAAGTAGCTTTTCTTCCCTTCTCCCCGTTCACGGGGAGCAGGTGTCACGAAATGACGGATGAGGGCAGCACTAGCTTCTGCCAGGTTAGCGCTGCCCCTCATCTGTCTACGGCATCTTCTCCCAGTTTCACGGGGAGAAGGACGCTCTCCGCCAGCCGACGTTCCAGGAGTGACCCCTAAACCAATGACCTATGCCGTGTCCGAAATACGATCCGCCGGCCAGCCGCGCCGCAAGCGGTTATCCCACGCCGCAATCGAGCCATGGCTCTATCTCAGCCCGGCGATCATCCTGCTGGTCGTGGTGCTTCTGGTGCCGCTGGTCATCGGCATCAGCTACTCCTTCCGCAAATTCTCGGCGTTCAAGTCCGAATATGTCGGGCTTGGGCAGTATCAGGCGATGCTGTCGGATCAGGTGCTGGGGCAGGCGCTGGTCAACACGTTGTGGTGGACCGTCGCCAGTCTGTTTTTCCAGTTCTTCCTTGGCCTCGGCCTGGCGCTGCTGCTCGACAAGCCATTTCGCGGCCGCAAGGCCGTGCAAGCCCTGGTGTTCCTGCCCTGGGCGGTGCCGTCCTTCTTGTCGGGCCTGACCTGGGCCTGGCTGTTCAATCCCATCATCGGCCCATTGCCGCACTGGTTGTTTGCGTTGGGGCTGAA
Source organism: Mesorhizobium sp. M0243 (assembly GCF_040321775.1). Classification (NCBI taxonomy): domain Bacteria; kingdom Pseudomonadati; phylum Pseudomonadota; class Alphaproteobacteria; order Hyphomicrobiales; family Phyllobacteriaceae; genus Mesorhizobium; species Mesorhizobium sp. M0243. Next base: position 3,559 of record NZ_JAMYSF010000009.1, on the reverse strand, counting down.
AGCCCAGCCGACCAATGTGCTTTCCGATCCCTCAACCGCCATGTGGGGGCCGATCGTCGCCAACATCTGGTTCGGCATTCCGTTCTTCGCCATCACGCTCTTGGCGGCGCTGAAATCCATTCCGTCGGAACTGCATGAGGCAGCGGCCATCGACGGCGCTTCGCCTTGGCAGCGCTTCACCAAGGTGACGCTGCCGTTTCTGGCGCCGACCATCGCCATCACCGTGATGTTGCGCACCATCTGGATCGCCACCTTCGCCGACCTGATCTTCGTCATGACGGAGGGCGGGCCAGCCGGCTCGACCAACACGGTGCCGGTCTACATCTATGTCAGCGCCTTCAAATCGCTGGACAAGGGCTATGCCTCGGCGGTGGCGGTGCTGCTGCTCGTCCTGCTCATTGCTTATGCGATTGCGCTGATCGGTATCCGCCGCACCCTGGTGAGGCACGTCTGATGATCGCAGGACGCTCAACCTCGCAGCGCTTCTTCGGCGGCATCGGCCTCTACGCGGCAATCGCGGCCTACGTGCTCTTTGCCCTGTTCCCGATCTACTGGACGCTGAAGATCTCGGTCACGCCGGAGCGGCTGCTCTATTCCGAAGGCATCACGTTCTGGCCGTCGCAGATGACGTTGAAGAATTTCGTCACCGTGCTCGAGGCCACCGATTTCCCGCGCTATTTCCTCAACAGCGTCATCGTCTCGGTATCGACGGCGGCATTGGTGACAATCATCGCCACGCTCGCCGGTTATGCCATGTCGCGCTTCACCTTTCGCGGCAAGGCAGCACTTGCGCTGATGTTGCTTTTGACCCAGACCTTTCCGCTGGTGATGGTCATTCCGCCGATCTACCGCGTGATGGGTCAGATCGGCCTGATCAACAGCCTGACCGGGCTGATCATCATCTACACCGCCTTCAACACGGCCTTTGCCACCTTCCTGATGCAGTCCTTCTTCGACGGCATTCCAAAGGATTTGGAGGAGGCCGCGATGATCGACGGCTGCACCCGAGCGCAGGCGATGCGCAAGGTGATCGTGCCGTTGACGCTACCGGGCATGGGCGCAACGCTCGGCTTCGTCTTCACCGCCGCCTGGAGCGAGCTTCTGTTCGCGCTGATGCTGATTTCCAGCGACGACCAAAAGACCTTTGCCGTCGGCTTGCTCACCTTCATCGGCAAGTTCGCCGTCGACTGGGGACAGATGATGGCGGCGTCCATCCTGGCGCTGATCCCGGTCTGTATCTTCTTCGCCTTCCTGCAACGCTATCTCGTCACCGGCCTGACCGCCGGCGCCGTCAAAGGATAGATCGATGGCCTCTGTTACGCTCGAAAAGGTCCGCAAGGACTATGGCGCCGTCCGCGTCCTGCACGCGGTCGACCTTGAAATCGCCGATGGCGAGTTCGTCGTCCTGGTCGGCCCGTCAGGCTGCGGCAAGTCCACGCTCTTGCGCATGATCGCCGGGCTGGAGGAGGCTTCCGGCGGCGAGATCCGCATCGGCGAGCGGCTGGTCAATGACGTGGCACCCAAGGACCGCGACATCGCCATGGTGTTCCAGTCCTACGCGCTCTATCCGCATATGGACGTGTCGAAGAACATGGGCTTCAGCCTGCTCCTGAAGAAGGCGCAGAAGACGACGATCGACGCCAGGGTGGACGGCGCCGCCAAGCGGCTCGGGCTCGACACGTTCCTGCAGCGCCTGCCGCGGCAATTGTCCGGCGGCCAGCGCCAGCGCGTCGCCATGGGCCGTGCCATCGTGCGCGACCCCAAGGTCTTCCTGTTCGACGAGCCGCTGTCGAACCTCGACGCCAAGCTGCGCGTCCATATGCGCGCCGAGATCAAGGCGCTGCACCAGCAGCTGAAGACGACATCGGTTTATGTCACGCACGACCAGATCGAGGCGATGACCATGGCCGACCGGATCGTCGTCATGCATGACGGGCTGATCCAGCAGGTCGGCGCGCCGCTTGATCTCTATGATCGGCCGGCCAACATGTTCGTCGCCGGTTTCATCGGCTCACCCGGCATGAATTTCCTGCCGGCGACGGTTCGGGAGGGCGCTACCCCGGAGGCCGTGCTGACCGATGGCCAGGCGCTGAGGCTGCCGGAAGGCCTGCCGCTCAAGGATGGTGACGCAATCACCGTCGGTTTGCGGCCCGAGCATATAAAATTGGCGGATGACGGCGCGTTGAAGGGCGAGGTGAGGGTGGTCGAGCCGCTCGGGCTTTCGACGCAGTTCTACGTCAAGCTGGCCAGCCAGCAGCTTTGCGTCTTTGCCATGGGCCGTGCCGGCGTGAAGCCCGGCGACGAGGTACGGTTGGCGGCCGAACCACACCAGCTGCATCTATTCGATCCGAAGAGCGGTGAGCGCATCGGCTGAGGGGACTCAGCCAGGGCGGATGCGGGCAGCCGGATCAGGCGCCGCTATCGGGCGAGAATACACGGTAACGCTAAATTTCAATTGGATAAAATAGCGGAACGTCCAAGAGACATTTCCGGAACCTAACAGGACCACTCGGACCTTTGCGTGTAGGGCACAAGACCTTAGTCCCGCCGTCTTCTCAAAAAACGGAGGTTATTTCGCCACGAACTAGGCCGCCGTCGGAGCTAGTCAACACCGACGGCGGCACCTGCAATATGGGTGAGTGGGTTGTGTGCGGATATGGTGTGATCGCGGAAGGGTGATTGTAAATCGCTAACCGCGAGGGCTTCTTTTAGACAGCGGCGAGCTGTCCAACGGGTTCTCAGCCGACTTGGCCGATCGCCGCTCCTTCAGCCACAGGGACTTCTTTCTCCTTGCCAGGTTCTCGTCTCGAACGCTGTCTTCGGCGGTCACTCCGCCATGCATCGCGGCAATCACGTAGTCGGCTCTGTTGGTTCGAAAGTCGCCTTTTTGTACGGACATCGTTTTCTCCCAGTGCGAGGCATTTCCCCCCTTTTTGCCTGACGCTGAAACTAACTGCCTATCCGTGGCGCAAGTCTACCAATCGGCGATTGTATTAAAACGATACACTCAGCAGGTATGGTGATGGCACGATCGCACGAGAGGAGCCCATTCTGGCGGGGCTTCTTCATTGACCCGGTTGTGATCCTTGCGGGGGTGCCGCGGCGGGAGGGGCCGGAGCCTGCGGTGCGGGTTCCGTGGAAGGCGGGGCGGGGCTGTCAGGCTGAGGCGCAGGCTGTGCGGCCTCTTCCTCGGTCAGAACCTGGTCAGTCCTGGCCTTGATCTCATCGGCCGTCTGCTGGCTTATCAGCCCGTTGCTGACGGCGAAACCAGCAGCCAGAGCGACAAGGGCTGCAATGATTGCAGCTTTCAACTTCTTCGACATCCATAGGCGCCTTGTTCGTGACACCCAACCCACGGCCAAGGGTGCCGCAACCATGGCGAAGGGTCAATCCTTTGGCTGGAGTCTCTGCTCGGATGCAACGAAATCAATTGGCTACAAACGAAAAACGCCGCCCATTGGGCGTAATGCAGTTCACTTAAGTTGGGCTGGATGAGGATCTGGTAAGACCTATCGAACAGGATGGAGATTCGTTTCCATCCTGTTCGTGTTTTGAGATG
>NZ_JAMYSF010000008.1:0-282711 GCF_040321775.1 Mesorhizobium sp. M0243 | reverse complement strand
ACCACCCCTCTTTTTCTCTCTTTTTTTTTTTCACTTTGTTACTTCAAAAACTTACACCCACAAAAAAAACCAGCCGGCGGCCGCCCGCCCCCGCTTCCGTTCGGGAGGAGACTTGTATTTAGGCAGCGGTCTTGGCCTCGATCTGCTTGGCCTTGGCAGAAGACGCCGTAATGGCGATCTTGCGCGGCTTCAGCTCCTCGGGGATGTTGCGCTTGAGGTCGACGAACAGAAGGCCGTTCTTCAGCGAAGCACCGACAACTTCGACGTGGTCGGCAAGCTGGAAGCGGCGTTCGAAGGCCCGCGAGGCAATGCCGCGATAGAGCAGCTCGGACCCTTCGCCGGTGCCCTCGTCCTTGCGCTCACCCTTCACGGTCAGCACGTTGCGATGGGCTTCGATCGAGATTTCCTCGTCCGAGAAGCCGGCAACCGCCATCGAGATCCGGTAGGAATCCTCACCGGTGCGCTCGATGTTGTAGGGCGGATAGGTCTGCGCGCCATCCGGCTGCGCAAGCGAATCGAGCATCGTGAAGAGACGATCGAAGCCGACGGTCGAGCGATAAAGCGGGGAAAAATCAACGTGACGCATGAGGTGTTCTCCTGTTGAGCAACATGGTTTGCGTATGGCCGGTGCGAAACCCTTGAGCGGCGTTTCGGGTGGGCCAGCGGCCCCGACATTGGCGACCGCACGAGACATTTGGGGAGCGCTGGAAAGCATTTCAAGATTTCACCTGGCGGCAAAAGCCACGGCGCCCGGACCCTTGATGAACGGCAGATGAACCGGCACTTCGGCGCGCGTTCAGGCAGCCGGCGCTAAAGTCCATTCCAGGATCAAGGACTGGCGGCGCCGATTGCACAACAGGCACCGCAACGAGGCCGACCGGGTGTAACGTCCCTTCCTCCCGGATCGACAGAGGCCGGAAGCACGCTTTCGAGCGGCTTCCGGCCTTCCCTGGTGCAGCCTCCCCTTCACCGGGAATTCCTTGGCTTTTGGCGCATGGGCGTCTATCACCTTAGCGGAGCCGGCCAGCGCAGGCGGGCATGCGAGACGCCGAGCACGAAGCGCCGAATGACGGATCTTTTCACCGAAAACTCCCTTTTTCACGAAGTCGAGGGCAATCCGCGGCCGGAAAATGCCACCGGCGGCTTCTTCACCACGCGTGACCGCAAGAATATCCGCTACGGCCTGTTCGGCGCGGTCGCTCGCCCGATGAAGGGCACCGTGGTCCTGCTCACCGGCCGCAACGAGTGCATCGAGAAATATTTCGAAACCATCCGCAACCTTGCCGATCGCGGCTTTGGGGTCGCCACGCTCGATTGGCGCGGCCAAGGCGATTCCGACCGGCTGATCCACGATCACCAGCGCGGCTACGTCAGCAGCTTCCGCGACTACACCGCCGACCTCGAACAGTTCTTCGAGGAGATCGTGCTGCCCGATTGCCGCGGACCGTACTACATCCTCGCCCATTCGGCAGGTGCCTTGATCACCCTGCTTGCCGCCCCATCGATGGTGAACCGCATCCGGCGCATGGTGCTGATCGCGCCCTTCCTGACGCTGCCCGACCTGCCGGTCTCGATCTCGACGGTTCGCCGCGTCTGTTCCCTGTTCTGCGCTATCGGCCTCGGCCGGCTCTACGCCGCCTGGGGTCCGCGGCCGAGGGCAACGGCCCCTTTCGAGACCAACAAGCTGACATCGGACCCGGAGCGCTATCGGCGCAACACGCGGATCTACGAAGAACATCCGCAACTGGCGCTTGGGGGTCCGACGATCCGCTGGCTGCGGGCAGCCGCGAAAGCCTCCGAAGCTGTCAGCGACCCCGACTTCATGGCAGGAATTCAGGTCCCCCTGCTGATAATCGCCGCCGGCGCCGACCAGGTCGTCTCGACCAGGGCCGTGGAAACCTACGCCAGGCGTCTGCGGCTCGGTTCGCTGCTGATGATCGATGGCTCCCGTCACGAAATCCTGCAGGAAGCCGACATCTACCGCGAGCAATTGCTCGCCGCTTTCGACGCCTTCATTCCCGGGAGCGACGACCCCACAGCCTGACAGGCGCCGGTCGCTGGCCCGCTCCCCAAGGGGTGCCGCCGGCAGTAAAACGACTGCTTCAAGCGGTCGGCATCACCTGAATGGCAGCGGACGCTCGTTTAGCCGCGCAAGGCGGCCATGGCGGCGGCATGAAGCTCCGGCGTCGCCGCCGCGAGCACATCGCCGCCCTGTTCCGCCGGCCCGCCATCGAAAGTGGTGACGACGCCGCCTGCCTTTTCGATGATCGGGATCAGCGCCACGATGTCGTAGGGCTTCAATCCGGGATCGGCGACGATGTCGACGCTTCCCGAGGCGATCATGGCGAAGGCATAGCAATCGGCGCCGTAGCGGGCGAGCTGGATCTGTCTTTCGAATGCATCGTAACGGTTGCGCGCCTCGCCCTTGAACAGGGCCGGCGTGGTGGTGAACAGCGTCGCCTGGTCCAACTTCGTCGTCTTGCGGGTCGTCAGTTTTCGCGGCCCGCCTGGCCCCTCATAATGGGAGCCCGAGCCGTTGGCGTAGAACAGCTCGCCGGTGAAGGGTTGCGCCATCATGCCGGCAACGGCGTCGCCGTCGATCGTCAGCCCGACCAGTGTGCCCCACACCGGCAGGCCGGAAATGAACGCGCGCGTGCCGTCGATCGGGTCGATCACCCAGACATGCCGGCTCGAAATGTTCTCGCTGCCATGCTCTTCACCAAGAATGCCATGGTCGGGATACTCAGCAGAGATCAGCGCCCGGATGGCGCGCTCGGCCTCGCGATCGGCCTCGGTGACCGGATCGAAACTGCCCTGTTCCTTGTTGGCGACCGCACCTTGGCTGCGAAAGCGCGGCAAGGTCTCCGCCGCTGCCACCTGCGCGATGCGGCGCATGAAACCGACACTGATGTCCAACTGATTCTCCCGCACTGCAGCATGTCCGAGCCGTGCTCTGCCGCCAATTTCGTACCAAAACAAGAGTGTTCGACGACTTTTCCGTGACGGCATCTGTTGCCCGGATGTCACACGAGCGTCGTCGAAACGCAATTTCCACATCAGAGTGAATTAAAAAAGCCTCAAGGTCGCTTGACATTTGTGCAGCGCACAATACCCTTGATCTCGGACAGGGTTTCCTGTCCATGCCCTCCTTGGGCGTTTCCTCCCTAGACTTCGACCGTATCGTGCAAACGATGCGGTCTTTTTTTACGCCGCGATTTCACTCTGCGGCCAACGGCCGGTCGCTCACTCGGCGGCTAGCGGCAGGTCGATGAAATGATGGTCGGGCATCGACATCAGGTCGGCTGAGAACCGCGTCAGATCATCGGCCAGCGCATCGAAGCCGGCGGCCTTCTCGAATGTCCGCTCGTTCATGTAGAGCCCGCGATTGACCTCGATCTGCAGCGCATGCAGATGGCGCGCCGGGCGGCCGTAATGCTCGGTGATGAAGCCGCCGGCATAGGGCTTGTTGTGGGCAACCGAATAGCCCATGGCGCTGAGCAGGCCGATCGCGGTCTCGGTCAGGGCGGCGGTTGCCGAGATGCCGAAGCGGTCGCCGATGATGAAGTCGGGCCGCAGACCGCTGTCGCCGACACGGATGCTCGCCGGCATCGAATGACAGTCGATCAGCACGGCAAAACCGAACCGCGCATGGGTCCTGGTCAAAAGCCGCTTCAGTGTCTCGTGATAGGGCTTGTAGACGGCCTCGATGCGGGCAACGGCTTCGGCCAGAGGCAGGCGACCGGAATAGATGTCGAGCCCCTCGCCCACCAGCTTCGGCACCGTGCCAAGCCCGCCGGCCACCCGCGCCGAGCGGATGTTGCAGAAAGACGGCACTGGCTCGGCGAACATGCGCGGATCGAGTTCCCACGGCTCGCGATTGACGTCGAGATAGGCGCGCGGAAAATTCGCTGCCAGCAACGGCGCGCCTAGCGCCACGGCGCCGCCGAACAGCTCATCGACGTAACAGTCTTCCGACCGGCGGATGGCATTGCGGTCCAGCCTTGCCATGGCCAGGAAGCGTTCGGGATAGTAGCGGCCGCTATGCGGCGAGTTGAAGAGGAAGGGGACGCGCTGCTCGGCGCCCGACCGGATTTCGAAGGGTGGAAAGACCGAAAAATCCTCGGCTGCCGTCTTCAATTTGAGCGAACCCGAAAACACCAGTGCATCATGATGTGAAAGTGTCACCTTGCAGGCCGCGTGTCCAGCATTTCAGCGGCAGCACGCGCCCTGGCAAATATGGATCATCGCCGTCCGCGTTCACTTGATGTTTACCCTCACCTCCTCATATACAGGATGGTTAACGGGCTTGCCCAACGGCAATCTCGGGCGGGTGATTCGGACGGGATATCATGGCACGCATTCTTCTGGCGGAAGACGACGACGATATGCGTCGGTTCCTCGTCAAGGCGCTGGAGCGCGCCGGTTACCAGGTCAGCGATTTCGACAATGGCGCCAGCGCCTATGAGCGGCTGCGCGAGGAACCGTTCTCGCTGCTGTTGACCGACATCGTCATGCCGGAGATGGACGGCATCGAACTGGCGCGGCGCGCCACCGAGATCGATCCTGATTTGAAAGTCATGTTCATCACCGGTTTCGCCGCCGTTGCGCTGAACCCGGATTCCAAGGCGCCGAAAGACGCCAAGGTGCTGTCGAAGCCCTTCCACCTGCGTGACCTCGTCAACGAGGTCGAGAAGATGCTGCAGGCGGCCTGAGCCGTTTTCTAGGCAAGGCGCCGCGCCTCTTCGCCACTGCGGCGAGACGACGCCTTCTTTCCTTTTTCCTGCTATTGACGCGCTGGATCAAAAATGGTGTATGCGCGGCTTCGGATGGGCGTGTAGCTCAGCGGGAGAGCACTGCATTGACATTGCAGGGGTCACAGGTTCAATCCCTGTCACGCCCACCATCCAACCAGACGATCAGACTTGAATCGGCATCCTGGCCCGCTCGCCCGAGCTGGACAATTTTCGTTCGCCCAAGGGAAGCTGGACACTGGCGAGTTTTTCGAGCGCAACGCGCCCGTCCCGGCGTTTGACCGGAACGGGCCGCACTCGATCAGATCATTGCGGCGCTGGATCAGGCGTATTTCCCGGCCTGTCGCCGCCGCCCTTGCCTTCGCGACAAGGCTCTCCGAGACCGCAGCATTTGCCGTTGTAGGTGACGCCAGGCTTCAGCTTGTCGCATTCCCTGGGAGCGGTTGTCTTGCAGCCGGCCAGCACCGAAACGGCGATGGCGGCCAAAAGGACGTTTCTTGAAACAGTAAACATCAGACGTTCTCCTTGATGGACCATGTTTGGACACATCGCTTGGTCGCGCCTCGAGAGAAATTGGTTCACAAGAAAATTGGTGACGCGAAAACCACCCTCGCGGTCGTTCGACAGCGGAAACACCTGGGCAGGCGCAGCAATCGCGTGGCGACGCGTCCTCTTCGACCGGTCAGCCTTTCCGCGCTTCAGATGCCCGCGACGGTGCAAAGGCTCTTCATTCTGGCTACCGCCAGATCGGGATCAGCGAGCAATCCTGCCTGGTCGGCAAGGCGGAACACGTCGGCATAGTGACGGATGCCGCGCGCCGACTGCATGCCGCCGACCATCGCAAAATGGTCCTGATGGCCATTCAGCCAGGCCATGAAGACGATGCCGGCCTTGTAGTACTCGGTCGGCGCTTCGAAGATTTTTCGCGATAGCGGCACGGTCGGCGCCATCAATGTGTCATAGCCGGCGCGGTCACCCTCCGCCAGTTTCGCCAGCGCTGCATTGGCGACCGGCGCAATCGCATCGAAAATACCGAGCAGTGCGTGCGAGTGTCTTTTCTCGTCGCCGGCGATCAGTTCGGGATAATTGAAATCGTCGCCAGTGAACATGACGACGCCGTCCGGCAGACGGTTTCTCAGCGCGACCTCCTTGCCGGCATCGAGCAGTGAGATTTTTATCCCCTCCACCTTGCCAACGTGGCGTTCGATGATGGCAACAACTGTATCGAGAGCAGTCTCGAAATTCTCGCTGCCCCAATAGCCCCTGAGCGCCGGATCGAACATGTCGCCCAGCCAGTGCAGGATGACCTTGCCGGATGCTTGGGACAGGATGCGGTCGTAGACGCCGACATAGTCGTCCGGCCCCTTGGCCACTGCCGCCAGTGCCCGGCTGGCCATCATGATCGCCTTGCCGCCCAAGCCTTCGATGAAAGCGAATTGCTGCTCATAGGCGGCGATCACATCGTCCAGCGTCCTGGCGGCGGCGGGCGCCAGATGGTCGGTGCCGGCACCCGAGGCGAGATCGGCGCCATCGACGGTGCGCGCCTCGGCGATCGAACGGCGGATCAATTCCTGTGCGTTTGCCCAGTCGAAGCCCATGCCGCGCTGCGACGTGTCCATCGCTTCGGCGATGCGGAAGCCCAGCCGCCACAGATGGTGACGGAACGCCATCGTCCTGTCCCAGTCGACTGCCGGTCTGGACCACGGATCGGTCAGGGCGAGCGGATCGGCAACGACGTGCGCGGCGGCATAGGCAATACGCGAAAATCGCGCGCCGATCATCGCCTGCACCGGTTCGCCGACCAGCGTGTACCGGGTGCTGCCGCCACCCTCACCAGGCAAGGAAATGTCCATCGATCTCTCCTTCGCAACGCTACTAAATGGAACGTTCCAATAAATCAAGAACCTTTAAGATTCAGGCTCCACGGCAGGAAGAATGCTGCATTGCAACACAAAGCCCTATGAAGCAAGCCATTTGAGTACGCACAATTGGCATTCGAGGCGTGGGGAAAATCCCGATTGACTCACGAACGGAGCAGAGATTAGAACGTTCCAATACTTTGGACCCTGAAGTCGAGGAGGATGCATCTGGATGGCCAACCGGGCCAAGGCGACGATATTCGACATCGCCCGCGAAGCAGGCGTGTCCAAATCGACGGTATCGCTCGTGCTCCAGGGCAGCGGACTGATCCGGCCCGAAACAGCGAGCAAGGTGCGCAAGGCGATCGAGGATGTCGGTTACGTCTACAACCGCGGCGCCGCCAATCTGCGCAAGGCGCACTCCAACGTCATCGGCATGGTCATCAACGATCTCACCAATCCTTTCTTCGCCGAACTGGCGGTCGGCATGGAGCGCGTCTTCCAGTCGGCCGGCATCGTGCCGTTCATCGCCAACACGGCGGAAAACCCGGTGCGCCAGGAAGAAGTGCTGAAGTCGCTGATGGAGCAAGGCGTCGCCGGTCTCATCGTCTCGCCGGCTCGCGGCACGACGCCGGGCGCCTTCAGGCGGATCGAGACGGCGGGTCTGCCGGTTGTCTTCGCCATGCGCCGGCTTCCCGAGAGCCGCATCCCGGTGATCGCGCCCGACAATCATCGCGGCGCCTATCTCGCCACCGCTCATCTGATCGGCAAGGGACATCGCCGACTGGTCTTCTTCGGCGGCTCGTCCGATCTCGTGGTCTATCACGAGCGGCTTGGCGGATTTCGCGAAGCCTGCGAGACGCAGGGCATCGCCGCCCGCGATGCACTTGTCGTCGAGGGCGAGACCAGCCGCAGAGGTGGTATAGCGTGCCTGGAAACCGCTCTCGCTATGGCTGAGCCGCCGACCGCGGCGCTCTGCTTCAACGACGCTGTCGCCTTTGGCGCCATGCTGGCGCTGCGCAAGCGTAGGCTTGAGCCGGGAACTGATTTCGCCATCGTCGGTTTCGACGACGTGGCCGAGGCCGAGCATTACATGCCGGCGCTGACCAGCGTCGCGGTGGACTCGGCCGGCCTCGGCGAACGCGCCGCCCATGTCATGCTGAAAATGATCCAGTCGCGCACCACGCGGGCCGAGGACCATATCGGCGCGGTCAATCTGGTCGTCAGGGAAAGCTGTGGCCCGGATCGCCGCACCCGAAACAGGACGGCCGGTTCGGGGAGCATGAATTGAGCAAGGTCGTTTCGGCAGCGCAGGCAGCGGGCCTGATCAAGGACGGCATGGTCGTATCCGTGTCGTCGTCGAGCGGTCTCGGCTGTCCGGACGCGGTGCTTGCCGCGATCGGCGAACGCTTCGATGGGGAAGGCCACCCAAAAAATATCACCACACTTCACCCGATCGCCGCCGGCGACATGTACGGCATCAAAGGCATCGACCATCTGGCCAAGCCCGGCCTGCTGAAGCGTACTTTGTGCGGCTCCTACCCGTCCGGCCCCTCCTCTTCCGAACCGCCGCAGATCTGGAAGATGATCGGCGACAATTCGGTCGCCGCCTACAACGTGCCGTCCGGCATCCTGTTCGACATGCACCGCGAAGCGGCCGCCAAGCGGCCGGGCGTGCTGACCAAGGTCGGTCTCGACACCTTCGCCGACCCGCGCCACCAGGGCTGCGCCATGAACGCCGCCGCCAGCGAGCCGATCGTTTCGGTGCAGCAGTTCGACGGCGAGGAATGGCTCTATTTCCGCTCCATCGTGCCGCAGGTCTCGATCATCCGCGCCACGTCAGCCGACGAGCGCGGCAACCTCACCTATGAGCATGAGGGTGCCTATCTCGGCGGCCTCGAACAGGCACTCGCCGCCCGCAACAATGGCGGCATCGTTATCGCGCAGGTCAAGCGCGTCGTCGAAAACGGCACGCTGAAACCGCATGATGTGCGCGTGCCAGGCGTCCTGGTCGACCACATCGTCGTCGCGCCCGACCAGTTGCAGACGACGCTGACACCCTATGACCCGGCCATCTCCGGAGAAATTTTCCGGCCGCTGTCGAGCTTCCGCACGCCGGAGATGAACGTCCAGAAAGTGATCGCGCGCCGCGTCGCCATGGAGTTGCGCGACGGCATGGCCGTCAACATCGGCTTCGGTATTTCCGCCAATGTCCCTCGCATCCTTCTCGAGGAAGGACAGCACGGCAAGATTACCTGGGTGATCGAACAGGGCGCGGTCGGCGGCGTGCCGCTGCTCGACTTCAAATTCGGCTGTTCGTCGAACGCCGACGCCTTCATGCCCTCGCCGCACCAGTTCATCTATTTCCAGGCCGGCGGCTTCGACGCTTCGCTGCTGTCCTTCCTGCAGATCGATCGCCATGGCTCGGTCAATGTCTCGAAGCTTTCGGCGCGCCCGCATGTCACCGCCGGCGCCGGCGGCTTTGTCGACATCACCGCACGGGCGAGGAAGATCGTCTTCTCCGGCTTCTTCAACGCCGGCGCCAAGCTGTCTCTGGCCGATGGCGGTATCCGCATCGAGCAGGAGGGCAAGGTCAAGAAGGTGGTCAACGAGGTCGAGCACATCTCGTTTTCGGGAAAGCGCGCGGTCGCGCAGGGGCAGGACATCACCTATGTCACCGAGCGCTGCGTGATGAGGCTCACGCCGGAGGGCCTGGTCGTCACAGAACTCGCACCCGGCATCGATCTACAGCGCGATGTGCTGGCGCAGTCGGAAATCCCGTTGGGCGTTGCCAAGGACCTCAAGACGACACCGGCAGCCCTCTATCAGGAGCAACCGATAGGCCTGTCACTGAATGGCGGCGCCTCGCTCGGAGGCGCGCATGGCTGAGCCTCTCGTCACCTTCAAACAGGATGGCGCCCTCGGCATCGTCACGCTGCGCCGGCCGGAGAAATTCAACGCACTGGATATCCCCATGCTTCGCGCGCTCGAAACAGCGCTCGACGAAGCGGAAGCGGCCGACGGCGTGCGCGTCGTGCTCATCCGTGGCGAAGGCAAGGGCTTCTGCGCCGGCGGCGATGTCGAGGCGTGGGCGCGGATGAGTGCCGCCGATTTCCAGGTGCAATGGGTGCGCTATGGCCACCGCGTCTTCGACCGCTTGGCGCGGCTGCGGCAGCCGACCATCGCCGTCCTGTCCGGCCATGCGCTGGGCGGCGGCCTGGAGTTGGCTGTGGCTTGCGACTTCCGCGTGGCGGAAACACAAGTGAAACTGGGCTTCCCTGAAACTTCGATCGGTGTCGTGCCCGGCTGGTCAGGCACGCAGCGCGCCGTGCGCCGCTTCGGCGCGCAGACGGTGCGCCGCATGGCGCTCGGCGGCGAGATCTTTCTCGCCCCCGAGGCACTCGCTCTGGGCATCGTCGACCGGGTGGTCGCGACTGGCAAGGCATACGACGAAGCAAGGGCGTGGGCGGAAAAGATCGCCGAGCGCGGCCCGCTGGCGACCGAAGCCGCCAAGCTGATGATCGCGGTCGCCGAAGGCGAGGAAAGTGCCGCCGCCACCGAAGCGCTGGCCAGCGGCTTCATCGCCCTGACCGGAGATCTCAAGGCCGGCGTCGATGCCTTCAAGGCCAAGCAGAAGCCAGCCTTTTCGAGATCCTAGAGGAAAACAGATGAACGCCCCCCTCAAGATCGCCATGCCGGCCGAGGCGGCTGCGGCACCGAAAGCGTACAGACTGCTGATCGACGGCAAGCATGTCGATGCCCGCGACGGCCGCACGATTGCTCGAAATAGCCCCGGCCACGGCTTCACCGTCTCGCACTACGCGCAGGCCGGCGCGGCCGAAGTGGAAGCCGCTGTGCAGGCCGCCCACAAGGCGTTCGAGACCGGTCGATGGCCGCGCATGAAGGCAGCTGAGCGTGCCGCGATCCTGCTCAAGGCGGCTGACCTGATCGAGGGCCGGCTGGAAGAGATCGCCCGGCTCGATACACTGGAATCCGGCAAGCCGATCGCCCAGGCGCGCGGTGAGATTGGCGGCGCCGTCGACATCTGGCGCTACGCCGCCTCGCTCGCCCGCACGCTGCACGGCGAAAGCTATGCCAATCTCGGCGATGCCATGCTGGGCGTCGTGCTGCGCGAGCCGATCGGCGTCGTCTCGATCATCACGCCGTGGAATTTCCCGTTCCTGATCGTCAGCCAGAAACTGCCCTTCGCGCTCGCCGCCGGCTGCACGGCCGTGGTCAAGCCGAGCGAAATGACCTCGGCGTCGACCTTTGTGCTCGGCGATATCCTAATGCAGGCCGGCCTACCCCCCGGCGTCGTCAACATCCTGGCCGGCTTTGGTGCCGACGTCGGCGCGCCGATGGTCAGCCATCCCCTGGTCGAGATGGTCTCGTTCACCGGCTCGACCCGCGTCGGCAAGATGACGATGGCCTCGGCCGCGCAATCGCTGAAGAAAGTCTCGATGGAGCTCGGCGGCAAGAACGGTCAGGTCGTCTTCCCGGACGCCGACCTCGAAGCGGCCGCCGATGCGGCGGTGTTCGGCGGCTTCTTCAATGCCGGCGAGTGCTGCAATGCCGGCAGCCGGCTGATCGTGCACGAGGCGATCGCCGACGATTTTCTCAGCGCTGTCAAGGCGCTTACCGCCAGGGTTACGGTCGGCGATCCGCTCGATGACCAAACCAAAGTCGGCGCGATGATCTCGTCCGACCATCTGAAGAAGGTGGCCGGCTATGTTTCTGCCGCTGAAGGCGACGGCAGCCAGGTTTACAGCGGAGGCAAGCAATTGGCCTCCAATGTCGGCCAATATCTCGATCCCACCATCATTCGCGACGTCACCGAGGAGATGGCCATCGCCCGCGAGGAAGTGTTCGGCCCGGTGCTCTCGGTGCTGACATTTGAATCGATTGAAAAGGCGTTGCACATCGCCAACGACACGCCTTATGGTTTGGCGGCGGGCGTGTGGAGCGCCAGCATCGACACCTGCATGTCGGTGGCGCGTGGGGTGCGTTCGGGAACCGTTTGGGTGAACACGTTCATGGAAGGTTATCCCGAGCTGCCTTTCGGAGGCTACAAGCAGTCCGGTCTCGGACGCGAACTCGGCAAACGCGCCGTCGAGGATTATACCGAGGAAAAGACAATCCAGTTTCATCGCGGCCAGCGCACCGGGTGGTGGGTCGGCTGAGTTGAGAAGAACCCGGCGGCATCCGCCGGTCGTGTAATGCAACAAGGGAGGAAGTACATGTTGCGCAAACTGCTTATCGGAACGGCTCTCGCGTCGGGCCTGGCTTTCACAGCCCACGCCGAGGACGTCAAGGAAGTCCAGATGCTGCATTGGTGGACCTCGGGCGGCGAAGCGGCTGCTCTCAACGTCCTCAAGGGCGACCTGGCCAAGGAAGGCTATGCCTGGAAGGACGTGCCGGTGGCCGGCGGTGGCGGCGATGCCGCCATGACCGCGCTTAAGGCGATGGTCGCGGCCGGCAATTATCCGACCGCCTCGCAGATGCTCGGCTACACCGTGCTCGACTACGCCGCTGCCGGCGTCATGGGCGACCTGACCGAAACGGCGAAGAAGGAAGGCTGGGACAAGTCCGTTCCGGCAGCCCTGCAGAAGTTTTCGGTCTATGACGGCAAGTGGGTCGCGGCTCCGGTCAACGTTCACTCGGTCAACTGGCTGTGGATCAACAAGGCCGTCCTGGACAAGATCGGCGGCACCGAGCCGAAGACCTTCGACGACTTCGTTGCCCTGCTCGACAAGGCCAAGGCGGCAGGGGTGATCCCGCTCGCTCTCGGCGGCCAGAACTGGCAGGAAGCCACCATGTTTGACTCCGTCGTGCTGTCGACCGGCGGACCCGAGTTCTACAAGAAGGCCTTCAATGACCTCGATGACGAGTCCCTGAAGTCCGACACGATGAAGAAGTCGTTCGATAACCTCGCCAAGCTCGTCACGTATGTCGACCCGAACTTCTCGGGCCGCGACTGGAACCTTGCCACCGCCATGGTCATCAAGGGCGATGCTCTTGTGCAGGTCATGGGCGACTGGGCCAAGGGCGAGTTCAACGCCGCCAAGAAAACGCCGGGCACCGACTTCCTGTGCTATCGCTTCCCGGGCACCGACGGCTCGGTGATCTACAACTCCGACATGTTCGGCATGTTCAATGTTCCGGACGACCGCAAGGCCGCCCAGGTCGCGCTGGCCACCGCCACCCTGTCGAAGAGCTTCCAGTCGGCCTTCAACGTCGTCAAGGGTTCGGTTCCGGCCCGTACCGACGTTCCGGACACCGACTTCGACGCGTGCGGCAAGAAGGGCATCGCCGACCTGAAGGCAGCTAACGAAGGCGGCACGCTGTTCGGCTCGCTCGCCCAGGGCTATGGCGCGCCCCCGGCGGTCGCCAATGCCTATAAGGATGTCGTCTCCAAATTCGTCCATGGTCAGATCAAGACCTCGGACGAAGCCGTGACCGAGCTGGTCAAGGCGATCGACGACGCCAAGTAAGCGCCACGCGCCAAAAACGCCTTCCCCGCTCCGGCGGGGAAGGCCCAGATCCGCGAACTTATGTCTGCGAAGCTGGTTGGCCGCGAGTCGACGGGAGGAGCCCCATGAGCACGGTAGCGACAAGCCAGATCAAGCTGACGCCGGAGCATGCGCGGCCACGCGCCTCGGTGCGCTCACGCCTGCAGGACGCATTGCCGAAGATCGTGCTGGCGCCCAGCTTCGCCATCACCATCGTCTTCGTCTACGGCTTCATCCTGTGGACGATCTATTTGTCCTTCACCAATTCCAAGACCTTTCCATCCTATGTCCTAACCGGCTCGCGCGCCTATCAGCGACTGTGGGGCTGGACCTTCGACACCGACCCGCCCTCGAGCTGGTACACGTCGATCACCAATATGGGTATTTTCGGTTTCCTCTACATCGCAATCTGCCTGGCGCTCGGCCTGTTCCTGGCCATCCTGCTCGACCAGAAGATCCGCGGCGAAGGCGTGCTGAGGCCGATCTATCTCTACCCGATGGCGCTGTCCTTCATCGTCACCGGCGTCGCCTGGAAATGGTTCCTCGATCCCGGCCTCGGCCTCGAGCAGACCTTGCATCAATGGGGCTGGACGAGCTTCCATTTCGACTGGATCAAGAACAAGGATTTCGTCATCTACACGGTGGTCATTGCCGGCGTCTGGCAGGCCTCCGGCTTCATCATGGCGATGTTCCTGGCCGGCCTGCGCGGCATCGACGGCGAGATCATGAAGGCGGCGCAGATCGACGGCGCCACCACCTTCCAGCTCTACCGCCGCATCGTCATCCCGCTGCTGCGGCCGATCTTCCTGTCGGCCTTCATCGTGCTCGCGCACCTCGCCATCAAGTCCTACGATCTGGTCGTGGCGCTGACCAGCGGCGGCCCCGGCGGCTCGGCCTGGCTGCCATCCAACTTCATGTATGAGTACACGTTCAAGCGCAACGAAATGGCCGTCGGCTCGGCCAGCGCCGTGATCATGCTGATGACCATCGTCGCAATCATCGTGCCGTATCTCTATTCGGAACTGCGGGAGAAGCCGCGATGAGCGCCGTCACCACTCCCGCCCGCCAGGCCTCCGGCGGCGTCAACGTCAAGGTTATCAACCGCATCGTCATCTACGGGCTGCTGGCGCTGTTTGCGCTATTTTATCTGATGCCGCTGTTCGTCATGCTGGTGACCTCGTTCAAGACCATGGACGAGATCCAGAACGGCAACATGCTGGCGCTGCCCAGGGCGCCGACCTTCGATCCGTGGCTGAAGGCCTGGGGCGAGACCTGCGTCGGCCTCACCTGCGCCGGCATCAAGGGCTATTTCTGGAACTCCATCAAGATGGTGGTCCCGGCCGTCCTGATCTCGACGATGCTCGGCGCGCTCAACGGCTACGTGCTGACCAAGTGGCGTTTTCGCGGGGCAACGCTGGTGTTCGGGCTGATGCTGTTCGCCTGCTTCATCCCGTTCCAGTCGGTGCTGCTGCCGATGGCGACCATCCTCGGCAGTCTCGGCCGCTTCGGCGTCACGCTGCAGAATGCAACGGGAACCAGCTTTGGCCTAGGCAACCCGACGGTCAACCTCGTCTTCGTCCACGTCGTCTACGGCATCGGCTTCACCACGCTGTTCTTCCGCAACTACTATGAGGCGTTCCCGACCGAACTGGTCAAGGCGGCACAGGTCGACGGCGCCTCCTTCTTCCAGATCTTCCGGCGCATCATGCTGCCGAATTCAATGCCGATCTTCGTCGTCACGGTGATCTACCAGTTCACCAACATCTGGAACGACTTCCTGTTCGCCTCGGCTTACGCCGGCACCGGCGACGCGATGCCGATGACGGTGGCGCTCAACAACGTCGTCAACACCTCGACCGGCGTCGTCGAATACAACGTCAACATGGCCGCCGCGATGATCGCGGCACTGCCCACCCTTCTCGTCTATGTGCTCGCCGGCCGCTACTTCGTGCGTGGTCTCATGGCTGGCGCCGTCAAAGGATGATCTGATGGCTTTTCTGGAAATTGATGGTCTGAGAAAGCGCTTCGGCCAGGTCGAGATCCTCAAAGGGATCGATGTCGAACTCGAGAAAGGCGGCTTCCTGGTGCTGGTCGGCCCTTCCGGCTGCGGCAAGTCGACCTTGCTCAACACCATCGCCGGCCTGGAGACGATCACGTCTGGCGAAATCCGTGTCGACGGCCGCACCATCAACGATCTGCACCCCTCCAAGCGCGACATCGCCATGGTGTTCCAGAGCTATGCGCTCTACCCGAACATGACGGTGGCCGGAAACATCTCCTTCGGCATGGAGATGCGCGGCGTGCCGGCGGCGGAGCGCCAGAAGGCCATCGACAAGGTGGCCAAGGTGCTGCAGATCGGCCACCTCTTGCAGCGCAAGCCGAGCCAGCTTTCGGGCGGCCAGCGCCAGCGCGTCGCCATGGGCCGGGCGCTGGTGCGCGACCCCAAACTGTTCCTGTTCGACGAGCCGCTGTCCAACCTCGACGCCAAGCTGCGCGTCGACATGCGCATCGAGATCAAGCGTCTGCACGCCACCACCGGCACAACAATCGTCTACGTCACCCACGACCAGATCGAGGCGATGACGCTGGCCACCAAGATCGCTGTCATGCGCGATGGCGAGGTGCAGCAGTTCGGCACCCCGGCCGAGATCTACAACAACCCGAGCAATCTCTTCGTCGCCGATTTCATGGGCTCGCCGGCGATGAACCTGATCCCGGCGACCATCGGCACGTCAGGCAATGCGCTGTCGGTCGTGCTGCAGCGCGAGGCGCGCGAGCCGATCTCGCTGCCGATGGCGAATGCACCGGCCGGCCTGTCGGCATTCCAGGGCAAGCCGATTATCTTCGGTGTCCGCCCCGAAGCCCTGACCGATCCGGAAGGTGCCGAGCGCAACGCCTCGCACATCGCAACCGCCGACTGTCACATCGAGGTCGTCGAACCGGCCGGCTCGGATACCTTCGCCGTCACCAATCTCGGCGGCAAGGGCGTGGTGGCGCGGCTGCGCGCCGATGCCAACATCCAGCCGGGCACCAACACGCCGCTCGCCTTCAACCTGACCAAGGCGGTGTTCTTCGATCCGGCGACCGAGACCCGTATTCGCTAATGTATGTCGCCCAAAAGTGGATCCGGTTTTGGGGCAACGACATGCATCAAAACAAGAAACTAAAGCGCGTCGGGACGCGATTTAGGCCATGACAAATCCGGACATCGTCATCATCGGCTCCGGCATTGGCGGCGCCACGATCGCCTCCGGCCTTGCCGGCAGCGGCGCCTCGATCCTGATGCTGGAACGCGGCGAGCCGTTGCCGGCGACACCGCACGCGCGCGACACACGCTCGATCTTCGTCGACGGCCATTACAGGCCGAAGGAGATGTGGCGTGAGGCGGGTGGTGCCGCCTTCAACCCCGGCAATTACTACTATGTCGGCGGCAATTCGAAGTTCTATGGCGCGGTGCTGATCCGCTACCGCAAGGAGGACTTTGCGGCCATGGAGCATTTCGGCGGCGTCTCTCCGGCCTGGCCGTTCACCTATGACGAATTCGAGCCCTGGTATTCGAAAGCCGAACAGCTGTTTCGCGTGCGCGGTGCACTGGGCGAGGATCCCACCGAGCCGTTCCATTCGGTCCCCTATGCCTACAAGCCGGTGCCCGACGAGGCACCGATCGCCCGCGCCCGCGCCGAGCTGAAAAACCTTGGCCTGCATCCGGCCTCGCTGCCGCTCGGTGTCGACATCGAAACCTGGCTGAACGAGGGCAAGACCGGCTGGGACGCGTTTCCCAACACCGGCCAGGGCAAGGTCGACGCGCAGACCGGTCCGCTGACGGCGGCGCTGACCGACCAGAACATTCGGCTCGAGACTGGCGCTTGCGTCGAATATCTCGAAGCCTCGGCGGACGGCACGACGATATCAGCCATTCACTACCGCCAGAATGGCGAGTTGAAGAAAGTATCACCGAAGCTGGTCATCCTCTCAGCCGGCGCGGTCAATTCCGCAGTCATCCTGCTGCGCTCGCCCTCTCCTGATGGCAAAGGCCTGGCCAACCGGTCCGACCAGGTCGGCCGCAATTTCATGAACCACAATTCGAGCGCCATGCTGGCGATCGACCCGCGCCGCCGCAACGATGCCGTGTACCAGAAGACGCTGATGCTGAACGACTATTACCTGTCCGGCGGCAAGGGCGGCAAGCCGCTCGGCAACGTCCAGCTGCTCGGCAAGATCGACGGCAACATGCTGCAGGCCAATGTCAGGTACACGCCAAAATTCGCGCTTGATTTCATGGCCGGCCACGCCGTCGACTGGTACCTGATGTGCGAGGACCTGCCGGATCCCGAAAGCCGCATCATGGTTGATGGCAAGGACATCGTCATGCAATGGCGGCGCTCCAACATGCAATCGCTCGACGGGCTGACCAAGGTGATGCGCGAAAACTTCCGCGCCTGCGGTTATCCCATCGTTCTCTCGCGCCCCTTCGACAAGCGCACGCCGTCGCACCAATGCGGCACGATAAAGATGGGCGACGATCCGGCGACGGCGGCGCTCGATCCGTTCTGCCGCTCATTCGATCACCGGAACCTGTTTGTCGTTGACGCCGGCTTCCTGCCGAACTCGGCGGCGGTCAATCCGGCATTGTCGATCGCCGCGCAGGCGCTGCGTGTCGCCGATCACATCCATAAGACGGACCTCGCCGCATGACCCGCCCCTCCGCCATCGTCACCGGCGGCGCGCGCGGCATTGGGCTTGCCTGCGCCCAGGCACTGGCGGATGCCGGCTTCGATATTCTGGTCGTCGACCTTGCCGAAACGGCCGCTGACGGACTTGCCACCGACATCACCAAGCGTGGCGCGAAGTTCGCCTACGTCCAGTCCGACATCGCCGATCTCGCAAGCCACACCGTACTTGTCGATACCGCGATGCGCGCCTTCGGCCGCATCGACTGCCTGGTCAACAATGCCGGCATCGGCGCCGTGGTGCGCGGTGACCTCCTGGACCTCAAACCGGAGAACTTCGACCGCACAATGGGCATCAACCTGCGCGGTACCGTCTTCCTCAGCCAGGCTGTCGCCAAGGCGATGCTGGCCACTTCGGGCGATCAGAGATCGATCATCACCATCACCTCGGTCAGCGCCGAAATGGCGTCGCCGGAGCGGCCGGATTACTGCATCTCGAAAGCCGGGCTTTCGATGTGGGTGAAGAACCTGGCGCTGCGGTTGGCGCCCGAAAACATCGGCGTGTTCGAGGTGCGGCCCGGCATCATCCGCACCGACATGACTTCAGGCGTGACCGCCAAATACGATGCCCTCATCGACAGTGGACTGGTGCCGGCCAAACGCTGGGGCGAAGCATCGGACATCGGTGCGGTGGTGGCGACGCTCGCCGGCGGCAGGCTCGGCTTTTCGACCGGCTCGATCATCAATGTCGATGGCGCCCTCTCCGTGCCGCGACTATAAGTGGACAGTGTCATGACCGACTACATCATCGTGGGCGCCGGTCCGGCCGGCTGCGTTCTGGCCAACCGATTGAGCGAGGATCCGGCAAATTCGGTCCTGCTGCTGGAAGCCGGCGGCAAGGACTGGCATCCCTATATCCACATGCCTGCCGGCTTTGCCAAGATGACCAAGGGTATTGCTTCCTGGGGCTGGTCGACCGTGCCGCAGAGTCATATGAAGGACCGCGTCTTCTGGTACACGCAGGCTAAGGTGGTCGGCGGCGGCTCGTCCATCAATGCCCAGATCTACACGCGCGGCAACGCCCGCGACTACGACGACTGGGAGAAGGAAGAAGGCCTCGCCGGCTGGGGCTATCGCGATGTATTGCCCTATTTCAAGCGCGCTGAGAACAACCAGCGCTACGCCAACGATTTTCACGGTGACCAGGGCCCGCTCGGCGTCTCGAACCCGATTGCGCCGCTGCCGATCTGCGAGGCCTATTTCCGTGCCGGGCAGCAGATGGGCATCCCCTTCAACCCGGACTTCAACGGCGCTGCCCAAGAAGGCGTCGGCTATTACCAGCTGACCCAGAAGGATGCCCGGCGCTCGTCCGCTTCAGTCGCCTATTTGAGGCCGATCCGCGCCCGCAAGAACCTGACCGTCCGAACCGATGTGCTGGTGACGCGCATCGTCGTCCAGAAGGGCCGCGCCATCGGCGTCGAAATTGTCGACAGACCGGGCGGCGAGAAGAAAATCCTGCGCGCCGAGCGCGAGGTGATCGTCTCGTCCGGCGCCATCGGCTCGCCGAAACTCTTGATGCAGTCGGGCATCGGCCCCGCCGACCATCTGAAGTCGGTCGGCGTCACGCCGGTGCACGACCTGCCCGGCGTCGGCTCCAACATGCAGGACCATCTTGATCTGTTCGTCATCGCCGAATGTACGGGCGATCACACCTATGACAACTACGCCAAGCTGCACCGCACGGCCTGGGCCGGCCTGCAGTATCTGCTGCTGAAGAAAGGGCCGGTGGCCTCCAGCCTGTTCGAGACCGGCGGCTTCTGGTACGCCGACCCGACCGCCGCCTCGCCCGACATCCAGTTTCATCTCGGCTTGGGTTCCGGCATCGAAGCCGGCGTCGAGAAGCTGAAAAACCCTGGCGTCACCCTGAACTCGGCTTTCCTGCGTCCGCGTTCGCGCGGCACGGTCCGGCTGAAGAGTGCCGACCCGGCCGACCACCCGCTGATCGATCCGAACTATTGGTCCGATCCCTATGACCGCGCCATGTCGATCAAGGGGCTGCGGCTGGCCCGCGAGATCATGCGGCAGAAGGCGCTTGCCCCTTACGTGCTGCGCGAGGTGCTGCCCGGCCCGTCACTCGCCAGCGACGACGAGCTGTTCGACTATGCCTGCCGCAGTTCCAAGACCGACCACCATCCGGTCGGCACCTGCCGCATGGGCCATGATGATATGGCTGTCGTGACGCCGGATCTGCGGCTGCGCGGCATCGAGGGCCTGCGCGTCTGCGACGCCTCGGTGATGCCGCGCGTGCCTTCATCCAACACCAATGCGCCGACCATCATGGTCGGTGAAAAGGGCGCCGACCTGGTCCTTGGCCGCGAGCCGCTGCCGCCGGCGGTGTTTTCCGGAAACCGGGCTGCTTAGCCACTGAGGAGTAAGACATGATCAGGCACTGTGTTTTCGTCAAGCTGCGCAACGATGTCGACGCCACCGAGCGCACGGCGATCCATGCCGATCTCGAGGCGCTGCGACAGGTGATCGACGGCATGGACGCAGTAAAATTCAGCGCCAATGTCAGCCCGGAGCCGTTCGCACGCGGCTTCACCCACGGCTTCACCATCGATTTCCGCGATGCTGCCGCGCGCGATGCCTATCTTGTGCATGAAGCGCACCAGCGCGCCGGCGCGCGCCTGGTCGCTGCCCTGGAAGGCGGCACGGACGGACTGCTGGTGTTTGATCTCGAAATCTAAACCTACCCTCAAGCCACGATCGAGTTCATCGACAGATGGCACCGGTCGGTCTCATCGCACCTTCCGCCATTCCTGCGGGCGTTCGATCAAATGAGCCACGCGAAAACGTGACCACCGGTCTTCCCTGAACTGGCCGATAATTCCCCCCATCGATGATGATGGAGGAAGATTTGCCCCTTAATTCGCAGCAGAAGAAGACCGTCCTTGCCTCATTCCTGGGCTGGACGCTCGATGCTTTCGATTTCTTCCTTCTGACATTCCTGCTCACCGATATCGCGACCGAATTCCACGCCGACGTGCCCGCGGTCTCCAAGGCGCTGTTCCTGACCTTGGCGACACGCTTCATCGGCGCGTTCTTCTTCGGCATGCTTGCCGACAAATACGGGCGCAAGGCGATCCTCATGCTCAACATCGTCAGCTATTCGGTGATTGGCGCGCTGGCCGCCTTCTCGCCCAATCTCGGCATATTCCTCGCCCTGCGTGCTTTGTTCGGCATCGCCATGGGCGGCGAATGGGGGCTTGGCAGTTCGCTGGCCATGGAGTCCATTCCGCCGAGCGCACGCGGCATGGTCTCCGGCATCCTGCAATGCGGCTATCCGGCCGGCTATCTGCTGGCGGCGGTGGTCTATGGTCTGCTCTATCAGCAGACGATCGGCGGCTACACGATCGGCTGGCGTGCCATGTTCCTGCTCAGCTTCGTGCCGGCGCTGATCGTGCTCTTCATCCGCTCGCATGTGCCGGAATCGCCGGCCTTCGTCGAAGCGCAGAAGACCGCGAGACCGGGCATGTGGGAAACCCTGCAGAAACACTGGGGCGTCGCGCTCTATGCCGTCGTGCTGATGATGTTCTTCAATTTCTTCAGCCATGGCACGCAGGATCTTTATCCGACCTTCCTGAAGAAGCAGCATGGCTTTGATCCGCACACAGTGAGCTGGATCACCATCGTTGCCAATATCGGCGCCATCGTCGGTGGCCTGGCATTCGGCGCGCTGTCGGAGAAGATCGGCCGCGTCAACGCCATCACGCTGGCATGCCTGATCGCCTTGCCGTCCATCCCGCTATGGGCCTACTCGACCACGCCGTTCATGCTCGCCATCGGCGCCTTCGTCATGCAGGTCGCGGTCCAGGGTGCCTGGGGCGTCATCCCCGTGCACCTCAACGAGCTTTCGCCCGGCGCGGTGCGGGCGACCTTGCCCGGCTTTATCTATCAGGCGGGCAATCTCGCCGCGTCCTATGGCGGCCCCTATCAAGCAGGAATCGCTGAAAGCGCCGGAGGCAGCTATGGCTATGCCCTGGCGCTGTTCGCAGGCGTGGTCGCCGTCTGCATCATCATCGTCATCCGCTTCAGCCCGGAACGACGTGGCCAGGTGATGACGGTCCTGACCTGAGCGGCGCCTAACCAAGCCTCAGCGCGACGACGCCGGCCACGATGCTGAGCGCGGCAGCACCGCGCCAGCCGGTCATTTTTTCGCCGAGAGCGAAGACCGAGATCATCATGGCAAACAGGATCGAGGTTTCACGCAGCGATGCCACCGAAGCGATCGGCGCCTTGGTCATCGCCCACATGACGATCCAGTAGGCGGCACCGCTGAGCACGCCGGTGAACAGCCCTGCCTTCCAGTCGCGCGCCAGCACCGGCAGCGCCTTCGGCCCGCGGAAGATGAGGCACAGCACCAAGGCGCCAAAAGCATCGCAGATAAACAGCCAGGCTGCATAGCTCTGCGCGGTTGCCGCCAGCCGCGCGCCGCTACCGTCGGACAGCGTGTAGCTGGCGATGAAGATAGAGGTGCCCAGCGCGAAGCCGACCGCGCGCAGATTGAGCTTCTCCAGATGCGCGCCGCCGCGAAACGACATCACCAGCGTGCCGGCCGACAACAGGAAGATGCCGAGCATGGCGAACGGGCCGGGGATTTCGGCAACGACGAACATGCCTCCAAAGGCCGAGAGCAGAGGTGCTGTGCCCCGCGCCAGCGGATAGGTCTGTGCGAAATCGCCGGCCTTGTAGGCGCCGATCAGGAACGTCCGGTAGCCCATGTGGAAAATGACCGAGGCGATGATGTAGGGCCACACTTCCGCCTTCGGCACTTCGACGAAAGGCAGCACCACGAGGGCCGCAGCGCCCATGCCGAGCGTCATCAGCGTGATCGACAGGAAGCGGTCGAGATGGACCTTGACCAGCGCGTTCCAGATCGCGTGCATGGCGGCGGCGGCAAGCACTGCGAAGAAGACGAAAAGCGTCATGTGGCAATTCCGGGCGTTTCCAGGTCGATGTCGACCCGTAGCGGAAAATGATCCGACGCAACCTCGCCGATGTCGGCACTGATCGAACGCACCCGCCCGGCGAACACGCCGCCGACGAAACAATGGTCGAGCCGGCGCTTTGCCAGCTTGCCGTCGATGGTCTTCACATGGGTGTGGAAGTCCGGAACCGGCTCCCCGGCAACGGCGGCGGCATCGACGAAACCATCAAGATAGGCGGCACCCCGATGGTAGGGCGTGCTGCCGACGATGCGGCGATATTCGGCGCTGCCCGGCTCCATGTTGAAATCACCCATCCAGATCGCCGCCAGCGGGTTTTCCGGTTCCGCTTCGCCGCTGGTCCAGTTGCGCGCGGGCTCGTCGTCGACGCCGCTCCACGGCCCGCCATCGGACGGTGCCCGGCGATGCTCGGCCAAGAGATAGTCGATCTGCTCCAGCCGCTCCTCGGCCGCGATGTGGGCGAGATGCAGCGACAACACCCGCACCGGCCCTGCCGGCGTGCGGATCATGCATTCAAGCGCGGCGTTGCGGGTGTTGAGCGGCCGCTGCGTGCGGCGCATCGGCAGCGCATGCAGCCGCGACCAGACGATCGGCAGTTTCGACAGCACCATGGTGCCGAACTGGCGGCGCCGATTGACCAGACGGCCGTCGCGCCTTTCGCTGGCATCCATGTCGAAGGCCGGGCCGTAAACCCAGTGATGTTCGGGCAGCAGACGGGAAAGCAGCTCCGGCTGATCATCGAAATTGCTGCGCTGCCAATTCCGCTCCACCTCTTGAAGCGCAATGATGTCGGCGCCGGCAACGATGCGCGCGGCGCGCGAAAGATCGTAGCGGCCGTCGCCGCCGAACCCGTACTGGATGTTGTAGCTGACCAGCTTCATTGCTTATCCGGCTCAATTTCGTGTTGGCAGTAGCGGTTCGATGCCACGGTTGCAATGTGCAGGAGAATGGACGTGGCTTGGACCAGCCTTGCTTCACCGGGATCATGCACCGATCCCGAAGCACTTCGGTATCTTCCGTGCGCCGGAAAACGGCGTGCGATGCCTTATGTATTCAGCGGCTGGAACCGGCCGGGTGGCGACGCCGCCAGTTCGGTCCAGTCGATCTCTTCCTCAAGGCGATGATAGGCTTCGTCGCCAATCGTCCCGTTGCGGCGCAATTCCTCCAGCGCGTCGCGCTGGCTCTTGATCGCATAAAGACGCAAGCGGTCATATTCGGTCGCTGCCTGGGCATCGTCGGGATTTTTGGCGATCTTGCGTTGAGCGGCATATTGCTCGCGCACCGCGGCCGCCGCGTCCGATGTCTTGCCGCCCAATATGTCGAGCGCGGCCTGCATGACCACGACGCGTGCCTGCGCAACCTCGCGGTCGACCGTTTCGTCAGGGTCGAGATTTAGCAGGCGCAGCAGCGGCTTCAGGCTCATGCCTTGCAGCACCAGCGTGCCGAGCACGACCGTGAAGGCAGCGAGCACGATCGGGTCGCGGGCCGGGAATTCAGCCGGCAGGGCGAATGCCGCCGCAAGCGTCACCAAACCGCGCATCCCGCACCAGCCGATCAGCACGCCGCCCCGAAACGACGGAGCGTCACGCTGACGATCAGCTCCGCCGGAACGGTCAAACCACCTGATGATCGCGCCGCACCCCAGCACCCAGATGAGGCGTGAGACGATGACGATGGCAAGCACTGTCCCGGCCAGGACGAACGCATCGGTCTGCCCCTGCCCGGCAAGCCGGCCGACGATCGTACGTGCCTGCAGGCCCATCAGCACGAAAGCCAGGACATTGAGCACGAACACCGCCGTTTCCCAGACCGAATAAGAGCTGATGCGGTTTCTGGCCGGCATGCGGCGCGGCGCGGTGCGGGCGATCGTCATGGCATAGACGACTATGGTGATGATGGCCGACAGTCCGATCCTGTCGGCCAGGATCCAGACCCCGAATGTGCCGGCAAATTGCACCACGGTGCCGCTCGCCGGGTCCTCGATCCGGCCCAGCGTTATCAGAGACACCCGGCCAAGCAGGTAGCCGGCCGCAAGACTGCCGAGCGTGGACAGCAGGATCATCGGAACGGCGCTGCTCAGCAGAATGGAACCTGCTGCCGCCGAAATCGCCATCCGGTAAATCAGCAACGCGGTGGCGTCGTTGAGCAGGCTCTCGCCCTGCAGAATGGCAGTGATGCGGTGCGGCACCTTGAACTGGCCAAGCACGGCCGATGCCGCAACCGCATCGGGCGGCGCCACGATGGCGCCAAGCGCTATGGCTGCGGCGATCGGCAGGCCTGCCATCGCCCAGCCGGCCAGCGCAACCGTCGCTGTCGTGAAAAGGACGGCGCCAAGCGCCAGCAGCACAAGCGGCACCCTGTAGCGGTTGAGATCGCGCAGCGAGGTATCATAGGCGGCATCGAGCAGCACCGGCGCGATGAACAGGGCTAGCGCCAGTTCCGGATCGATCTCTATGGTCGGGACGCCAGGCACGAAGGCGATGGCCACCCCTGCCAGCGCCAGCAAAGAGGGATAGGGAACCTGCACGCGCCGCGACAGCGCCGTCAGCGCAACGGCGATCAACAGCAGAACGAGTGTCAGTTCGAAAAGCGCCATGGCCTGTTATAGCCGGGAAGCGAGACGCTGGCAGTGGCAAAGCGGCTGGAAACTGTTGATTGGCCAGCAAGCTCGAGCCGATGGGAATATGCCTCGAATTGCCTTCCGCCGATGCCCTGCCAAATCGACAAATGCGCCGACCGCACTGACATCGAAATCACCGATAGAGGGCTCGCTTAAACCCTGCATTGCAGCCCATACCACGCGGACGGAAGCATCCTCCCGTCTTCGCAGACCGGGATGCAGCCATTCATTTTGAACAAGCGCATCAGCCTAGTGAAGCACCAGCATATCGCTCGACGAGAACGAGATCTCGGCCTTTTCACCGACTGCGGGGGGCGGTGTCGCCGGGCTGTTGAAGGTGTCGAGCGAGACCGTGTTGCCGCCGATGCCGACACGAACCCGGATGACCGAGCCGAGGAAATGCACCTCGGATATCTCTCCCGAAAGGCTGGAATCGCGGCCGGGCTGTCGTCCGAGCGAGATTGCCTCAGGCCGCAACGCCAGCGACAGCGTGTCGCCTGACTTGGAACCGTTGAGCTTGCCCTTAAGCGAGACCTGTTCGGAATTGACCCGCACCGTGCCTGCAGCCGCATCGGTGACGGTGCCTTCCAGCACGTTCAGCGTGCCGACGAAATTGGCGACAAACTTGGTCGCCGGGCGGTTGTAGATCTCGAACGGCGTGCCGACCTGCTCGGCCTTCCCGCCATACATGACGGCGATGCGGTCGGAGATCGACAGCGCCTCTTCCTGGTCGTGCGTCACGAAAATGGTTGTGATGCCGAGCTTCTTCTGGATCGAGCGGATTTCCTCGCGCAGCGACACACGCACCTTGGCATCGAGCGCCGACAGCGGCTCGTCGAGCAGCAAGAGCTTCGGCTTCGGCGCGATGGCGCGGGCCAGCGCGATGCGTTGCTGCTGGCCGCCCGAGAGCTGGTAGGGATAGCGATCCGCCATCTGCGGCAGCTTGATGATGCCGAGCATCTCGGCGACGCGGGCATCGATATCGGCCCTCGGCATGCCGGCGACCTTCAGGCCGAAGCCGATATTCTGCGCCACGGTCAGGTTCGGGAACAGCGCATAGGCCTGGAACACCATGCCGACATTGCGCTGGTTGGGCTTCAGCCTCGTAATGTCCTTGCCGCCGACGACGATCGTGCCCGCGCTCGGCTCCTCGAAACCGGCGACCATGCGCAACACGGTGGTCTTGCCGCAACCGGACGGACCGAGGAAGGAGACGAATTCACCACGCTCGACGTCGAGATTGAAATCCTCCACGACCGTGGTGGCGCCGAAGGATTTTCGAACGTGCTGGATGGAGAGGAAGGGGTCGGCCATGGCGTTCTTCTTTCGATCAGTACTTTTCGATCAGTTGGGACGGTTCGCGGATCTCGGCGCGAAGCGGGACAGTATCTGGATCAGCGACATGCAGCCCCAGGTGATGGCGAAGGCGATGATGGCAAGTGCCGCCGGCTCATAGGCGCGGTTGGCACCAATATTCTGCAGATAAGGGCCGAAGGCAGGCCGGTTGAGCAGGCTGGCCATGGTGAATTCGCCGATGACGATGGCGAAGGTGAGGAAGGCGCCCGAGAGCACCGCGATCAGCACGTTGGGCAGGATGACACGGGTGATGATGGTGCCCCAGCCAGCCCCAAGGATCTGGGCCGCTTCCGTCAAAGTGCGCACGTCGATTGTGCGAAGCCCGGTGTCGACGGCGCGATACATATAGGGCAGCGCCAGTGTCGCATAGCCGATGACCAACAAGGCATTGGTGCCTGTATCGGTCGCCAGAAACGGCAGCGGCGAATTCGACCCGTACATTCTGATGTAGCCGAAGACGATGACGATGGCTGGGATAACCAGCGGCAGCAGGGTAATGAACTCGACGATCGGCCGCAATTGCGGCAGCCGAAGCCGGATCCAATAAGCGGCGGGCACCACGATCAGCACACCGAGAATGATGGTGAAAACGGCGGCCAGTACCGAATAGCCGAAGGTGGCCTGGAAACGGGCGTCGCCCAACACGACCTTGTAGGCGTCGAAGGAGTACTCCCCGCGCCGCATGCGCATCGAGAACTCCACGGTCGCGATCAGCGGGATGAAAAAGTAGGCCGCGCCAAGAGCGAAGACGAGCCAGGCCCAGAACTTTCCCGACTTCATTTCAGCCACCTCTCGGAACGGGTCCGGAACCAGATGTAGAACACATTGGCAAGACCGGTGATGACGATCATGCCGAAGGCGATGGCATAGCCGAGATGGGCATTGTGCAGCACATCTCCACGGATCTGTGCATAAAGCAGGATCGGCACGATGTTGAGCGACGAGCCGGTCAGCGCATAGGCGGTGGCGATGGCGCCGAAGGCGTTGGCGAACAACAGGATCACGGTGCCGAGGAAACTCGGCCAGATCACCGGAATGACCACCATGCGCCAGTACTGGGACATGGTCGCGCCCAGCGTCGCGGCTGCCTCGCCCCATTCCTTCTTCAGCCCGTCGATGGCCGGCACGATGATCACCACCATCAGCGGTATCTGGAAATAGACATAGGTCAGTGTCAGGCCCCAGAATGACAGGATGTTGAAGCCATGCGCGTAGATGTTAAGGCCGAACACGGTGTTCAGGATCACCGTTGCAAGGCCGAGGCGGCCGAGCGTGGCGAGGAAGGCAAAGGCCAGCGGCACGCCGGCAAAATTGGAGGCCACGCCGGAAAACGTCAGTGTCGCCGAACGTATCCAGTCCGGCAGGCCACCGCGCACGATGGCAATGGCAATCGCCAGGCCCGCGAATGCGCCAATCAGCGATGAAGCAAGACTGATCTTGATAGAAATCCAGTAGGCGGCAACGATGGACGGTTGCGCCAGCGCTGCGATGTTTTCGAGAGTGAATTCGCCGGCATCGTTCTGGAATGCACCCAGCATCAGATAGAGCGTGGGCAGGATGAGGAACATGATGGCGAAGATGAAGAACGGTGCAACGCCAAGCCACTGGGTCGGCAGCCGCATGCTGCGTGCCTCGGCGGGAGGCGCGGTCTTCCCGGTAACAGCGTGGTCGGACAATGAGATATCGGTCATGCGCCGGCTACCGTCTTCGAGAGAAGGACCGGGCGGCCGCGAGGCCGCCCGGCATGGTGTGAGTTACTTGACGTTGGCGCCGACGACGGCATCCCAGTTCTTGGTGATGGCTTCCTTGGACTTGCCCTGCTCGTCAAGCGTCGGGAACACGGCGGAAGCATAGGCTTCGGCCGGCGGCAGCTTGGCGAGGATGTCAGCCGGGATCTTGCCGTTCTTGGCGAGATCGTTGAAGCGGATCGGGTGGCAATAGCCTTTCAGCCAGCCGATCTGGCCTTCGTCCGAGTAGAGGTATTCGAGCCAGAGCTTGGCTGCATTCGGATGCGGCGCGTAGGCGCTGATCGCCTGCACATAGACACCGGCGACAACACCGGTCTTCGGCACGACGACGTCGACGGGCGGATTGCCCTTCAGCGTGTCGCGGCCGGCGAGCGCGTTGTAGTCCCAGGTGACGAGGATCGGGGTCTGGCCCTGGGCTAGCGTCGCGGCCTTGCCGATGACCGGCACGAAATTGCCGGCGGCATTGAGCTTCTTGAAGAAGTCGAGGCCCGCGGTGCCGGCAGCCTCACCGGCGGCGGCGCCTGACGACAGGCCGGCGGCATAAACCGCCTGGATCGCCTGGTTCGAGGCACGCGGATCACCGGCAAGGGCTACCGAGTTGGCGAATTCCGGCTTCAGCAGGTCGGCCCAGTCGGCCGGAGCTTCCTTGACGAGGTCCTTGTTCACCTGGAAGGAAAGCACGCCGTAATAGTCGCCGGTCCAGAAGCCTTCGGCATCCTTGGCGCTGTCGGGGATCGAGTCCCAGGTCGACACCTTGTAGGGCTGGATCAGGCCATCGGCCTTGGCGGTCGGACCGAAGGACAGGCCGACGTCGATGACGTCAGGCGCCTGCGGGCCCTTGTTGTCTTTGTTGGCCTTGATCGCCTCGATCTCGTCGCCGGAACCGGCATCGGGATTGAGTTCGTTTACGGTGATTTCCGGATACTTCGCCTTGAAGCCGGCGATGACGTCGCCGTAACCGCACCAGTCATGCGGCAGCGCGATGGTGGTGAGCTGGCCTTCCGCCTTGGCGGCCTTGACGAGATCGTCCAGCGAATCCGCGGACGAAATCACCGTCGACGCGAAAAGCGCCGCGGCCGAAAGGGAAAGCACTTTCCCCGTGAATTTGAACATGTGTTCTCTCCGTTGAACTGACGCCGTTGGACGCCTGCGATGCGGTATCGTTTTCATGTGACAGCCAGATGAAAGCTTTGTGAAAGCGGCTGCTCGCAGTGCGAAAAAGTAAACTCTTTTTAACCTGATGTAGCAATCGCTTCGGGATTCTTTTTCCGGCTAACTAATTTCTGCCTTGCCCGTCATCCTCCCCCTTTGTTTTCATAGCCCCTTTTCAGATCACTTTGCGTGCGGAAAACGCCTCAGACCGTGCCGGCGATGGCGTTTTCGAGCAACGTCAGCGCCGCCTTTTTGGTCAGCTTGACCGGGTTGCCGCCGGCAGTCGGATCGACCACCGCCATGTCGGCGATCAGCGTCTTACGCTTCTTGTCCATGTCGAGCCCCTTGATAAGGCCGGGCAGTGCATGCGGCACCTTCAGTTCCTTGCGAAGCTTGATGATGGCTTTGGCGAAGCCGTCGAAGCCGCCCTTGATGCCGCAATAGGCGGCGAGCCGGCCAATACGCTCCTCGATGGAGTCCCGGTTGAAGGCCAGAACATAGGGCATGAACACCGCGTTGGTCATACCGTGATGGGTGTCGTAGAGCGCGCCGACAGGGTGCGAAAGCGAATGGATGGCACCGAGCCCTTTCTGGAAGGCGGTGGCGCCCATGGCAGCGGCGCTCATCATATGGGCGCGCGCAACGAGATCCCTGCCGTTGGCATAGGCCTTGGGCAGGTTCTCGAAGACCAGCCGGACACCTTCGACAGCAATGCCGTCGGCCATCGGATGGTAGCCGGGCGCGCAATAGGCTTCGAGGCAATGGGCCAGCGCATCCATGCCGGTACCGGCGGTGATGAAGCCCGGCATGCCGACCGAAAGCTCCGGATCGGCAATGACGATAGCCGGCAACAATTTGGGATGGAAGATGACCTTCTTGGTGTGCGTGGCCTCATTGGTGATGACGCCGGCGCGGCCAACCTCCGATCCGGTCCCGGCGGTGGTCGGCACGGCGATGATCGGCGCGATGGCATCCGAGTTGGCGCGCGTCCACCAGTCGTCGACATCCTCGAAATCCCACACCGGCCGCGTCTGCCCGGCCTGGAAGGCGATCAGCTTGCCAAGATCGAGCGCCGAGCCGCCGCCGAAGGCGATGACGCCGTCATGCTTGCCCTTCTTGAACACGGCGATGCCGGCGGTCAGGTTGGATTCGACCGGGTTCGGCCTGACCTCGGAGAAAACGCCGTAAGGGACCTTCGCATCGTCGAGGATCTTCAAGGTCGAGGCGACGACCGGCAGTTTCGCCAGGCCCGGATCGGTGACGAACAACGGCCGCTTGATGCCGGTGGCCGTCAATACCTCGGGCAATTCCTTGATGCGACCGGCGCCGAAGCGGACGGTGGTGGGATAGTTCCATTTGGAGATCAGCTTGGACATTTTTGTCTTTCAATAAATCAGATGGCTTCGCGCAGATGGAAAGATTTCGGCCGGGTCAGATTATCGTAGCCGATGGCCGACAAGCCCGCACCCTTGCCGGTGTCCTTGACGCCGGTCCAGACCAAGGCCGGGTCAAGATAGTCGCAGCGGTTCATGAACACCGTGCCGGTTTCGACGCGGTTGCCGATCGCCACCGCATGCTCGGTATCGCGCGTCCAGATCGAAGCGGTCAGCCCGTAGGGGCTGTCGTTCATCAGCGCGATCGCCTCTTCGTCGTTGCGCACCTTCATGATGCCGACGATCGGGCCAAAGCTTTCCTCACGCATGACGCTCATCTGATGGTCGACTTCTGTCAGCACTTCCGGCGCCAGATAGGGCGAACCCGCCTTGTCGTTAGCCACCTTCATATTGATGTGCGCCTTGGCACCCTTGCGCAGCGCTTCGGCCTTCTGTTCGCGGATCAGGTCGGCGAAGCGCGCCTGCGCCATCGGTCCCATCGTCGTCGCCTGGTCGAGCGGGTTGCCGACGACATAGTTCTTGGTCTCGGCGATGAAGCCTTCGACGAATTCGTCATAGACCTTCTCGTGCACGTAGACACGTTCGATGCCGCAGCAGCACTGGCCGGAATTGTAGAAGGCGCCGTCGACCAGATTGGCGACCGCATGGTCCATCTTGGCGTCGGGCAGCACATAGGCCGGATCCTTGCCGCCAAGCTCCAGGCCGAGCGTCATGAAAGTGCCAGCCGCTGCCTTTTCGATGGCGCGGCCGCCGGCGACCGAACCGGTGAAATTGACATGGTCGATCTTCCCCGAGCCGAGCAGCCTTTCGGTCTGGGCGTGGTTCAGCACCACATTCTGGAACACGCCCTTGGGCAGGCCGATCTTGTCGAAAGCTTGTTGGAAGCGCTCGCCGACCAGCAGGGTCTGCGCCGCATGCTTCAGGATGACGGTGTTGCCGGCCATCAGCGCCGGCACGATGGTGTTGACGGCGGTGAGATAGGGATAATTCCACGGCGCGATCACCATGACGACGCCGAGGGGGTCCTTCTTCACATAGCGGCGGAAGCCGTCCTTCGGGTTGGAGGCAGGCACCGACTTGAGCGCCTGCTCGGCGATCTCGACCATATAGGTGGTGCGTTCCCTGACGCCGCCGAACTCGCCGCCGTAGCGTACGGGCCGCCCCATCTGCCAGGCGATCTCCGGCACGATCTCGTCGGTCATCGCAACCAGCGCTTCCAGCATGGCCAGCATGTACTTGCCCCGCTCGACGATCGGTGTCTCGGCCCACTTCTCCTGCGCCGCCTTGGCGCGCTCCACCGCGGCGTTGATCGCCTGGTCCGTTGCCACGGGCCTCTCGGCATAGATCGAGCCATCGACGGGGGATATGAGTTTCACGGTTTCCAATTAAACGTCTCCAAATCAACAAGGAACTGTTTTGACGAAGCCAGCCGAGCCATAGGCAAGGATCGCGCGATCGCGGGTGATAATTTCCAAATTCTTCGAGCGCGCCGTAGCTATGATGATCCGGTCTGTTGGATCGTTGTGAACGACGCCGGGCAGGAACGAAGATTCGACCAAGAGCTCACTGTCGATCCCTTCAACACTCGTTGCACCAGCCTGCACGAACCGTTCAAACCATGAGAGCGGTGACTTGATGAACGGAAGCCGGCCTTTAGAAACCAGCATTCCGATTTCCCAGGCGGACATGACGGAAACGGCGATCACGTCGCCATTTTTCCGCGCGCTTGTCACCCTCTCAACCGCCGCTCTCGCGACCGGTTGTTCCGTCGAGAGCCATAGTATGAAGCATGTGTCCAGGAGCACCCCATCAGTCGTCATACACCTTGCCCCAGTCCGGATCCGCGGGTGCGGTGTAATCGACGTCCGGAAGAAGCGTGAGCGTCCCAGCCATGCACCCAAACAACGGATCGCCGCCTCGAGGCGGCACGATGTATTCTCCAGCGGTGTCGTTTTTGTCTGACGCATTCTCGAAATCCACCTGCCCCTCCATGAAGCCGGGACGACGCTCCGCCGCCTTCGCATCCGAAGAGCCCAGGTGGACCAACACCTCGCTTTCCGGCTGGTCGAAAATTTCAGCGATCTTGCGTATTTCATCAACTTGCATACGCCGCTCACCGTTCAGCGTCCGCGACAGGGCGCTGTAGTGCATGTTCATTTGGGTGGCCATGCGGCGCACCGTCAGGTTGCGCTCCTTCATCTGACTGTCAAACCATACCTTGTCGACGTTGGCTTTGCCTTGGGGCAATCCTGCCTCCCATATGTTGTGCTGCCATAATCACAACATAGTGCGAAAAACGCAACACTGTCAATATCGCTCGAACCCTCTGTGCAGTTCCCAATCTGTAATGCGGCGGTCGTATTCGAACTGCTCCCACTTTGCGGTGTGGACATAGTGTTCGAGCACATCCTCGCCGAGCGCCTGCTTGAGCATCTTCGACTTCGCCAGCGTGTCGGTGGCATCGCGCAGCGTCTTCGGGATCTCCGGCAGGCGAGATGCCTGATAGGCATCGCCGACGAACGGCTTCTGCAATTCCAGCTTTTCGTCGATGCCGGCAAGGCCGGCGGCGATCAGCGCTGCGAACGCAAGATACGGATTCAGATCGGCGCCGCCGATGCGGCATTCCATGCGGATGCCCTTGGTGCCCTCGCCGCACAGGCGGAAGCCGGCGGTACGGTTGTCCTCGCTCCACATGATCTTAGTCGGCGCGAAGGTGCCGGCCTGGAAGCGCTTGTAGGAGTTGATATAGGGCGCCAGGAACCAGGTGAATTCCTTGGCGTATTTGAGCTGGCCGGCGGCCCATTGCTGGCCAAGCGTCGACAGCGTCCAGTCGGCCGTCTTGTCGAAGAACAGCGGTGTCTTGCCGTCGGCGCTCCACAGCGAATTGTGGATGTGGCTGGAATTGCCGGCGAGCCCGTAATTATACTTGGACATGAACGAAATCGCCTTGCCCTCGGACTCGGCGATTTCCTTGGCGCCGTTCTTCAGGATGACGTGGCGGTCGGCCATGTCGAGCGCCTCGGCATAGCGCACATTGATCTCTTCCTGGCCCGGACCCCACTCGCCCTTGGAATTTTCGATCGGGATGCCGGCCGCTTCCATCTCATTGCGAAGCCGGCGCATGACGCCTTCTTCCTTGGTGGTGATGCCGATCTGGTAGTCGCCGATATAGGGCGATGCGGTGTCGAGACCCTGCCAGTGCTTCTTTCGGGCAGAATCGTATGTCTCGTTGAACAGATAGAATTCGAGCTCGGAAGCGAAATAGCCGATATAGCCGCGCTCGCTCAGCCGCTTGACCTGCTTCTTGAGGATGGCGCGCGGCGAGTGCGGCAGGTCATCATGGGTGTGGTGGTCGAGCACGTCGCAGATCACGAGTGCGGTCTTTTCCAGCCAGGGAATGCGCCGCAGCGTGGCGAGATCCGGCTTCATGACGAAATCGCCATAGCCCTTCGACCAGCTCGCGGCCTTGTAGCCCGGCACCGGTTCCATATCGATGTCGGCCGCCAGCAGATAGTTGCAGCCATGCGTTTCGTCATGCGCGGAATCGATGAAGTACTGCGCCAGGAAGCGTTTTCCCGCCAACCGTCCCTGCATGTCGACGATGCAGGCCAGCACGGTGTCGATCTCACCGCTGGAGACCGCTTTCTTCAACTGATCGAACGAGAAATTTCCGGCCATTCCTTTGGCACTCCAGCACTTGTCGATTGAAAGGGATAAACGTAGCCATGGCCGGCGCGAGGCCGGCCATGGCCATATAGGGCGATATCAGGCGCCAGCTTCGCCGATAGCCACCTCGGCTGCCCTGATCGCGGCCTGGCGTTTGGCAATCTGGTCACCGATCGGCGGACCCTGGAAGCGGCGGTTCTCGAAACCGAACCAAAGCACGGCGGTCAGCAAGATGAAGCCTATGGTGATGTAAAGCACCTTGTCGTTCGGCGGCTGGATGGCGATGTAGAAGATGATCACCATGCCGACAATCGACAGCGCACAGAAGAGCTTGAACAGTCCGGCGCCCAGGTTCCACGGGCCAGGATTGGGCCACTTGGCCGTGCCGAATGCGACCATGCCGAGTGCGATCGGGATGGTGAACGACAGGAACAGGAACACCAGCGTCGAATTGACGACGATGGTGTAGATGTTGGTGCCGCCGATCGAAATAAACTGGGCAAGGAACACATAAAGGATCTCGAGGATCGCGGCCGTCCAGATCGCATTGACCGGCGTGCGCCAGGTCGGGTTGACCTTGGCGAGAGCCGCGGAGCCAACAGGCATGCCGCCGTCGCGAGAGAAGGCGAACAGCATGCGCGAAGCCGAGGTCACGGTGGCGAGGCCGCAGAGGAATTGCGAGATCAGGATTGCAAAATAAAGCAGTTCCTTCAGCCACACCGGCAGGATTGCATCCATTGTCGAGAAGAATACGCTCCATCCCTGCTTGGCGCCGGCAGCCAGGTCCGGGATCGCGAGAACGATTGCGCACAGCATCACCCAGCCGATCAGCGACGACCACAGCACCGACGAAACGATCGCCCGCGGGACGGAGTGTGCTGCCTTGACGGTCTCCTCGGAGGTGTGGGCCGAGGCGTCATAGCCGGTGATGGTATAGACGGGCAGAAGCAGGCAGAGCAGGAACAGGTAGCTCATGGAGTCGGTTTGCGGAAAAACACCGCCGCCCGCATCGCCTGAATAGTTGGTGAACGTCCACAGCCGGCTGATGTCGATTGCCGGTGCGAACACCAGGCAGGCCACGATCAGCACTGCTGTTGCGCCCAGGATAAGAAAGCCCGAAGCATCGGTGAGCATTGCCGTCAGTTTGATGCCGAAATGGTTGAACAGCGCCTGCAGCACGGTGATGAAGGCGACGAACCCGACGATTTCGCCCGGCGTGCCGGTGATGCCAAACCAGCTTCCGAACGTTCCAACGAAGAAGAAAGCGGTGCCGATGTTGATGGCGCCGAGCACGGTGATCAGGCCGAACAGGTTTAGCCAGGCCGTCAGCCAGCCGGTGAAGCGGTTGCCGAGGATCGACGACCAGTGATAGAGGCCGCCGGCGGTCGGAAATGCCGAGGCGATCTGCGCCATGGCAAGGGCGAAGAAGCCCGACACGCAGCAGCCGACGATCCAGCCGATGCCCGCACCTGCGCCGCCGATCGACGATGTGGCTTGCGCGAAGGAGTTGATGCCGCCCGAAAGGATGCAGATGATCGAGAACGATATCGCGAAATTCGAGAAGCGGCTCATGCTTCGCGACAGTTCCTGGGCATAGCCCATGCCATGGAGAACCTTCAGGTCCTCCTTCTTGTCAACGTCCGTATAATCCGGTCCTGCCATTTTCATTCCCCTGTGGTTCTAATTGGCCGATTGAACTGACTTTCCGACTGAATGCGATCTGGAATATCCGGCCTCCTCTGGCTCCAGATCCGAAAAAATGCCCGTGAGCAGATCCGCCCATTTCCGCTGCCCGGTCTCGCCGGCGATTTCGTCGTTGCGGATTTCGATCATCGCGCAGGGCAGGCCGCGCGAGCGCGCATGCCGTTCCAGCGTGAAATAGACGCGGTCATCAGGCGAATAAGGCTCGTTGACGCCGACGGTGACGCCGGCAAGCCGCTTCAGCGCCGATATCAGCGGCGCCGCCAGCCGGCGATCCTCGTCGTGGATGATGCCGATATGCCAGGGCCGGCTCATGGACTTGTAGACCGGCGTGAAGGAGTGGACCGAAACCAGCCGGGTTTGCTGACCCTGTGACAGCCTGTTGTCGATGATACCGGCAATCGTGTTGTGGAACGGCTGCCATGACAGGGCAACACGCGCCGCCCGCTCGCTCTCCGACAGGCCGGCATTGCCCGGTATGGCCGTTGTCTCACTGACCGGCGGTACCAGGTCGGGCGCGTCGAGTGGCCGGTTGCAGTCGATGACAAGGCGAGAAATACGAGTTTCCACCAGCGTCGCGTCGAGCGCCTGCGCCATGCGGCGGGCAACCGGCAGCGCGCCGGGATCCCAGGCGATGTGACGGGACAGGTCCTCGGCGGCAAGGCCGAGCGTACCGAATTCGGCCGGCAGGAAGTTCGAGGCGTGATCGCAAGTCAGCACGAAAGGGCTCGATCCGCCGGGGTTCGTCACCCTTACGGTATCAGACGATGCAAGGCTGGCGGGCCGTGCTTTCTCCATACTGTGCCGTCCCCGGGGAGCGCTGTATCGTATGTTACGTATTTTGCCTCATTGCGTCCCTGTGGATGATTTCATACAGTTTGTCCGGCTTTGTCAAATGCGATCTCGGAAAAGGCCTTCGGCCGGGCCAGGGGTGGGGAAAACATGATTTCCAGCATTGCCGAACTGATCGCCGATCGCCTCGGCACGATGCCGGCCGGCGAACGGCGCGCGGCCCAGACACTGATCGCCAACTATCCGATGATCGGCCTGAAAACGGTCGCTGAATTCTCGGCCGCGGCGGGCGTCTCCTCGCCGACGATCCTGCGTTTCGTCGCCCGGCTGGGTTTTCAGAACTATCCGGAATTCCAGTCGAGCCTGCAGGACGAACTGGCGGCGCAACTGCAATCGCCGGCGACAAGGACGCTCAATCCGCCCTCGCCTGGTGGTGGGACGGTGTCGCCGATGCTGGAAGCGACGCTCGACAACATGCGCGAGACGTTCAGACACCTGTCCGACAGGCAGCTTGCCGACATCGCCGCCCGGCTAGCGGACCGGCGCGGCAAGACCTTCCTGATCGGCGGCCGCTTCACCGATCCGCTGGCGCGCTACATGGCCGCCCACCTCGCTGTCATCCAGCCGGATGTCTTTCACCTCGCCGGGCAGGAGAGCATGTGGCGCGACCGATTGATCGACATGGGCAAGCGCGACGTGCTGGTGATCTTCGACATCAGGCGCTACCAGGACAGCCTCGTCCGCTTCGCCGAAAAGGCGCATCAGCGTGGCGTCCAGATCGTGCTGTTCACCGACCAGTGGCTGTCGCCGATCGCCCGCTTTGCTCGTCATGTTATCGCCGGACGAACCGCGGTGCCGTCGGCATGGGACTCTTCGGCTGCCCTTTTCGTCGTCGCCGAAACGCTGATCGGCGCCGTCACCAGGCAACTGGAAGCAGAAGGCGCCAAACGCATTCGCGAGATGGAAAGTCTGCGTTAGTGCCTGTGTGATGATCCAAAGCGTTATGCATATTTTCTCAAACGTTACATATATTTAATGTGCGCAGCCCCCGGAGAATTGTCATAAAGACGCGATATCGAGGCGGCTTCTTTGCCTTACAATAGCCTCGCTGCGTCTGCTTCATTTCGGGAAACCGGTAGACGGAAGGATTGTTTTACCAACCGGAGTGCCGATGGCCGCCTGGAAACAGATACTTTTTGCACTTGTGGTGCTGGTGGTGGCGGCAGCCGCCTGGCTGCGCTTTTATCCCGGCGCGCCGGACGTGCTGGCACGCTGGGGCATCGACTGGGCCTCCGCGGCAACGCCCCCGGCTGAGACCGGCGCCGCCAACGCGAAGCAGTCAAACGGCCGCAATAGCGGCAACCAGCGGGTGAACGTGGTCGCCCTTGCGGCCACTTCGGCTGTTATCAACGACCGCCTGCAGGCAATCGGCACCGGCCGTGCCAACGCCTCGGTGGCCGTCAATCCCTACAGCTCCGGCCGCCTCGCCGAACTGCTGGTCGAATCCGGCAGCCATGTCGATAAGGGACAGATTCTCGCCACCCTGGATTCCGAGACCGAAGTGATCTCTCAGGACCGCGCCAAGCTCGCCTTGCAGGATGCGCAGGCCAAACTCGACCGTGTCAGGTCGCTTCGTGCCTCCAATGCCGCGACACCAGTCGCAGTGGCTGACGCCGAGGTGGTGCTGGCGGGCGCCAAGCTGGCGCTTCAGGATGCGGAACTCGCACTGCAGCGCCGGTCGATTCTGGCGCCGATCGCCGGCACCGTCGGCATCCTGCCGATCTCGGCCGGCAATTATGTCACCAACCAGTCGGCCATCGCCACGCTCGACGACCGGTCCTCGATCCTGGTCGACTTCCTGGTGCCCGAGCGCTTCGCTGCCGCCGTCAAGATCGGTGCACAATTGACGGCGACGCCGATCGCCAATCCCAGCAATGCTTATAGCGGCACCGTTTCGGCCATTGACAACCACATCGATGAAAAGAGCCGCACCCTGCTGGTCAAGGCCAAGATCGCCAACCCGGCGGATTCACTGCGCGCCGGCATGTCGTTCGGCATCACCATGAAATTTCCGGGGCAAACCTATCCGGCCGTCAGCCCGCTGGCGATCCTGTGGGGGGCGGACGGCGCCTATGTCTGGCAGATCGAGGACGGCAAGGCCAGGCGGGTCCCGGTGCGCATCGTACAGCGCAACACCGAGACCGTGCTGATCGACGCCGAGATCGACAATGGCGACATGGTGGTCACAGAAGGCACCCAGAGCGTCAGCGAGGGCGGCGCGGTCCGCCTCGCCGGCGAAGAGCAGCGCGCCGCGGACGCCGCCGCAGGCACATGACCAGCCCCGCCAACACTGCCAGCGAGACCGGCTTCACCGCCCTGTTCATCCGCAGGCCGGTGATGGCCTTCGTGCTGAACACACTGATTGCGGTCGCCGGCCTGGCCGCCTTCTACGGCGTCGAGATCCGCGAACTGCCGGACGTCGATCGCGCGGTGGTCACCGTTTCCACCACCTTCGAGGGCGCGGCGGCCGAGACCGTCGATCGCGAACTGACCGACACCATCGAGGGCGCCGTCGCCCGCGTCTCCGGCGTCAAGTCGATCTCGTCGTCTTCCTCATTCGGCTCGAGCCGCGTCACCATCGAGTTCAACGATGGCGTCGATCTGAATGTCGCCGCCTCGGACGTGCGTGATGCCGTCGGCCGCGTCGCCAACCAGATGCCGGACACCGCCGATCCGCCGCGCATCGTCAAGGCCGACGCCAATTCCGACGCGGTGATGCGACTGGCGGTGACCTCGGACAACATGTCGATCCAGGACATGACCGTGGTGGTCCAGGACCAGATCGAGGACGAGCTGGCCGCCGTGCCCGGCGTTGCCGACGTTCAGGTCTATGGCGACCGCGACAAGATCTTCCGCATCGATGTCGACCAGAACAAGCTGGCCAGCCTCGGCTTCACGGTCGCCGACCTCAGGGCCGCCCTTGCCTCGGTCGCCTTCGATTCCCCCGCCGGTTCGATCACCACGACCAACCAGGACCTGATCGTCCGCACGACTGCCGACGTGACCACGCCTGAAGAGTTCGAAAACATAATTGTCGGCGGCACGACGCGCATCCGCGATGTCGCCACCGTCACGCTCGGCCCCGACGTCGGCCAGACCACGTTGCGCTCGGACGGCAAGACCGGCATCGGCATCGGCATCATCCGCCAGGCGGAATCGAACACGCTGGACATCTCGACCGGCGTCCAGGCCGCCGTCGCCAAGCTGCAGGAAAACCTGCCCGAGGGCATGTCGATCAAGATCACCAGCGACGACGCTGTCTTCGTCAAGGGGGCGGTGCACGAGGTCGAGATCGCGCTCGGCCTGTCCGTCACCATGGTGCTGATCGTCATCTACATGTTTCTCCTCGACTGGCGTGCGACGCTGATCCCCGGCCTGTCGATGCCGGTCGCCATGATCGGCACCATCGCCGCCATCTATCTGGCCGGCTTCTCGGTCAACATCCTGACCCTGCTCGCGCTGGTGCTGGCGACCGGTCTGGTCGTCGACGACGCCATCGTCGTGCTCGAAAACATCGTGCGA
Organism: Mesorhizobium sp. M0243; assembly: GCF_040321775.1. Taxonomy (NCBI): domain Bacteria; kingdom Pseudomonadati; phylum Pseudomonadota; class Alphaproteobacteria; order Hyphomicrobiales; family Phyllobacteriaceae; genus Mesorhizobium; species Mesorhizobium sp. M0243. The sequence continues at coordinate 241,905 of NZ_JAMYSF010000008.1, read as the reverse complement.
CGACGCAACGAAGGCATGGGGCCGCGCGCCGCCGCCGTGCTCGGCGCGCAGGAGGTGTTCTTCGCCGTCATCGCCACCACCTTGACGCTGGTCGCCGTCTTCGTGCCGATCTCGTTCCTGCCCGGCCAGACCGGCGGCTTGTTCCGCGAATTCGGCTTCGTGCTTGCCATGTCGGTGCTCTTGTCCTGCGTGGTGGCGCTGACGCTGTGCCCAATGCTCGCCTCGCGCATGCTGACCAGCGCATCGCTCCACCACGAAGGTGGCCATGGCATCGGCGCCCGCATCGGCGGCGCGCTCAATACGGCCTACAAGCGCAGCCTGCACGCCTGCCTCGACGCGCCATGGATCGTGCTTCTGGTCGCGGTGCTGTTCGCCGGCACCGCCTTCACGCTGTTCGGCACCATCCGCCAGGAGCTGACGCCGACCGAGGACCGCGCCGCCGTGCTTCTGCGCATCAGCGCCCCGCAAGGCGTCAGCCTCGACTACACAACGCAGCAGATGCAGAAGATCGAGAGACTGATCCAGCCGATGCGCGATTCCGGCGAGATCCGCAGCACTTTCGAAAATGCCGGCCAGAACGGCTCCTACAACTCCGGCTTCATGGTGATGACGCTGGCGCCGTGGAACGAGCGCAGCCGCAGCCAGCAGGAGATCATGGCCGAGATCAGCCAGCTGACCAGGCAGGTGCCGAGCGTGCGCATCTTCCCGGTGCAGCCCAACAGCCTCGGTATCCGTGGCGCCGGCAACGGCCTGCAGTTCGCGCTGGTCGGCAACGACCGCAAGGCACTCGGCGATGCCGCCGTGAAGATCATCGCCGAGATGCAGAAGGACCCGCGCTTCCAGACACCGCGCCTGTCCATCGACCCGACGCAGCCGCAGCTAGCCGTGGCCATCGACCGCGAGCGCGCCTCCGACCTCGGCATCGACATATCAGGACTGGCCAACACCTTGCAGGCCATGCTCGACGGCAACGACGTCGTCGACGTCTACATCGCCGACCGCAGCTACGGCGTGAAGCTGGTCTCGACCACCAATCCGATCAACGATCCGACGGATCTGGAAAACATCTTCCTGAAAACAGCCGACGGACGTTTCGTGCCGATGTCGACCATCGCAACGCTGACCGAACGCGCCGTGCCACCGTCGCTGTCGCGCGAACAGCAGCAGCCCTCTGTGGCGATCACCTCCAACCTCAGCGGCGACTTCGCGCTTGGCGACGCGCTCACCCGCGCCGAGCAAATCGCCACACCGCTGCTGCCGCCAGGCAGCCGCATCCTGCCCCTGGCCGAGGCGGCGACGCTAGGCGAGACCAACAGCGCCATGGTCACCATTTTCGGCTTCGCGCTGGTCATTATCCTTTTGGTGCTGGCCGCCCAGTTCGAAAGTTTTGTCAGCGCCGTCATCATCATGGCGACGGTGCCGCTCGGGCTGGCCTGTGCGATTTTCGCGCTTCTCCTCTCGGGCACCAGTCTCAACGCCTACAGCCAGATCGGCCTGGTGCTTTTGGTCGGCGTCATGGCCAAGAACGGCATCCTGATCGTCGAATTCGCCAACCAGTTGCGCGACCGCGGGCTTGGCGTGCGCGAGGCGATCGAACAGGCCTCGATCATCCGCGTGCGGCCGGTGATGATGACGATGATCTGCACCGTGCTCGGCGGCCTGCCGCTGGTGCTGGCGAGCGGCGCCGGTGCCGAGGCGCGCGTCGCGCTCGGCTGGGTCATCGTCGGCGGCCTGGGGCTGGCCACCGTCTCGACGCTGTTCCTGACGCCGGTCGCCTATCTCCTGCTTGGCCGCTTCGTCACGCCGAAGACCCACGAGGAAGCCCGGCTGAAGCGCGAGTTGGAGGAAGCCGCCTACACCAATGTGGAGCCGGCAGAATAGAAATTCCAGGAAAGTGTGTAGCGGTTTTTCGTCCGGAATTTCGTAAGAAAAATAATTCCGGCTATCTCAGCAACCGACCTTCGATCGACCAGCGCGCGGCGAGGAAATTCAGCACCGCCGCCACCACGACGCCCCCGATTTTCGCCGGCCACACCCCGATTATGCCGGCGAATAGCGCGATCGAGAGGCTGGAGACACCGAGCGAAATCAGCGCTCCAAGCGTGGCGAAACGAAGGAACGCATCATGCAGCCGGATGGCTCGATTGCGCTCGAACGACCACAAGCCGTTCGCCGCGAAGGAAAAGGTGACGGCGACGAACCAGGCAGCGATGTTGGCCGGCACCGGCGGAACCCCGAGCTTGAGCAGCAGGAAGAAGCTGGCAAGGTCGATGGCCGTGTTCGCCAGTCCGACAATGGCGAAGCGGACGATCTTGCTGCCGGCCGAACGCTGGGGCCGATCGGCTTCGCTCATCTCTTGCCGTCCAAGATCTCGACGCCGGCGCGGGCCAGACCAGCGCCGAATTCGTCCGATGCGAGGGCCGCGAATTCCACCTCGCGCACATCTTGCATGGTGTCGCGCGCGCGCAGCGTCTCGTCGACATGGCCGGGATGGCACATGAACAGCCCTCGCTCCGGCAACCCTTCGACGGCCGCCTGCAGAACCGCAGCGAACTTTTCGGGCTGTCGCCAGTCATAGATGCCGGCGAGCGGCTGGAAAACGATGAAGCCCGCGCGCTGCATCGAGCGGTTGAACCCGGCAGCCAGCGCGGCAATGGCGGCGACTTTCGACCCTGCGGCCAGCGCCGGGGCGCCGCGCAGGGCCGGCCTGTCGGCGCCTTCTGGAAACCGTGTGCGCAGCCATGTGCGCACAACGGGAAGGAAATGCACATGCTGGTGCCCGTCGACGAAATCGGGGCGGCGGCCAAGCGCCTCGACGAAGCGGCCGTACTGGGCGTCAAGCTCGGCATGGACATGGCGGTCGCCGATGCGGCCGCGCAGAACAGGCAAGGCCAGTGCGCGGAGCGGTGGCAGCCGGCCTTCCGGCGCCAAGGCCGACCGGCCGGTGGCGGCCAACTGGTCGGTCAAGGTGAGGTGCAGCCCAACCGCGGCCCGGCCGCACAGCGGTTTTATGCGCTCTGCCTCCTTTGCCCACTCGGGAAAGCCGGTCATGCAGCTGGTGCCGGTCAGGCGCCCCCGATCGAGAAGATCGAGAATCCCGGCGGAAACGCCAGGCGCCAGGCCGTAATCGTCAGCGATCAGGCGAATGCGCCGCGTCATCTGTTCGAAGTGCCCGGCTCCGGCCGGTCGGCGGGGGCCTCGCTGCGCACGACATCGCGCACGAGATAGACCGGCCGATCCTTGCTCTCGCTGAGCGTCACCCAGACATATTCGCCGATCAGGCCAAGCAGGGTCAGGTTGAGGCCGCCGAGCAGAACGACGGCAACCAGCAGGCTGGGGTAGCCCGGAACGGCAATGCCGTAGAAGATCACCTCGAAGAACACCTTGGCGCCATAGAGCGCGCCGGCCATCGCCGCGAGCAGCCCGCTAAGACTGATCAGGCGTAGCGGAATGACGGAGAACGAGGTGAACCCCTCCAGCGAGAAGGCGATGAGGTTGAGCCGGCTCCATTTCGATGTGCCGCTGGCGCGGCCTTCCGGCGAATAGGGCAACGCCTTCTGGCGAAAGCCGGCCCAGGCAAACAGGCCCTTGTTGAAGCGACGCTTGTCACGCAGGCTGGTCAGAGCGCGCGCGACAGCGCCGCGCATGACGCGAAAGTCGCCGGCATTTTCGGGAATATCGAAACGCTGACTGCTGTTGATCAGGCTGTAGAAAAGCCGTGCAAGCTGGCTGCGCCGCCAGCTCGCCTCGCGGCGGTCGTTCTGGGCAAAGACGACGTCGATGTCCGGATGGTCCACCAGCTCGGCGATCAGCTTCAGGCTGATGTCCAGGGAATGCTGGAGGTCGGCGTCCATGATCAGCACCATGTCGCCGCGCGACTGGTCGAGGCCGGCGAGTACAGCGACTTCCTTGCCGAAATTGCGGCTGAGGCGGACGATCTCCCACGATCCCGTCAGCGCTTGCGAAAATCGTCCAGCGCCATCGTCACCGCTGCCGTCATCGACCAGGATCTTGTGCACGGTCATGCCGAAGCGCTGTGCCACGGCCGCTTCGAGCTCGCCTAGCAGGCGCGCGAAGGCCGATGCCGATGCCGCCTCGTTGAAGAATGGCGCAACGATATCGAGGCTCTGTCGCAACTCAGCCATTCGCGACTCCCGCATTCACCACCTTTTCCCGTGCCTTGGCCCAGAACCACCAGATCAGCGAACCGGCGATGAAAGTGACAGCGACCGGCCGGAACCAGGGGAAGAGGAAATCGTGCACATGGCGCTCGACGCCGCTCAGCCCGGTCACGAACAGCGTCATCGACAGCACCGAGGCGAGGACGCCGCCCCGTTCTTCGCGCCACAACAGGGCGATGGCAAGACCGGCTGGTACCGCGATCATGGCAAAGGTGTTGGGTTCGACGCGCGGGTTGAAGACGCACATGTAGAAGGTGGCCGTCAGGAAGATCGCCAGCGCCGCCTTTCCCTGTTCGAGCCTGCGGTCGAACCAGATGACGGCTGAAAGCGTAAGCAGGGCCATGACCATGCGCACGATCGTTGCGCCGAATTCCGGTATCGGCAGCCCTATCGTGGTGAACGGTGCCGTGAAATCGGTGGACACGAAATGGCTGGTGTTCTCGACGGCCATGGAGGTCAGCATCTGGGCGAAGACACGATACTGATCGTTGAGATAGCCGGCGGGAGCAAAAGCGTAAGGCAGTGCGAGCACGAACAGCACCGCCAGCACCAGCACCGGTATCAACCGAAGCCGAAGGGCTCCTACCAACAACAGCATTATGATCGCGGTCGGCTTGGCGATGATGGCGAGCGAAGCCCAGAAGAACGTCTCCGCCCGTCGTCCTTCCAGCGCCGACAATGTGAGAAGCCAGCAAGCGCCGGTCAAAAGGATCGTCGCCTGGCCGTTGCGGATCGCGCCGAGCGCCATCGGCACAGCGAGGAAGAGGCCGAAAGAAAGCAGCCACATCAACTCGTCACCACCGAGCTTGCGCACCTGCCGCATCGCGGCATAGGTCAGCACCGCAAACCCGAGGGAGTGCCACATCACGCCGCCCAGATGCGGACCGAGCTTGACTATTGGAGTGTAGAGCGCGGCGAAGGCCGGCGCGTAGAGATACCCCATCTCGGATTGGGCGTCGTAGAGTGGCAGACCGGCCAGAAGCGCCTCGCTGCCATCTATATAGGCCTTCCATACCGTCCGCGTGTACGGCGACCACAGGACCATGGCAAGAACGACCAGGAACGCTCCGATCCACAGGCCAAACCCCAAACGGTCGAAAACCGGCTTGGAAATCGTCATCAAGGCACCCCACACAATCCCGGAACAGGCTCAGTCCAGCCTGTCCCGGCATTCGATGGCGGCGGCATATCACGGACGCAGCGGCGTGGCATAGGGGGCTTGATGGACCAGGATATCGGCCTGACGGTCCCGCGTCGGCGGATAACCGGCAATCTCTGCCCGCAAAGCCCTCCGAGGCCCCTCCCGTCCAAGCTGCTCGAATCTTTCGAATTGGCCTAAGGCCGGATGAACACCTTGCCGTTCGGCTTGGCCAGTTCCGCTGGCACCCGCGCCATCGCCTCGGCAAGCGGCACCACCGCCGTCACGTCGGTCGACCAGCGCCCATCGGAAAAACGCTTCTGCGCTTCCAGGATCGCCGGGCCGCGGCGATCGCGGAACTGGCGCATCCACTCGCTCAGCCAAAACCCTTCGATATGCTTGTGCTGGAAGATCAGTTGGCCGGGCTCGCGGATAACAGTGTGTTCGGGATCGAGCCGCCCATAGATGATCCAGCGCGAACGCTTCGGCATGACGTCGAAGATGGCGGAAGCCAGCGGCCCGGTCACCGCGTCAAGGAAGATGCGCGGCTGTTCGGCCTTCATCACCTCGCGCAGCGCTGCCTTGAAATCCGGCGCCTTTTCGTTGAGGACGTGCGCCGCGCCGAGCGCTTTCAGCGCCGCGATCTGGTCGTCGCGGCGCACGGTGACGATCGGCCGGAAGCCCTCTCCGCTGGCCAGGCCAATGATCAGCTTGCAGAGCTGGCTGGCGCCGGCGGTCATGACGAAGGCCTTCTCGCCTTCCTCCTTGACGACGTCGAACATGGCGAGCGCGGTGAGCGGGTTGACGATCATCGCCGCCCCATCCTCGTCGCGGACCGTGTCGAGCAGCGGAATGCATGCAGCAGCTTCAGCGACGGCATAGTCGGCCCACGAGCCCCAGTTGGTGACGCCGGTGGCAAAGGCGACGCGCTTGCCGATCAGGCTTTGGGGATAGGTCTCGTCGCCGCTGGCGACGACGATGCCGACGCCCTCGAAGCCGGCCGGCTGTCCCTTGGCGCGCGGCTGGCCGTACTGGCCCTTGACGAAGGCGATGTCGGAGGGGTTGATCGAGGCGAGGCTGACCTTGATCAGCACCTGCGTCGGTCCGGGTGTCGGCACCGCGATGTTGCCCGGCTCGAGATACGGCTCCATCGCCTCCAGCACACTGCCGCTCGGCGTCCTGGTGTAGCCGTCGCCGACCAGCAGCAGCGCCTTCATTTCGGAGGGGACGGCCATTGGAACACTCCGTGCTTGGACTGTCGGCATCGCCAGATGACGATGCCGGCGCTCAGACCTTTTCTTGCGTGTATTTCTTCAGCTCGGTGCGCGCCACCTGACGGCGATGCACGGCGTCCGGCCCGTCGGCAAGGCGCAAGGTCCGCAGATGCGTCCACGACCGCGCCAGCGGCGTGTCCTGGCTGATGCCTTGCGCGCCGAACATCTGCACCGCCTCGTCGGTGACCTTGAGCGCGACGCGGGGTGCCACCACCTTGATCTGGCTGATCCAGGGGGCTGCGGCGCGGGCGTCGCCCTGGTCGATCATCCACGCCGCCTTGAGGCAGAGCAGCCGGGCCATCTCGATCTCCATGCGGCATTCGGCGATGATGTCGAAATTGGCGCCGAGCTTTGCCAGCTTCTGGCCGAAGGCCTCGCGGCGCAAGGAACGCTGGCACAGCATCTCGAGCGCCATCTCGGCCTGGCCGATGGCGCGCATGCAATGGTGGATGCGGCCGGGACCGAGCCGCCCTTGCGCGATCTCGAACCCCCTGCCCTCGCCGAGGATCAGGTTCGATGTCGGTACCCGCACATTGTCGAAGCGAAGGTGCATGTGGCCGTGCGGCGCGTCGTCATCGCCATAAACCTGCATGGCCCGGACCTTGGTCACACCCCTTGTGCCTGATGGCACCAGGATCATCGAATGACGGCGGTGCTGCGGCTCGTCATCGCCGCCGGTCCTGACCATGACGATGTAGATGGCGCAGCGCGGATCGCCGGCGCCCGAAGCCCACCATTTCTCGCCGTTGAGCACGTAGTCGTCGCCCTGGCGTTCGCAGCGCATGGCAATGTTGGTGGCATCGGACGACGCGACATCCGGCTCGGTCATCAGATAGGCCGAGCGGATCTTGCCCTCGATCAGCGGTTCCAGCCATTCTTTCTTGTGGTCGGCCGAGCCGTACCGTTCCAGCACCTCCATATTGCCGGTGTCGGGCGCCGAACAGTTGAAGGTCTCGGCGCCGAGATGCGCCTTGCCCATCTCCTCGGCCAGATAGGCATATTCGACGGTGGAAAGGCCGTAGCCGCGTTCCGAGCCGGTCAGCCAGAAATTCCACAGGCCGCGCTCCCTTGCGGTTTTCTTCAGCCCTTCGAGGATCTCGCTCTGGCGCGCACTGTAGACCCAGCGGTTGCCTGCCTTGCCCACCTCGCTCAGAAATTCCCTGTCGAGCGGCATGATCTCGTCGCGCACCATGGCCGCGACGCGCGTGTGGATCGGCTTCAGCCGCTCGGTCATGCCGAGATTCATCTCCGTCATCGGTCGCTAACCCTTCATGCATGCCAGGCATTTTGTCAGTGGCAAGGATGACCGTACTTCGGATAGCCTTGTCAACGCGAACTGTTTGCCCGCATGCCGAGCGCGGAGGATTGTGATGAGCTATCTGGACGAGCTGTTTTCGGTGGCCGGCAAGACCGCGCTGGTGACGGGTGCCGCGACCGGCATAGGCCGCATGGCGGCGACCGGGCTGGTCAGGGCCGGCGCCAGCGTGATGATCGCGTCGCGCAAGGGCGAGGATTGCATCCAGGTCGCCGAAGAGTTGAACGAGCTTGGTGCACCGGGCCGGGCCGAGGGCTTCGCCGGGGACGTTTCTAGCGAAGCCGGCATCGCTGCACTCGTCGCCGCGGTCAAGGCGCGGACCGGGAAACTGCATATTCTGGTCAACAATGCCGGCGTCTCCTGGGGCGCGCCGCTGGAAAGCTTCCCCTATTCGGCTTGGGCCAAGGTGTTTGGCGTCAATGTCACCGCGGTCTTCCATCTGACCCGCGAATTGCTGCCACTGCTCGACGCTGCCGCCAGCGACGCCGATCCGGCCAGGGTGATCAATCTCGGTTCGGTGATGGGCACGCAGCCGCTGGCCGACGACGCCTATTCCTACACGGCGTCCAAGGCAGCCGTGCATCATCTGACCCGCACCCTTGCGCTCGAGTTCGCCGGCCGCCGCATCACCGTCAATGCCTTCGCTCCCGGCCCCTTCCAGAGCCGGATGACGGCATTCGCCACGGGCACGGATGAGCAGGCCAGGCACGTCGGCAGCCATGTTCCGATCGGCCGTATCGGCGCACCGGATGACATTGCCGGCGCAACGCTCTATTTGTGCAGCCGTGCAGGCAGCTACATCACCGGCGCCATTCTGCCGATCGACGGCGGACAGTCGGTGCAGCATGGGCTGACCTTGTTCAAGGAATGACATTTTCCGGCCACAGAAGCCGGGGGGAACTGGAGGACATGAGCGTGGAACCGATCAGTCTCGATGTGCTTCTGGCCAGTGTCGGCAAGGAGGTTGGCGTGTCGCCGTGGCGGGCGGTCACGCAACGCATGATCGATCAGTTCGCCGACGCCACCGACGACCACCAGTTCATCCACTGCGATCCGGAGCGGGCCATGCGCGAAACGCCGTTCGGCGGCACCATCGCGCACGGCTTCCTGTCGCTGTCGCTGTTGTCGGCGATGACTTTCGAGACCATGCCGCCGCTGGAAAACGGCAAGATGGGCGTCAACCACGGCTTCGATTCGCTGCGCTTCCTGGCGCCGGTGAAGACCGGCGCGCGCATCCGCACGCGTTTCGTGCTGGCCGACGTCAAGGTCAGGCCGTCGGGCTGGGTGCAGACCGCGCATGACGTGACGATCGAGATCGAGGGTTCGAAGAAGCCGGCGCTGACCGCGCGCTGGCTGACGCTGACCTTGATAGAACGCCAGCCCGAGACGGCATGAGTGATCCCGTTCTCGACCAGGCAGCGCTTGCGCCTTACCTCAAGGCGAACATACCTGGCTTTTCCGGCCTTGAGGCAGTTGAGAAGTTCAAATCCGGCCAATCGAACCCGACCTACCTTTTGACGGCGGCAAGCGGCCGTTACGTGCTGCGCGCCAAGCCGCCGGGGCAATTGCTGAAATCGGCGCATCAGGTCGACCGCGAATTCAGGGTGATGAGCGCGCTTGCCGGCACCGCCGTGCCTGTTCCTGACATGCTGCATCTGTCGGCGGAAGACTCGCCCATCGGCCGCATGTTCTACGTGATGGATTTCCTGGACGGCCGCATTTTCTGGGATCCGGCCCTGCCGGAGGCTCGCGACAACGAAGAACGCGCCGCCATATACGATGCCATGAACGCCACTCTTGCCGCGCTGCACGAGGTCGATGTCGAAACAGTGGGACTCGGCGATTTCGGCCGGCCGGGCAGTTATTTCGAGCGCCAGCTGGCGCGCTGGACGAGCCAGTACCGCGCTTCGGAAACCGGCACCGTCGCCGATATGGATCGGCTGATTGCCTGGTTGGAGACGCATATGCCCGCCGATGACGGCCGCGTCTCGCTGGTGCATGGCGATTACCGGTTGGACAATCTGATCTTCGCGCCGGACCGGCCAAAGGTTCTGGCGGTGCTCGACTGGGAACTGTCGACATCGGGCCACCCCTTCGCCGATATCGCCTATCAGTGCATGCAATGGCGGCTGCCGCACGCGTCGGGTTTTCGCGGCCTGGGCGGCATCAACCGCGCGGCGCTCGGGCTGCCCTCCGAAACGGACTACGTCGCCGCCTACTGCCGGCGGCGCGGGCTCACCGGTATCGGCAACTGGACGTTCTTCCTGGCCTTTTCCTTCTTCCGGCTGGCCGCGATCTGCCAAGGCGTCTACAAGCGGGCGCTGGACGGCAACGCCTCCAATCCGGAAAAAGCCCGGACCTATGGCGAGGCGGTGAAGCTGCTTTCGCGTCTTGCCGCGAAGCTGATCGACAAGGAGGCGTGATGGGCCGCTTTGACGGAGCAAAGGTGCTGATCACGGGTGCCGCCAACTTCGACAAGCGTCGGCACGATCCGAAGCATACCGCTTGGGAACCTCCCGCGCTCTTGTCCGTTTCCGTACAGCGTATATAATTTAGCCAGACACCAACCAACCAAAGGCACCAGATCTTGCCGCCGAGCGTCCCGACACGCCGCGAGAAACAAAAGGCCGAACTGCGCTCCGAACTGGTCGAGGCCGCGCACAAGCTCGTCCAGGAGGAAGGCTATGAAGGCCTGACCATCCGCAAGCTGGCCAAGCGGGTCGGCTACGCCCCGATGTCGGTCTATTCCTACTTCGCCGACAAGCAGGACATCCTGTTCGCTCTGGCCGAGGATGCATTCGAGACGCTTGCCCGCCGCATCGAGGAGCATCCGTCCGACGATCCGATCGAGGCCTTGCAGGCGGTGATGACCGAATATGCCGCTTTCGGACTCGGCAATCCCAACGAATACCGCACCGTGTTCATGACCGAAAAGACCAAGCTGCCAGAAGGCTACAACGAAATGGAAGAGAGCAACCCTGCTATGAAGGTGCTGATCAGCAGGGTCGAGGCCTGCGTCGCCGCCGGCAAATTGCAGGGCGATCCGCGCGCCATCGCCACCATGCTCTGGGCGGTCGGACACGGCACGATCTCGCTGCTCATCACCTTTCCTTTTTACCCTTTCGGCGATCCGCAGGCCTTCGTGAAGCGGATGTGCGATTTCACGCTCGCCACGCTCAGCACGCAAAACGTCCCGCCGCTGACCGAGACACCGGTCAACTGCTGAACCCCGTTTCCTTTGGTTTGTGTATCCCCTCCAGACTGGGGGTTTCTTGGTTAACAAAAAATTTATTGTACGCGTACGGTTTTCCTTGAACTTCGCGATCGACGGGCGTATATGTACAGTGTATCGTACATGTACGAGAGAAATTTACCCGTCGAAAACGGAGACTGACAATGAAAAAGACACTCCTCACCCTCGCCGCCGTGCTGGCACTTTCGGGCTCGGCCTTCGCCGCCAACACCACCCACCCCGTCAAGCATGCGCCGGTGGCGGCCTGCGTTGACACCAAGACCAACGTGAAGCTCGATTGCGCTTCGACCGGTTCGGTCGAGAAGAAGGGTGCCACGCAAAACACCGCTGAAGGCAAGGGCCCGCGCCTCGGCATCAGCATCAATCCGTGGATTGTGCCGAGCGCATTCTGATATCTGCGGAAATCACGTCTGGCCGGCACAAGCCGGCCAGTTTCAGCCGACCGAAATCGGCAGCTTCGCCGCTGAACTCTCAAAGGCTGCGTCGATCAGCTTCTGCATGTCGGCGGCACGCCGGAACGACGGATCGCCATTCCGGCCTGTATCCAGCGCATCGGCAAAGCGTCGCGCATTGCGCTTGACACTGGGCAGCGCCAGCGTTCGCCATTGCTGAAGATCGACATCGCCGCCGAGACAGGCCGACAGGTTAGATGCCTTGCCGTCGGTCTCGACCCTGATGGCGCCCTTGGTGCCGTGCAGGGCCAGCGACAAATCGTTGGCGTGGCCGGTCATGTAGCGGCTCGCCGCGATCGTGGCGAGCGCGCCGGAACTGAGCCGGGCCGTCATCGCCACGCTGTCATTGGCATCCAGCAGATAGTCGCCGATGCGCTCGCCCTCGGCCTTCGGAAACGTCACCAGATCGGCGTGGAGGCTGACGATGTCCTGATCGGCGCCATAGGTGGCGAAGTCCAGGATGTGGATGCCGACGTCGCCCAGCACGCCGGTTGAACCGTGCCGGCTGGACAAGCGCCACAGCCATTTGTCCTCGACCCGCCAGTCGCCCCATGACTGGCTGACCAGCCAGCTTTGCCGGTAGCTCGCCTCGACATGGCGCAGCTCGCCGATCTCGCCGGCCAGCACCATGCGCCGCGCTTCATGAATCGCCGGTGAGTTGCGATAGGTCAGGTTGACCATGTTGACCACCCCTGCAGCCTCGGCCGCTTCGGTCATATCAAGCGCGTCGGCGTGGTTCGGCGCCAGCGGCTTTTCGCAAAACACATGCTTTCCCTGGGCAAGCAGCGCCAGCGTCGTCGCCATATGCGCACCATCCGGCGTCGCGTTGATGGCGGCATCGAACTGACCCCAGGCGATCGCCGCCTCCAGGCTCTCGAAAGATTCGCCGATCTTGCTGACGGCGGCAAACGCTGCGGCGCGGCCGGGCACCTGGTCGACACAGGCGACGATGCTGCAGCCCGGGATCTCGGCAAACTCCTCGACATGATGCCCGGCGATACCGCCGGTGCCGAGCAGAAGAATTCGGTGCATTAGCCCCAAGCCCCAATCAACTCACGCCTTAAGCAATTCAGGCCCCGATCAGCTCAGGCCCGAATCAACTCAGGCCCTTGTCGCCGTCGGCATGCAGGCGCAGCCCCTTCTGCACGATCTTCTCCTTGGCCGCATCCGTCGGCACGTTCGGCGCGTTGGTGATGCCGGACCAGGCCGGCGCCGGGTTGTGCGCCCAATGGACGGCGTTGCGCAGCACCTGCTGCACGCCCTCATTGTGATAGATCGGATAGGTCTCGTGGCCGGGCGAGAAGTAGAAGATCCGTCCTGCACCGCGCTGGTAGGTCAGCCCGGATCGGAACACCTCACCACCCTCGTACCAGGAGACGAACACCGTCTCGAGCGGCTCCGGCACGGCGAACGGCTCGCCATACATTTCCGTCTCGCCGATCTCCAGGCACTCGCCGATGCCTTGCGCGATCGGGTGGCCGCGGTTGATCGCCCAGACGCGCTCGCGCTCGCCCGCCTCGCGCCATTTCAGCGAACAGGGCGTGCCCATCAGCCGCTTGAATATCTTCGAGTAGTGGCCGGAATGGAGCACGATCAGGCCCATCCCTTCCCAGACCCGCTTCTGCACCCGCTCGACGATATCGTCCTTGACCTCGCCATGCGCCGCGTGGCCCCACCACAAAAGCACGTCGGTGGCCGCCAGGCGCTTCTCGCTCAGGCCATGTTCGGGTTCCTGCAAGGTGGCGGTGGTCGCCTCGATGCCCTTGTCCTGGTTGAGGGCGGCGGCAATGGTGCCGTGCATCCCCAAGGGATAGAGGTCGCGCACGGCTTCATTGGTCTGCTCGTGGACGTTCTCGCCCCATACGATCGCTTTTGTCGGCATTTTCATCTCCCAAAGCGCTTTAAATAGCATGTCCAAGGGGATTGAGAAGGCCCGATGAGATCTTGCCCGATGGAAACTACGGCTTGCGCCTCTTGCGCCCGGGCACGGTCTTGGCCTTGCCTGGTTTTGCCGGAGCTCCAGGAATGGCCGTTCCAGTGATGGATATCGGATCGCTGGCCGGGAACGTGTCTTCGAGGCCTTCCTCGAGTTCGTCTTCGGCGCTCGGCGCTTCGTGCCGCTCGTGTTCGAGCGAGCGGACAGCCGATGTCTTTATGACCGGCGACTTCGGCGCGGAATTCGACGGCATCGGCATTCTCCCTCGGCGTGCGGATGCAGAACGAGCGTGCCCTGCAAAACGTTCCGAGTTCAGACCGCCGCGTCGCGCGATCCCTCGGACAGCAAAGTAAAGACATAGTCCGAGAAGGAACGCCAGCATTCGACCCGGAAGGCGTCGTTACCCGTGCGCAGCAGCACGATCTCGGTCTTGCCCAGGATGGTGCGCGACGCTGCTCCCACCGGGAAGGCGTCGAGCGACAGGTCCTGCGGGCAGCCCGCATTGATCGCCGCCGCCGCTCCGGCACCCGTCACTGATATCGCGATGTTGCGATGCGAGACGCCGACCGCCGAATGCAGCGCGGATACTTTGGCGCAATCGGCGAGCGGATCGTTGTCGGCCTCATCGATGACCAGCCATTCGTCGGGGCCGAGCCACAGAGCGGTGCGCCCGCCGTTCGCGGCAGCGGTTTTCGGCTTGTTCGGCAAGGTCACGCCGAGCGCCTTTGAAAGCGCTGCGACCGAAGCCTCCGGCGCCCGTAATGAAACGCGCTCGGCCGGCGGCAGCACCTCGACCTTGACGCTGGCGGCAGTGGTGCTGCGCCCAGCCAGCGCCGGACGGCGTTCGACCGAAGGCGATGCAGCCGGAGCCGTCTTTCTTGCAGCGGCCTTAGCCATTGAGGCGCCCTCCCGTCTCGTCGAAGAACACCATGCCGGTAACCTCCACTTCGATCACCCCGTTCGGCATCGGCACATAGAGGGTCTCGCCCATCCGGTCGCGGCCGCCGGCGACCAGCGCCAGAGCGATCGAGCGGCCGCAATTTTCCGACCAGTAGCTCGAGGTGACGTGGCCGATCATCTTCATCGGGATCGCCTGTTTCGGATCCTCGACGATCTGCGCGCCTTCTTCCAGCACCACCTTGGAATCTCTGGTCTTGAGGCCGACCAGCTGCTTGCGGCCCTTGGCAACGAGATCCGGCCGCGTCAAACCCCTGATACCGACGAAATCGGTTTTCTTCTTGCCGACCGCCCAATCGAGGCCGGCGTCGTTCGGCGTTACCGTGCCGTCGGTGTCCTGGCCGACGATGATGTAGCCCTTTTCGGCGCGCAGCACGTGCATCGCCTCGGTGCCATAAGCAGCCGCACCATGCTTCTGGCCTTCGGCCCACAGCGCTTCCCAGACCGCCTGGCCATAGTCGGCCGGCACGTTCACCTCGAAGCCGCGCTCGCCGGTGAACGACATGCGGAACAGCCGCGTCGGCACGCCGCAGATCTTGCCTTCGCGCACCGACATGTGCGGCAGCGCCTCGTCCGACATGTCGATGCCTTCGAGCAGCGGCGCGATGATGTCGCGCGACTTGGGTCCCTGCACCGCGATAACAGCCCATTGCTCGGTGATCGAGGTCAGCCAGACATTGAGATGCGGGAACTCGGTCTGGAGATAGTCCTCCATATGGTTCATGACGCGCGGCGCGCCGCCGGTCGTCGTCGTCACGTGGAAACGGTCGGGGGCCAGCCTGCCGACGACGCCGTCATCATAGATGAACCCGTCCTCGCGCAGCATGATGCCGTAGCGGCAGCGGCCGGGCTCCAGCTTCTCCCATGGGTTGGTGTAGAGCAGCTCCATGAATTTGGCCGCGTCCGGCCCGACCACTTCGATCTTGCCCAGCGTCGAGGCATCGAACAGGCCAGCCGTCTTGCGCACGGCGACGCATTCGCGGTCGACCGCCGCGTGCATGTCCTCGCCCGCCTTGGGGAAATACCAGGCGCGCTTCCACTGGCCGACATCCTCGAACACGGCACCTTGCGCCTCGGCCCAGGGATGGATCGCGGTTCTGCGTGTCGGGTCGAACAGCGGACCTCGCGCATGGCTGACGATCGCGCCGAAGGTGACCGGCGTATAGGGCGCCCGGAACGTGGTCAGGCCGACTTCCGGGATCGGCTTGCCCAGCGTCTCGGCGGCAATCGCCAAGCCGTGCATGTTGGAGGTTTTGCCCTGGTCGGTCGCCATGCCGTTGGTGGTGAAGCGCTTGACGTGCTCGATCGAGCGCATGCCTTCGTGCACCGCCTGGCGGATGTCCTTGGCGGTGACGTCGTTCTGGAAATCGACGAAGGCCTTCACCGTCGTATCCGACCCGGCGCCGGGCGCTGCACCCAGCATGCCGCGCGACCAGCTCTCCGAGGCGTCTACCTTCGGCTTGCTGCCCTTGGCGGTTTTGGCACCCGCATCCCTGGCCGCCTTGGCGCCTGCCGCATAGGCCTCATCGACCGTCGCAGACAGCCCGTCGGTGCCGTTGCAGGCGCCGACCGAGACGCAGTCCTGCGCATAGATGCCCGGCACGAAGCGCTTGGTCTCGTCGTTGAAGGCGACCTTTCCACGCGACTGCGAGAACAGATGCACCGACGGCGTCCAGCCGGCCGACATCAGTATCGCATCGACCGCGATGGTGCGTTCGCCGCCGCCATTCTTCGGCTGCACGGTCATCGACGAGACCCTGAGCTTGCCGCCGGCGCGGATCACCGCGCGGCCGAAATTGACCTCGATGCCGAGCGCCCTCGCCTCGTCGATCACCGGTCCGGTCGGATTGTCGCGCAGATCGACGATCGCCGCCACGTTGACGCCGGCTTTCTTCAGGTCGATCGCCGCTGCATAGGCGGAATCATTGGCGGTGTAGACGCCGACATTCCTGCCGACGGCGACGCCATAGTGGTTGAGATAGGTGCGCGCGGCACCCGCCAGCATGATGCCGGGCCGGTCATTGTCGGCAAACACCATGTGGCGCTCGATCGCACCGGAGGCCAGCACCACGCGCTTGGCCCGGACCTGCCAAAGCCGCTCGCGCGCCAGATCGTGGCCGGGGGTCCTCAGATGTTCGCTGACACGCTCGACCAGCCCGATAAAATTCTGCGCATAGTAGCCGAACGCCGTCGTGCGCGACAGCACGCGGACATTGTCCATCGCGGCGAGCTTCGCCACGGCAGCTTGCGCCCAGGCAAAACCGTCCTGGCCGTCGATCTTCGCGCCGCTCTCGAAACGCAGGCTGCCGCCGAACTCGGCCTGCTCGTCGGCGAGGATGACGCGCACGCCGGTCTCGGCCGCCGCAAGCGCTGCCGCGATGCCTGCCGCACCGCCGCCCAGCACCAGCACGTCGCAATGCGCATAGCGCGATGAATAATGGTCGGGATCCGGCTGGTCCGGGGAAACGCCAAGACCGGCCGCGGCGCGGATCTTTGGCTCATAGAGCGTCTTCCACGCCGCTTTCGGCCACATGAAGGTCTTGTAGTAGAAGCCGGCCGAAAGCAGCGGCGAGGCGATATCGCTGACCGCACCGAGGTCGAAGGACAGTGACGGCCAGCGGTTCTGCGACTGCGCATCAAGCCCATCATAGAGCTCCTGCACGGTCGCCCGCACGTTCGGCGTCTTGCGTGCCGCGTCGCGCCTGATTTCGACCAGGGCGTTCGGCTCCTCGGCGCCCGCCGACAGGATGCCGCGCGGACGGTGGTACTTGAACGAACGGCCGACGAGATGGACGCCATTGGCGAGCAGCGCCGAGGCCAGCGTGTCGCCCTCGATGCCGGCATAGGACTGGCCATCGAAGCTGAACCGCGCGGTCTTGGCTTGGCTGAAGCGGCCAGCGCCGGGAATGCGGAACGCGCCGCTCATTTGGCAACCACTTCGTTGGAGTTTTTCGGCAGCTTGGTGGGTTTGGGCTCGCCGGCCTTGTAGGTCATGACGAATTTGTCGGTGACGGTGTCGCGTACGGCATTGAAGAAGCGCGCACAGCCATGCATGTGCCGCCAGCGCTCATAAATGATGCCCTTGGGGTTGGAGCGGATGAAGAAGAACTTTTCAAAATCGTCGTCGCTCTCGCCGGCCATATTGGCCGAGCGCGCGATGTGCGCCTCGCCAGCGTTGCGGAACTCGAGTTCCGGACGCTCTTCCTCGCAATAGGGGCAGCGGATGAGAAGCATTGTCCTGGTTCCTACAATTCGCCGTGGCCGACGTGGGCGCCCGCCGGTTGATCGCAAAGCTTCTGTCCCAAGGTCGCGAACGGTGCGACGAGCCGGATGCGCTCTTCCACGCTTGCAGCGGGACGAAACAGATCGCGGGACGCCATGTTGCCGAGGGTGAGCTGCATCGGATCGGTGGTGACGATGACTTGACGCGGCTGGAATGTCTCGGCCTCGTCGAGTCCTTCGGGTCGTCCCTCGAAGAACATCACCACTCTCTGGCCGCCACTCCAGACGCAGGCCAGCGTGCCGTCATCGACCGAAAACGGCCAGACGGTTTCGTTGCCGGTGCGGCTGATCGGCTGCGTGCGCACTTCGTCCGGCGAGGGAAAATGGAACATGCCCCGTTCCCCCGCAAGCACTTGTTCCCCCGCCAGCATCAGCGGCATCGCGACAGCCATCTGCGCCATCATCAGTGCGCCACCGCCGCCGCCGCCGCCTCGTCGATGAGCCGTCCGGTGCGGAAGCGCTCGATGGTGAAAGGCGCGTTGATCGGGTGCGGATCGTCTTTGGCGATGGTGTGGGCGAAGACATGGCCCGAGCCCGGCGTCGCCTTGAAGCCGCCCGTGCCCCAGCCGCAATTGACATAGAGGCCGGGCACCGGCGTCTTGGCCAGGATCGGCGAGCGGTCGGGCGTGACGTCGACGATGCCGCCCCACGAGCGCAGCATCTTCATGCGCGTGAAGATCGGGAACATCTCGCAGATGGCGTCCAGCGTATGCTGCAATATGTGCAGGCCGCCGGTCTGCGAATAGGAGACATACTGGTCGGTGCCGGCGCCGATCACCAGCTCGCCCTTGTCGGACTGCGAGATATAGGCGTGCACGGTGTTCGACATCACCACGCAGGGCACCACCGGCTTGACCGGCTCCGACACCAGCGCCTGCAGCGGATAGCTCTCCAGCGGCATGCGCACGCCGGCCATGTTCATGATCACCGAGGAATGGCCGGCGGCGACGACGCCGACCTTCTTGGCGCCGATGAAGCCGCGCGTCGTGTCGACGCCCATGACCGCGCCGTTCGCGGCCCGCTTGACGCCGCTGACCTCGCAATTCTGGATGATGTGGACGCCGCGCGCCGAGGCGCCGCGCGCATAGCCCCAGGCAACGGCGTCATGACGGGCCGTCCCGCCGCGCCGCTGCAGCGACGCACCGACCACCGGATAGCGCGCCTCCTTGGAGGTGTTGAGCGGTGGGCAGAATTCCTTCGCCTGCTCCGGCGTCAGCCACTCATTGTCGATGCCGTTCAGCCGGTTGGCGTGAACGTGACGCTTCAGCACCTGCACGTCGTGCACATTGTGCGCGAGCATCATGACGCCCCGCGCCGAATACATGACGTTGTAATTGAGCTCCTGGCTGAGCCCGTCCCACAGCTTCAGCGCGTGGTCGTAGATGCCGGCGCTCTCGTCATAGAGATAGTTGGAGCGGATGATGGTGGTGTTGCGGCCGGTGTTGCCGCCGCCGAGCCAGCCCTTTTCCAGCACCGCGACATTGGTGATGCCGTGCACCGTGGCGAGGTAATAGGCGGTGGCCAGGCCATGGCCGCCGGCGCCGACGATGATGACGTCGTATTCTTTCCTGGGCTCAGGCGAGGACCACTGTTCCTCCCAGCCCTTGTGGCCGCGCATGGCTTCCCGGGCGATGGCGAATACCGAATATTTCTTCAACGTCCCAACCTCGCCCCAAAAAGGCTTCGCGAATGGCGGCCGGCGTTCGTTCGGTCCCGGCGCGCGAGGTGTATCACTAGCGAAACAGCGCTTCCACCCTTGCGCTGTTTGCGACGGCGCTTGCCGTTTTGCGCCGTGGTGAAAAAGACGCATCTGGTGCGTCGGCGCTTTCCAGCATCTTGGCACGTATCGGGTGGCTCGCCTTGCCTCGATCTGCGACCAAGCACCCCAACTGCCGGTCAGGCCGGCGCGAAGAAAAGGATGCAAAAATGTTCGCACTCGCAAACAAGATCGCCATCGTCACCGGCGCCAGTTCCGGCATCGGCCGGGCCTCGGCAAAACTCTTTGCCGAGGAAGGCGCCAAGGTCATCGTCGCCGCCCGCCGTCAGGCCGAGCTCGATACGCTCGTCGCCGAGATAGAAGACAATGATGGCGCGGCCATCGCGCTTGCCGGCGATGTCAGGGACGAAGCCTATGCAAAGGCCCTTGTCGATCTGGCGGTCGAAAAGTTCGGCGGGCTCGACATCGCCTTCAACAATGCCGGCGCCGTTGGCCGGATGGGGCCGATTTCGGACCTGCCGCTGGAGGATGGCGCGAGACGCTCGACACCAACCTCACCAGCGCGTTTCTCGGCGCCAAATACCAGGTGCCGGCAATGATCGAGCGCGGCGGCGGTTCGCTGATCTTCACCTCCACCTTCGTTGGTCACACAGTCGGCATGCCCGGCATGACTAGTTATGCCGCGAGCAAGGCCGGCCTGATCGGACTGACACAGGTGCTGGCCGCCGAATACGGCCCGAAAGGCGTGCGGGTCAACGCGCTGCTGCCCGGCGGCACCGACACACCGGCGGCAACCTTCAAGACCCCGGAATCACGGGTTTTCGTCGAAGGCCTGCATGCTTTGAAGCGTATCGCGATGCCGGAGGAGATCGCCCGCTCGGCACTCTATCTCGCCTCCGACGCCTCGAGCTTCACCACCGGAGCGGCTCTGTTTGCCGATGGCGGCGTGTCGATCAACCGGACGTGAAGATTCCAGCGGCGGGACGCATGTTCATAGCCGCCAGGCAAACGGCCGCTCTTGATTTTTCGCCGCGATTTGGCGATTCCGTTTATGTCCAAAAGCGGGGTCTGGAACCATGATGCTGATCAGAACCTATGTGACTGCGAGTGCGATCGAAGGTGTCGGCGTGTTCGCCGCGGAGCCGATCAGGAAAGGCGCTTCGATCTGGCGGCTCGATCCGGATTTCGACCGGCTGATCCCCATGGACAAATACGAGACGGCACCCCCGCATCTCAGGGAGCTGCTCGACCGCTATGCCTATCCGAGCCCGGACCGGCCAGGTTTCCTGGTCTATGAAGTCGACAATGGCCGCTTCATGAACCATTCCAGCAATCCGAATACGGATTTTTCGCAATATGGCGGGGCCACCGCGACCCGCGACATCGGCGTCGGCGAGGAGATCACCTGCGACTACGGCGAGTTCTTCGAAAATTTCGAGTTGCTGCACCTCGCGACGGCCTAGTCGGCTCCTTATATCAAGGCAAACAGACGGCGGCTGGCCCCGCAAATTCATTTCCGCTGTGGACAGCGCGGCATGATTCTGCTATCAGCCGCCACAATTCGTGGTGTAAACCGCCGCGGAGGCTAGTGGCTATGGCCGCTTGCCTGTTGATATCAAACCCGAAAGACAGGATTGCCCGTGCAGGTACTCGTCCGCGACAATAACGTTGATCAGGCGCTTCGCGCTCTCAAGAAGAAGATGCAGCGCGAAGGCATTTTCCGTGAAATGAAGATGCGCGGTCACTACGAGAAGCCGTCCGAGAAGCGCGCCCGCGAAAAGGCTGAAGCCGTTCGCCGCGCCCGCAAGCTGGCCCGCAAGCGCGCCCAGCGCGAAGGCCTGCTGCCGATGACGCCGCGCCCGGTCGCTGCTGGCGCCGCCGGCGGTGCAGGTGGCGCTCCGCGTCCGCCGCGGTTCTAACGCCAATTTTTCGTCCTTTTCGAAGGATATCAGAGGTGGCGCGATGTGGAATCGCCGCCACCTTTTTGTTTTGATGTGACCGGTCCGGAGGGGGAGCCGGACCTGAACGACGCGGCTTGAAGTGAGGACAGGGCAGACATGAACGCAACGAGCGTGGAGCGCGGGACCGCATTGCGTGGTTTCGCCCTGACAGCAGCCCTGCTCTCCGGACTGGCGCTTGCCGGCTGCCAAACGGCGGGCCCGACCGGTGAATTCAACAACATCGACAAGGCGCAAGGGTCGAGCGAGAACATTTCCTCGCTGTCGGCGGTCATCCAGCGCAATCCCCAGGATCCCGAAGGCTACAATGTGCGCGGCTCGGCCTATGGCCGTGGCGGTCAGTACCAGGCGGCGCTCAAGGATTTCAATCAAGCCATCCAGCTCAATCCGAATTTCTTCCAGGCCTATTCGAATCGCGCGCTCATCCAGCGTTTCCTCGGCAACCAGGAAGCCGCGCTGGCGGACTACAACCGTTCGATCCAGATCAACTCGAACTATGACGCCGCCTATATCGGCCGCGGCAATCTCTACCGCAAGGCGGGTCGCACCCAGGACGCCTTCAACGACTTTCAGAAGGCGATCCAGCTCGATACGACCGACGCGCGCGCCTACCACAATCGAGGCCTGATCTATCAGAGCCAGGGCCAGCACAAATTCGCCATCGAGGACTTCTCGACCGCCATCTCGCTGGCGCCGGACGCCGCCGAACCCTACAATGGCCGCGGCCTCTCCTATCTGGCGACCAACGACGAAGACAATGCCTTCTCCGATTTCAACATGGCGATCAAGCTCGACGGCAGGAATGCCGAGGCCTGGTCCAACCAGGCGCTGATCTATGAGCGGCGCGGCGACAAGGCGAAGGCCGCGAAATCCTATAAGGAAGCCGTTCGCCTCGACCCTACCTACCAGCCGGCCAAGGATGGCCTCGCCCGCGTCAGCTGATCTCGGTTTCGGCTTCCCATACAAATCCGCATGACATCCAAGTGCCGCGGGATTCTTTGCGTGTCCGAAAGGACGCACTTCGCAACCGCGCATTAACCCCGGCAGGAGGCTTTCGGCCCCTGCCTTGATCGCGCCAAGTTTTCGGCGGAACGGTCTACCCACCCAAGCCGTTGTTGAAAGTATTTTGCGAAAGGACCCTCCCATGATCAAGAAACTCGCCTGCGCCGCTGCCCTCGCCACGACGATGTTCGCGGTGGCTCCGGCCAGCGCCGGCAAGCTGCAACTCGGCACGCTCGATTGCACCATCGACGGCGGCACCGCTTATATCGTCGCTTCCAACAAGGGCGTATCCTGTGTCTTCCGGCCTCATCATCACGGGCCGTCCGAGGTTTACACAGGCGTCATTTCCAAGATCGGCCTCGATGTCGGCCAGACGCATCAGGGCCAGCTCGTCTGGGCCGTGCTGGCTGCGACCCGGGACAGTGACGGAGGCGATCTCGCCGGCAGCTACTACGGTGTCAACGCCGAAGCGAGCGTGGTGACCGGCGGCGGCGCCAATCTGCTGGTTGGCGGCCTGGACAGCGCCTTCATGCTGGAGCCGCTCAGCGTCCAGGCGCAGACCGGCGTCAACCTTGCCGTGGCCGTGACCTCGCTCCAGTTGATCCATTCATTCAAGTGATTGCATGGAGCCGTGCGCTCCATGCCCCTCACTCCGCGGCGCGGAACCAGATAGGATGGTTCCGCGCCGTTTGATTTTGGAGGGGAACCATCATGCTGAAGACAGCCATAGCTGCCGCCATGTTCACCACGCTATCCGGAGCGGTGCAGGCGCAGGACCGAGGCATGGAAGTCGGTACGCTTGACTGCGCCATAGGCGGCGGCACCGGCTTCATCTTCGGCTCGAGCAAGGATCTGAGCTGCACCTTTAACCCCGCCGACAAAAGCTTCGCGCCGGAAGCCTATTTCGGCGCTGTCAACAAATACGGCCTCGACATCGGCACGACGAAGCAGACGGTCATGCAGTGGATCGTGCTGACGCCGCTGAAGAACATCTATGCGCCGGGTGCGCTGGCCGGCGACTACATCGGCGCCAGCGCGGAGGTGACGGCCGCCGTCGGCGCCGGCGCCAATCTGCTGGTCGGCGGCTCCTCTCAGGCCTTCACCTTGCAGCCGCTCAGCTTGCAGACGCAGACCGGCATGAACCTCGCGATCGGCGTCAGCCAATTCCAGCTGCGCAGCACCGAGAACTGATCGCGCAACGAACCCGCAACCGGAAAGGCTGCCGCGCGAACGATCTTCAAAAAAACCGCTTGAGCTCAACCCCGGTTGAGGTTTTACAAGCCTGCCCCGAACGCCACAACGCCTCGATCCGGCGCTGTCGATTCGCATGGTCCTGCCGGAAACCCGTACTGGCTTCTGGCGTGCTGCGCTGGCGTCGAGATATGCAAGACAGGGGTGGAAATGACCGAGATCAGCACGAACAGGGTCGACTGGCGCTTATTGTGGGCAAGCGGCGACCTGGCGCGCTTCTGCTTCATCAGCCTCGGCATCCTGCTGCACGCCACCAACGAGACGATGGTGGCAACGGTGATGCCGGCCATGGTCGGCGAACTGGCGGGCGTACAGCTCGTCGGCTGGTCGCTGGCGATCTACGAACTCGGCGCCATCGTTGCCGGCGCAGCCGCCGGACGACTGGTGAGTTATGTCCCCTTGCGCACCAACATGGTGGTCGCCGCGCTGCTCTACGCAGCAGGCGCGCTGATATGCGCCACCTCGCCTTCCATGCCACTGTTCCTCGCCGGCCGCCTGATCGAAGGACTTGGCGGCGGTGCGCTGGTGTCGCTGGCCTTCGTCTCGGTCGAACGACTGTTCTCGCGCGCCATCTGGCCGCAGCTTTTCGGCATCATGTCGGCGATCTGGGGCGTCGCCGCCTTCAGCGGACCATTGCTCGGCGCGATCATGACCGAGCTGTTGTCATGGCGCTGGGCCTTCGGCATCTTTACTCTCGGCGGCACTGCCATGGCGCTGGCAAGCTTCATCGTGCTCGACACGCCGCAGGCGACGAAACCCAAGACGAGCACGGGCAAGGCGCCGCCCTTCCCGTTCGCGGCCCTTGGCTGCCTTGCCGTCGCCGTGGTGTTGATTGCCTCGGCCGGCGTCGACATCGCCTTGCTGCGCTCTTCGCTGCTGATGGCCTTCGGCCTGATAGGCCTGGTGCTGTTCTTCACCATCGACGCGCTGAAGCCGCGTTCGCGGCTGTTTCCGGCGCGGCTGTTCTCGTGGCGCACGCCGGTCGGCGCCGGCATGACCATGGTTGCCGCCTTTTCGGTGGCGACCTGTTCCTTCGGCGTCTACGGGCCGCTGTTGCTGACCAGTCTTCACGACATTCCGCTGCTGACCACCGGCTACATCATCGCCGCCGAATCGATCGCCTGGTCGATCCTGTCGATCCTGGTCGCCAACGCGCCGCCGCAGCGCGAGCGGCTGATCATCGTCGGCGGCGCGGTGATGATCGCGGCCGGCATCGCAGGCTTTGCGTATGCGATACCGCTGGGCTCCATTCCGCTGATCCTGATCTGCGCCCTGCTGCAAGGCGGCGGCTTCGGCGTGGCCTGGCCCTTCCTCACGCGCGTCATCGTGGCCTCCGCGCCGGAGGGCGAGCAGACCATCGCCTCGGCGGCGGTGCCGACCATGCAGCGCATCGGCTATGCCGTGGGCGCCGCACTCGCCGGCATCGTCGCCAACGCCAGCGGCTTTTCGCAAGGTCTGAACCACGACGCGGCGGCGAATGTCGCGTCGTGGTTGTTTCTTGCCTTCGTGCCGCTCGGCATTGTCGGCTGCCTCGCGGCCTTGCGAGTTTCCAGACCGCTTGGCCAGCCACGGGAAGCTATCGGCTAAAACCTGGCCTGCTCACTCGACCTCGCGCAGGCGGTAGCCAACGCCGGTCTCGGTGGTGATGTAGCGCGGCTGGTCGGGGCTCTTCTCGATCTTCTGCCTGAGCTGCCGCACATAGACCCTGAGATACTGCACGTCGGTCGAGTCGCCCCAGACCTGCTTCAACAGGAAATGATGGGTCAGCACCTTGCCGGCGTGCTGCACCAGCATGCGCAGGATGTCGTATTCCTTCGGCGAGAGCTTTACCTCCTTGCCCTCGACCTTGACGATGCGCTTGACCAGATCGACGCTGAGATCGCCGGTCTGGAAAATCGGCTTCTCGCCCTGCTGCTGGAACTTGTGGCGGAGCGCCACGCGAATGCGCGCCACCAGCTCATTCATGCCGAAAGGCTTGGTGACATAGTCGTCGGCGCCGAGTTCCAGGGCCTGGACGATGCCGGCCTCGTCGGTCCGGCTGGACAGGATGACCACTGGAATGTCGAGACCATCGTCGCGCCATTTGCGCAGCAGTTCATGGCCGCTCATGCCGGGCAGCCCAAGGTCGAGCAGGACGAGGTCCGGCTTCTCCGCCTCCATCAGCTCGATCGCCACCTTCGCGTTCGGCGCCTCGCTGACCGCATAACCTTGGCTGCCGAGCCCGACGCGCAGCAGCTTGCGGATCGGCGGCTCGTCATCGACGACCAATATTCTGACGTTCGAGTTTGTCATGCCAGGTCACCCACATCGTGGTCGTCGGTATTCGAAGCGTCGAAATTGGGCGGATTTGCCGGCCTGGGCATTTTGATGGTGAACACCGCGCCCGAACCGTCGGTCCGGTTTGCCGCCATGATCGTGCCACCCATCGCTTCGACGAAGCCGCGGCAGATCGACAGGCCGAGCCCCGTACCGGCGCGGATCTGGTCGCCCTTGCGCACTCGATAGAACGTGTCGAAAATCCGTTCCAGATCGCCGGGAGGAATGCCTGGCCCTTCATCCATGATTTGCAGCAGGACGGAGCCATTGTCGGTCCAACCCTGCATGCGAATCGTCGAGCCTGCCGGGGCATATTTCGCCGCATTGTCGAGAAGATTGAACAACGCTTGCTCGAACAGCACCGGGTCGACCTTCAACATCGGCAAATCCTTGGGGATGTCGGTCTCGATCTTGTGCTCGCCAATGATTTTCCTGGCCCTTTGCAAGGCGGAGCCGACGATGTCGCCGACATAGTGAAAGGCGTAGTTCGGCTCCATCGCGCCGGACTCGATCTTGGTCATGTCGAGCAGATTGGCGATGAAGCGGTTCAACCGCTCGGATTCGTCCAGCACCGTCGACAGCAGTTCGGCCCGGTCCGGTTCGGGAAGCGCGCCTGAAAAATCCCGCAGCGTGCCAGCCGCGCCCATGATGGCAGCGAGCGGCGTTTTCAGATCATGGGAAATGGAGGTGAGCAGCGCCGAGCGCAGCCTGTCCGCCTCGGCCGCGAGCTTGGCACGGTCGACGTCGGCAACCAATTGAATACGCTCGATGGCGACCGCCGCCTGGTCGGCCAGTGCGTCAAGCAGCCGCTGCTGCTCGGGCGTCAGCAGCGGACCCTGCTTGTCGTTGTCGAGGCCGACGACCCCGATGGCCGTGCGCCCCGTCCGCAAGGGCAAATAGAGGCGCTTGGCGCCCGGAAGCGTGTCGGCGCCGCGACCCGCGGCACGATTGTGCTCCCAGGCCCAGCGGGCGGCGGCGATGTCGGCTTCGGCCAGCGTGTCGTCGGGCGGATAGCCGGCCTTGACGGTGATGGTCCCGTCTTCCGGCAAAAGCAGCACCACCCGCAGCTTCAGCATCGAGGCGATCTGGAAGGCCGTGGCCCAAAGGACGTCGTCGAGCGTGCCGGCGCCGGCGAGCTTCTTTGAAAAGAGGTAGATGTCTTCCGTGGCCCGCGCCCGCGAGCGGGCGGCGACCGCCTGGCGCTGCACGCGCGCCGTCAGATTGCTGGCGATGACCGCAACGACGAGAAAGACGCCAAGCGCGACGATGCTCTCCGGATCCCGGATCGTCAGCGTATAACGAGGCTCCAGGAAGAAATAATTGAAAGCAAGGGCGCTGGCGAAACAAGCGTACAGAGCCGGCCACAGACCGCCGGTTACCGCCGATGCCAGTACGCCGATGAGAAGAATGATCGCCAGGTTGCGAACGTCGAGAAACTGGTCGAGAACGACGGCGAAGGCGAGCGAACCGATGACAAAGGCCGTGGCCTTGAGATAGGGCCAGATCTCGAACTGCCACTGCTCGTCCGCCGCCTTGACACTCCTCGACGTCACCTCGGCGTTGCGTTCGGTTCCTGAAATGACATGGACGCTGATGTCACCGGCGTTGCGGATGAGATCGTAGGTGAGCGAGCCTTCGATCAATTCCCGCCAGCGCGACCGGGTCGGCCTGCCGACCACGATATGGGTGAAATTGTTCGCCGTCGCATGGCGAACAATGTCCTGCGCGATGTTCTGACCGGGAATGGTGGTCACCTCGGCGCCGAGCTGTTCGGCAAGCCGCAGGTTCGTAGCGAGCCGATCCTTGTCCGCTTCGGGCATGCTGGCCGAGCGAGGGCTGTCGACATGCAGCGCCGTCCACGGGGCACGGAGCCGGTCGGCCAACCTGCGCGCGTAGCGAATACGCGCCGCCCCGCCCGGACGCGCGTCGACGCAGACGAGTACCCTTTCCCCCGCAGCCCACGGTCCAGGAATGGCGTGGGCCTGCATATGGATCAGCAACTGGTCGTCGACGCGCTGCGCGGTGCGGCGCAGCGCCAGCTCCCTGAGCGCCGTCAGATTGCCCGGCGAGAAATAGTTCTCGATCGCGCGCTGCGCGGTGTTGGGGAAATAGACCTTGCCTTCCTCGAGCCGCTTGATCAGGTCGTCGGGAGTGAGATCGATGATCTCGACATCGTCGGCCTGGTCGATGATGGAATCGGGAACCGTCTCGCGAACCCTGACCTTGGTGATCTGGGCGACAACGTCGTTCAGGCTTTCGACATGCTGGATGTTGAGCGTCGTGTAGACGTCGATGCCGTGCGTCAGGATTTCCTGGACGTCGAGATAGCGCTTGGGATGGCGGCTGCCGGGCGCATTGGTGTGGGCGAGTTCGTCGACAAGAACCAGCGCCGGGCGCCGGGCGAGGATGGCGTCGATGTCCATCTCGTCGAGGATGCGCCCCTTGTAGTCGACCTTGCGGCGGGCAATGACCTCATAACCCTCGACCAGGGCCAGTGTCTCCTTGCGCCCATGCGTCTCGACGACACCGATCACCACATCCACGCCGTCGGTCAGCCTGGCGCGGCCCGACATCAGCATCTCATAGGTCTTGCCTACGCCGGGAGCGGCACCCAGGAATATCCGCAGCCGGCCGCGACCTTCCCGCTCGGCATGGTCAAGCAGTGCGTCGGGAGAAGGTCTGGCGTCGTTGTTTCTGTCGTCCGGCATCGGGACCGATCATGGATGGCGCCGGAGATACTGTCGATCCCCAGCCCGCACCATTCACTGTTTCGCGGCGTCCAGCGCAAGGTTGAGACCGAGCACATTGACCACCGGTTCGCCCATGAAGCCGAGTTCCCTGCCCTCGACCTGACTGTCGACAAGCGCCTTGACCTTGGCTTCATCGATCCCCCTGGCCTTGGCCACCCTGGCGACCTGGAAGTAGGCTGCTTTGGGACTGATATCGGGATCGAGGCCACTGCCGGACGTCGTCACCAGGTCCATCGGGACGGGCTGGTTCGGATTCTCCGCCTTCAGTCTTTCCGCATCGCCCTTGATGCGGTCGATCAGCTTGGGATTGGTCGGGCCGAGATTGCTGCCGCTCGAGGCGGCGGCGTTGTAGCCGTCGCCGGCGGCCGAGGGGCGGCCATGGAAATACTTGTCGCTGGCAAAGCCCTGGCCGATCAGTTCGGAGCCGATAGCCTTGCCATCCTTCTCGATCAGGCTGCCATTGGCCTGGCGCGGGAAGATCGCCTGGGCGATGCCGGTCATGCCGATCGGATAGATCAGGCCGGTCAGGACCGTGAAGAAGACGATCATGATGATCGCGGGTCTTAGCTGGGTGAGCATGGAGATGTTCCTCAAAGCAATTCCAGGAAAAGTGTGAAGCGGTTTTCCGTCCGGAATTGCGTTAAAACAAAGAGTTAAGCGAGGCCAAGCGCGGTGACGATCATGTCGATCGCCTTGATGCCGACGAACGGCACGATGAGGCCGCCGAGGCCGTAGACGAGAAGATTGCGGCTGAGCAGCGCGCCGGCGCCAATGGCGCGGTATTTGACGCCCTTCAGCGACAGCGGGATCAGCGCGATGATGATCAGTGCGTTGAAGATGATGGCCGACAGGATGGCGCTTTGCGGCGTCGCCAGATGCATGACGTTGAGTGCCTGCAGCGGGCCGGTCGTCTGTCCCGGTGCGACGTAGAAGACGGCGAACATCGCCGGAATGATGGCGAAATACTTGGCCACGTCGTTGGCGATCGAGAAGGTCGTCAGCGAACCTCGCGTCATCAAGAGCGCCTTGCCGATCTCGACGATCTCGATGAGCTTGGTCGGATCGCTGTCGAGATCGATCATGTTGCCGGCCTCGCGGGCGGCAACCGTGCCGGTGTTCATGGCGACGCCGACATCGGCTTGTGCAAGGGCGGGTGCATCGTTGGTGCCGTCGCCGCACATGGCCACCAGCTTGCCCTTGGCCTGTTCGTCGCGGATCAGCTTCAGCTTGTCCTCCGGTGTGGCCTGCGCGAGGAAGTCGTCGACGCCGGCTTCCGCGGCGATCGCCGCCGCCGTCATCGGATTGTCGCCGGTGATCATCACCGTGCGGATGCCCATGCGGCGCAGTTCGGTGAAACGCTCGCTGATGCCGCCCTTGACGATGTCCTTGAGGTGGACGACGCCGAGCAGGCGCCCGTCGCGTTCGACCGCCAGCGGCGTGCCGCCGGACTTGGCGATCTCGTCGGCGATGGACTGGAGATCGCGGATGGATTCGCTGCTTGGGCGCGTGCCATGGGCGGCGGCTGCCGACTGGTTGACATGGGCAAGCACGGAATCGACGGCGCCCTTGCGCACCGATGAACCATCGATGTCGACGCCGCTCATACGGGTCTGCGCTGTGAAGGGCACGAAAGTGGCGTGCAGCGTTGCCATGTCGCGGGCGCGGATGGCGTATTTCTCCTTGGCCAGCACGACGATGGAGCGGCCTTCCGGCGTCTCGTCAGCGAGCGAGGCAAGCTGGGCCGCGTCGGCCAGTTCCTGTTCGGTGACGCCCTTGACCGGGCGAAACTGCGTCGCCTGGCGGTTGCCTAGTGTGATCGTGCCGGTCTTGTCGAGCAGCAGCGTGTCGACGTCGCCTGCGGCTTCCACGGCGCGGCCCGACATGGCCAGCACGTTGAATCGCACCAGACGGTCCATACCGGCGATGCCGATGGCCGAAAGCAGCGCGCCGATCGTGGTCGGGATCAAGGTGACGAACAGCGCCACCAGAACGGTCACCGAGATATAGCCGCCCGAGTAGGAGGCAAAACTCGGGATCGTCGCGGTGGCCAGCACGAAGATCAGCGTCATGCCGACGAGCAGGATGTTGAGCGCGATCTCGTTCGGCGTCTTCTGGCGCTCGGCACCTTCGACCAGTGAGATCATGCGGTCGAGAAAGGTATGGCCGGAGGCGGCGGTGATGCGGACGCGGACCCAGTCGGACAGCACCTGGGTGCCACCGGTGACCGCCGAACGGTCGCCACCGGATTCGCGAATGACCGGCGCGGATTCGCCCGTGATCGCAGCCTCGTTGACCGAAGCAACGCCTTCGATCACTTCGCCGTCGGACGGGATGATGTCGCCGGCCTCGACCAGCACGGCATCGCCGACCTTGAGGCTGGTGCCGGGCACGAGTTTGTATTTGGTGCGGTCTTCACCGGTCAAAAGCTTGGCCTGGGTCTCTGTGCGTGCCTTGCGCAGCGAATCCGCCTGCGCTTTGCCGCGGCCTTCTGCGACCGCTTCGGCGAAGTTGGCGAACAGCACGGTAAACCAAAGCCAGATGATGATCTGCAGCGTGAAGCCGAGATTGCCGCCTCCGGTGACCAGGTCCTTGACGAACAGCACCGTGGTGAGCGCCGAGACGACGGCAACGACGAACATCACCGGGTTCCTGGCCAGCGTGCGCGGGTCGAGCTTGCGGAAGGCGCCGCCAATGGCGGGAAGCAGGATGCTGGCATCCATGATGCTGGCTGATTTCGAGTTGCTCATTTTGGAGCTCCGGCTTCGGTGTTGTTGGACGGCACCGGATGATCGGATGCCGAAAGGAAATGCGGCGGCCCGTAGGCCAGCAGCCAGAGGACGAGCATGACTGCCGCAAGGCCGAGAAACGTCGACAGGGTCGGGAAAGGAGGAGGTCTCTCCTCCTTTCCGGGATCGTCCCTGTGGCCGACCTTGCGGCGCATGGCATTGAACCAGGACATGACGGTCTCAGAAGGTCTGCCCGTGAGCCATCGCCAGGTGCTCGATGATCGGCCCGACGGCGAGCGCCGGGAAGAAGGTGAGGCCACCGACGATCAGGATGACGCCGACCAGCAGCCCGACGAACAGCGGGCCATCGGTCGGGAAGGTGCCGGCGGAAGCCGGAACCGTTTTCTTCGCCACCAGCGAGCCGGCAATGGCCAGCGCCGGGATGATGACCAGGAAGCGGCCCATCAGCATGCCGATGCCGATCGTGATGTTGTACCAGGGCGTGTTGCCGCTGAGGCCGCCAAAGGCCGAACCGTTGTTGGCCGCCGCCGAAGTGTAGGCATACAGAACCTCGGAGAAGCCGTGCGGGCCGGCATTGCCCATCGACGCCACGCCGGTCGGCAGCACGACGGCGATGGCCGTGAAGATCAGCATCGCCAGCGGCAGGCATAGTATGGCCAGCATAGCCATCTTGACCTCCTTGGCCTCGATCTTCTTGCCGAGATATTCGGGCGTGCGGCCGACCATCAGGCCGGCAACGAAGACGGCAACGACGATGTACATCAGGATGCCGTAGAGACCCGCGCCGACACCGCCGACGATAACTTCGCCAAGCTGCATGTTGATGATCGGGATCATGCCGCCGAGCGCGGTGAACGAGCCGTGCATGGCGTTCACCGCGCCGCAGGAAGCGGCCGTGGTGATGACGGCAAACAGCGCCGACAGGGCGGTGCCGAAACGCGTCTCCTTGCCCTCCATGTTGCCGCCGTCGATGCCCAGCGCATGCACCAGCGGATTGCCGGCGGCTTCCGCCCAATAGCAGATGGCGACACCGGCGATGAACATGACGCCCATGGCCGAGAGGATCGCCCAGCCCTGACGCTGGTTGCCGATCATGCGGCCGAAGACGTTGGTCAAGGCGGCGCCGATGGCGAAGATCGACACCATCTGGATCAGGTTGGAGATCGCGTCGGGGTTCTCGAACGGGTGCGCGGCATTGGCGTTGAAGAAACCGCCGCCATTAGTGCCGAGCATCTTGATGGCCACCTGCGAAGCGACCGGGCCGACGGCGATGGTCTGCTGCGCGCCTTCCAGCGTCGTGGCGTTGACGTAGGCGCCGAGCGTCTGCGGCATGCCGAGCCAGACATAGACCAGCGTCAGCACGATGCAGAACGGCAGAAGCAGATAGAGTGTGGAGCGGGTCATATCGACCCAGAAATTGCCGATCGACTTGCCGGAGGCCCGCGCAAAGCCGCGGATCAGCGCGATGGCGATGGCAATGCCGGTGGCCGCCGAAACGAAGTTCTGCACCGTCAGCCCGGCCATCTGCACGAGATAGGACATCGTGCTCTCGCCACCATAGTTCTGCCAGTTGGTGTTGGTCATGAAGCTGGCGGCGGTGTTGAAGGCCAGCCCTGGTTCAACCGCTGTCATGCCGGCAGGATTGTAAGGCAGGCTGCCCTGCAGACGCTGCAGGGCATAAAGCACCAGGAAGCCGGCGAGGTTGAAGAGCAGCAGGGCGACCGCGTAGGTGGTCCAGTGCTGTTCCTCGCGTTCGCTGGTTCCGCAGATACGATAAAGCCCGCGCTCAAGCGGGCGAAGGACCGGCGAAAGCAGCGTGCGGTCGCCGTTGAAGACGCGGTACATGTAGCCGCCGAGCGGCTTCACCAGCAATATGACGATCCCGCAATAGACCAGGATCTGTATCCAACCGTTCAGTGTCATGGCTGTGGGCTTTCCGTGCCTTCAGAAGCGTTCTGGACGAACGAGGGCGTATGTCAGATAGGCGAGCAGGAACAGCGTAACGCCGCCACCGAGAATATAGTCGATGATCATTTTTTCAGCCTCGCTCTAGAGCGCGTCACAAGCTTTGATGTAGGCGAAACAAAAGGCGAAGAACAAAATTCCGATCCCGATAACAGCTATATCCATTGTGTTTATTCCTTTTGTTCTTTTGCACTTTGCGAATTTGACAGGAGAGTTCGCAATATATCGGAAGTGGCCCGTCGCATCTTTGGCGACGGAACCGGTTGTGTTTCTGAAAGGAATATGGACCCGATCGCCATAAAGGTTCGAGACAGGGCGCAGTGGAAAGAAATAGGAATGTCATAAAGATTTTTGCGCGGGCTCTTCCCAACACTCCACCCAGGGATTTTCGCCCAAGGCACACGGCCAACCACAGGATTGCGATTTCCTTGCGAGCTGCCGGAAACGGGAAAGCCCGGCTGGGGGCCAGCCGGGCTTTCTATGGTGGTGTGGCTTCAGCCGCCACGGGGAACATCAATCTTCAGGCGGCGTAGCCGCCATAACCACGCGCAACGGCGTGCACGCCCGCCACCGGCTCGAGGTCCGGCCACAGGATGCCCGCGGCTTGCGCGAATTCGAGCAACGCCCGGCGCGCCTGCTCGACGCTCACATAACCTGGAACGGCCAGATCACATGCCTTCACCGCATTTCGGTAGAGCGGGCCGCGGCGGGAGGTGGTCCAATTGGTGAGGAAATCGTGCATTTCGGCCAGCGAGGCAATCTCGCGCTTGAAGCCGAGGCCGACCGACAGTGCGACCGGTGAATGAAACAGCTTGTCGTGCATGAAGCGGGCTCCTGGTTTTTTCGCGCGCTTGGAGAGATATCCGGGCGGGTCCGCGAACGGGACGCCGTGAAACGCGCGGAGCGGCAGGAGGTTCCAGACTTAGGTCTTGGCGGTTTTTTGTGCCTGGTCGGCGAAATCATCAATTTTACAGCGCAACTGTCGGGTGCCGGACGCTCAACGGCTCCGCAGCCCGCTTGGCGACGGCAGGCTTTCCAAAATCCCGAAGGAACCATCGAGATCGCTTGCCGCCTTGAGGCTTACGCCTTCTTCACGAACTCGGTCTTGAGCACCAGGCCTTTCACTTGCTTGGTGTTGCATTCGATCTCGCCGGGATTGCCGTTCAGCCGGATGGCCTTCACCAACGTGCCGCGCTTGATCGTCTCCGAAGTGCCTTTGACTTTGAGGTCTTTGATCAGCGTGACGGAATCGCCGTCATTCAATTGAGCGCCATTGCTGTCGCGCACGATTACATCGTTCGGCATGCCATCTCCTGTGATTTGGATCCCACTACCAGATCAGGTGAGAATCCCAAAACCGATGACGACCGCCGACAACCTGCTCGATCTCCGCCACCATGCGTGAATCCATCGCCTGCCGCATCTCGGCTTCCGGTCTGCGCCATCTAGCGGATGGGTATTTCGATAGCTACGCCCGCTTGTCGTCCGGATGGCCAAGCTCGCAGAACCACCCGCCCAGATACTTCACCGATGGCGCCTTGGGATCCGGAATCTGCGTCTTCGCCTCGACCGCTGCGCGGAACGGCTCGGCACTATCCTGCGGAGAAAACCCCAGATGGTTGGCGCCGCTGTTGTCGACCGTTTTCACCTTGTTGTCGGAAAGGCCGAAGGAGATCGTATGGCCGACGCGCGGCGCGGTGAGAGCTGCCTCGACCAGACGCACACAGTCGGTGAAGGAGAGGTATGACCACAGCATGCGACGGTCCGCCGGTTCGGGGAAGGATGAAAAGATGCGCAGGCACGCCGTCTCAATGCCGAACTTGTCCCAGTAAAGCCGGCTCAGGCTCTCGACGAAGTTCTTCGACACGCCATAGAGGCTGTCGGGACGGACCGGCGCGTCGACGCCGATATGCGCCTCGACCTCGTGATAGCCGACGGCATGTACGGAGGAGGCATAGATGACTCGTTTCACGCCATGTTTCCGGGCGCCCTCGTAGATGTGATAGGAGCCGCGGATGCTGGAATCCAGGATGGTTTGCCATTCGCATTCGAGCGGTGCGCCGCCGAAATGCACGATCGCGTCGCAATCCTTGGTGGCGGCAATCGTCGCCTCCATATCGGCGAGGTCGAAGACCGCTTCTTCCTCGTGTGGAGCAAGATCGCCGAACGGTTCGCGGCCTGCCAGGCGGATCGTTTTTGCCAGCGGCACCAGCCCCTTTCGCAGTTCCGAACCGAGGCGGCCGGCCGCGCCGGTGATCAGGATGCGTTCGTAATGCGGCATGATCTACTCCACTTGCGCGACGGCGGCGTTGATGCGCGCGATCGCTTCGGTCAGCACCTCTTCGCCGGTCGCGGTCGAGATGCGGAAATAGGGTGAAAGTCCATAGGCGGCGCCCGGCACCGAGGCCACGCGCCCTTCGTTCAGGAGATAATTCGCCACTGCCGTGTCGTCCTCGAGCACGACGCCTTTTGGGGTCCTGCGGCCGATCAGGCTGGCGCAGCCAATATAGGCATAGAAGGCGCCTTCCGGTGGCGAGAGCGTAAGACCGTTGATTCGCCTGATGCCGTCGACGACAAGGTCGCGGCGCGCCTCGAACGCCTGCCGAAAGCGCGCCACCTCGTCCTGGGGGCCGTTGAGCGCGGCCACCGTCGCCGCTTGCGCGATCGAGCAGACGGACGTGCAGGACTGGCTCTGGATGGTCGCCATCGCCCTGGTGAGCGGCGCCGGCCCGGCGGCATAGCCGACACGCCACCCGGTCATCGCATAGGATTTGGAGACGCCGTTGACGATCAGGGTGCGGTCCCTGAGTTCCGGGCAAGCCTTGCCGAAGGAGACGAAGTCGCGTCCGTCGAACAGGATGTGCTCGTAAATCTCGTCGGAAAGCACCAGCACCTGCGGATGCCTTGCCAAAACCGCTCCGAGTGCCCGCAGGTCCGATTGCGAATATATGGCGCCGGAGGGGTTGCCGGGCATGTTGAGGAACAGCCATTTCGTCCTTGGCGTGATGGCTTTTTCGAGCAGCTCCGGCGTCAGCCGGAAGCCCGAAGTTTCCGGGCACTCGATAACGACAGGCGTGCCGCCGAGCAGCTTCACCATCTCGGGGTAGGAGACGAAGTAGGGCGCCGGCAGGATCGCTTCGTCACCAGACTCCAGCGTCGCCATCAGCGCGTTGAAGATGATCTGCTTGGCGCCATTGGCCACGACGACGTCGTCCGCCGTGTAGTCCAGTCCGTTTTCGCGGCGGAATTTGCCGGCCACGGCTTCGCGCACCTCGGCCGTGCCGGCGGCACCCGTGTATAGCGTCTGGCCAGCCTTCGCGGCAAAATGCGCCGCTTCGATGATGTGGCTCGGTGTCGGGAAATCCGGCTCGCCCAAGCCAAGATCGATCACGTCGACGCCCTTGGCGCGCAGGGCCTTGGCTGCTTGCGAAGCAGCCATGGACGCCGAAGGCTTCACCGCAGACAGGCGCGAGGCAATGTAGCTCATTTGCCGTTCTCCGAAATGTATTCCTTGGAGCGGTCGTTCGCCCGCGCCTCGGTGCTGCGCTTGGACGGATCGCCATAGCCGCCGCCGCCCGGCAATTGGAGGATCAGCCGACGGCCGGCCGGAACATGCTGCCAACCTTTGGGTCGCATCTGCGTGCCATCGTCCAGCCTGACCACGCCGGCCACTCCAGGCCCGCCGCCGTTGCGTCCGTGGGCGGGATGATTGACGCGGTCGAACATGGCCGAAAAGTCGAATTCATGGCCCTCGATCGCCTCGATTTCGATAACCTGCCCGAGCCCGCCGCGGAACTCGCCGTCGCCGCCGGAATCGGGCCGCAGCTCCTTGCGCCAGATGACGATCGGGCCGGTGTGCTCCGTTGCCTCGATCGGCATCGTATGGACGCCGGAGGGGAAGGCCGTCGCCGACAATCCGTCGAGGCCGGGGCGCGCGCCCATGCCGCCGGAATTGAACATCAGCACCTCGGCGCGGCGGCCCGAACCGCCGGAGACCGGCCGAACCGAGATATGGATGTTCCACAGTGCGCCGGCGCCCTCGGCAAGGATCTTGCCGGGCATCGCCTTGGCGATCGCGCCGAGCACCAGATCGGGAACCATGTGGCCGAAGATGTGCCTGAGCGCCACCGGCGCCGGCCGCACGGCGTTCAGGATGTTGACCGGAGACGACACGGTGAAGAAGGCGAGCGACGCGGCATTGTTAGGAATATCGGGCGCCACCACGCATTTCAACGCGTAGCAGGCATAGGCCTTGCTGTAGATGATCGGGCAGTTGATGCCCCATCGGCTCGTCGGGTCGGTACCGGTGAAATCGACCTCGACGCCGGCGTCCCGAACCGTGACGGTCGCCGCGAGCTTCACCGGCTTGTCGTAGCCGTCGGTCACCAGCGCGTTCGACCAGCTGCCTTTGGGCATCGCCTTGATGCGTTCGACCATGGCGTCGCGGGTGCGCGAGAAGACGAACTCGCCAAGCCCGTCCAGCGATGCCAGGCCGATCTCCTTCATCATGTCGACGAGGCGTCGGTGGCCGACTTCGTTGCAGGCGGCGAGCGAATAGAAATCGCCGACGACCTGGTTCGGCTCGCGGACGTTGGCGCGCAGGATCCTGACGAGATCGAAATTGACCTTGCCCTTCTCCGCGAACTTCATGATCGGGATCTGGATACCTTCCTCGTAGACCGACTTGCCGTCAGCGCCGAAGCCGCGCCCACCGACATCGACCACATGCGCAGTGCAGGCGAAGAACGCAACCAATTCGCCGTTCAGGAACGACGGCGACACCATGGTGATGTCGTGCAGGTGGCCCGTGCCCAACCAGGGGTCATTGGTGACGTAGGTGTCGCCCTCGAACATGGTTTCGCGCGGGATTTCATTCATGAAATGCAGCACCGCCTCGGCCATGGTGTTGACATGGCCGGGCGTTCCCGTCACCGCCTGTGCCAGCATCTGGCCGCGGGGATCGAACACGCCCGCCGACAGGTCGCCGGATTCGCGCACCGATGTCGAGAAAGCCGTGCGCAGCAAGGTGAGGGCCTGCTCCTCGACCACCGAGATCAACCGGTTCCACATAACCTGCATGCGGATTTCACTGATGTCGCTCATGCCTGGCTGCCTTTGCGGATCAGAAGGATTGCGCCGTCGCTCTGGATGACGGCGTCGAAGCTCGTGGTGACGACGGTGGACGTCTCGCGTTCGACGATGATGACCGGGCCCGCCACCCGATCGCCGGTGCACAGCCCCTCCCGTTCGACGATGCCATAGGTCCGTGGCGCACCGCTGGCCGGATCGAACACCGCGCGGCTTGTTGCCGGCTGAGTGGTCCGCTTGCCGGTGATCAGCTCGTGCCTGGCGACAGCAGGCCGGACATCCGTCGCCTTCACGGACCAGGTGACGATCTCGATTTCCAGGCCGCCAAGTCCTTCGATGGCGCGGCCGAAGAAGCGTTGGTAATTCGCCTGGAACAAATCCTCGAGCGTGGTTGCGGCATCGTTGCCGAACGGCTTGTCCGGCAGCGGCACGGGGATTTCCCAGCCCTGGCCGGCGTAGCGCATGAAGGCGGTGATTTCGCATGTGATCGTACCGTTGGCCCCTGCCCGCACGAAGCTTTCGGCTGACACTTTGAGGTCGTCGAGCAAAGCATTGGCCTCGGCCGGCTTGAACTGCGACAGCCGCGTCAGCCGGGATGCCAGGGCTTCGTAGCCGAACGGAGCCTTGAGGAAGCCGATCGCCGATCCGACGCCCGCGCCCTTGGGGACGATGCACTGGTCGATGCCGAGTTTCTCGCAAAGCCTCGCGGCGTGAAGCGGGGCCGCGCCACCGAAGGCGATCATCACGTTGTCGGAAATGTTTTTGCCGTTTTCGACGGCATGGACGCGGGCGGCATTGGCCATGTTCTCGTCCACCACCTCGCAGATGCCGAAGGCCGTCGCCATGGCATCGAGCGACAGGCGTTCGCCGACATCGCGCAGGATCGCCTGTTCGGATGCGGACGTGTCCAGCCTGATGGCGCCGCCGGCGAAATTGTCGGGATCGAGCTTGCCGAGCACCAGGTCGGCATCTGTGATGGCCGGGCGCCTGCCGCCGCGGCCGTAGCAGGCCGGGCCAGGTTCCGATCCGGCACTTTCGGGACCGGTCTGGATGCGGCCCATGGCGTCGACCCAGGCGATCGAGCCGCCGCCGGCGCCGATCTCGATCATCTCGATCACGGGAATGGAGATCGGCATGCCGGAACCTTTGCAGAAGCGATAGGTACGCGCCACTTCGAAGGTTCTGGCGGTGCGCGGCGCATAATCCTCGATCAGGCAGATCTTTGCAGTGGTGCCGCCCATGTCATAGGAGACGACCTTTTCCAGGCCGAATCGCCTGGCGATGTCGGCGGCGAAGATGGCGCCGCCGGCCGGGCCGGACTCGACGAGGCGCACGGGAAATTCCGAGGCCGTCTCCACCGAGATCAGACCGCCGCCCGAATGGATCATGAAGACCGGGCACTCGGCGCCCATCTCCTTCAAGCGCGTCTGGAAACGCGCGAGATAGTCCGCCATCTGCGGCCGCACATAGGCGTTGGCGCAGACCGTGTTGAAGCGTTCGAACTCGCGCATCTGCGGCGAGACTTCGGCGCTGATCGAAATCGGGATGGCAAGCTTGCGGGACAGGATAGCGCGTGCCCGGCGCTCATGATCAGGGTTGGTGTAGGCATGGATGAAGCCGATCGCCACGGAGCCGAAGCCGCCGGCCCCGATCCGGTCGGCAATGCCTTCCAGGGCGGCTTCGTCGAGCGGCTGAAGCTCCTGGCCTTCCGCGCCGATCCGGCCCTTTACCGTGAAACGGTGCTCGCGCGGGATTAGCGGCGCCGGCAGCTGCAGGTCGAGGTCATACTGCTCGAAGCGGTTTTCCGTACGCATCTCGATGACATCGCGGAACCCTTCGGTGGTGACCAGCGCGGTCCTGGCGCCACGGCGTTCGATGAGCGCATTCGTCGCCAGCGTCGTGCCGTGGATGATGATGCCGATCTCGGCAAGCGCGATACCGGCATCGCGCGTGACGACGGCAATGCCGTCCAGGATCGCCTGCTCGGGCGCCGCATAATTGGTCAACACCTTGGTGGAGAAGATCGTTCCCCTGAGGTCGAGCGCGACGTCGGTGAACGTGCCGCCGATGTCCGCGCCGAGACGGATGTCGTCTTTGGAGGTCATGCCTTGGCCTTCTGGGAAGCGAGCGCGGCGTCACGCATCTGGGAAAGGGTCTGTCGGGGCGTCAGCGCTTCGGGAGATATGGCGATGTCGAGGACCGCTCCCGTCACGGATCCGAGCGCCCGATCGAACGCCGCCGCGAAATCGCGCGTCGCCTCGATCCGCTCGGCATGGAAGCCATAGGCCTTTGCCAGTGTCACGAAATCAGGGTTTTCGAGCGACGTGCCCGAAACGCGCGCCGGATAGTGGCGCTCCTGATGGGCGCGGATCGTGCCGTAGATGCCGTTGTTGAGGATCAGCACGATCGGCTGCGCGCCAGCCTGCATGGCGGTTCCGAGTTCCTGGCAATTCATCTGGAAGTCGCCGTCGCCGGCAAAGCAGACGACCGTGCGTTCTGGAAACGCAACCTTGGCGGCAATTGCCGCCGGCAGGCCGTAGCCCATGGCGCCAGACTGCGGGGCGAGCAGCCGTGCGTCCGGCCCGAACTTGAAGAACTTGTTCGGCCAGACGGTGAAATTGCCGGCGCCGTTGGTGAGAATGACGTCGGCAGGCAGGTTTTCGCGCAGCCAGGCGCTGACCTCCACCATGTCCACCGGGCCGGGCTGGACGGGCGCGCCGAATGTCCCTTCATAGGCTTTGCGGGCCGTCGCGCGCCAGTCCGCCCAGCCGCCTTTGACGGGCGTCAACGCCCGGGCGAAAGCGTTCGGCCCGGCATGGATACCGATGGCCGGCACATAGATCTTGCCGATCTCGCGATCGGAGCCATGGGCATGGATCAGTTTCTGGCGCGGCAACGGCACGGACAGCAGCGTATAGCCGTCCGTGGTCATCTCGCCGAAACGCACATTGACGGCCAGGATCACGTCGGCGTCGCGGAGCAGGGCTTTGACATGCGCCACCATGCCGACGCCGGCCTCGCCGACAAAGACCGGCGAATGGTTGTCGAACTGGTCCTGATAGCGAAAGGCCGCCACGACAGGGATGTCGGAAACCTCTGCGAAAGCCTGTAGCGCCGCGCGTCCGTCCACGGTCCAGTTGGCGCCGCCCATGAGCAGGACCGGCCTCTCGGCCTTGGCCAGCAGCCTGAAGGCCGAAGCGATCGCTTCCGGCGCCGGCGCCGGCTCGAAAATGGCCACCGGTGCGCTGAGCGGAGCCGCTTCGGTCATGGTGGTCAGCATGTCCTCGGGCAGCGCGACCACGACGGGACCAGGTCGTCCGGTCAATGCGGTCGTCCATGCCCGCGCCACAATCTCGGGCAGGCGCGCGACATCGTCGATCTCGACCGCCCATTTGGCGACCGTGCCGAACACCGCCCGGTAGTCGATTTCCTGAAACGCTTCGCGGCCCTTCATGTCGGTGCCGACCTGGCCGACGAACAGGATCATCGGCGAACTGTCCTGCATGGCCGTGTGAACGCCGATGCTGGCGTTGGTGGCGCCTGGGCCGCGCGTCACGAAACAGATGCCTGGCGAGCCGGTAAGCTTGCCGTAGGCCGAGGCCATGAACGCCGCGCCGCCTTCATTGCGGCAAAGCGTGTAGTCCAGCTTTCCCTGCGTGTCGTGCAGCGCGTCCAGGACGGCCAGATAACTTTCTCCGGGCACGCCGAAGCTCCTGGTCGCGCCAAGCCCGATCAGGCACTCGACGAGAAGGCGGCCGCCATTGCGGATCATGCTTCGACATCCTCACTTTGGCGGCAGGTCGATCGAGCCTGCCTTCGGTTCATAGGTGCACGCAGGCGGTTCGGGGCGAAATCAAGAAATGCCGCCTATTCGAAAGTTTTTCTTTGCCGAGCAGCGTGCACCAGCACGCCCGGATTCATCGTTCCCCGTGGATCGAATGCATCCTTGAGCCGCGCCATGAGTTCGCGCTCCAACGGACCGCGGTTTCGGTCGGCCGTGGCGACCTTGGCGCGGCCAAGTCCATGCTCGGCCGCGAAACTGCCGCCCATTTCCGTGGCAAGCGACGATAGCGCCTCGGCGAACCGCTCGGCCTTGCCGTCAAAGCCGGCGCGGCCTTCCGGCGGCGACAGGTTGTAGTGGATGTTGCCGTCGCCGAGATGCCCGAATGGGTTTATCCGCACGCCGGGAAGAATGTCGTCGCAGATCTCTGCGCCGGCCTCGACGAAACGGGCGATAGCGCCCGGAGGCACCGAGATGTCGTGCTTCAGCTGCTCGCCTTCCAGCCTCTGTCCTTCCGGTTGCTCCTCTCGCAGCCGCCAGAATTGTGCGCGATGCGCGCCCGTCGCCGCCAATGCTCCGTCCAGCACCAGGCCTTGCTCCATCCCCCACTCCAGCGCCGAAGCCAGTATCTCGTCGAGTGGAACGCGGGGGGCGCCCGATGCCAGTTCGACCAGCACATAGACCTCGCCGCGTGCCTCCAACTGGTAGGCTAGGTCGGGCAGGTGTTTGAGGGCCAGTCCCAGCCCGATGTCGGAGAAGAACTCGAGGCCGGTCAGGAATTCCCCCGCCTCGCCCCGCAGAAAGGTGCCAAACGAAACCGCGGCAGCGAAACCGGGCATGACGACAAGCGCGCTCGCCTGCCGCCGCGGCATCGGGTAGAGCCGCAGGATTGCGCGCGTCACGATGCCAAGCGTTCCTTCCGCGCCGCAATAGAGCTTGCGCAACTGGTAGCCGGCATTGTCCTTCTGCACCGCGCGCAGCCCGTTCCATATCGCCCCGTCAGGGGTCACGACCTCCAGGC
This sequence comes from Mesorhizobium sp. M0243, assembly GCF_040321775.1. Taxonomy (NCBI): domain Bacteria; kingdom Pseudomonadati; phylum Pseudomonadota; class Alphaproteobacteria; order Hyphomicrobiales; family Phyllobacteriaceae; genus Mesorhizobium; species Mesorhizobium sp. M0243. The sequence continues at coordinate 198,521 of NZ_JAMYSF010000008.1, read as the reverse complement.
CAAGCACGAGGTCTTGCATCATGCCATATCGGAATGCCTGGCTGCCGCCGGCATTGGTGCCGACCAGGCCGCCGATCCTGGCGCTGCCTTCCGCGCCGAGATGCATCGGAAACATCAGGCCGTGCGGTTCCAGCGCCTCGTGCAGCGCGGCAAGCACGGCCCCCGCCTCGATGAGGATCGAGCCGCTGTCCAAGTCCGGTTTGCCGATCGCCGTCATGCGCGAAAGCGAAACGATCACCGCATCTGGCCGATCCGCGACGGCGCCGCCGCAAAGCCCGGTGTTGCCGCCTTGCGGCACGACCGCCAGTCCGGCCGCGTGGCATGCCTTTACGACACTGGCCACTTCGGAGGTGTCCGCAGGCCTGGCCACGCCCAGAGCCGCGACGCCGTAGCGATCGAGCCAATCGCGCTGATAGGGCCTGGCATCGCTGCCCGAAAGCCAGCCTTTCGGTCCGAGTATCTCGCGCAAGGCGGTGACGGGATCAGTCACGGACATGGCTGCGGCCTGACACGGGATCGTTGCATCGATCAGTGACCAAGCACTTGCGACAGGAACTGCCGCGTGCGCTCGTTGCGGGAGGAGGTGAAGAATTCATCGGGAGGCGCCTGTTCGACGATCTCGCCTCGATCCATGAAAATCACCCGGTCGGCAACCCGGCGCGCAAAACCCATCTCATGCGTGACGCAGATCATTGTCATGCCTTCGGAGGCGAGCGTGACTATGACGTCGAGCACTTCCGCGATCATTTCCGGGTCGAGCGCAGAGGTCGGCTCATCGAACAGCATGATCTCGGGCTGCATGCAAAGGGCACGCGCTATCGCGACCCGCTGTTGCTGGCCGCCGGACAACTGAGCGGGATACTTCATCGCCTGTTCGGGAATGCGTACCTTCTCCAGATAGCGCCGGGCGGTCGCCTCGGCATCCGCGCGCGGCACCTTGCGCACGATCATGGGCGCGAGCATGCAGTTCTCCAGCACCGTCATGTGTGGAAACAGGTTGAAGTGCTGGAACACCATGCCGACTTCCCGCCTGATCCCGTCGATGTTGCCGACATCGTCGTTGAGCTCGGTGCCGAGCACGGTGATCCGGCCGCCATTGTGCTGCTCCAGACGGTTGATGCAGCGGATCATGGTGGACTTGCCGGAGCCGGACGGGCCGCAGACGACGATCCTCTCGCCGCGATCCACGGACAAGCTCACCTTTCGCAGCGCCTGGAATGTCCCGTAATATTTGTCGAGATTTTCGATCAGCACCGCGGGGCCGCTGGATCGGGGCGAGTTTCCTGAAATCACGTAAACGCCCCCTATCGTTCGCCGACCGACATACGGCGCTCGAGAAAAGCGCCATAGCGGGACAGGCTGAACACGAAGATGAAGTAGATGAAGGCGATGAAGGCATAGACCTCGACATAGGCGAAGCGCCACTCGCCGGTGCCGTAGGCGGCATTGCCGGAGGCCAGGATCTCGAAGAAGCCGACGATGATCACCAGCGAGGTTTCCTTGAACGAGATCACGAACTGGTTGATCGTCGCCGGCAGCGCATTGCGCATGGCCTGCGGTAGAAGAATGCGGCCGACGCGCTGCCAGTAGCGCATGCCAAGCGCCTTGGCTGCCTCTTCTTGCCCACTGGGAACGCCCTGCATCCCACCTCTGACGATCTCCGCCTGATAGGCGGAAAAAAACAGGGCCGAGCCCAGGATCACCCGGTACAGCTTGTCGCCCACCAGCCATTGCGGCAGTGCGAACGGCAGCACGATGGCGAAGGTGAACAGGATCGAGATCAGAGGCAATGAACGCACCCCGTCGATGATGAGGCCGGTGGTGCGGGAAATCCATGGCAGGCCGGAGCGGCGCAGCAGCGCCAGGCAGATTGCCAGCGGGAAGCCGATCAGGCAGGTGGTCACGAAGATGAACAGGGTCAGCGCCAGTCCGCCCCAGGCCTCCTCGCCGACATAGGGCAGACCAAGCACGCCGCCCTTCATCAGCACGTAGAAAAGCGCCGTTCCGGCTCCCCATACGAGTGCGATGCGGCGACCCGTCCAGAAGGCCGGAATGCAACTTAGCACCGTCATGACCACGACGGTCAGGCAAGCCAGGGCCGACCGCCACTGCTCGTCATAGGGATAGAGGCCGAACAGGATGATGCGCCATCGCGCGGCAATGACCGACCAGCAGGCTCCCGCCGCCGCCTGACAGGCTTCGGGTCCGCCGCTCGTCGTGAAGACGGCCGAGAAAACCGCCCAATTCAGGAGCTTCCAGACCAGGAAGACCATGATCGCCAGGGAAGCCAGCGACAGCAATGCCTGCAGGGGTGTCGCAAAGAAGCGCCGCCTCAGATCCTCGATCTTTCCAAGGGCAGGAGGGGCGACAACGACCATTTCCATCCCTCACCCCCTCAACTGGTTGCCCTTGAGGGCGATTGCTTTGTTGATGCGGTTGAAGATGGCGGCGAGGCTGAGGTTGATGGCGAGGAAGCCAGCCATCAGGATGCCGATCGCTTCGATTGTCTGGCCGGAATGGTTGATCGTCAGCGCCACGATCATGAAGAAATCCGTGAAGCCCACCGCGATGCCCATTGTGGTCGCCTTCATCAGCCAGACATACTGGTTGGCGAGGATTGGCAGCATGGCGCGTAGTGCCAGCGGCAGCCGCACCAGCATGAAGACCCGCCACGGGCCGAGGCCCAGGGAAAGAGCCGCCTCGACCTGGCCCTTGCCGACAGCCTTGAACCCGCCGCGCACGATCTCGGCGATGTAGGAGCCGCCATAGATGGCGATCGCGATGGCCAGTGTCGCAAATTCCGGCGGAATGCGCAGGCCGCCTCTCAGATTGAGACCTTGCAGCGCCGGGAAATCGAGCAGCGGCAAGTCGGCCAGGCGGCCGGCCACCAGAACGACGGCCGCGCAGGCAAGTGCCGCCGCCGCGCCGGCAAGCTGGATGCCGCCACGCTGGCCGACCGGCAGGCTGAGGCGCGATGTCCTGCCCAGCCAGATCGGCAGCGCGATGGCGGCAATCACAGCCAATGTCGCCGCAGCGAGCGCGGCGCTGCTGACATTGGGGAACGGAATGTAAAGCCCCCTGCTGGTGAGGAGAAAGCCCCATCCCTCATGCGCGGCGCGCGGCGTCGGCAGATGGGTGATGACGGCATACCAAAAAAAAACCTGGAGGATCAGCGGGATGTTTCGGAAGATGTCCACATAGGTGCGGCCGAGCAGCCGGGCCAATTCGTTCGAGGATGTCCGCGCCAGGCCGACGATCGTTCCCACGATCGTCGCCAGCGTCAGGCCGACGGTTCCCAGAAACAGCGTATTGATGATCCCGATGAGGAAGTACCACCAATAAGGATCGTTCGCCGTGGCGGGCAGCAGCGAGAAGTTCAGGTCCCAGCCCGTCGACTTGAACAGGAAGTCGAATCCGGAGGTGATCCCCTGCGCCGCCAGGTTCTGTCTGGCGATCGCAATGCCGGCAAGCACCATCGCGACGATCGAGCCGACATACAGGACCTGCAACAGTGCGTTGCGGACTTTTTGATTTCTCAGCAGGCTGACCATTCAGAAATCCTTCCCGAATTGCCGCGCGGTCCCGCCCGGTGGGAGCCGGGCGGGACCTGGAGTGGGATGCGTTCAGAACGGATCAATCGACAACCAGCGGGAACAGGACACCGCCATTGTTCCACAAATTGGTCAGTTCGCGATCCATCTTGTAGGGCGAGTCCTTGCCGAGATCGCGATCGAAGATTTCGCCGTAGTTGCCGACGTTCTTGATCACCTTGTAGGCCCAGTCGTCGGAGAGCCCGAGACCTTTGCCCATGCCTGGCGTGACGCCGAGGAATTTGGCGACCTGCGGTGAGGTCGGCTTGGCCTTTATCTCGTCGACGTTCTTCGAGGTAATACCTTCCTGCTCGGCAAAGATCAGCGTGCTCAGCGTCCAGTTGGCGATGTCGACCCAGTTGTCGTCGCCTTGCCGCATGATCATGACTTCAGGCTCGACGGCGAGCACGTCGGGCAGAATGACGTGGTCGTCGACCTTGCTCTTGGCGATGCGCGCAATGGCCAGTGTCGGACCCCACTGCGCATAAAGATCGCAGCGTCCCGAGAAATAGGCCTGCTCGAGCTCCTCGGTCTTCTCGATGAGCACCGGTTCGAGCTTGATGCCGAGCTTGGCCGTATAGGCAGCGACCTGCTGTTCCTGCGAGGTGCCGGCGGGAATGCAGATCGTGCCGCCTGCGGCATCCTTGAGCGACTTGAGGTTCAGCTCCTTGTGCGCCATCACCTTGGTGGTCCCGAGATAGTAGGACATGGAGAACTGCAGCCCAAGTTCGGTGTCGCGGCTGAGCGTGCCGCCCGAGGCCTTGATGATGATGTCGACATCGCCGGACTGCAAGGCCGGCCAGCGCTGGGCCCAGCTGATCGGAACGACCTTCAGCTTCGCCGGGTCGCCGAACACGGCCGCGGCTACCGCCTTGCAGAGATCGATGTCCATGCCCTTCCAGTTGCCCTTGTCGTCCACCTCGGCGAAGCCGAGATAGGAGCCGTCATGGCCGGTGCAGTTCAGCATGCCGCGTGCCTTGACGGTTTCGAGCGTCTTGCCGCCGGCGGCTTCCGCCGGCGCCGCAAAATGCACGAGGCCAAGGGCCAGGGCCGAAGCCCCCCATTTCATCATTTTCATGTTCCGTCTCCACTGTTGAGGTTGTTTGGTTTCTTGTTGTTGGAGGCCCGAAAAGCGTCTTTCAGGCCTCGGTCTCGAAGCCGCTTCTAGTCGGAAAGCGGGGCCGGTTTCGGTAACGAGGAAATCGTGAGGTCGCCGCGCCAGTCCTGCTGAGCCAGCCATCGGTGAAGTGCGGCGACCGCCTTCACACGCAGATGTCCGCGCGGGACGACAAGATAGAAGCCCGGGACTTCCTCTGGCTTCATATCAGCAATGGCGTCGCGGCCGATCGGCGCGACCAGCGTGCCCGCCCGGAAATCTTCCTCGGCGTCGATGACGGAAACCAAGCCCACACCTATGCCTTGCAAGGTCGCCCGGCGCATGGTCGCGGCGTCGTCGAAGCTGATGCTGCGGTCGCCATCCGTCAGTTCCACGCCAAGGTGGCGCAATATGTCCGGCCACAGACGCTTCGACTTGACGGTGTCGAGCAACGTGAACTGTGTCAGATCATGCGCCGACTTGATCCTTTCGCCGATCGCCGGCGTGCAGCAGATGATCTTCGGGTCCGGCACCAGCAACGTGGTTTCATAGTCGGACCAGTTGCCGTAGCCCCACTGGACCGTCATATCGATATCGTCGCGCCCGAAATCGGGCAGGTCGACCATCGTCGTCAGGCGCAGATCCGCGCCCGGCACGATTTCCCGGAACAACGAAAGCCGCGGCAGGAGATAGTGCGTGGCGAAGTATGGGCTCGCATTCAGGTTGATGCGGTCCCGATAGTTCGACTTGGTGACGCGGCGAACGCCTTCGGCAAACTCGTTGAAGCCGGCCTTGACATAGTGCGACAGAAGAATGGCCGACTCGGTCAGTTCGATCGACCGGCCCTTACGCTCGAACAGCGTTACCTGGAGCGTATCCTCCAGAAGCTTGATCTGCTGTCCGACGGCCTGCGGCGTGACCAGCAATTCATCCGCCGCCTGCCGAAAGCTCTTGTGCTGCGCGACCGCGTGGAACACGCGCAGAGCATTCAGCGAGGGAAGGCGCAGCTTGCCGGTCATCGAAAATCCCGTTCCTTTCCCTGCTTGTGGCCGGTCGGTCATGCACTGCCTCGGTCATGCACTGCCAGAGTTCAGTCGCCTGCGGCGAAACAGGCTCAGGCGTATATGTAACCACCTGAAACAATTACGTTTTCACCGGTCATGTAAGTGTTCTTGGGGCTGCCCGTCATCAGCACCCATTCGGCAATTTCCTTTGGCTCGGCACCGCGGCCGAGCGGGCTCGCCTTGGCCAGTTCCTCCAGGAAGCCGAGCGCTTTTGCCTTCTCCGTCGCCATGCCGGCCGGCGCCACCGAATTCACCAGAATGCCGTCCTTCGCCACGTGATGGGCAAAGGATCGGGTAAGGCTGACGACGGCGGCCTTGGTCGCCGCATAATGAGCGTTCTGCGGATGCGCCTTGAAGGCGTCGACCGAGGTCAGGTTCACGATCCGCCCGCGGACGTGGCTCTTCGGCTCCTGCGATTGCATGTGGCGAACCGCCGCCACCATCATGTGGTAGGTGCCCTTGATGTTGATGCCGTTGGAGGCATCCCAGTCGGCGTCGGTGATTTCGAGGAGCGGGCGGCGAGGGTAGATCGCGGCACAATTGATCAGCGTGTCGACGCGCCCGAGTTTCGAAACGATCGCCTCGAATGCGGCGTGGCACTGTGGGCCTACCTGGATGTCGCAAAGGGCGGTCGCGGTAGGCAGTCCGCTGGCCTTCGCGGTCGCCAGCGCGGACTCGGCGGCTTCCTGGTTGATGTCGATGATGCCGATCTTTGCCGCCCCGGCCTCGACAGCCATCTCGGCTAAGAGGGCACCGAGGCCGGCACCACCGCCAACGATCAGAACGGAAAGATCTTTCATCCCGGTTTTCCTTACTTGGTACCGCTTGGCGAGGTTGGCCAAGTCGGCATGATGTCGAAACGGGTAACGTCGGCCCATGCGGGGAGCCCAAGCACAGCGACGACCATCCTGGCCACGTCATCCGGTTGCACCACTTTGCTGGCGTACATGGCTGCGCGCGCGTTGGCGTCGAGGATGTCCTGGTAGAGCTGCGTCTCGACACGGCCGGCAACGATCTCGGTGACGCGTACGCCTGATGGGGAGAGGTCGGCGCGCAGCGCTGCTGCAAAGCCTGATATCGCCGCCTTGGTCGCTGAATAGACGGCAATGTTGGAGTATGCCGCGTGGCCCGCTGTGGAGCCGGTGAACAATATATGCCCGGACTGCCGCTCGCGCATTTGCGGGACGACGAGGCGCGTGAGCAGGATTGCCGCGCTGAGGTTCACCTCGAGCGTGGTGTCGATGTCAGCGATCTTCATATCGGCGAAGTTGCCGAGCGGCGGCATGACCCCGGCATTGTTGATCAGCACGTCGATGGTGAGATCCGCCAGGGCCGCTTCCAGGGCCTCGCGGTCGGTGACGTCGACGGCAATCGGCACGATGCCGGACCGCTGTGCCTGCAGCTCCTTGAGCGCGGCCTGGCTGCGCCCGACCGCATAGACGTCGTAGCCGGCGTCGCTCAGCGCGATCGCTATGGCCCGCCCTATGCCGCTCGTCGCACCGGTGATGAAGGCTGTCGTCACGTGGACTTTCCTGATTGTCTGTTTTCAGTTTGCGGCCCGGGCCGATGCCGCGAAACCAAGAAAACCAGCAAAAAGGAAAGATAAACTTTCGAAAATTTCGAACGCCTCCAAAATCCCTTGGGGTGTTGGTTTAACCGCAGCAGCCGAAAACCCAGGGAAACGCTGGCAAGCTGGCGCCTTCAACCCTTGGGAAACCCGCGCAGCCGGTGACGGAACAAAAAACACGGCTTTCGCAACGGATGTCTAATTTTCGGCTCAGGCGCGCCGATGCGATCGAATTCGCCGAGGCCTCATCCGCCTGTCGAGACAGGCCTTTTCATGTCGGTGAAAAGTGAGGCCGCCGCCGCCTTCTGCTCGGCTTCGATTGCCTCCACGCCAGAGGCTCGGGCCAGGGCGCGCACCCGCCCGAGGCTGTTGTGCAGGTGCTTGCGCATGGCCTGGCGGGCGGCGCGGCCATCCTGCCTTTCGATGGCGTCGACGATCGTCTTATGTTCGCTGTGTATGCGCGCGTAGTAGCTGTCCTTGAGTTCGGGCGTGACCAGATAGCCGAGCTGGAAGCGCGGCACGATCATCGGCCCGAGATAGCCTAGGAAACCGTGGATGAATTCATTTCGTGCCGCCTTGGCGATCGCCAGGTGGAAATCATAGTCGTAGTGGATCTGGACGACGGCGGGATCGGCCTGCTGGGCGTCGACCTGTTCCATCAAGGTGCGGATCACGCTGGCTTCCGCATCGGTGCGCCGTTCCGCGCACAATCCCGCCGACTCCACCTCGACGCTCAACCTCAGCTCGAGCAGCGCAATGGTTTCCGGCAAGGTCCTGAGCGCTTCGTCCGGTATCGAGAAGTTGCGCGGCGCCGGCGTCTCGCTGACGAACATGCCGCGCCCCTGCTGCGGCACCACCAGGCCTTCGGAACGTAGTCGCGCCACAGCTTCCCGCACCACCGTGCGGCTGACATCGTACTCGGCGCAAAGCTCCGCCTCTGTCGGCAATTGCGCGCCGGGCAGCAGCTGTCCGGAACGGATCTTCTCGGACAGGCTCTCCGCCACGACGGTGGAAAGCGGCTTGCGCTTCGTCATCAGTCTCCCTCTCGCCAGATTCGGGATGATGCCCGAACCGGCAGGACCATTCAAACCGCCGCGGTGACGATCAGTTCGACCAGCATTCCGGGCTTCGCCATCCGTCCTTCGCCCGATGAGCGCGCCGGTGCGTGCTCCCCGGGCATCCAGGCGTCCCACACCGCGTTGACTTCGTCGAAATCCCTGATGTCGTCCAGCCACATCTGCACATGAAGGATGCGGGTCTTGTCCGTGTCCTCCTTGCCAAGCAGCGCATCGATCTTGCCGAGCACCTCGCGCATCTGGTCGGCCGCGGACTGGCCGGGCCTCGCGACCTGGCCGGTGAGGTAGAGCGTGCCGTTATGGATGACGCCGTGGTGGATGCGGGTATCGAAGTCGAAGCGCTGGATGTCGCTCACTGGCCGGATATTGCTCACTGGATTATCCTTGTCAGATAGCCGGCGTTTGCCGGATGGGATTTCCCTGCAGATATTGTGCGTAAGGCGCCTGAACCAGCCAGCCGGCGTCGACCGGCAAGGTGACGCCGGTAATCGAAGCGGCGCGCTCCGAGCAGAGGAACAATGCCGCCTCGGCGACATCGCGCGGCTCGACGAAGCGTCGCAGTGCCGTGGTGGCCTGTATGGCTTCGGGGTTGCGTTCACCCTTGGCGATCTTGGTCTTCAAACCATCGGAAAGTGTATAGCCGGGCGCGACCGCATTGACGCGAACGCCATGCGGGCCGAGTTCGGCGGCGAGGATCTGGGTCAGGGCCAGGACCGCATGCTTTCCCGGCGTGTAGGCCGGCAGCGACAGCGGCGCGAAAGAGGCGAGCGAGCCGACATTCAGGATCGCGCCTCGCCGGGCGGCCGACATCAGCCGGCCAAACACCTGGCACCCCAACAGCGTGCCGCGATAATTCACCCGCCACATCTTCTCGTCCTCGTCCAGATCCTGATCAAGGACGTACTTGCCGCTCTGCAAGATGCCGGCGCAGTTGACGACGACGTGAGGCGTGCCGAACCCGTCGCTGACAATCCGTGCCAGAGCCTCGACTGAGCCGCTATCTGCTACATCTGTCTGGACAAACAGCGCACGCGGCGCGCCTGCCGCCTGGCAGGAGCCGGCCGCCTCATTGCCCCTCGTCGCATCCCGGCCGGAGACGACCACATGATAACCGTCTTCGGCGAAGCGCTGCGCGATAGCGCGTCCGATGCCGGACGTGCCGCCGATGACGACGGCAGTCGGTGTCTCAGCCATGGCCGCGGTCCTTGCCTTCGATGTCGAAGAATTCGGACATCGCCCGGACCTGGAAATCCATCATCGGGCGTCCCGGTTGAACGCGGCAGCCGACCCCCTTGGCCGCCCGCAGCAGAGCGGTTTCCGCAGGCTCCATGATGATGTCCACGACCGTCATATCCGGGGTCAGCCGGCTGACGTCAAGCGGCAGCGGATCGCCGGCATGCATGCCGACAGGTGTGGCGTTGATCGCCATATGCATGCCGGAAGGCTCGGCCTCTCCGACCTGGATGCGGCATTTCGGGAACGCGCGGCCAACCAGCGCCGCCAGTTTCTCGGCACGCGCCGTATCGATGTCGGTAAGGCGGATTTCGTGGGCGCCGGCTTCCGCGAGACAATAGGCGAGCGAGGCACCGGCGCCACCGGCACCGACTTGAAGAATGCGGCGGCCGGCGATCTGATGTCCGTTTGCCTTGAGCGCATCGATGAAGCCGACGCCGTCGAAATTGTCGGCATACCAGCTGCCATCCGGCAGCCGTCGCACCGAGTTGGCGCTTTCCACCCGCGCGGCGCGGTCATGCGCGGCGGAGCATTTGTGGTAGACCGCAACCTTGTACGGCACCGAAATGATCACGCCCCTGATATTCTCGGCTGCCGTGATGCCGGCCCAGAAGGTCTCGAAATCCTCCGGGCGGCAGCTCAAGGGCACCATGAGGCTGTCGAGGCCCTTCTGCTCGAAGATCTCGTTGAATATGCCGGGGCTCTTGGCATGGGCCACGGGATGGGCCAGCATCACGAAGATCTCGGCCTTGCCGGTTCCGCGCATCGGTTTTACTCCTTTTCTTTTGACAGTTCGTGGCCGCTGAGGATCTCCAGCGCCCGGACGAGAGACGAGTGATTGGCCTCGGCGCCGCCTGGATGGCCTGAACAGGCATTCATCAGTTGCTGCGCCATGGCGGTGTTCGGCAGCGCCACGCCAAGGACGCGGGCGCTGTCAAGCGCCAGGTTGAGATCCTTCTGGTGGAGCTTGATGCGGAAGCCTGGGGCGAAGGTCCGGTCGATCATGCGCTGGCCATGCACTTCCAGGACGCGGGAAGCGGCGAAGCCACCCATCAGGGCGCCGCGCACCTTCGTCGGGTCGCACCCGGCCTTGCTGGCGAAGACAAGCGCTTCGGCCACGGCCTCGATGTTGAGCGCGACGATGATCTGGTTGGCGATCTTGCAGGTCTGCCCGGCGCCATTCTGCTCGCCGATCAAAGTGACGTTCTTGCCGAGTGTCTCAAAGATCGGCAGCGCCCGCTCGAACTCGGCGGCCGGGCCGCCGACCATGATGGTGAGGCTTGCCGCCTTGGCGCCGACCTCGCCACCCGAGACCGGGGCGTCGAGGTAGCCGGCTCCCTTATCTCGCAGTTTCGCCGCGAACGCCGCCGTGGCGATGGGGCTGATCGAGCTCATGTCGACGACCAGCTTGCCGGCTGACAGTCCTTCCAGGACGCCGTCCTCGCCCAACAGGACGCGTTCGACGTCAGGCGTGTCGGGCAGCATGGTGACGATGATCTCGGACCGCCGTGCCACTTCGGCGGCGGACGCGACGACCGATGCGGTCAGGCCCTGCGGTAGAGGGGAGCGATTGAGAACGGTGACGATCTCATGCCCGGCATCGGCCAGGTGGCGCGCCATCGGTGCTCCCATGACGCCAAGCCCGATGAACCCGATCCTCATTCTCCAGCTCCCATTCAAAAGTCCGTACATCGCATCTTGCAGCGTTTTGTAGCCATATGATATAGGACATCATACAAATTTCAATCCAGATGATTGGAGATGATGGCAAGATGCAAGAACGCCTCAACACGCTGAAAGCTGCCACAGCGGCTGGCCAGGCTCACATCGGCATCTGGTGCTCGCTGGCTTCGGCGCTCACCACGGAGATCGTCGCCGGCTCCGGAGCCGATTGGGTGCTGATCGACGGCGAGCACAGCCCCAACCATCTGCGCAGCATCATGGCGCAGCTTCAGGTGATGGGCGGCTTCGACAGCGAGGCTGTCGTCAGGCTGCCCTCCGACGATCCCAATCTGATCAAGCAGGCGCTGGATATCGGCGCACGCAGCCTGATGATCCCCAATGTACGGACCGCCGATCAGGCCCGCGCCATCGTCGCGGCAATGACCTATGCGCCCGGCGGATTTCGCGGCTTCTCGGTCGGTCACCGCGCCAACGCCTTCGGCCGCATCGCCGGCTACCACGCCAAGGCGCGTGAGCAGCAGCTTCTCGCCGTGCAGATTGAGGATGAATTGGGCGTGGCGAATGCCGCCGAGATCGCGGCGGTCGACGGCGTCGACGTTCTCTTCGTCGGTCCCGGCGATCTTTCCACCAATATGGGCGCGATGGGCAATCCCGGCGCGGCACATGTCCAGGAGGCAATCTCGTCCGTGCGTCAGGCCGCAACGGCGGCAGGCAAGGCAAGCGGCATCCTGGCGCCGGCGAGGGCCGATGCCGACCGCTACCTTGCCGAAGGCTTCACCATGGTTGCCGTCGGTTCGGACCTTGGCCTTCTTGCGCGGGGCTCGGATGCCCTGATCGCTTTGTTCAACCAGTAGCTTGGAGTCGGAGCCATGGCGATCCCGCCTTACAAAGCGCCATCGCGCAACGCCTACGACATCGTCATCGTCGGCGGAGCGGTTGTCGGCTCGTCCACGGCCTACTGGCTGAGCCAGGCGCTGGGCAGCGGTGCCTCGATCCTCGTGGTCGAGCGCGATAGCAGTTACGAGTTTTCATCGACAGCGCTGTCCACCAGCGCGATCCGGCAGCAATATTCCAATCCGATCAATGTGAAGATCAGCCAGTTCGGCATTGAGGTCATCCGCACCTTCCATGAGCGCATGGCACCCTTCTACAAGGACGAGCCGGCGCCCGATCTCGGCTTTCGTGAGCACGGCTATCTCTACTGCTGCTCCCCGGACGGCGTCGAAGCGGCCCGCGAGCGCGTCGACCTGCAGCGAAGTCTCGGGGCTCACACTGTCTTCCTCGAGCCGGGCCCGCTGAAGGATCGCTTTCCCTGGCTCAACGTGGATGATCTCGGCGGCGGTTCCTGGGGGGCCCGGGAAGAGGGCTGGTTCGATTCCATGGGGCTGATGAACGGTTTCCGCCGAGCCGCCCGCGCCAGCGGTGTCGAGTATATCGACAATGCCGTGACGGAGCTTGGCATCGCCAACGGGCGGGTCGTCTCAGTGCGCCTCGCGACCGGCCAGACGATCGCCTGCGGAACATTGGTCAACGCCGCGGGTCCGCGCGCGCAACAGGTCGCAGCCATGGCCGGCCTGTCGATCCCGGTCGCGCCGTACAAGCGCTACAGCTTCGTCTTCGCCAGTGCCAATCCGATCCCTGGCCGGATGCCCAACGTCATCGACCTTTCCGGTACATTCGTGCGCCCGGAAGGCGAGCTTTTTCTCACCGGCAACACCCCGCAGGGCGACGGGCCGGCCGGCTACGACGACTTCGAAATGCAGTATGAAGAGTTCGACGAATATATCTGGCCGGCGCTCTGGCATCGCGTCCCGGCCTTCGATGCCCTCAAGGTCCAGACCAGTTGGACCGGCCACTACGAGTACAACATGCTCGACCACAATGGCATCGTCGGCTTCCACCCGCAGGTGACCAATTTCATGTTTGCCAACGGCTTCTCGGGGCACGGGCTGCAACAGTCGCCAGCCGTGGGCCGGGGAGTTTCAGAACTCATCGTTCACGGGGCTTTCCAGACGCTCGATCTGTCGCCGTTCTGTTACGAGCGCATAGAGCGCAACGAGCCGTTCCTCGAGGAAGCGGTGATCTAGGACGTAGACTCATTACCGCGTAGCCAGATGCGGATTGCGACGAGTTTGAGCGCGGTAAGATAGTTCTCAGCCAACTTGTCGTAGCGGGTTGCGATGCGGCGGAACTGCTTGGCTTTGTTGAAGAAGCGCTCAACCAAGTTGCGGCCTTATACAAGAAGGGGCTGAAGCAGATTGGGTCCTTGCGGTTGGCCTTGGGCGGGATGTTGGCCCATGCTTTTCGCTTGCTGACCGCATTACGCAAGGCGTTGGCATCATAGCCCTTGTCGGCGAGTAGCATGGCACCCTCCGGCAGATCCGTGATCAGGTCCGCTGCCGAGGCAATATCACTCATCTGACCTGCCGTGAGCATCAATTTGATCGGCATGCCTTTGGCGTCGACAAGAGCATGGATTTTGGTTGTCAGCCCGCCTCGGGAACGACCGAGACAATGATCTCGATCCCCCTTTTTTGCCGTCGCGCCCTGCTGGTGGACGCGAGCAATAGAGGTGTCGATCATCTGCACCTTGCCGTCATGGACTTTGATGATAGCCTCCATGAGGCGGTCCCACACGCCTGCTTTCCGCCATCGGACGAAGGGATTGTAACAGGTGGTGCGTGGACCATACCGCTCTGGTAGATCCCGCCAAGGCGCACCGGATCGCAGCACCAGAAGATGCCGTTTAGCACGCGCCGATCATCGACACGCGGCACCCTTCGTGGCCTTTTGGGCAAAAGTGGCTCGATCACGTGCCATTCGGAGTCGGTCAGGTCATATCGGCTCATGCAGAGTCTGGAATCAGATTCCGCTGCAATAGGAAAGCCGCCAGTCGACGATCGACCTCTTAGCGGACGTATTTGATCAATCCACAGGTGGCGGTTTTGGGGCTGCCGCAGCCACGAAGTCTTCACCTCGGAATTGCAGTTGTGTTCAGCCACCAGCACCGCAAGTCCGGATGTTCCGCAGGGGTCGTTAGTTGCGACCGTTCTCGTCGACGGCGAGGGAACTCGAGAGCTCGCGATAGGCATCGATCTGCTGCTGCAGAATGGCAATCTTCTGCTCTGCCGTGGCAATGGCATCGGCACCGGCAAGAAAACGCTGGGGCAGCACGTCCTCAGCCGTGAGCGTGATTAGGGCGCTCGCAAGCTTGGCGGGATCACCCCCCTGCTTGCCGTTCTGAGAACGCCAGAAGGCGATCTGCGCCGTCCGCCGCTCATGGTAGTCCTCGACGGAGGGCGCGGCATAGTTGGTCGACTCTTCCGTGAGAAGCTCGGTGCGGAAAAAGCCCGGGTTCACGATCATCGTCTCGATGCCGAACGGCACGACTTCGGTCTGCAGCGCCTCCATCCAGCCGTCGAGGCCGAACTTCGAGGCTGAATAGGCCGTGCAGAACTCGAAGCCCATTAGCCCGGCCGTCGAAGAGATCGAAATGACCCTGCCGGACCGCTGCTTGCGCATCGCTGGCAGAAAGGCCCGCGTCACGTTCATGGGACCGACGAGGCTGGTGCTGAGCTGCAGTTGCATCTGTTCGGCGGTCAGCTCTTCGAAATACCCGGCAAAGAAACTCGCCGCATTGTTGACCAGCACGTCGATGCGGCCAAACCGGTCAAGCGTTGCCTGGGCAGCGGCTTCGGCGTCGGCCGCGCTCGTCACGTCCAGCTTGACGATAAGGACGTTCTCGGACTTTCCGACGGCCCTTGCGACCTTTTCCGTGTTGCGGCCGGTTGCCACCACCTTGTGGCCCGCCGCCAATGCGGCCTTGGCGATATCCAGACCGAGGCCCCGGCCTGCGCCGGTGATGAACCAAACACTCATATTGGGCTCCTGTTCTCCAGGCCGCAGCTCGGCCTCGAATTCGGACGCGATGGCCAGCAGGGGCTGACGCCGCCCATGCCGGTATCCATCCGCCAGCGGACTGCGTCACTGCGGAAGGCCGGCGCCTTCGGTGATGATGCGAAATCCTTCGGTCGATTTGGTGAAAAACTGCCGGGCCGCCGTGTATTCCGGCGAGTTGTAGTAGCGCTGGGCGTCAGCAAGGCTCGGGAACTCGGCGATGGCTATCACCGATCTCGAGCTTCCTTCGATGGCAGTGACATTGGGGTTGTAGACGATCACCCGGCCGCCATACTTGGTGACGAGCGGCGAGGCGGCTTCGATGTACTGCTGAAACACCGCCTTATCCTTGATGTCATAGCTGCCGATCATGTAGGCGCGGGGGACGGCGCCCGTCGCTTCCTGAGCAAAGGCGGCAGGGCTCACGATCATGGTGAGGGCGGCGAGCGCGCCCACGATTACCTTCTTCATTTTGTTCTCCTTCGGTGGCCAGTTGGACGGTAGGCATTGCGCGGAGAGTTGCTCCGGACCGTCTGGCCTTGAGGTCAGGAAGTTAGCTCCTTTAGCGGCATGCAATTAGATGGTATAATCTGCATGGGCTTAGAAGTGGGGTTGATGAATGCGTCGCGACAGTCTGGATGACTTCCTGACCTTCATCGCCGTCGCCCGCGAGCGCAGCTTCACCAAGGCGGCCGCCAAGCTCGGGGTGTCGCAGTCGGCTCTGAGCTATTCGATCCGGACGCTGGAAGAGCGCCTCGGCGTTAGGCTGCTGACCCGCACGACCCGCAGCGTCTCGCTCACCGAAGCGGGGGATCGTCTGTTCCGAAGCATCGCTCCCAAGTTCGATGAGATCGCAAGCGAAATTGCCGCCCTCAGCGCCCTGCGCGACAAGCCGGCCGGCACAGTCCGGATCACCACCGTGGAGCATGCCGGCGAGACTATCATCTGGCCTGCCATGGTCGGGCTCATGCGCGACTATCCCGACATCAGGGTCGAGATCATCCATGACTACGGCTTGGCAGACATTGCGGCCGATCGCTTCGACGCGGGTGTGCGGCTTGGCGAACAGGTGGACAAGGACATGATCTCGGCGCGCATCGGACCAGACTTCCGCATGGCGGTTGTGGCAGCGCCTTCATACTTCGTAAGCCGCTCCCGTCCGGTCACGCCTGAAGACCTTGCCGATCACGCGTGCATACCCCTGCGACTGCCCACAGGCGGGCTCGCACCGTGGGAGTTTCGCCAGGAGGGGCGGGAGTTAAAGGTGCGCGTTCAAGGACACGCAGCGTTCAACACCCTCGCGATGATCCGTCAGGCCAGCCTTGAGGGATTCGGGCTCGCCTACCTGCCCGAGGACCTAGTGACCTCCCCCCTTGAAGAGGGTCGCCTGGTGCGTGTTCTTGAGGACTGGTGCCCACTCCGGCCGGGATATCACCTGTACTATCCAAGCCGGCGCCAACCCTCGCCGGCTTTCGCACTCGTGCTGGAAACGCTGCGCTACCGCGACTGAGTACGGTTGAAATAAGGATCGTCAGACCTTGGCGACCATGGCGCCTATCCAAGCAGCTCGGTACAGGAAGTCGGCGTCCGTTTCCCACCGATCCCGGTCTCCCCAATTTATGAGTTCACGGCCTAGGGCGAGATGATCGACCGTTTTGCTGCCATTCTCCGGTATTCGGCCCTGTTCAGAATATGACAGCACCGGGGCAACACTATCACACCTTCAGCACAAGCGCCCTGGTTGTCCTCCTGGCCTCGAGATCGCGATGAGCGTCGGCAGCCTGCGCCAGTAGGCGCCGACCGGCGGGCATGCATAGGCAATGCGGTCGCCGACTGAAAAGCCTGAAACCTCCGGGCCGGCCGCTGCGATGAGACCGGCGGCTTCCATGCCCGGAACGCCTGGCGGCTGCAGGAGGTCGAAATAGCCGGTCCTGCAATAGACGTCGATGAAATTGACCCCAATGATTGTGTGACGGATCTGGACCTCGCTACGCGATGGCGGCGCCAAGCCGATCTCCGCAAGCTGCAGAACGTCGGGGCCTCCGTGGCGCTCGACGAGGATTGCCTTGGTCCGTGTGCCCTGGGCGCCGGCTCCAGGCAACTCCGGCTGGGGTGCAAATTGGCGGAGAGAGCGGGATTCGAACCCGCGTTACGGTCTCCCGTAAACACACTTTCCAGGCGTGCGCCTTCAACCACTCGGCCACCTCTCCGTCCATGCATGTCGCGTCGGCCGGTTTCGCCGTGCGGGTTGGGGAGATGCACCTCCCTTGGGGCTGAGGCGTGGAAATCCGCGCCGGCGCCGCCAACCAGCGAACGCCCTTCCCCGCACCTGAGCCGAAGCAACAGGCGCGGGGCTCATCTAGTCGATCCGGCGCCGAATGCCAAGCCATAACGGCAGTCTATTCGCTTTGCCGGCCACACAGTGTTTCACAAGGCGGCCGGCATGCCCGTTTTTACAGGCGCCGCCGCTGCAATGGTGTGCACAGGCAGGACCGCGGGGCCGGCCGCCCTTGACTTCCCCCGGAGTTGCCTGTCGGGTGCCGAGGCTTTGCGGGGGCATTGTGCGGACATGACATCGAGCAATGGACAGACGCCAGTCAGGCGGCCGGACAGCGGGCTGTCCTTCGTGCCGGTGGGCTGGCTTGTCTTCGTCATGGCGTGGTCGGTCTACGGCCTGATCTCCGTCTGGCCCGCGGTCGGCGCCACCGGCCTGCCAGACAGCGTGTTTTACCTTATCTATGGCGGGCTCGTCATCGATATCGTCACCATCCTGTGGGGGCTTTACCTGCTCGGCCTCGCCTTCGGCCGCTCGGCCCGCTTCCCGCGACGGTTCATCATCTGGCAGGTCGCCACAATCGTCTGGCTGGTGACCTGGCAGGCCTGTGCACTGACGATTTCGGATTTCGTCTTTTCGGGCCAGGCGCTTGCCATCATGGCTGCTCAAATCGCCATCGGCGTTCTCTGCATCTATCTGCTGCGCCGTGGATCCGAAGCCGATGCCGTTTATGTCAATCCGGAAACCGAAAGCCCGCCTGTCTTCGTCTCGGTCGTCGCCGCGCTGCTCGGCATCGTCCTGGGCGCGGTCATCGGCGCCGTGGGCGGATTCGCCATCGGCTCGGTGATCGCTGATGCCACCGAGATGAGCTGTTTCGAGGGCGCCTGCGGCTATTTTGCCGTGTTCACCGGCCTGGCCGGCCTCGTGATCGGCGCCATTGGCGGCGGCATTTTCGCCGTCTGGCTTGTCCATCGGCGCAAAAGGAAGCCGGCCGTATAGTTCGCGCAGGGCAACGAATCCGGGTTCACCCGGGCTTTAGAGACTTCGCCGGCACGTCGGTTTGCAAGGCACCAAACGCAAAAACCCGCCTGTGCGGCGGGTCGTCGGCGCAAGTCAGCACCATACCGAAATTGTTAGCATAGCTGCCCTCACATGTCAATGAAAAGCCACCCGGCCGACGGTTGTGTGGGCTTCTGTTGACCTGAGTTTGGAGTCTGCAAATTCGCGTATGGCGATTGCGATCCAGCCATGCGCATTCTATCTCTGAAAGGCCCCTCGGGAGGGGGACCAGCCCGGAGGAGGGTTCTGATGTTTCGCTTCGTCTTTCGTCTTGCCGCAATGATCGCGCTGTCGATTTCCGTCATCATGGCGGTGCTCGACGCGACACGCACCGTGGCGGCCTCCGTTCTGGTGCTGACCCCGCTCAACACCAGTTGGCTGGCGGTCTCCCCTGACACGCGGGCCGCCTTCGAAACCTTCATCCGAACCAAGGCCAGCCCGCTGCTGTGGGACGGCGCCATCGCCTGGGTGCTGAACCAGCCGGGCTTCGCCGTATTCGCGGTGCTGGCTTTCCTGCTCTATGCGATAGGCTACAGGCGGCCACCGCGTGCTGGGCAGTTCGCCGCCACCTAGAGCATCGGACCCAAAAGCGGTTGCCGGTTTTGGGAAATCCGATGCTCAAACAAAGCCGCCGTCATGCGGCTTCTTGCGTTTCACCCGGAGAGGAGCCGCGCATGTTCTTTCTCAGCGACATGCTGAACAAGAAGCTCAATATGCCGAAGCCCTCCGAGGCCCTGCCGGGCCGCGCCAGGGCGATCCCGACCGCATCCAGACACAAGGTCTTGAAAAGACCGCTCAAGGGTCCTTATCCCGAGAGGCTGGAGACGGCGATGTTCGGACTGGGCTGCTTCTGGGGTGCGGAGCGGCTGTTCTGGCAGATCGAAGGCGTCTGGGTCACCGCGGCTGGCTATGCCGGCGGCTTCACCCCCAATCCGACCTATCAGGAGACCTGCACCGGGCTTACCGGTCATGCCGAAGTGGTGCTGGTGGTCCATGACCCCGAGATCGTCTCCTATGCTGGGCTTCTGAAGCTGTTCTGGGAAAGCCACGACCCCACGCAAGGCATGCGCCAGGGCAATGATGTCGGCACCGCCTATCGCTCCGCGATCTACACGAGCGACGAGGCGCAATTGTCGGCGGCGAGCGCCTCGCGCGATGCGTATGAGACCTCGCTGCGCGGTGCCGGCCACGGCAGGATCACCACCGAGATCGCGCCGGCGGCCGAATTCTACTTCGCAGAATCCGATCACCAGCAATATCTGGCGAAGAATCCTTACGGCACGTGCAACCTCAAAGGCACTGGCGTCGCTTGCGCCATCCCTGCCGCCGCCTCCGCCTGACACTTGGCGCAAGGACAAGCTGCGGTGCGGCTTGCCCGCACCAAGCTTTTCCAAAAGGTCAAAATTCCGCGTGAATTTTGTTTCGGGCCATGCCAGATTGCCGCCGAGCGGGAGGGAGTACACTCCTGGCTGACGTCGTATGCCTGCCGGAGAACCGGGCCGGCATGCGGCGCGTAACGGAAAAAATAACCGACAGGGTGTGGATCACATGAAACGTATCGTTCTCGGCCTCCTGGCCGCAACCGCAATGGTTCTTCCGGCTTTCGCCGCGGATGTCCAGCCGGCCATCCTCTATGATCTCGGCGGCAAGTTCGACAAATCCTTCAACGAGGCTGCCTACAACGGCGCCGAAAAATTCAAGACGGAAACCGGTACGGCCTACGTCGAATTCGAGGTCTCCAATGCCTCGCAGCGTGAGCAGGCGCTGCGCCGCTTCGCCGAGGACGGCCGCAACCCGATCGTCATGGCCGGCTTTGCCTGGACGGACGCGCTGGCCAAGGTCGCCGCCGAATATCCCGACCTGAACTTCGCCATCATCGACGACCAGGTCGATCTGCCGAACGTGCGGTCGCTGAAGTTCAAGGAACAGGAGGGCTCCTACCTCGTCGGCATCCTGGCGGCGATGGCCTCTAAGTCCAAGAAGGTCTCCTTCGTTGGCGGCATGGATATCCCGCTGATCCGCAAGTTCGAATGCGGCTATGTCGGCGGCGCCAAGTCGGCTGGTGCGACTGATGTCATCCAGAACATGACCGGCGACACGCCAGCTGCCTGGAACGATCCGGCCAAGGGCGGCGAGATCGCCAAGACGCAGATCGACCAGGGCTCCGACGTGATCTACGCCGCGGCAGGCGGCACCGGCGTCGGCGTGTTGCAGGCGGCGGCAGATGCCGGCAAGCTCGGCATCGGCGTCGATTCCAACCAGAACGGCCTGCAGCCGGGCAAGGTGCTGACCTCGATGCTGAAGCGCGTCGACGTCGCCGTCTACACCGCCTTCATGGACGGCAAGAACGGCACCTTCAAGGGCGGAGTCGAGAATCTGGGCCTCAAGGAAGGCGGCGTCGACTACGCCATGGACGACAACAACAAGGCGCTGGTGACGGACGAGATGAAGGCGGCCGTCGAAAAGGCCAAGGCCGACATCATTGCCGGCAAGGTCGAAGTACACGATTATACGGCTGACAACGCTTGCCCCTATTGAGCGGCACGAACACACAGCCATGATCTGCAAACCGCCGGGCGCCAGCCCGGCGGTTTTGTCTTTACCGGATCGAGCGAAACGTTCGCTCCGTGCCGGACACCGTTTGGGGATACAGATGCAGCCGAAGATCGGACCCATGGGCGAGCACGACGTAGCAGCGGTAGCCCAACTGCGCCTGGCTGCCTTTTTCGAGGGGACCGGAAGGACCCTCGGGGAAGATGCGGCAGGGCTTCGTGGCTTGATCGCCGGTGACGGCTTCGAGGCGGCATTCGTGGCCCGGATCGGCGACACCCCGGTCGGGACATGCCTGCTGGTCCGCCACGAGCTGGAGCCCGCACATGATCTGACGCCATGGCTGGCCGGGTTGGTTGTCGATGCAAGATATCGACGCCGAGGCATCGCCACCGCGCTGGTCAAGGCAACGGAAGCCCATGCGGCGTCACGCGGCGTCGAGACGCTCTATCTCTACTCATGGGATGCGCGTGATTTCTACGCGGCCCTCGGCTGGAATACCGTTGAGATAAGCGGCTCGGACGGCGAGACGATGGCGCTGATGTCGCGCCGGCCTCGCCTATAGCAGCTTCGCGACGACACAGCCCAGCGCGAACGCCACCATCAGCCCGGCGGCAACGACAACTCCGCGCCGGCCGCCAAGCGCGTGCACGCCAATGCCGTATGGTGGCCGGGACAGGCTTCGGATCACCGTGCGCGGTTTGACCTCATTGCCGCCGAGCTCGACGCTGCGCATCTGAGGTAACTCGGCTAGGCGTTGGGTAACCAGTTCCCAATGCCTGCCAGGCAGCAGGCCGCGTTTTCCGTAACGGTCGAAGAAATACATCTGCTCGGCAAGTCGCACGACCGCGTCGCGGAAGGCGGGATCGACCTCCAGGTCACGTTCGGCCCGTTCGCGGTCTTTGTCGTTCATAAGACCGAGCACATATTCGCCGGCCCGCGCGATGCGATCGTTTTCACTGACCACGGCGTGCACCTTCCCTTTTTCCTCACCAGTGCGGCGGCTTGGTTACCGGCACTTCATCTCCTGTCTGCTCCTCCAGCGCCAGGAAGCGATCCGTCAGCGCGTCGAGCTTGCGCTGCATGCGCTCGATCACTTTCCACTGCTCGGCGATCTGGCCGGACAGTTCCTCGATGATCTTCTCCTGCTCGGCGGCGCGTATTTCCAGCGTCGTCAGCCGGTCAGCGGGCGTGATCATGTGAATTCCCCAGTCTCATCGCGATGTCGTTGACCGCGATGTCTTGCGCCGTAATGCGAATTCCGGCGCCGTCATACTAGCGAATGTGAAGGCCCCGGCCACGTTGCAAATTGACAAGCGCACCGGGATTTGTCGAGAGTGAACCGGCTCCGGCAATTGGCACGGGCGGAGCGTCATGCTAGGCGTTTTGACCAAGCGATAAAAAAATAAGAGTGGGACAGGCTGCATGGCGCAAGCCGCAATCGAGTTGATCGGCATCAACAAGAGTTTTGGTGCGGTGCGCGCCAACCGGGACATCAATCTTGAGATCGGTCGCGGCACGATCCACGGCATTGTCGGCGAGAACGGAGCTGGCAAGTCGACGCTGATGTCGATCCTCTACGGCTTCTACCAGGCCGACAGCGGCGAGATCCGCGTTGGCGGCCAGCCGGCCTCGATCAAAACCCCCAATGACGCCATCGCGCTCGGCATCGGCATGGTGCATCAGCACTTTATGCTGGTCGACAATTTCACGGTGCTGGAGAACGTCATCCTCGGCGCCGAAAGCGATGCGCTGCTGAAGAAGAGCATCGCCAAGGCGCGCTCCGAACTGGAGCGGCTGGAGCGTGAATACGGGCTGGAAGTCGATCCGGATGCAATCATCGAGGAACTGCCGGTCGGCCTGCAGCAGCGGGTGGAGATCCTGAAAGCACTCTATCGCGGCGCCGAGATCCTGATCCTCGACGAGCCTACGGGCGTGCTGACACCGGCCGAGGCCGACCATCTGTTCCGCATCCTCGGGCAGTTGAAAGACCAGGGCAAGACGGTGGTGCTGATCACCCACAAATTGCGCGAGATCATGGCCATCACCGACACCGTGTCGGTGATGCGCCAGGGCACGATGGTGGCGACGCGCGAGACCAGGAAGACCACGGTCGAGGAACTGGCCGAGCTGATGGTCGGGCGGCGCGTGCTCTTGCGGGTCGAGAAGGGCGAGGCCGAGGCCGGCGCCGTCAAGCTCGCGGTCAAGAACCTGACGGTGAAGGATACGCGCGGCGTCACCATGGTCGACGACATCTCCTTCGATATCAGGGCCGGCGAGATCGTGGGCATCGCCGGTGTCGCCGGCAACGGACAATCCGAACTGCTCGAGGCGATTTCCGGCATCAGGCGCGCAGTGTCCGGCTCGGTCATGCTCGACGGCAAGCCGATCGACCTGACCGGCGCCGCCGACCCCGGCGAACTGCGCGACCGCGGGCTGGCGCATGTGCCGGAGGACCGCCATCACGTCGGGCTGGTGCTGGCCTTCGAGGAGAACGAGAATTCGATCCTCGGCTATCACGGTGATCCCCGGTATTTAAAGGGGCCGTTCCTCAACATCGATGCCATCCGCAACGATGCCAGGGACAAGATCGCCAAATACGACATCCGCCCGGCCGACTGCCGGCTGAAGACCGCCAATTTTTCCGGCGGCAACCAGCAGAAGATCGTGCTGGCGCGGGAGATGGAACAGGACCCTGGTGTTCTGATCGTTGGCCAGCCGACACGCGGCGTCGATGTCGGCGCCATCGAATTCATCCACAAGCGCCTGATCGCCATGCGCGACCAGGGCAAGGCGGTGCTGGTGGTGTCGGTCGAGCTTGACGAGATCCGTTCGCTGTCCGACCGTATCCTGGTGATGTTTGCGGGCCGCATCGTCGGCGAACGCGGCCCCGAAGCGACCGAGGGCGAGCTCGGCCTGCTGATGGCCGGCATCGAGCACCAGGAGGCCGCCGAATGAGCGCGCCTTACGCCAAACTGCCGGCCTGGGCCGACTATGGCCTGATCCCGCTGATCAATCTGTTCGTCGCCTTCGTCGTCGCCGGCTTCGTCGTGCTTCTGGTCGGCGAGAATCCGTTGCGCGCAGCCGTCATCCTGGTCGAAGGCGCCTTCGGCAAAGGCACCGGCATCGCCTTCACCCTCTTTTATGCCACCACCTTCATCTTCACCGGGCTTTCGGTGGCGGTGGCCGCGCATTGCGGCCTGTTCAACATCGGCACTGAAGGGCAGGCCTACATCGCCGGCCTCGGCATCGCCATCGTCTGCCTGAGCTTCGACAGCACACTGCCATGGTGGCTGACCTTCCCGCTGGCGATCATTGCTGCGGCGACGGTCGGCGCATTGTGGGCGCTCATCCCGGCCTATCTGCAGGCCAAGCGTGGTTCGCACATCGTCATCACCACCATCATGTTCAACTTCATCGCCGCCTCGATCATGGTTTACGTGCTGGTCGGCCCGTTGAAGCCAGCCGCCTCGCAAGCGCCGCAGACGCGTAACTTCCTCGCCGGCGCGGAATTGCCCAAGCTCAACTGGATCATCGAGCTGTTCGGCGCCAAGATCCGTTCGGCGCCGCTCAACGTCACCTTCCTCCTGGCGCTGGTCATGGCCTTCCTGGTCTGGCTGCTGATCTGGCGCACCAAGCTCGGCTATGAAATGCGCACCTACGGTCACAGCCCGAAAGCGGCACGCTATGCCGGCATTTCCGAAACCCGCATCATCATCACCGCCATGATGATCTCGGGCGGGCTGGCCGGCATGATGGCGCTCAATCCGGTGATGGGCGATCAGCACAATGTCGCCATCGACTTCGTTTCCGGCGCCGGCTTCGTCGGCATCGCCGTGGCGCTGATGGGCCGCCTGCACCCTGTTGGCATCGTGCTGGCGGCGATCCTGTTCGGCATGCTCTACCA
Source organism: Mesorhizobium sp. M0243 (assembly GCF_040321775.1). NCBI lineage: Bacteria > Pseudomonadati > Pseudomonadota > Alphaproteobacteria > Hyphomicrobiales > Phyllobacteriaceae > Mesorhizobium > Mesorhizobium sp. M0243. Next base: position 173,524 of record NZ_JAMYSF010000008.1, on the reverse strand, counting down.
GGGCGGCGCCGAGCTCGCCTTCGAGATGCCGGCAATCAGCCGCGACATGATCGTCATCATTCAAGGCCTGGTGATCCTGTTTGCCGGTGCTCTCGAGCACATGTTCCGGCCCTACATCCAGGCGCTGTTCGCCTCGTTCAGTCCGCGATCGGTCGGCATGGAAGCGGTCAAGGGGAAAGGTGCCTGAGATGGATGTGTTCAACGCGATCATCCAGACACTGGACTCCACCATCCGCCTCTCGGTGCCGCTGCTGCTTGCCTGCCTCGCCGGGCTCTATTCGGAACGCGCCGGCATCTTCGACATCGGCCTCGAAGGCAAGATGCTGGTCGGCGCCTTCGCCGGCGCGGCCGCCGCTTCCGTGTTCCATTCGGCCTTTGTCGGCCTTGGCATGGCGATCCTGATCTCGGTCGCCTTCGCCATGATCCACGGCTTTGCCTCGATCACCCATCGCGGCAACCAGATCGTCTCCGGCGTGGCGATCAATTTCATCGCCGCCGGCTCGACCATCATCCTCGGCCAGGCCTGGTTCCAGCAGGGCGGGCGCACGCCGGCGCTGCAACCGGGCGAGCGCTTCGAGGCCATCACCTTGCCGGGCGCCGAGGCCATCCGCGACGTGCCGATCATCGGACCGATCTATGCCGAACTGCTGTCGGGCCACTCGATCCTGGTCTATCTTGCCTTCCTGATGGTGCCGTTCACCTGGTGGGTGCTGTTTCGCACCCGCTTCGGCCTGCGCCTGCGCGCGGTCGGCGAAAACCCGGCCGCCGTCGACACCGCCGGCATATCCGTCGCCTGGCTGCGCTACAGGGCGCTGATCTGCACCGGCATCCTCACCGGCATTGCCGGCGCCTACCTGTCGATGGTGCAAAATGGCGGCTTCGTGAAGGACATGACGGCCGGCAAGGGCTACATCGCGCTGGCAGCCCTGATCTTCGCCAAGTGGAAGCCGGTCAACGCCATGTTCGCCTGCCTTCTGTTCGGCTTTCTGGACGCGGCGTCGATCCGCCTGCAGGGATCACCGCTGCCCATCATCGGCAAGGTGCCGGCGCAGTTCATGCAGGCGCTGCCCTACATCCTCACCGTCATCCTGCTCGCCGGCTTCATCGGCAAGGCAATCCCGCCACGCGCCGGCGGCGTGCCTTATGTCAAGGAACGTTGAGCGGCAGGTCGGCTTTGCGCCGGGTTTTGAACACGATCATCGGAGAGAACACCTGAATGTCGCATGATCTGTTCGAGGCCGCCAAGGCCGCCATGGCCAGGGCCTACGCGCCCTATTCGAAGTTTCCGGTCGGCGCTGCCTTGCGAACCGAAGACGGGCGCGTCTTTACCGGCGCCAACATCGAAGTCGCCTCCTATCCGGAAGGCTGGTGCGCCGAGACCACGGCGCTCGGCCACTACATCATGGGCGGCGGCGGCAAGATCGTGGAGATCGCCGTCATCGCCGAACGCATGGCGAAATGCTCGCCTTGCGGCGGCTGCCGGCAGCGGCTGGCCGAATTCTGCCGGCCGGAAACAAAGCTCTATCTCTGCGACAATGCAGGTGTGGCCGAGACCGTGACCATGGGCGACATGCTGCCTTACGGCTTCCGCGGCGATATTTTGAAGTGAACAACGGGCTCAAATGAACAGCTGGCAGCGATGACGGAAAAAGCCCTGGATCATCTCGTCGAAAGGCTGGACGGCCTGGCGCCGGCCACGGCACTGGTGCTCGGTTCGGGCCTCGGCAGTCTGGTCGACCAGATCGAGGACCCGATCCGGGTCTCCTATGCCGACCTTCCGGGTTTTCCCAGAAGCGGTGTCACCGGGCACGCCGGCGAAGTGGTGGCAGGGCTGTTTGCCGGCGTGCCGGTGCTGATGCTGTCGGGCCGCGCACATTACTACGAGCACGGCGTTGCCGCGGCGATGCGGCCGGTGCTGGAAGTGCTTGCCGGCATCGGCATCACGAAGCTGATCCTCACCAATGCCGCCGGCTCGGTCGATCCGGACATGCCGCCGGGCTCGGTGATGCTGATATCGGACCATATCAATTTCTCGGGCACCAACCCGCTGATCGGCGAACCAAGCGACCGGCGTTTCGTCGGCCTGACTGAAGCCTATGATGCCGGCATCCGCCAGGCCATCGAACGGGCGGCAAATGCGACCGGCACCACCCTGCACAAGGGCGTCTATATGTGGTTCTCCGGCCCATGCTTCGAAACGCCGGCCGAGATCCGCATGGCGCGCATCATGGGCGCCAATGCGGTCGGCATGTCGACCGTACCGGAGGTCATTCTCGCCCGCTTCCTCGGACTGCGCGTCGCCGCCTGTTCGGTCATCACCAATTTGGCGGCCGGCATGACCGGGGCCGAGCTATCGCACCAGGAGACCAAGGACATGGCGCCGGTAGGCGGCGCGCGGCTGGCGACGATCCTGCAGCGCGTGTTCCACGACGGACTGCTGGAGACCTGATGCTTCCCCAGGAAATCATCCGCCGCAAGCGCGATGGCCTCAGGCTGTCGGAAGAGGAGATCGCCGGCTTCGTCGAGGGCGTGACGTCAGGCGCCGTTACCGATGGCCAGGCTGGCGCCTTCGCCATGGCGGTGTTCTTCAACGGCATGAGCCGCGACGAGGCCGTGGCGCTCACGCTGGCGATGCGCGATTCCGGCGATGTGCTCGACTGGTCGGACCTGCCCGGCCCGGTCACGGACAAGCATTCGACCGGCGGCGTCGGCGACAATGTCTCGCTGATGCTGGCGCCGATCGTCGCCGCCTGCGGCGCCTATGTACCGATGATCTCGGGGCGCGGCCTTGGCCACACCGGCGGCACGCTGGACAAGATGGATGCCATCCCCGGCTACATCAGCCAGCCCGATGTCGCGCTGTTTCGCAAGGCGGTGCTCGAAACAGGCTGTGCCATCATCGGCCAGACCGCCGACCTCGCGCCCGCCGATCGACGGCTCTATGCGATCCGCGACGTCTCCGGCACGGTCGAATCAGTGCCGCTGATCACCGCTTCGATCCTGTCGAAGAAGCTGGCGGCCGGGCTGCAATCGCTGGTGCTCGACGTCAAGGTCGGCAACGGCGCCTTCATGGAAAAATCGCGCGACGCCACTGCACTCGCCAACAGCCTGGTTGAGATCGCCAACGGCGCCGGACTGAAGGCTTCGGCGTTGATCACCGGCATGAACGAGCCGCTGGCGTCGGCCGCCGGCAACGCCGTCGAGGTGCGCAACGCCGTTGATTTCCTCACCGGCCGGTATCGTGACCGTCGGCTCGAGGATGTGACGCTGGCGCTGGCCGCCGAAATGCTGCAGTCGGCGGGACTGGTGTCGTCCAACCAGGATGGCATGCGGCGCGCCACCGAAACGCTCGCCGGCGGCCGCGCCGCCGCCACTTTCGCACGCATGGTGGCCGCGCTTGGCGGCCCCGCCGATTTCATCGAGAAGCCGGAAAAATATCTGCCTGCGGCGGCGATCGAATTTGCCGTCAAGGCAACCGCAAACGGCTTCGTCACCGGCATCGCCACCCGCGATATCGGGCTCGCCGTGGTCGGCCTGGGAGGGGGGCGCACGCGGCCGGACGACCAGATCGACCCCGCGGTCGGCATCACCAGGCTGTTGCCGGTCGGTGCGGAGGTTGGGATCGGCGAGCCGCTGGCGCTGGTCCATGCCCGCTCATCGGCCGATGCCGAGAGCGCTGCCGCAACCGTGCTTTCGGCCTATACGGTCGGCGCCTCGAAGCCGCCCGCCGACAAGTCGGTCATCCGGCGGATTCTGCCGCGCGGCTAAAGCAATTTCAGGAAAAGTGTGAAACGGCTTCCCGGGAAAAGCGCATAGCGCTTTCCCTTGGGAATTGCGGAAACGAACAGCCTTACTGGACGAGCAGCAGCGTGCCGTTCTCGACCTGGTATTTGTCGAGCCGGTTGAGAAAGCTCATGCCGATCAGATTGGTGCGCAGCGCCCTGTCGTCGAGCACAATGGTCTGGACGTCATTGACCGTGATGTTGCCGATCTGCAGGCGGTCGATCATGGCCACGGCCGCCTTGATGGTGCCGTTGGCCGTGTTGACCTCGTGGCTGAAGTCCGAAGCATTCAGCGACAAGCCGATCCTGCGTGCCGTCGAAATGTTGATGGCGACCAATGTCGCACCGGTGTCGATCATGCCGTCGACCTGGCGTCCGTTGAACTTGAAAGCCGATGAGAAATGTCCGCGCTCGTCAGCCGCGACGACCACCTTGCGGCCCATCGGCAGCGGTACCGCGGGCTTGTTGGGCACCGATGCCAGATTGACGTCTGGTTGGGCTTCGACCGCTTGTTTGCCCGGCACCGCCGACCTCAGCGGGTTTTCGACGAGTTGCGGATTGGACTGATACACAATCGGTATCGATGCCGATGAACCGGCGAAAACGGCAAGGATGAGAAGCTTGCGCAGCATGGATCGGCCTCGCCGCATGACCCCGAAAATCGGGATCGATTTTCGGAAAGGCTCATGCGCAAAATCAAAGTGCTACAGCGTCCTTTGCGCGTCCGAAATGGACGCGCGGCGCCGTAGTGACAGCCGATCGTTAGACCCGGATGGTGTTTGACGCTTTAACGCGCGCCAAAACCGCGCCTTTGCGTAAATATTTGGTAAATCGGACCAGGCGACTTCGCCTGATATTACTTGGTCCCGTACATGCGGTCGCCGGCGTCGCCAAGGCCGGGCATGATGTAGCCCTTCTCGTTGAGCTGGCGGTCGATCGAAGCAGTGAAGACGGGAACGTCCGGATGCGCCTTGATGAAGCGCTCGATGCCTTCGGGCGCCGCCAGCAGGCAAAGGAAACGGATGTTGGTGGCACCACGCTCTTTCAGCTTGTCGATCGCCGCGATCGCCGAATTGGCGGTCGCCAGCATCGGATCGACGACGATCACCAGCCGGTCGGCGAGGTCGCTCGGCGCCTTGAAGAAATATTCGACCGCTTCCAGCGTTTCGTGATCGCGGTAGAGACCGACATGGGCGACGCGGGCCGCCGGAACCAGGTCGAGCAGGCCTTCCAGCAAGCCGTTGCCGGCGCGCAGCACCGAGGCGAAGACCAGTTTCTTGCCCTCAAGCGTCGGCGCTTCCATGGTTTCCATCGGCGTCTCGATGGTCGTCGTCGTCAGTTCGAGGTTGCGGGTGACCTCGTAGCCGAGCAGCAGCGAGATTTCGCGCAGCAGCCGGCGAAAGCCGGCCGTCGAGGTTTCCTTCTTGCGCATGATGGTCAGCTTGTGCTGGACAAGCGGGTGGTCGACGACGGTGACGCCCTTCATGGTGTTCTCCTGATGCCTGCGCCCGAAAATGCGCGCATGGCCCTTTCGGACGCGCCGCGCTTCAAGCTGCCTGGGCGAACCCTAGCGGCAATGCGCCGGCCAAGGAACCGCTTGGCCCGCACCGACCACAGCTTTGTCGGCGGAAATCAGCGTGCCGCGCTGCTCAACCGGGCAAGAAGTGCCGTCTTTGTCTTTCTGTCGACGAAAGCGGCTTCGATGGCTGTACGGGTAACGGCGGCCAGCGCCTTTTCGTTCATCGAGAAATGCTCGGCGGCAATGTCGTATTCGCGCTTCAGCGAGGTCCAGAAATAGGGCGGATCATCGGAATTGAGCGTCACCTTGCAGCCTGCCGCCTGCAGGGACGGAAACGGATGGTCGGCAAAACTGTCGAACACCTTGAGCGCGATGTTGGAACCGGGGCAGCATTCCAGCACGACGCCCTCGTCGGCGATGCGCCTGACGAGGTCCAGGTTCTCGATGGCGCGCACGCCATGGCCGATGCGGGACGGACGGATATGATCGAGCGCCGCCTGGACGGTCTCCCAGCCCGTCAGTTCGCCGGCATGGATGGTGATGCCGAGCCCGGCTTCGCGGGCGATCTCGAAAGCCCTGACATAGTCCTCCATATCGCCGATGCGCTCATCGCCGGCAACGCCGAAACCGGTGACCAGCGGATGCCCGCAGCGCGCCGCGAAGCGCGCCGCCTGCTCGATCGACTCGACACCGACATGGCGCACGCCGGTAACGATCATGCGGCCCTCGATGCCGGTCTTGGCCTTGGCGCGGGCCATGCCTTCGCCGAGCGCATCGGTATAGGCTTTCGGCGACAGCCCGGCCTTTTTCGCGTGGTCCGGCGAGGTGAACACTTCGGAATAGATGGCGCCATCGCGAGCGAGACTGGTCAGATAATGGTCGGCCAGCCGCACATAGTCCTCCTCGGTCCGGAACAGATCGGCGGAAAAATCATAAGCCGCCAGGAAGGAGGTGAAATCGTGCCAGACGAAGGAACCGTTCTGGATATAGGGCGAGGTGTCCTTGCCGTATTTCTGCGCCTGGCGGACGACGAGTTCGGGCGCCGCTGCCCCTTCGATGTGGCAGTGCAGTTCCGCTTTCAAAGGCATTCAATCATCCCGTCGGTCCGTCCAGGTCTCGAAAACCCGCCACCTGGAAGCGCGGCTGAACACCGCGCCTTAAACAATAGCGCCCGCACCATCGATCGGCTATGGTCCCGCCGGTTTTATGACGGATCAAAAAAATGTCAGTTGAGAGAACCACGGCCGCGGGCGGCATGGAAACCTCCTATGGTTTCAAGCGTGTAGGGGCTGGCGACAAGCAGTCCCTGGTCAACGATGTTTTCCACAAGGTCGCCAACCGCTACGACCTGATGAACGATCTGATGTCGGCCGGCCTGCACCGGCTGTGGAAGGACGCCATGGTCACCTGGCTCAATCCTCCCAAAAGGATCGGCTGGCGCGTGCTGGACGTTGCCGGCGGCACCGGCGACATCGCCTTCCGCATCGTCGATGCCAGCCACGGCAATGCTCATGCCACCGTGCTCGACATCAATGGCTCGATGCTGGCTGTCGGCCGCGACCGGGCCGAAAAGAAGGGCCTGTCCGGCAACACCGATTTCGTCGAGGCCAATGCCGAGGAACTGCCCTTCCCTGATGCCACATTCGATGCCTACACCATCGCTTTCGGCATCCGCAACGTACCGCGCATCGAGGTGGCCTTGGGCGAAGCGTTTCGCGTGCTGAAGCCCGGTGGGCGCTTCCTGTGCCTGGAATTTTCCGAGGTCGAGATGCCGCTGCTCGACAAGGCCTATGAAGCCTGGTCGTTCAACGCCATTCCCAAGATCGGCAAGATGGTCACTGGCGACGGCGAACCCTATTCCTATCTGGTCGAATCGATCGCCAGGTTTCCCAATCAGCAGAATTTCGCGACGATGATTTCCCGCGCCGGCTTCGACCGCGTTTCCTTCCGCAACTATTCCGGCGGTATTGCAGCACTTCATTCGGGCTGGAAGCTTTGAGGCCGGACCGCATTTCTCATAATCGACGCGTGCTATGCCGGTTCAAAGAGCCGGCAGGATTGGCGCTGCCATGAGCAATGTCAGTGCAGGATTCCGGCTCGTAAGGGCCGGCTGGGTGCTGGTCCGCGAGGGTGTCGTCGCCGCCTTGCCGGGTGAGGAGCTGTCCGGCCTGCCGAAGTTCGGCTGGCGGATGGCGCGGCTGTTCACCCGCCGCCGCGCGCTGGCCTATGAGCGCAGCGACCGGCTGGCCAAGGCGGTCGTCCGACTCGGTCCATCTTATGTAAAGCTCGGCCAGTTCCTGGCGACACGGCCCGACGTCGTCGGCAACGACATGGCGCTCGATCTCGCCACGTTGCAGGACAAGATGCACACCTTCCCCAGGGCCGAGGCCATCGCGGCGGTCGAGGCTTCGCTCGGGCGCAAGGTCGGCGATCTCTATACGCAATTCGGCGACCCGGTCGCCGCCGCCTCCATCGCCCAGGTCCATGCCGCCGACGCTCTCCATGACGGCATTGCCACCAAGGTGGCGGTCAAGGTGATCCGGCCCGGCGTGCGCCGCCGTTTCTTCCAGGATCTCGAAAGCTATTTCCTCGCCGCTCGCCTGCAAGAGAAATACATCCCCTCGTCACGCCGGCTGCGGCCGGTCGAGGTCACCCAGACGCTGGCACAGACCACCAAGATCGAGATGGATCTTCGCCTCGAGGCGGCGGCTCTCTCGGAGCTCGGCGAAAGCACCAGGGATGACTCCGGCTTTCGCGTGCCGTCCGTCGACTGGGAGCGCACCGGCCGCGACGTCTTGACCATGGAATGGGTCGACGGTGTCAAGATGAACGACATTGCCGGCCTGGAGGCCGCCGGCCATGAACTGAAGGCGATCGCAGCAAACCTCATCCAGTCGTTCCTGCGCCACACGCTGCGCGACGGGTTCTTCCATGCCGACATGCATCCGGGCAATTTGTTCGTCGAGGCAAACGGCACCATCGTTGCCGTCGATCTCGGCATTGCCGGCAGGCTCGGCAAGAAGGAGCGCCGCTTCCTCGCCGAAATTCTCTATGGCTTCATCACGCGCGACTATCTGCGTGTCGCCGAGGTCCATTTCGAGGCCGGCTATGTGCCGCGCCAGCACAATGTTGCAGCCTTCGCGCAGGCGATCCGGGCCATCGGCGAGCCGATCCATGGCCAGCCGGCCGAGACCATCTCGATGGCCAAGCTTCTGACGCTGCTGTTCGAGGTCACCGAACTCTTCGACATGGCGACGCGGCCCGAATTGATCCTGTTGCAGAAGACCATGGTGGTGGTCGAGGGCGTGGCGCGCACGCTCGACCCGGCCTTCAACATGTGGAAGACGGCCGAGCCGGTGGTCGGCGACTGGATATCAGGCAATCTTGGGCCGCGTGGCATGATGATCGATGCGCGTGACGGCGCCAGGGCGCTGCTCACGCTGGCCCGCCAGATTCCCGAGCTTGCGGCGCGCACCGACCGGCTGTCGCGCGAGATCGACCTGATGGCGGAGCACGGCCTGCGCTTCGACGAAACCACCGCCCACGCCATTGGCAAGGCCGAGGCGCGCTACAGCCGCTCCGGCCGCTGGGCACTGTGGGTCATCGCGCTGACGCTCGTCTATATCGCCTGGAAGATCATCTGAGTGCATGCAATGACAGCAATGCTGTCATTGCATGCACGCTGCTTGTTGCCTATATTAAGCGGCATGGAGCAAGACCATGAGCACGATAACAGTCCGCAACCTTGACGACAACGTGAAGCAGGTGCTCCGCGAGCGCGCCGCCGCGCGCGGCGTTTCGATGGAGCAGGAAGTGCGGGATGCCTTGCGTGAGGCGGCAATCCCAAAAACCAGGCTTGAGAATGGGGCGTGGCGACTGAAGGCTTCCCGTGACGAAATCTTGGCGCTCGGGCGGAAGCTGGAACGCCCTTTTGATCTCAAAGCGATTACTGACCATATGTGGGACGAGGGACTTCTGTGACAGTCGCGGTCGATACCTCGGCGTTGATCGCAATCCTTGGCGCGGAGCCGGATGCCGCTGCATTCGTCGACGTTTTCGGTACCTCATCTGTTGCACTGGTAAGCGCAGCGACGCTGCTGGAGGCGCATTGTGTCGCGAGCCGGTCGAGTGATGGCGTTAACGTCAACGAACTCAAACTGCTAATCGATCTTCTCGAGTTGACGGTAGTTCCTTTTGATTTAGCGCAGCTTGAAGTCGCACGGCTTGCCTACTCTCTCTATGGCCGTGGATCTCATCATCGTGCTGATCTCAACATGGGCGACTGTTTCGCTTACGCCTTGGCCAAGACGCGAAACCTGCCGCTGCTTTTCAAGGGTAATGATTTCATCCATACCGATATCGAACCGGCGCTGAAGCCGGCATGACACTGGACAGGAACTGGTCTCAGGCATGAGCCTCTCCGGCAAGCGCATCCTGCTCATCATTGGCGGCGGCATCGCCGCCTACAAGGCGCTCGATCTGATCCGCCGGCTGCGCGAGCGTGGTGCGGCGGTGCGGGTGATCATGACATCGGCGGCACAGGAATTCATCACCACGCTGTCGGCCGGCGCGCTCTCCGCCGACCATGTCTTTACCGAACTGTTCGACCGCCAGGACGAGCACGATGTCGGCCACATCAGGCTGTCGCGCGAGGCCGATCTGCTGGTGGTGGCGCCCGCCACCGCCGACCTGATGGCCAAGCTCGCAAACGGCCACGCCAACGATCTGGCCTCCACGGTGCTCATCGCCACGGACAAGCCGGTGTTGATGGCGCCGGCCATGAACACCAGAATGTGGGCGCATCCGGCCACCCGCCGCAATCGCGCGACGCTGCAGAAGGACCGCGTCACCTTCGTCGGTCCGGCCAGGGGTGAGATGGCCGAAAGCAATGAAGCCGGCGAAGGCCGCATGGCCGAGCCGCTGGAGATCGTCGCCGCCATCGAGGCACTGCTCGACGTCGGCCCGAAGTCGCTGTCGGGGCGCAAGATCATCGTCACCTCCGGCCCGACGCATGAGCCGATCGACCCGGTGCGCTACATCGCCAACCGTTCGTCCGGCAAGCAGGGCCATGCCATCGCGGCAGCACTGGCCAGGCTCGGCGCCGATGTGCACCTCGTCTCCGGCCCTGTCGGCATCGTCGATCCGGCTGGCGTGAAGACCATCCATGTCGAACGTGCGCAAGAGATGCGCGACGCGGTGGAACAGCTCCTGCCCGCAGACGCGGCGGTGTTCGTCGCCGCCGTGGCCGACTGGCGAACCGAGAATTCAGCCGGTGAGAAGATCAAGAAGGTCGCCGGCGAAGGGCCGCCGGTGCTGCGCATGGTCGAGAATCCCGACATTCTCGCCAGCGTCGGCCATCACAGCCAGCGACCCGGCCTGGTTATCGGCTTCGCCGCCGAGACGCAGGATCTCCTGCGCAACGCCGAGGCCAAACTCAAGAAAAAAGGCGCCGATCTCATCGTCGCCAACGACGTGTCGCAGGGAAGCGGCGTCGGTTCTTCGGGCGTGATGGGCGGCGATCGCAACCGGGTGCGGATCGTGTCAAAGGCTGGCGTCGAGGAATGGCCGGAGATGAGCAAGGATGATGTGGCGGCGCGGCTCGCCGCCCTGATCGCCGAAAGGCTTAAAACGATCGTCGTTTGAGCTGAAAGACGTTCTGCTGCAGTGACGCACCGCCCTGCCGCGAGATGGCATTCAGGCGGCGCGCTTTAAGTCCTGCGGCCTACATCAATTGGTCAAAAGCTCGGCGGTCCGGGCAAGCGCGCCGGCGAAGCCGTTGAGCGGAATGGAGAAGCTCACCGCTTGTCCGGTGTCTGCCGCGAAAGCGTCGATCTTCAGTGTGGTGCCTGATTTCAGCAGTGGCGTGACAGTCGCATCGAACACCACCGGCACCAGACAGCCGACGACCTGGCAGGTGTTGAACGCCAGGCTGCCGTCCAGCTTCTGATCGTCGATGGTCAGGCTGACCCCCTTGGCCAGCGCCAGGCCGAACGGCAACGCAAGCGTGCCCGTGGCATCCTCGCCGGTCTTGCTCACCAGCTCGATCGCCAGCAGCCGCTGATTGCTTTGCTTGTTGAATTGCTGATGCGACAGGCTGCAGGTCTTGGCCGTGCCCGATATCTGGCAATTGACCGTCCAGTCGCCGTGGGTTTCAGACAGTGCCGACGCGCCGCCGGGCAACTGCGGCGCATCCGCGGCAGCGGGTGCCGCGACCGCCTTGTCGCTCTTGGTTTGCGCCGCCACGGCGGCCACGCCCACGGTGCAGGCAACACCCAGCATCGCCACGAAATACGCGTACTTCCTCATCAAGATCCCTCCCGCCCGGCTCCGCCTCGGGCCAGCTAGAAACTGACCTTGAGAGACGCGCTGATCGCGTTCTGTTTAACCGTTTCGCCGAAGGCGCCATTATATCTGACGGACATGCCGACGCCATTGACGCCATTCAGCTCAAGGCCGGCGCCGACCCGATAGAGCGGCGAATCGACGGTCTCCGTCAAGTGCAATGCGGGGTTGCCAGGCAGATTCTCCGCCGCCGCGAAGCGACCTTCGATTTCCCACTCCTTGTCGGAAAACTCCACGCCAGCCTTGCCATAGACGCGAAGGCTGGCAATGTCGCTGAGTGCAAGGTCGGTACCGATCTCGAAAGCCGGCGTCGCCGAATAATACATGTTGGCGCTGCCGTCGAAGTTGAAGGCGGCAACCGAGCCCGCTTCCTTGCCGGAAACACGCAGCCAGCGCGCGTCGAACTGCAGGGTCGGCTGCAGGTAGAAAGCACCCATCTCCTGCGTTATGCCGAGCCGCGCCGAACCGCCGAACTGGGCGGTTTTCTGTGTGTAGGTGACACTGTTGCCGATGCCAGGCAGCAATGCCTCCGGCAGATAATCGCCGATCAGCGTTTCGCCCGGAATGAAGGCCACCTGATCGAGATGCGTATCGCGCTCGCCCTTGAAGGAGCCGGTGCCGCCGCCGAGTGCAAAGTCGATGAAATAGTTCTTGTCGGCATATTTCGCCAGCGCGTACGCCTGCCAGGATTCGCCTGTCGTCGCCGACAGAAGCTCGCCGTTGAAATCGATCTTCGAATCGAATTCGGTCCGGCCTATGGTTGCGCCAAGCGACCAGTGCTGACTGACCTCGCCAAGACCGCCAAGCGACATCGTCTTCAACACGTCGTCGCGGCTGGTGGTTCCGCCCCCCCGCGTCGCGGCTGTACTCGGCTTGCGGACTGATCGACGCCCAGACACAGCGTCCGTCGGGATCCTTGTAGGCGGGAACGCCGGTGCATTCGCGCGCCGCCTCCAGCATGATGTCCGTGGAGCGGTTGATCATCTCGAATGTGTGCACGGCATAGTGCGGCGTCAGCCGCGTCAGGGCCGCGCCGAGCTCCATTTCATCGGGCAGGAAGCGCAGCATGTTGATCAACAGCGCCATCGGATTGTCTGGGCTCGATGAAGCCTCGACATCGTCGAGATACTGCGCCATCTGGAAGACGCCGGGATCGGTCGTGCCGGAGTTAGGATCCTGTGCCAACTCCAGGAAAGTCGGATTGTCGGCATAGAGAACCAGATCCGTTCCGCCGACCACCTTGGTCAGGAAATTGAAGCCGACCGCCGGATGCAGCGTCGTCGGCGTGATGCCGGAATCGGTCATCGCCGATCCGGTGGCCAGCACATATTCGGCGAACAATTTGTCGATCGACAGGAAGTTCAACGGCGCCTCGCCATCGAAGTCGCCAGCCACCGTTAGTGCAAGGGCATCCGTGATCTGGTTGTTGAGATCGACGTCGGTGACGAAGTCGCCGGAGAATATCTGGGTGAAGCCGCCGGTGACATCCACTTTGGCCACGACGCCGATGCCCTGGTTGGTAAACAGCCCGTCATTGGTGAACTTGCCGCCGCCGAGATCGATGGTCTTGAGGCCGACCATCGAGGCGTCGGCGATATTGTGGAAGCTGTTCGTGCCGCCGCCGAGATCCATGTTGCCGATCACCCGTCCGAGCGTGTCGGCAATCTTCGAATTCTCCACATGGTCATCGCCCGATGTGCCGGTGATAGCCAGTGGACTGAAATCGTCCAGAAGCGATTCCAGGATCGCATTCGTCGGCACGACGGGACCGGGAGCCAACAGGAAGGCCTGAAATGCCTGGAATTGCGATGCCTGGATGGTGAAGCTCGGCGTTGCGCCCATCGCATAGAGCAGGCTGTGATTGATCAGATTGTTGTCGGCACCGCCGACAAGCATCGCCGCCACGCCGGTTCCGGCACCGCCAATCGTGTACTGGCCATTCAGGTTGATGGTGATGTTGCCCTTGGCGCCCTTGGCCGTGCTCTCGCCATAGACAGCCACAGAATCGGCACCTTGCGCGAAGAGGCTGTCGCCTGCCGTCAAATCGACCGCATGGGCATTGCCGGCGCCAGTGGCGCTCTGGCCGAACATCGCATACGAACTTGCGCCCTTGACCCAGACTTGGCTGTCCGTGCTTGCGGCCGACGCCGCGGCGTCGCCGATACCGCCTTGCGAGCCGGCCGCCGACTGGCCCATGGCCAGCGAATCCATGCCGCCGGCGCCTCCGCCACCGCCCACCGCTTGGGCAACGATGCCGTGGCCACGGTCGCCATCGGTCTCAATGGCGCCGGACTGGATGATGGTCACCTTGCCGCCGGTGCCCTTAGTGCCGCCAGGCGTGTTGAAGCCGATGGCGTTTGGCCCGCCGCCGTCGTCGTCAGCGCCAAAGCGGCCGAAACCGGCACCACCGATGCCGCCGCCGCCACCGACCGACTGCGCGATGATAGCGATGGAATCCTTGCCCGTCGTCGTGATCATGCCGGTGCGGATGACGGTAACATCCCCGCCATCGCCGCCATTGCCGCCGAGACCGCCAATGGCCAACGCATTCGAGCTCTTGCCCTTGGCGTCGCCGCCATAGCCGCCACCGCCGCCGACCGATTGCGCGACCACGCCGTGCGCGCGCTCGCCATGGGTGATGATGGTGCCGGAAACCGTGACATCGACCTTGCCACCATTGCCGCCATTGCCGCCAAAGCCGCCAAGCTGCAGCGCGACCGAATCATCTCCCGCCGTGTCGGCCGATACCACGCCGCCATAACCGCCGCCGCCGCCGACGGACTGGGCGAAGATGCCGAGCGCCCCATCCTTCCAGGTTTCGATGATGCCGTCATTGTTGACCGTGACATGGCCGCCATTGGAGCCGTCGCCGCTCGGCAGAGAAATCGCGCCGCCGATCGTCATGTCGGCCTCCGAAGCGTTGGCCGCGGCACCCGAAGCACCGCCGCCACCGCCTACCGATTGCGCGAAAATGCCGTGCGAAAGATAGCCGAGCGTGGTGATCTTGCCATGATTGTCGACGATTACGTCGCCACCGCTGCTGCCCCCACCGCCCAGCCCGCCAATCGCCAGCGTCACCGACGTTTCCGCGCTGCCTGTCTCGGTCGAGCCGGCGCCGGCCGCGCCACCGCCACCGCCCACCGATTGCGCGAAGATGCCGTGCGAATTGTCGCCCTTGGTCAGGATCTCGCCCGACCCGAAATTGGTTACATGAACGGTTTCGCCGCTCTTGCCGCCGGTGCCGCCGGCGCCGCCGAGGCTCAAGGTTATGGCCACATTGGAGTCCTTGGCCGAGGTGCCCGAAGCGCCGCCGACGCCGCCGCTGCCGCCGATCGACTGCGCCAGTATGCCGTGCGAATAGGCCTTTTCGGTCTGGATCCAGCCGCTGTTTTCGACATTGACCTTGCCGCCATTACCGCCAACGTTGCCGGACCCGCCCGGTGACAGGTTGACACTGACTTCCGATTCATCGGTATGACCGGTGCTTTCGCCGGCGCCACCGGCGCCACCGCCTCCGCCCACCGACTGTGCGAAGATGCCGATGGAACGCTCCTGCTGGGTCCAGATGCCGGCCGTGGCGAGATTGAAGACGTCGACCTGGAAAGCGCTGCCACCGCCGCCGCCTGCCCCGCCAAGCGCGCCACCGATCGCATATTTACCCAATACGCCCGATGTCGCCGAGCCGCCGACACCACCACCGCCGCCGATCGAGTTGGCGCTGATACCATACGAATCGGCGCCGTCGGTCACGATCAGGCTCCGGTTGGTTACAGAGACCGTGCCGCCATTGCCGGCGCCACCCGCGGCGAGGCCGATCGCCGCGCCGCCGCCGCCACCGCCGCCGCCGACCGACATCGCCAGGATACCGATGGAGTTGAAGCCCTGCGTCCGGATTACTCCGGAATTGTCGACATGCACACCTGCGCCGATGACGTTGTTGCCGTCATCCAGGCGGAACAACGCCGCATCGTTGCCGGAGCCGCCCGAACCGCCAATGCCGACATTGACGGTGACACTCGTCTCGCTGGTGCCACCAAGATGGAACGCCTTGGCGTTGCTCGATCCGCCCATGCCGCCGCCGCCGCCCAGCGATTGCGCGACGATGCCCGAGGAGAAATCGCCCTTGGTCGTCAAATTACCGGTGTTGATCACGTCGACCGCGCCGGAGATATTGCCGGTGCCGCCCCCGCCTCCGACGGTCACATTGGCCGCAACGTTGACGCCTTGGCCGCCGCCCAGATCGGCGGTCGCACCGTTGGTCGAGCCGCCATTGCCGCCGCCGCCGCCGATCGACTGCGCAAGGATCGCCGCGCTCATGTCGCCATCCGTCTGCACCGCCATGGCATTGTGGACGAGCACATCGTCGCTGACATTGCCGTCGCCGCCGCCGCCGCCGATGCTCACCGTGGCGTTGACGCTGACATTGACGCCATAGCCGCCAGCCGCAGCCCAGGAATCGCCGCCATTGCCGCCGCTGCCGGCAACCGACTGGGCAAGAATGCCGCCAGCTTGGTAACCCTTGGTGACGATGCTGCCGCCGCCGCTGAGGCCGGTATCGACGATCACCAGGTCGCTGCGGCCACCGTCGCCGCCCCAGCCGCCGACAGTAACGCCGAGGCTGACATTGACGCCGTTGCTGACCGAGCCGGCCATCGTGGCCGCACGGCCGCCATTGCCGCCGCCGCCGCCAATCGACTGTGCCACGATGCCGCCCGAACCGACCGCGTCGGTGTCGGCGATGATGTTGCCGTCCGCCCTGACCGTAACCTTGCCGCCAGGGCCGCCATCGCCGCCCTCGCCTCCAACCGAAACGCCGACCGCTGCCGATGCGTAGAAACCCGCGCTGAAGGCTCCGGAATAGGCATTGCCGCCATTGCCGCCGCTGCCGCCGACCGATTGCGCCAGGATGGCTTTGGCGCCCGCGCCTGCGACATGGATGTCACCCTTGTGCGTGACGGTGACCTGATCGCTCAGGTTCGCGTCGCCGCCGCCGCCGCCGATCGCGACGCCAGCCGCACCGAAGACACCGACCGCGCCGGCGCTGCCGCCATTGCCGCCGCCGCCGCCGACCGATTGCGTCAGGATGCCGTGCGCGAGCGCGCCCTTGGTGATTATGTTTGCGGTGTTCTTGACCTCGACCTGGCCACCCGCCCCGCCAGCGCCGCCCTGGCCACCGACAGCGACAGCGGCAAAGGCGCCACCGGCGCCCGCCAGGCCTCCATCACCACCTGAACCACCGACCGACTGCGCGAAGATGCCGATCGAAAGGTCCCTGTCAGTGGTGATCCTGCCCGTATTTTCGACATAGACTTTCTGGCTGCCGCCGCCGGAACTGCCGTTGCCGCCAATCGAGAAGGAAGGCCCGCCAACCGTCACCGCAAAGCCACCGGAGCCACCGCCGCCGCCGACCGACTGCGCCATGATTCCGTGCGACTGGACGCCTTCGGTCTGCACGATGGCGCCGTTGATGACATCGACGGTCTTGCCGCCGCCACCGCCGGCGCCCTTGCCACCGATCCCGATGCCGAGGCCCAGGTTCAGCCCTGCGGAGCCGCCGCCAGTGCCGCCGCCACCGCCAATGGATTGTGCGACAATGCCCGTCGAGCGATCGCCGATCGTATGGATCAAGCCGCGCCAATTGTGGCCCTGACCGTCTCGGCCTCGCCGGCCGCTCCGCCTTTGCCGCCGATGCCGATGGTCGCGGCGATAGCGCCGTTGAAAGAAAAGCCGCCATTGCCGCCGCCGCCGCCGATCGATTGAACGATCAGGCCGGCCGAGTCGGCTCCATGGGTGGTGATGGTGGTCGTCGTGGAGTTGTAGGCGACCTTGCCCGCGGCGCCGCCGCCGGCGCCACTGCCGCCGATGCCGACGGTCAGGCCAAGGCCGACACCGATGACGCCGCCGCCATTGCCGCCGCCGCCGCCGATCGATTGCACGATGATACCGGCCGACCTTTCCTTGAAGGTTTCGACCGAACCATTATAGGTCGCATCGACTGTCTTGCCCGCGCCTGCCGCGCCGCCGCCACCACCGATGCCCAGATTGGCGATCGCGCCAAACGTGCCGACGAAGCCGCCATTGCCGCCACCGCCACCGACGGATTGCACCACCAGGCCGATCGAGTCGGTGCCGTGCGTGGTGATCGATTGCTGTCCGCCATTGGCGGTGCGGAAGAACACGTCGCCGCCATCGCCGCCGCCGCTGCCTTTGCCTCCGATACCGACGCTAGCGCCGAAGAGCGCGCCTTCCACGACAAAGCCGCCATTGCCGCCACCGCCGCCAAGCGACTGGGCGACAATGCCTCCCGACCTGTCCTGCATGGTCTCGACGAAGCCGCCGGTGGTGACGTCGACTTTCCTGGCGAAGCCGCCTGAGCCAGCCGAACCGCCCACGCCGACAGCCACGAGACCCGCGCCACCGAGAGCGAAGCCGCCATTGCCGCCGCCGCCGCCCACCGACTGGGCGAGGATGCCGATGGAATCGGTGCCGCGCGTCGTGACCTTGGCGTTTGCGATGTTGTAGGTGACCTCGTCTCCGTTGCCCGCCGCGCTGCCGCAGCCGCCGACAGAAACGGACACGATGCCGCCAAGCGCAAAGGCGCCCCCGCCATTGCCGCCGCCGCCTCCCACAGACTGTGCGAGGATGCCAATGGCCGAACGACCGTTGGTGTCGACCGTCGGACCGGTCGCGGCCTGGTTGACGTTGACGGCTCCGGCATTGCCGCCGGTTCCGCCGCCGCCGCCGATCGCGACAGCGACTGCCGGGGCGACCGACAGGGCAAAGCCGCCATTGCCGCCACCACCACCGACCGACTGAGCCAGAACGCCATGCGCGCCATCGCCGCTGCCGTCAGCGCCGGTTGTTATCATCCCGCCGACATTGGCGGTGACGGTACCGCCTTTGCCGCCGCCGCCGGCCGAGCCGCCGATCGACACGATGCCGGCTGCCCCGCCGCCATCACCGCCGCCGCCGCCGACCGATTCGACCAGCATGCCAATAGCGCCGAGACCGTTGGTGGTGATGGTCCCGGTGTTGCTACCGGTTGCATTGGCGCCATCATTGCCCGCGCCGCCGGTGCCACCGCCGCCGAACAGGCCGAAGGCGTCGCCGCCGCCGCCACCGCCGCCGCCGACCGATTGCACGGCCATGCCGCTGGCGAAATCGCCATGCGTGATGATGCTGCCCGAGTTGCTGCCCGTAGCATTTCCGCCCAAAGTTGCGCCGCCGCCATTGCCGCCGCCGCTGACCACGCCGACGCCATCAGCGCCATTGCCACCCACACCGCCTGCCGATCGTACCAGCATGCCGTAGGAGGCGAATCCCGATGTTTCCACCTTGCCGGCGTTGCTTGCCGATGCGGTGCCCCCCGAGGCGCCATCGCCACCATCACCGGCATCGACGCCAAGACTGACGATGTTGTCCCCGCCCTGGCCGCCATTGCCGCCGCTGGCGTTGGAAAAGATGCCGTAGGAGAAGTCGCCCGTCGTCGTGATGTCGCTGGTGCCAGACGCAACGGCGTTGGCGCTGCCGCCGGTGTTGCCGCTTCCGGCGTCACCGCCGAGGTTCACGATCGCGGGAAGCGCGCCGCCGCCGCTGCCGCCATCCCCGCCGACCGCCGAAGCAACGAAGCCGTGATGGCCAGTGCCTGTGGTCAAAATCGTAGCGTTGTTGAGAATATCGACGGATCCGCCAACAGCGCCATTGCCGCCCTCACCGCCATTGGTTTCGAAGGGCGTTCCAGCCAGGCCCTCGCCGCCATCACCGCCATCGCCGCCATTCGCCGTACCGACGAATCCAGATGCGTTGACGTTTATCTGCGGAGCGTTGTTTACGGCTCCAGGGGTCGCATTTGTAATCGATCCGCCGGGATCGCCATTATCGCCATCTGCGTCAAAACCACCAGGTCCCCTGTCCGGAGCATCCGGGCCGTTCTTGTCTATGACGAACTGAGCATGCGCCGCCGGTATCGGCGGAAAATCCACCAGCGCGGTGGCGCCGAGGAGGACTATCAACCGTCCGGCAATCACTGACCGGTGACGGTGAGCCGAGCCCGACGCTTATGGCACTCGTGGCGCCGGCCCCAGTTTGAACAAAGTCCACGTTTGCGCCGCACGGAGCGCACAAGGCGAGATGATGTCAAGCAGCGCTTGGCCAAGCGCTGCTTGCTGGGATACCTCTGCCAAGTAGGTATCGGCAGCGTCGATATCGGAACCCGAAACCGCGAATGCGTGTTTGATGGCAAAGCCACCACGCTTTGGAAACAAAGCCATGCACCTACCCCCCGTTTAACGGGGCGCGCCTCAATGCCTGGTTGAGTCCGACGCCGCCGCTATGCTCTGCTCATGCAATTGCAATAAGGATGCCGGCACTGTGCAATAAGGTTCAATGCATTAAAACAGAGCATCCGCATTCCCACTTGCGGAGCTCTGACTCAATTAGAATACATTAACTTATGCCGGATGAAACCGAAAATTTACGTGGGAACACTGACTAAAGCCGCTGGCGTTTCATAGTCGTCATATGACGACTATCTGCGGTTCGCGGCTGGAATCGCAGAACAAAGCGATTGGACTGCCCGATTTCGTGATGCTCGACCCGCTGGCCATGGCATCGCCGCGCAAACGTCCTATATCAGTGGGCAGAGTTTTTTGCGCGGGAATGAGCGAATGTCGGCACTTCGGCCATCAACGATCTTCACAGTGGCAATGCTGGCCACGGCAGTGCTGGCGGGCGTTTGCCTGCCGGCTTCCACACAAGCGCTCAATTCCGCTACCGGCAACAATGCGCTGATCCGGCAGAACGACCTGCAAATCCTGCAAAACAGGATACAGCGGCAGCAATATCAGCAGCAACAGCAGCAGTACCGCGCCCAGGACCGCCAGATCGTTCAGCAACCGCCCCCGGTCGTGCAGCAGCTCAAGCCAAGCTGCCAGACCCAGATAATCGGCACCACCGCCGTGAGCAATTGCCGCTGACAACAAGGCCTTTTTCATTTATTTAGCCGACTTAGGTATTTCGAGTGTCTTTCGGCATATGCGAAAGTTTTGGCGGCACATGCGAAAGTTTTGGTTTTGCAACGACGCCTTGTCGCGCTATGCGGCATTGCATCGACTGGATTGACGAATGGCAGCCACCAAGAAGAAGGCCGTACGCAAGGCAAAGAAGGGTGAGAGGATCCGCCAGGTGGCGGCTATTCCCTTTCGGCTGACCGCGCACGGCGACATCGAGGTCATGCTGGTCACGTCACGCACCACCAGGCGCTTCATCGTCCCCAAGGGCTGGCCGATGAAGGGCAAGAGCGGGCGCAAGGCGGCCACCATCGAGGCGCAGGAGGAAGCCGGCGTACTCGGCAAGACGCTGAAGCAGCCGGCGGGCACCTATTCCTACTGGAAGCGGCTGGCCAATCGCTTTGTCCGCGTCGACGTCATCGTCTTTCTGCTCGAGGTAACGGAGGAACTGGCCGACTGGCAGGAAGCCAAACGACGCCAGCGGGCCTGGCTGGCGCCGGCCGACGCGGCCATGCTCATCGACGAGCCGGATCTTTCAACGTTGGTGAAAACGCTGAAGCTTCCTCAGCCTATGCAGGTGGACCAGGCGTAAAGCCTCACTCGCCAGGCTCATCGCTTTCGGGAAACGGCCGCACCGGCGTGCCGGTATAGGCCCACAGCCACTCGCGCGGCAGCGGCCCTTTGTTTCGCTCGGCCTGCTGCGACTGCTCCCAGGCATGCGCCAGGATGCCGACCGAACGCGACAGCACGAAAAGCCCGCGCGTCAGCGGCGGTGGAAAGCCGAGTTCGCCATAGATGACGGCGGTGGCGCCATCGATGTTGAGCGGTATCTTTTTCCCCTTGCGCCGCGCGACGTCCGCCTCGATCGCTTCTGCAATATCGGCGAAACGTCCATTGACGGCACCGCGTGCGGCAAATTCGCGGGTCAGTTCCAGCAAGCGCGGCGCGCGCGGGTCGACGGGATGGAAGCGATGTCCGAGCCCCGGCACATAGCCCTTCTCCTCGGCGAAGAACCGGTCGAGCCGCGCGGAGACTGCTTCATTCAGCGTCATCCCGGCATCGATCGCCCCAGCAATGTCACCATAGAAGGAAAGCGCCTGCTCGCCGGCGCCACCGTGCACGTCGCCGAGAACGTTGATGGCCGAGGCCATGGCGCTGTTGATACCGACGCCGCAGGTTGCAGCCATGCGCGCGATGGCGATCGATGGCGCCTGCGGTCCGTGGTCGACGGCGGCAGCCAAGCCAATGCCGAGCAACTCTGCCTGGTCCTCGCTGGGCAGTTCGCCGCGCAGCATCAGCCAGATGACAGCCGGGAAGCTGACGCGGCCGATCAGATCCTGGATCTCGTAGCCGCGCAGCCGGATGACACCAGGCCGCATCTCGATGATGTCGGTCTGCCACCATTCCTCGCCGCGCTCACGGCCTGTCTTCTTCTCCGTGCCGCTCATGCGCTTGCCTTTGTCTTGGCGCGCGGTGGCAGGTCGGCGAACACCTCGCCCATATGTTCGCCGAGCGCCGGCGGCGGCTTTGTCGGCAAGGGCGCCTCGCCATCGACCATGAAGCCGCCGCGCAGAACGGTCAGCGGCTTGTCCATGCCAGCCACATCGTCGAAATTCGCGGTCACCTGGCGTTCGAGGACTTGCGGCTCGGCCAGCACTTGCGGGATCGTCAGCACCCTGCCGGCAGGCACGCCGGCGCGATTGAGCATCTCTTCCCAGGCCGCAGCCGGCGCGCCCGCCAGGGCGTGCTCGATCTCGACTTTAAGCGCCGCACGGTTGCGCTTGCGCGTCTCGCGCTCGGCAAAGCGGGCATCCAAGGCCAGTTCCGGCCGGCCGATCAGCCGGCACAGCGTCACGAACTGTTCCTGCTTGTTGGCGGCGATATTGATGAGCCCGTCGCCGGTGCGAAACGCACCGGAGGGTGCCGCCGTCATGTTCTCATTGCCCATCGGCTTGGGGTCGATGCCTGCGGTCAGATAGTTGGAAACCGGCCAGCCAAGCGCGGAAAGTGTGCATTCGAGCATCGAGACGTCGAGAAAGGCACCCTCGCCGCTCGTCTTCTGCCGCACCAGCGCCGAGGTAATGGCGAACGCGCCGACCAGCCCGCCAAGCGTGTCGGCCACGGGATAGCCGACCCGCAGCGGCGCCGTTTCCGGTGTGCCGGTGATGCTCATGATCCCCGACAGGCCCTGGATGATCTGGTCATAGGCGGGATTGTCGCGCATCGGCCCGGTCTGGCCGAAACCTGATATCGCGCAATAGACGAGGCCGGGACGGACCGCCTTCAGCGCCTCGTAGCCAAGCCCCAGCCGATCCATCACGCCCGGGCGGAAATTCTCCACCAATGCGTCGGCGCTGGCCACCAGATCGAGAAAACGCTCGCGATCGGCTTGCTTCTTGAGGTAGAGCACCACCGACCGTTTGCCGGCGTTCTGCGCCAGGAACGATGCGCCCATGCCGGCGCTGTTCAGCTTTGGCGAGCCGCCGAGCTGGCGGGCCAGGTCGCCGCCTTGCGGCGCCTCGACCTTGATCACATCGGCGCCGAGCAGCGCCAGCTGATAGGCGCAGTAGGGACCGGCCAGCACATTGGTCAGGTCGAGGACGCGGATACCGGAAAGCAGTTCTGTCATGGCATCATGGATCGATCAGGCATCGCCGGGCACATGCTCCGGTCCGCGCCGACGCCGATGCTCGATGAAGGCCCAGATATGCGGGCCGGCGAGGCCGATGAAGGCGAGCGTCAGCAGCGTCAGCGACAGCTTGTGGGTGTAGAACACCGACCAGTCGCCATTCGAGATGGTCATCGCCCGGCGGAACTGGGTTTCGGCGAGCGGCCCAAGGATCATGCCGATAATGACAGGCGCGGTCGGGAAATCGAACCGCCGCATCAGGAAACCGGCCGCTCCCAGCAGATAGAGGATGACGAGGTCGATGGGCGACTGCGAAATACCATAGGTGCCGACCGTCGCGAACACCAGGATGCCGGCATAAAGCTGCGGCGCCGGGATTTTCAGCAACCGCACCCACAGCCCGATCAACGGCAGGTTGAGGATGACCAGGATGACGTTGGCGATGAACAGGCTGGCGATCAGCCCCCAGACGAGATCGCCCTGGGTCGTGAGAAGGAGCGGTCCGGGATTGATGCCGTAGCTCTGGAAGGCCGACAGCATGATCGCCGCCGTCGCCGACGTTGGCAGGCCGAGCGTCAGCATCGGCACCAGCACGCCGGCTGCAGACGCATTGTTGGCGGCTTCCGGGCCGGCGACGCCTTCGATGGCGCCGACCGTGCCGAACTCCTCCTTGTGCTTCGACAGCTTCTTTTCGATGGCGTAGGACAGGAATGTCGGGATTTCGGCACCGCCGGCCGGCATGGCGCCGATCGGGAAGCCGATCGCAGCGCCGCGCAGCCACGGTTTCCACGAACGCCCCCATTCGGCTGCCGTCATGTAGAGCGAGCCCTTCAGCGGCACGATCTCGTCCTTGCCGGCATAGCGGCGCGAGGCCATGTACAGTGTCTCGCCGACGGCAAATAGGCCAACGGCGGCGATGATGACATCGACGCCATCGAGCAGTTCGTTCGTGCCGAAGGTGAAGCGCGGCTGGCCGGTCTGCAGGTCGACGCCGATCATGCCGATGACGAAGCCGGCGAACAGGCTGGTCAGGCCGCGCACCGACGACGAGCCGAGCACCGCCGAAACGGTGATGAAGGCCAGCACCATCAGCGAGAAATATTCGGCCGGACCGAAGGCCAGCGCGAATTTGACCACCACCGGCGCCAGGAAGGCAACGCCCATCGTGCCGATCGTGCCAGCGACGAACGAGCCGATCGCCGACGTGGCGAGTGCTGCACCGCCACGGCCGGAACGCGCCATCCTGTTGCCTTCCAACGCAGTGACGATGGTGGCGCTTTCGCCGGGCGTGTTGAGCAGGATCGACGTCGTCGAACCGCCGTACATGGCGCCGTAGTAGATGCCGGCGAACAGGATGAAGGATGCCTCCGGCGCCACCTGATAGGTGATCGGCAAAAGCAGCGCGATGGTCAGCGCCGGCCCAAGACCGGGCAGCACGCCGATGGCGGTGCCAAGCGTGGTGCCAAGCAGGCACCACAGAAGGTTGACCGGGGTGAAGGCGACCGAGAAGCCATGTGCGAGATGTCCGAGCGTTTCCATGGCGTCAGCCCCTCAACACGGTGATGAACGCATCGATGACCGTGTTCAGCTGGTTCTCGATGAAACCGGCACCGATGTTGACGCCAAGCGCCCTGGCGAAGCCGAAATAGGCGGCCAGCGCCAGGATCAGGCCGAGCACTGCGTCACGCAGTGTGCGCTTGCTGCCGAAGCCGTAGCAGACCAGAACGAACATAATGACCGAGGCGGCGGTAAAGCCGAGCGGCTGGATCAGCACCAGGTTTGCCACCAGCCCGATAACGACGATGCCCATCGCCTTCCAGTCGGTCGGCGTTTCCTTTTCTTCCTCCGGCTGCCAGCCGCCGCGCAGCGCTGCGAGGATGAGCAGCAGCGAAAGCACGATCATGCCGGTCGTGGTGATATAGGGAAAGACGGTCGGCCCGACCTTGGAATAGAGCGGCGACACCGGGATCGCCAAGGTCTGCCAGGCTACGGCCCCGGCGCAGGCGAGAAGCCCGACGCCGATCAACAATTCGGGCATGGCAAGGCGCGGGGGCGCCGCCTGAGGGTCGCTGGTGCTCATCGGTGTCCTCCCAAGGTGGCCGGCATCCTCCAGCCGACCGCATCCGCAGTTTCGCCGCATCATATGTCCATGCGGCAGGCGAGATGGGAAGGGGGCGGCACTCTAACCGCCCCCTGAAGACATCAGGCGAGGCCGAGATCCTTGAGGATCGCGGTGATGCGGGCCGTGTCCTCGGTGAGGAATTTTGCGTAGTCGTCGCCAGTCAAAAGGATGGGCGTCCAGTTGCGGTTTTTGCACTCGGTTGCCCATGCATCGCTCTTGGCCATGGTCTCGATCATTGTGACCATCGCCGCCTTGTCGGCGTCGGAAATGCCCGGCGGTGCGAAGACGCCGCGCCAGTTGAACAGCTCGACATCGATGCCGGCCTCCTTCAGCGTCGGCGCATCGATGCCGTCCTGGCGCTTGTCTGCCGAGATGGCGAGCAGCCGCAGCGCGCCCGCCTTGACCTGCTCGGAGAACTCGCCAAAGCCGGAGATGCCGGCCGCGACCTGGTTGCCGAGCAGCGCCGACAATGCCTCACCGCCGCCGGCGAACGGCACGTAGGACAGGTTTGTCGCCGGCACGCCGACCGTCTTGGCAATCAAGCCGAACAGGATGTGATCCGAACCGCCGGCGGAGCCGCCGGCGACGGGAACTTTTGTCGGATCGGCCTTGAGCGCGGCGACGAAATCAGCGGCCGTCTTGAACGGCGACTCCGCCGGCACGACCAAGGCCTCGAACTCGCCGGTGAGGCGGGCGATCGGGGTGACTTGCGTCAGATTGTTCGCGGCCTTGTTGGCAATGATGGCGCCAACCATGACCATGCCGGCAACCATCAGGGAATTGCCTTTGCCGTTCCACTGGCTGATGAATTGCGGCAGCCCGACAGTGCCGCCGGCGCCGCCGACATTGGTGATCTGCGAACCCGAGATGAGCTTTTCACTGCGCAGCACCTGGTCGATCGTGCGCGCCGTCTGGTCCCAGCCACCACCGGGTGCGGCAGGCACGAAGAGCTGTATCTGGGGCGCGCCTTCGGCGAAAGCGGGAGAAAGATGCGACGTCATCAGCCCGGCACCCACGGCTGCGGTGCTCATCAAAAATCTGCGTCTGTTCAGCATGGGGATTCCTCCAAATCACGACACCTCCTCCGGTGCCCGCCAAAACGCGCCTGCATCCAGACCCGTCATCGATTTCAAGCAGATGTTACGGAGTTCTGTCAACGGAAACGATATTCTACTGGACAGAACGATTTGGCGGCGCGACAGAGTCGCGTGCTCGGCTTTCTTCAAACTGGAACCGCCATGGACTCGCCAAGCAAATCGGCAAATGGGGAAATAGATCGCACCTCGGCGGACGGTGTTGCCGCGCTTGATCGGGCCATTGCCATCCTCGATGCCTTCACCACGGATGACCGGTCGCTCAGCCTGGCCGAAATCGCGGCGCGCACCGGCCTCTACAAGAGCACCATCCTGCGGCTTGCGAATTCCCTTTTGCGCGGACGATTGCTCGAGCGCCTCGACAACGGGCGCTACCGCGTCGGACCCGCGACCTTTCGGCTCGGTGCGCTCTACCAGCGTTCGGTCGTGGCGGTCGATATCCTGCTGCCGATCATGCGCGATCTTTCCGAGCGAAGCTGGGAGAGCGTTGCCTTCTATGTTCGCTCGGGCGATGTCCGCACCTGTCTCTACCGCGTCGAATCCAAGCACCCGATCCGCTACACGATACGCGAAGGCGACGTATTGCCTTTGCTGCTGGGCTCGGGCGGCCGCGTGCTCGCAGCGTTTTCGGGCCAGCAGGGCGAACCCTACGAGACCATCCGCAAGACCTGCAACTGCCTCGCCGTGGGCGACCGGGACCCCGAGACGGGGGGCGTGTCGGCGCCGGTGTTCGGCCCAGGAGGCGTCCTGCTCGGCGCCTTGACCCTGGCTGGGCCCAGCACGCGCGTCGACGCGGCATTTCTGCAGCGCATGAAGCGTCCGCTGCTCGAGGCGGCGGCCCGCGCCACCCGCGCCTTCGGCGAGGACGCCTCCATGCTGGAGCGGGCAAGCCTGGCAGCGGACGCCATGCCGTAGAATGCGTCCCGGTTGGAAGGCTCGCTCAGGGTCAATTTGACCAGAACCACACGGCGGTTCTTGGCGGGGCCCGCCTCGTCATCATTGCTGGCGACAGGCGCCATCATGCCGGCGCCGGCAGCGGGCAGCCTCGCCGCTCAGGTCACCGCGCCAGCAGGATGGTCGGAGTGTCATGATAGGTGGTCTTCACCACTTCCCGGTAACCGCACTTGGCAGCCACCCTCAGCGAAGCGCCGTTTTCCGGATCGATGATGCAGACGGTCTTCTCGCGCCCGAAAATCGCTTCGCCCCACGCCAGGACGCGGGCAACCACCTCGGTGGCGAAGCCCGCCCCGTGCACGGCCGGAACCAGCGCCCACCCGGCCTCGGGAATGCCTTCGATCGATGGTTCCATGTCGCGCTTCAGATCGTGAAACCCGGCCTCGCCGATGAAGCGCCCGGTCGCCTTCTCCTCGATCGCCCAGAAGCCATAGCCGAGCAGCGACCACAGGCCGGCGTGACGCAGGAAGCGCATCCAGCTCTCTTCGCGCGTGCGCGGCTTGCCCCCGATGAAACGGGTGACCACTGGATCGGTCCACATCGCGGCATAGGCGTCGAAATCGTCCAGCCGGTGTGCCCGCAGGATGGTTCGCTTCGTTTCGATGACAGGAGCGCTGGTCGCTTGTGGACTGTTCATGGGATCTGCCTCGCACGGATCGTCAGCGCTTAGCAAATCGCCGGTGCTGCGCAAGGGGCCAAGGCAACACGGCCCATCATCCAGGCGCCGCTATGGGAATTTTGTGAGACGGTGTTATTTTTCACGGCAGGCTGATTCAACACCTGCCAGCGCGACCTTTTTCAGGCGCGCATTGGCGCAGTCAAACCCAGGGAAAGAGCATGGACACCACCGATCTTGTGCTTGCGATCTTCCATCATCTGCTGGTGTTTTCGCTGGCGGGGATCATCGGCGCCGAATTCGTCCTGATCCGCGGCGACCTGGGCTCTGCGACGCTCAAGAGGCTCGCCGGCATCGACCGCCATTACGGCGTCATCGCCGCGCTGATCATCGTCGTCGGCGTCGGCCGCGTCTTCTATGGCCTCAAGGGTTGGGAATTCTACGTCTACAACTGGGTGTTCTGGGCCAAGATAGCGGCGTTCGGCACTGTCGGCCTGCTGTCGATCATCCCAACCGTCCGCTTCATATCCTGGAACAGGCAGGCGAGCGGCAATGCCTCGTTCCAGGTGCCGGCGGCCGAGCTTGCGTCCGTGAAGACCTACATCCGAGCCGAAGCTTTCATCTTCCTGCTCATCCCGGTCTTCGCGGCGGCGATGGCGCGCGGCTACGGCTACTAGGAGAGGGCCGATCAGCAGTTTGCCGTTTGCCTCCGCTTGCAATCTGTTAATTTGCGCTAGTTGTTGCTCCATCTGCAGGGTGTTGAGAGGACCCCGCGCAGCGGTTGGAGATTTACGTATTGGGAGGAGATCACGATGAGAAGATTTGTCGCCACTCTGGCTGCTGCCGCGGCCGTCGCGCTTTATGGGTTCACTGCCGGCGCGCAGACCTATCCCGAACGCACCATCACCGTTGTGGTGCCTTTTGCGGCCGGCGGCCCGACCGACACGGTCACGCGCCTCGTCGCCGAAGCCATGTCGAAGGATCTCGGCCAGCAGGTCATCGTCGAGAATGTCGGCGGTGCCGGCGGCACGCTGGGTGCCGGCCGCGTCGCCAACGCCGAGCCTGACGGCTATACGCTGCTGCTCCATCATATCGGCATGGCGACAAGTGCGACGCTGTACAGAAAGCTCGCCTACGACACGCTGAACGCCTTCGAATATGTCGGCCTCGTCACCGAGGTGCCGATGACCATCGTCGGCCGCAAGGACCTGGAGCCGACCGATCTCAAGGGATTGGTGGAGTACGCCAAGGCCAACAAGGATTCCATAACCGTCGCCAATGCCGGCATCGGTGCGGCCTCGCATCTGTGCGGCATGCTGTTCATGAGCGCCATCAAGACGCCGCTGGTCACCGTACCCTACAAGGGCACCGGCCCGGCCATGACCGATCTCCTCGGCGGCCAGGTCGACATCATGTGCGACCAGACGACCAACACCACCAAGCAGATCCAGGGCGGCACCATCAAGGCCTATGCCGTCACCTCGCCGGAGCGCCTCGATGTGCTGAAAGACGTGCCCACGACGGTGGAAGGCGGCCTTCCCGAAGTGCAGGTCGGCATCTGGCACGGTCTCTATGCACCCAAGGGCACGCCGGCCGGGATCACCGAACGCCTGTCGAAATCGCTGCAGGTCGCGCTGAAGGACCAGAACGTCGCGGCCCGCTTCGCCGAACTCGGCACCAAGCCGTCGCCCGAGGCCGATGCGACGCCCGCCGCACTGAAGGCCAAGCTGGAAAGCGAGATCGCGCGCTGGAAGCCGATCATCGAAGCCGCCGGCCAGTACGCCGACTGAGGTTTGAACAGGGGCGCCACCAGCGCGCCCCTGTTCGCTCGGCATCCGCTAGCCACTGCGGGCTTGGGAGAACCATCATGAAACCTTTCGCGATCGACAGGGCCAACGGCCTGTGCGCCGCCCTGTTCATCGGTTTCGGCGCATGGTTCGCGCTGCAATCGCTCGGCCTCGAAATCGGCACCGCCTTGCGCATGGGTCCAGGCTATTTTCCGCTGGTCCTGGCGATCGTGCTGATCCTGCTTGGCGCCGTCATTCTCGTCCAGGCCGTACGCGTCGGGGGCGAAGCAATCGGGTATATTGCGTGGCGCGGCATGCTGCTCATCCTGCCTGCTCCGATCTTCTTCGGCCTGACGGTGCGCGGCCTCGGCTTCATCCCGTCGATCTTCCTGACGGCGTTGATCGCGTCGTTTGCCAGCCGCCGCATGAAGCCGTTGACCGCGCTCGTGCTGTCGGCCGGCCTGACATTGTTTGCGTACCTCGTCTTCAGCTACGCGCTCGGCCTGCCGTTCCGCCGCTTCGGCCCGTGGCTGGCCCCATGGTTGGTGTCGTGAGGCGATGAGCATGGATCTGCTCGACAACCTCGCGCTCGGTTTTTCGACGGCGACGTCGCTGACCAACCTCGGTTTCTGCCTGATCGGCGTCCTTCTCGGCACGCTGATCGGCGTCCTGCCCGGCATCGGCGCCACCGCGACCATCGCCATGCTTTTGCCGATCACCTTCCAGATCGGCGACCCGGTTTCCTCCCTCATCATGCTCGCCGGCATCTATTACGGTGCCCAATATGGCGGCTCGACCACCGCCATTCTCATCAACATGCCTGGCGAATCCTCGTCCGCCGTCACCGCGATCGACGGCTACCAGATGGCCAGGAACGGCCGCGCCGGAGCGGCCCTCGCGATCGCGGCCATCGGCTCGTTCTTTGCCGGCACGGTGTCGACGTTCCTCGTCGCCATCTTTGCCCCGCCGCTGACGGCGATCGCGCTGAAATTCGGCGCGGCCGAGTATTTTTCGCTGATGATCGTCGGCTTGGTTTCGTCCGTCGCGCTCGCCCACGGCTCTATCGTCAAGGCCCTGGCCATGGTCGTGCTCGGCCTGCTGCTCGGCATTGTCGGCACCGACATCTACACCGGCACGCCGCGCTTCACGCTTGGAATCCGGGAATATGCCGACGGATTGAATTTCGTTGCGGTGGCGGTCGGCGTCTTTGGCGTCGCCGAGATCCTGCGCAACCTCGAAAACGAGGATGAGCGTTCCGTGATGATCCGCAAGGTCACCGGCCTTATGCCGACCCGCGAGGACTTTCGGCGCATGGCAGCGCCCATCGTGCGCGGAACAATCATCGGTTCGGCGCTCGGCATCCTGCCGGGAGGCGGCGCGATCCTGGCAGCTTTTGCGTCCTACACGGTCGAAAAACGCGTCTCGAAAAACCCGCAGGAGTTCGGCAAGGGCGCCATCGAAGGCGTCGCCGGACCGGAATCGGCCAACAATGCCGGTGCGCAGACCTCCTTCATCCCGATGCTGACGCTCGGCATTCCAGCCAACCCGGTCATGGCGCTGATGATCGGCGCCATGATCATCCAGGGCATCGTGCCCGGCCCCAATGTCGCGACCGAACAGCCGGCGCTGTTCTGGGGCATCATCGCCTCGATGTGGATCGGCAATCTGATGCTGATCATCCTCAACCTGCCGCTGATCGGGCTTTGGGTGAAGCTGCTGACGATCCCCTACTACGTGCTTTTCCCGATCATCATGGCGTTCTGCTCGATCGGCGTCTACAGCGTCAACAGCAACGTCTACGACCTCTACGCCGTCGCCTTCTTCGGCTTCCTCGGCTACCTCCTGACCAAGCTGCGCTGCGAACCGGCACCGCTGCTGCTCGGCTTCGTGCTCGGCCCGCTGCTCGAGGAAAACCTGCGCCGCGCCATGATCCTCTCGCGCGGCGACCCAAGCACCTTCGTGACGAGACCGATCAGCGCCGGCCTGCTGCTCATCGCGCTCGCCGTGCTCGTCATCGTCTTCCTGCCGGCGGTCAAGAAAAAGCGCGAAGAGGTGTTTGTGGAGGAGAGTTGAACTACGTCGTCGTTCCGCTTCGGTCCTGTATCTCTTCGACAGGATCGAGCGGTGCGATCGGCACCAGCGGTGCTGGCACATCGGTCGTCTTGACCTCGGCCTTGCAGATGTCGGCGATGACGCAGGCCGGGCAATCCGGCTTGCGCGCCTTGCAGACGTAGCGGCCATGCAGGATCAGCCAGTGATGTGCATGGCGCATATATTCGTCCGGAATGATCTTCAACAATCCCTGCTCGACCTGTTCCGGTGTCTTGCCGGGCGCCAGCCCGAGCCGGTTGCCTATGCGGAGAATGTGCGTGTCGACCGCCATCGTGTGCTGGCCGAAGGCCATGTTGAGCACGACATTGGCGGTCTTGCGCCCGACCCCGGGCAGCTTGACCAATTCATCGCGACTGTCGGGTACCTCGCCGCCATGGTCGCGGATCAGCGCCTGCGACAGCGCAATCACATTCTTCGCCTTGTTGCGCCACAGCCCGATGGTGCGGATATATTCGCCGACCCTTGCCTCCCCCAGCGCCAGCATCTTGTGCGGCGTATCGGCGGCCTTGAACAGCGCCCGCGTCGCCTTGTTGACGCCGGCATCCGTCGCTTGCGCCGACAGCACCACCGCGACCAGCAGCGTGAAGGCGTTGACATGTTCGAGCTCCCCCTTCGGCTCGGGCCGCTGGACGGAAAAGCGCCGGAATATCTCGTTCACTTCGGCCGGGCTGTAGCGTGACGCGCTTCGCACCGGCCGCGGACGCGGCTTGGCGTTCGACCCATCGCTTCGTGCGGGCAACAGCTCTTTTTTGGACAGGGAAGAATCTTTGGACTTGGGGCTTGCCATTTCCCTCCTATAATATCCCCTCATGAGCGACACAAACGCCTCGTTTCAGGCCGACGAGCCATTCTTTCAGGCGCTACTCACCCCGCACCGGTCGCTGGGCCGGACAGGCTTCTTCATCCTGATGGGCGCGCTGCTGTTCGGCTGGCTGGTGACAGGCGCGTTTTTCCTGTCGCGCGGCGCCTGGCCGGTGTTCGGCTTCTTCGGCCTCGACGTGGCCGCCGTCTACATCGCCTTTCGCATCAACTATCGTGCCGCTCGCGCCCGCGAAGAAGTCTCGGTCTCGCGCACCAGCCTCGACATCCGCAAGACAGCGCCTTCGGGGAAATCGGAAGCGCATCGCTTCAATCCGTTCTGGGCGCGGTTTTCGGTGGCCCGTCACGCCGAGATCGGCATCACAGGGATGACGGTGGAAGGCCAAGGGCAGAACGTGCCGATCGGATCGTTCCTCGACCCCGATTCCCGCGAGAGTTTTGCCGCCGCCTTTTCGCGGGCGCTGGCGACCGCCAAGGCACGCTGAGCCAGCCACGAGCGACTCCAGGGCTCGAATCCCGTGTCCATCTGGGTATGCGCCGCAAGAAGGCAAGTTTCGGGTGGCGATCGACGCCCCGAGGGGCGATATTCCGGCTCAAGGAGACAGTTCCATGAGCACACACACCGCGGTCCTCAAAAAGGACATCACGCCTGAAGGCAGCGACTACGAAATCGTGCGCCGTGCCATCGAGAAGATCAGTCTCGACTATCGTGATCAGCCTTCCCTTGAAGAGCTGGCCGAGGAGGTTGGCGAGACGCCGACCGGATTGCAAAAGCTCTTCACCCGCTGGGCCGGCCTGTCGCCCAAGGCGTTCCTGCAGGCGGTAACACTGGACCATGCGCGCAAGCTGCTCGATTCCGGCATGCCGTTGCTCGAAACATCCTTCGAACTGGGCATGTCCGGCCCCGGTCGGCTGCACGACCTGTTCGTCACGCATGAGGCGATGTCGCCGGGCGACTACAAGACGCGCGGCGCCGGACTCACCATCCGCTACGGCTACCATCCCTCGCCGTTCGGCACTGCCCTGATCATGGCGACCGACCGCGGGCTTGCAGGCCTCGCCTTCAATGATCCGGGCGAGGAGCGCGCCGCCTTTGCCGACATGTCCAGCCGCTGGCCGAACGCCATTTATGTCGAGGACATGACTGCTACAGGCCCCTATGCCGCGCGCATCTTCGATCCGACGCTGTGGCGCCCCGACCAGCCGCTACATGTCGTCATGATCGGCACCGATTTCCAGGTTCGTGTCTGGGAGGCGCTGCTCAAGATCCCGATGGGTAAGGCCCGCACCTATTCCTCGATTGCGGCCAGCATCGGCGCACCGTCCGCCAGCCGTGCGGTCGGTGCGGCCAACGGCGCCAATCCGCTCTCTTTCGTGGTGCCTTGTCACCGCGCCATCGGTAAATCAGGCGACCTCACCGGCTATCACTGGGGCCTGACCCGCAAGCGCGCCATTCTGGGCTGGGAAGCCGGACAGGTATCGTAATATCGATTTTTTTCGATATTAGGAAGAAAACCATGGGTATGTCGGCGTTATTAAGTATAAGCGCGATTTCCACTGTGGTTTTCGCCTTTGCAACCGAGGACAACCTCCGGTTCCTGTAATTGTTATTTCGAGCCTTTATTTTAGGTAACTCTAAATTAACCACGATAAAGTGATGATACCCCATGTTAATCCGGACGATCCGGCTTGATAGGAGGTCCCGATGACGTTGTTTCGCGCCGTCTGCGGCGCAGCTCTGCTGGTTGCCAGCATCGACGAGGCCGCGCTGGCCACGACGCAGAATGTCATATTCAATGGTACGATCGCGCCCACCTGCACACTTGTCGTTGCCACCAACGGCACGATGACGGCCAGCCCCGATCTCCAGTCCCTCAGTTCGCACAACAGCGGCGGCTCGGCTGGAACCGTGACGCTGACGACGACCGGAGGTGTGTCGCTGAGTGTCGACCCGGTCACCACCATGACGGTGCCATCGGCAGACAGCACGTCGACGACCTGGACGCCCACCTACTCAGCCGCCGGCGCGCATGCCATCGGTGAGACCGGCTCGGCAAGCAGCATCACCACCCCCGGCGCCGACCTCGTTTCGGTCCACCTCGCCGGCACCAAGGGCGGCAGCAATCGCTTCGCCAACGGCAATTATCAGGCAACGGTAACGCTGCGCTGCGAATGACGCGAGCGAAGGAGGGGGTCGTGAAACATGCTCGAATCCTGGCGACGGCACTGGCCGTCGGATTGGCGCCCATTGCCGCCAAGGCCCAGTCGATGTCGCCGATGCGTGGCGAGATCAACAGCTTCACCGACGTCTTCGCGGTTCGCGTCTTCCCCGCCAATCCCTACGACCGGAAGATCCGGGTCGAAATCCATGTCTACGATCAGGATTTTCAGCCGGTAGATGCCAGAATCTCTCCAGATATATTCCAGCTGGCTTCCCAGGCCTCCCGTTCTGTCCTTGTGGTTGTGCCTTTTGACGGCGCTGCCGAGCGTAAAGTGCGTATCTGTACCGAAAGCATCCCCTTTCCCAATCAACAGACGCAGATAAGGGCACAGATATGCGGAAAGTTTTTTGGGCGCCGCAAGTCCTGACACTGGCGCTCGCGGCTGCTTGGGCGGGTGCGTCGCCGGCCGGGGCCGAGGACGTCTACAACCTTAACCAGAATGAGAGCGGCTTCAACCTGCCCGGCGTCACCTTGCCCCAGGGCCAGGACGAGGTCCATGCCGCGGACGGTACCACTTGCCGTTCCGCCGTCTCCGGTTCCGGCGCTTATGTCGATCTCGGCGTTATCAGAGGCAACAGCCAGTCGGACAACAGCGTTGCCACCTATGGTCGGGTGGTGATCCCGATCGGGCGCACGCCGAAGCGCGTCGATTGCAGCCGTCTCTATGAGCTTGAGGTCGAGCGCCTGCAGTTGGAACTGAAGCTCCTCAAAATGGGCCTCGGCGCCGACGGCCAGACGGCGAGCGTGGCTGCCAGCACTTCTACGGCCGCGTCACCGGGGTGGGCCAACGAAGGCTGGAGCATCAGGACCGGAAGTGGTGATGGCAAGAAAAAGAAGAAGCAGTAGTCGCGCGCTGCTTGCGATGGCAGCACTTGCCGGTTCCTGCCTTCCGGTGCAGGCGGCGATCATCGGCACCTGCACCATCATGGTCGGGGCGTCCGGAACGATGAAGGCCAATCCCGCCATCAGCATACTGGGCTCCAAACAGGCAGGCGGATCGAGCGCCAGCGCCACCGTGGTGGCAAGCTCCCTGTTGTGCTCGATACTTAATTTGCTTGACTGCTATTCGGTTTCGGCGCCGGCGCCTGCCGCATTCTCGTCCGCGCCGAGCGGCGGCGGCACCAACGTGACCTTCGCTTCGGTCTTCCGCCTCGATGGCTCGGGGGCAGATGTCAACGGAAGTGTGCCGCAGAGGGTTGCCAACGGCACCCACACGATGCAGGTCGACCTCACCGCCACCAGGTCGAGCGGTATCTTTCCCGCCGGCAACTAT
Organism: Mesorhizobium sp. M0243; assembly: GCF_040321775.1. Taxonomy (NCBI): domain Bacteria; kingdom Pseudomonadati; phylum Pseudomonadota; class Alphaproteobacteria; order Hyphomicrobiales; family Phyllobacteriaceae; genus Mesorhizobium; species Mesorhizobium sp. M0243. The sequence continues at coordinate 137,245 of NZ_JAMYSF010000008.1, read as the reverse complement.
CAGGGCACGGTCACCCTGCGCTGCGAATAAGGCCACGACACCCCAAATCGGGCTGGACCATGCGCGTGGTCTGGCAAGCCGCGGCCTTACAGGTTAGCTTCCGCGCAATCGGAACGACCTGGGTTCGCTTGGACGCACAAGGATGCTCCGACATTTGAATTTGCGTTGCCAGGAGGCCTTGCTTGATTATCGTCATCGGTTCGATCAACCTCGACCTTATTGCCAAGGTCGACCGCTTGCCGAGCCCCGGCGAGACGGTAGGCGGCTCGGCCTTCACCACCGCGCCCGGGGGCAAGGGCGCCAACCAGGCGCTGGCCGCCGCACGCGCCGGCGCCTCGGTGCGCATGGTCGGCGCCGTCGGCAGGGACAGCTTCGCAGCCGAGGCACTGGCATTGCTGCGCGACGGCAAGGTCGACCTGTCCGGCGTTGCCGAGACTCACGCCTCGACCGGCACGGCACTGATCATGGTCGCCGACGACGGCGAGAACATCATCGCCGTGGTGCCGGGCGCCAACGCTTCCGTGGTGCCCGGCGATCTCTCCAAGGCCTTTCTGAAAAAAGGCGACGTCGTGCTGCTGCAAAATGAGATTCCGCTGGGCACCGTCGATGCCGCCCTCGACCAGGCAAGGACGGCCGGCGCCATCACCGTGCTCAACACAGCGCCGTTCCAGGGGCAAGCAGCCGGCTTTCTCGGCAAGGCGGACTATGTCGTCGCGAACGAAACCGAGTTCGACCTCTATGGCGAAGCGCTGTCGTTGCAAGGCCGCGACCGGGCGGCCCGCATGCGCGACTTTGCCGGAAAGACCGGCCGCACCGTCGTCGTCACGCTCGGCGGCGACGGCGTGATGGCGGTGACACCGACCGAGTTCCTGGCCGTTCCTGCGCGCAAGATCACCCCGGTCGACACGGTCGGCGCCGGGGACACGTTCTGCGGCTATTTCGCCGCCAGCCTGTCGTCGGGCCTCACGCTCGAACAGGCGCTGGCGCGCGCCGGCGCGGCCGGCTCGCTGGCCTGCCTGAAGCCTGGCGCCCAACCGGCGATCCCGCTGGCCAAAGACGTCGATCAGGCGCTGCAGGAAACCCGTTAAATGCTGCGTCCTCAAACGAAACATGCCGTGCCGCCGGCAGGCGACATCTGCCGCCTGTCCGCGGTCGAGCTCGGCGGCGTGATCCGGGAGAGAGAGCTTTCCGTGCGGGAGGTGGTGGCGGCATTCCTCGATCGCATCGAGGCGGTCAATCCGCTGGTCAACGCCATCGTCTCCTTGCGCGATCGCGCCAATATCCTGCGCGAAGCCGATGCGGCCGATGCCAGCCCAACACGAGCCAGAACCGGCCCGCTCTTCGGCCTGCCCATCGCCATCAAGGATCTCGCCTCGACCACGGGCCTCAGGACCTCGTTCGGCTCGCCGATCTTCGCTGATTTCGTGCCGCAGGAAGACGATTTCTTCGTCGAGCGCATCCGCAATGCCGGCGCCATCATCATCGGCAAGACCAACGTCCCGGAATTCGGGCTTGGTTCCAACACCTATAATGCCGTGTTCGGGCCGACGCTGAACGCCTTCGATCCGGCCCTGACCGCCGGCGGCTCGAGCGGCGGCGCGGCGGTGGCGCTGGCACTCGACATGGTGCCCGTCGCCGATGGCAGCGACTTCGGCGGCTCGCTGCGCAATCCCGCCGCCTGGAACAATGTTTTTGGCTTCCGCCCATCGCAAGGACTTGTTCCCGGCGGACCCGATTTTGAAGTCTTCCATGCGCAGATGGGCGTCGACGGGCCGATGGGCCGCAACGTCCGTGACATGGCGCTGCTGCTCGATGTGCAGGCCGGTTACCACCCGCACGCGCCATTGTCCTACGAGAAACCCGGCTCGTTCCTCGAAGGGCTTGGAATACCGGCAACTGCTGGCCGCATCGCCTGGCTCGGTGACCTCCACGGTCATCTGCCGGTTGAAACAGGCATTCTCGGCCTGTGCGAGGCGGCACTCGGCCGCTTTGCGGAAGCGTCCTTCGCGACCGAACCGTTGCTGCCGGATTTCGATTTCGAAGCGCTGTGGCAGGCCTTCGTGACGCTGCGCCAGGCCAGCAGCGGCTGTGCGCTCAAAACCCACTATGACGATCCCGCGAAGCGCGGCCTGCTCAAGCCGGAAGCCATCTGGGAAGTGGAAAACGCAATGCGGCTGACGGCGCCGCAGATCCGCGCCGCCTCCGTGACCCGTACATCCTGGCATCGCACGCTGCTGTCGATCTTCGATCGCTATGATCTGATTGCGCTGCCGACAGCGCAGGTCTTCCCCTTCGATGTCGATACACATTGGCCGCGTGAGATCGCCGGACGCGCAATGGACAGCTATCACCGCTGGATGCAGGTTTCCGCCTTTGCGACCTTGGGCGGCTGCCCGGCGATCAACGTGCCGGTCGGCTTCGACGACAAGGGTAGGTCGATGGGCATGCAACTGATCGGCCGGCCACGCGGCGACCTTGCCGTGCTGAAGGCGGCAGCCGCCTATGAGGCGACGCTGCCCTGGCCGACCGGCGCCTGAACCGGGCGGACTGGCGTGTCGCAGGGCGCTAGGTAGCGGCTTGCACCGGCTGCGCTGCTATGCATTGATTATCCTAAGCCGCGCCGCCTCGGCGGTATTCCTGGGGAAAAATCATGTCGCTCGAACTCTACGCCGCCTATGTCCTCGCTTGCATCGTCATCATCCTGGTGCCCGGTCCGACGGTTACGCTGATCATCGCCAACAGCATTCGCCATGGCTCGCGCGCCGGCCTCGCCAATGTCGCCGGCACGCAGGCCGGGCTTGCCGTGATGATCGCTATCGTCGGCATCGGCCTCAACACGCTGATCGCAGGCATGGGCCACTGGTTCGAATGGGTCAGGCTGATCGGCGCCGCCTATCTGATCTGGATGGGCGTGCAGATGTTCCGTTCCAAGGGCACGCTGAATGCCGATGGAACGGCGAGAAAGCCGCGCGGCGGCTTCTTCCTGCAGGGCCTGCTGGTGGCGCTCAGCAATCCCAAGACGCTGATTTTCTTCGGCGCCTTCTTTCCGCAGTTCATTTCGCCGCAAGGCAACTACTCGCTGCAGATCGCCGTCATGGGCCTCACCGCCATGATCTTCGCCGCCTTCTCGGATTCGACCTATGCGCTGGCCGCCGGCCGCGCCGGGCGCCTGTTGTCGGCCGGGCGCATAAAACTTCTGTCGAGGATCAGCGGCAGCTTCATGGTCGGCGGCGGCCTTTGGCTGGCGTTTTCAAAGGCGAAGTAAGGTGTGCCTCTTCCCTCGCCCCGTTTATGGGGAGAGCGTGGTCGCGAAGCGATCGGGTGAGGGGCAACGCCGGGTCTGCAGACAAAATATTAACGTTTGTGCCGCCCCTCATCCGCCTGCCGGCACCTTCTCCCCGTGAACGGGGAGAAGGAAGAACCTACAGCCGCCCCAGCCTCTCCACCAGCAACGCGAAAAAGCCGTCATGGTCGATGTCGCGCATCACCATGGCGTTCTTCGGCCGTTTGGTGACGCCCCACCAGTCGATCACGGTCATGCCCATGGTGAGCTCGGAGGCCGTTTCCACGCTGACGTTGCAGTTGCGGCCCTTGAACAGGTCCGGCTTCAACAGATAGGCGATGACGCAAGGGTCGTGCAGCGGGCCGCCGTCGGTGCCGTATTTCTCCTCGTCAAAGCGCTCGAAGAACTCCAGCATCTCGGCGGTGGCGGTGCCGACCTTGGTGCCGAGCGTGCGGAAGGTTTGCGTGCGCTTGGCAGTGGTCAGCGCCTTATGGGTGACATCGAGGGGCATCATCACGATCGGGATGCCGGATTTGAGCACGACATCGGCGGCCTGCGGATCGACGTAGATGTTGAATTCGGCGGTCGGGGTGACGTTGCCGCCTTCGAAGAAGCCGCCGCCCATCAGCACGATTTCCTTGATGCGTGGTGCGATGCGCGGCTCGCGGATCAGCGCCAGCGCAATGTTGGTGAGCGGGCCGAGCGCGCAAAGCGTGATCGTGCCGCTTTCTTCGCTCATCAGCGTCTGGACGATGAAATCGACCGCGTACTGGTCCTGCAGCTTCATCGTCGGTTCGGGCAGTTGCGGTCCGTTGAGACCGGTCTTGCCATGCACTTCCTCGGCGGTGACCAATTCGCGCATCAGGGGCCGGATGGCGCCGGCATAGACCTTGATGTCCGGACGGCCAGCCAACTCGCAGATCTTGCGGGCATTCTTTTCGGTAAGCTTCAGCGGCACGTTTCCGGCAACGGCTGATATGCCGACGATCTCCAGTTCGGAGCTGCCGAGCGCCAGCAATATGGCGACGGCATCATCCTGACCGGGATCCGTGTCGATGATGATCTTGCGTGACTGGGGCATTTCAATTCCTTGTTTGGCGAGGTCGTGGGCTTGAACCGATCCGATCGAAGCATCCAAATGACGCCGAAGCGGCCGCGAGCTGCCACGCCGAACCGCTCGACCGGGGAAGACAATCCCCGACCTGCGCGCTTCTCCTTGCATCTGCTCGCCGTTTCAAGCGCCATGTCGGTCATTCCTGTGAGTCCACGCCTGGTCTTTTTGGGCGGGTCTGTTGACGGCTTGAACTTGGTCGCGGGGCGGACCATATCAAGGCCATCGGGAAAAATGCCATCTGGGTTTTTCCACTTTATGTCGCTCTTGAGAGGACAGTGTAACATGAGCCGAATGACGCCCTTTTCCAGCCCGCTTCTCCTTGGTTTCGACGCCATGGAAAAGACCCTGGAACGCTTGGCGAAATCCGGCGACAGCTACCCTCCCTACAACATCGAACGCCTCAGCGGCGCCGACGGCAAGACCGAAAGGTTGCGCATTACATTGGCGGTCGCCGGTTTCGCCGAAAGCGATCTCGATGTCACCACGGAGGAAAACCAGCTGGTCGTGCGCGGCCGTCAGACCGACGACACCGAGCGCGAATTTCTTCATCGCGGCATCGCCGCGCGCCAGTTCCAGCGCTGTTTCGTGCTGGCCGACGGCATGCGGGTGATCGCGGCGGAGTTGAAGAACGGTCTTTTGTCGATCGACCTCGATCGGCCGGAGTCCGAACGGCTGGTACGGAAAATAAACATATCGGTGAAAGACTGATCGTTACCACTGCATCGGCCGGAAAATCGGCACCGATTTTTCGAAAGCACGATGCAGCAAATTGAATGGCTCTCATGCGGGATGGCCTTGAGCGGCGTCCTCGCGCCAAGGAGGCTTTGAAATGACCAGAACTGAAAACATCACCATGACCAATGGCGAATTCGCTCATCTCGGCGAAGGCTCGGTCGCTTATCTCAGAAAGGTCTCGAGCGACGAATTGCTCGGCCGTTTCCCCAATCTCGGCGAAATCGCCCCCGGCATGGAACTGTGGGCGCTGTTTGCCGCCAATGGTCAGCCGATCCTGCTTTCCGATGCGCGTGACCGCGCTCTGGCCGGCGCCATGGAAAACGACCTGACCACCGTCGCCATTCACTGACAGCGATTCCGGCTGAAACGGAAAAGGGCCGCCCATGGCGGCCCTGTGGCGATATCATTCTCGAAATTCAGGCCGCGTGCGAAGCCTGGGTGTCCGACAAAAGCGCGTGGATAGCGGCGGCGTCGCGCGTACCCCTGATCTTGGCCACCGTGTCGGCATCGCGCAGCACCCGCGCGATGCGCGACAGTGCCTTGAGGTGGTCGGCGCCCGCCCCTTCCGGCGCCAATAGCAGAAACACGAGATCGACGGGCTGATCATCCAGCGATTCGAAATCGACAGGCGTCTCCAGCCGGGCGAAAACACCTGCGATGCGCTTCACGCCGGCCAGCTTGCCGTGCGGAATGGCGATGCCGTTGCCGACGCCGGTCGAACCCAGCCGCTCACGCTGCAGGATGGTGTCGAACACCTCCCGCTCCGGAATGCCGGAAATCGCCGCTGCCCGTTCGGACAGCAATTGCAGCAGCTGCTTCTTGGAGTTCGCCTTCAACGCCGGCAGTATCGCCGGAACGTTGATAAGATCGCTCAGATCCATGCTTGAAAATCCCTTGTTCGCCTGCCGTCACCAGTCCCCACCCCTCGTGCGGCCGGCTCTTATCCCAGTGCGACCGTGGTCGTCACATCCGTGCGACCTTTGTCGTCACGCTTGCGCGACCTTGGTCGTCGACGGGTCGATCCAGCCGATATTTCCATCGGGTCGGCGATAGACGATGTTGAGATGGTCGGTTCCCGCATTGCGGAAGACAAAGACCGGGCTGTCCTTGGTGTCGAGCTCGATGACCGCCGACGCCACCGACATGGTCTTCAGCGTCATGGTTGATTCGGCGACGATGGCCGGCGCGAAATTCTCCGGAATGTCCTCGTCGTCATCGGCAAGCGGCGCCATCACCGTGTAGGCTATGTCGGTCGGCTGGCCGTTGGCGGCGCCCGAATTGTGCGATTTCAGCCGGCGCTTGTAGCGCCTCAGGCGGGTTTCCAGACGATCCGCCGCGGCCTCGAAGGCCAATGTCGGATCCTGGGCATCGCCGGTGGCCTGCAGCGAAGCGCCGGAATCCAGCCGGATCATGCAGTCCGCCGAATAGCGCGAGCCCGATTTGATGACCGTGACATGTCCGGCAAAGCCGCGATCGAAATATTTGCCGATCGCTTCGCCGACGCGATCATTGATGCGTGTCCGAAACGCATCGCCGATGTCCATGTGTTTTCCCGATATGCGCAGATTCATCTGAAAACTGACCTTCCTGCTCAGGCTTCAAACTGGCCCGAGTTTATACTCGTGATCCGTGCGCACAAGCTTTGCGGCGTCACTTGCGCCGATTTTAAATCCAAACTTTCCGGTTGATCACAAGCCGCCCTTTGACCGTCCCGAGGCCAACGTCGTGACGGACCATCCGCATGCGGGCATCTAGCCCGTCTCATGCGGGCGGGCTTCTAGCCACTTCACCGCGGCTTGTCAATGAAGTGCCGGCCTGTGGAAAATCGACCCGCTCAGCGCCCGGCGCTGGCCATCGCCCGTTTCTCGCGTCGGCGCTGCACCGAAGAGGGGATATTCATGCCTTCCCGGTACTTGGCGACCGTACGCCTTGCAATGTCGACGCCACTTTCACGCAACATGTCGACGATTGCGTCGTCGGAAAGCACGTCGACGGGTTTTTCCTCGTCGATCAACTGCTTGATGCGGTCACGCACGGCTTCCGAGGAATGCGCATCGCCGCCGCCCGAGGCGGCGATCGAGGCGGTGAAGAAATACCGGAGCTCGAACACGCCGCGCGGCGTCAGCATGTATTTGTTGGCTGTGACCCGGCTGACCGTCGATTCGTGCATGCCGATGGCGTCGGCCACCGTGCGCAGATTGAGCGGCTTCAGCTGCCGCACGCCATGGACGAGGAAGGCATCCTGCTGGCGAACGATTTCCGAGGCGACCTTGAGGATGGTCTTTGCCCGCTGGTCGAGGCTGCGCGTCAGCCAGTTTGCATTCTGCAGGCATTCGGCCAGAAAATCCTTTTCCGCCTGGTTCTTGGCCTGCGGTGAGACCTGGGCGAAATAGATATGGTCGACCAAAACCCGCGGCAGCGTTTCGGCATTGAGCTCGACCGTCCAGCTGCCGTCATTGGCCGCGCGCACCTCGACATCGGCGACGATCGCGTCGCTGGCGCCGCCCGAAAACGCCATGCCCGGCCGGGGATCGAGCGCCCGGATCTCCGCCAGCATGTCGAGCAGATCCTCCTCGTCGACACCGCAGATCCGTTTCAATGCGTGAAAATCACGCCGTGCCAGGAGTTCGAGATTGGCGACCAGCGCCTTCATCGCCGGATCGAGCCGGTTGCGCACCGCAAGTTGCAGCGACAGGCATTCGGCTAGGTCGCGGGCAAACAGGCCGGCCGGCTCGAAGGTCTGACACACCGCCAGCACCTTCGCGACGGCGGCGGCATCCGCACCGAGACGAACGGCGATCTCGGCCAGGTCGGCACGCAGATAGCCGCTCTCGTCAAGGCCGTCGGCGAGTTCGGCGGCGATCAGCCGTGCAGCCGGATCGGCGAAGGCTAGCGCCACCTGTTCACCGACATGGTCGCGCAGCGTGATCACAGCAGTCGCCATATCGCCCGCATCAAACCACTCGGATGAGGAACCCGCGCCATTGCCCGAAGCCGACTTCCATTGTGCCGTCAGGTCGGGACCGAGCCGCTCGCTGGTGCCCGGGTCGTCGGGAAACAGGTTTTCCAGCGACGTGTCGAGCTTGTCCGAGATCGCCTCGGCGCTCCACTGCGTCTCGTTTTCGAACCAGTCGCCTTCGGCGGTGGCTTGCGGCTCCGCCTCGATCTTCTGCGCCTGGTCGCTGGCGGCATCGTCCTGCGGCTCGGCGCGTTCCAGCAGCGGATTGCGCTCGATTTCCTCGTCGATGAAATGCTCAAGCTCGACATGGGTGAACTGCAGCAGCCGAATCGACTGCATCAGCTGCGGCGTCATCACCAGCGACTGCGATTGTCGTAGCTGTAGTTTGGCCGCCAACGCCATGGTTCGGTTTCAAACGCCTCGTCTACGCATCCCGACTTCCGGGCAAGAATTTTGCAGCCGGCCATAAAAACTGGCCCGGCTTTTGCTTGTCAAGGCAATTGGTAGCAAAACGCGCTTACCGGAGCGTTATCCCGGAGCAAAATCGAGAAAAAAGCGCCGCGCGAACCGCAAAAATCGTGTCAGGAAACAAATTTCACGCTCAGAGCAATTCCAGGAAAAGTGTGAAACGGTTTTCCCGGAAAAGCGCATAGCGCTTTCCCTTGGGAATTGCGTCAAGACGAAAAGACGGAGGGGATTGGCGTTTTCCATGAACGACGAACCGTTCAGAGCGTAAAACCCTCGCCGAGGTAAAGTCGCCGCACATCCGGGTTTGCCACCACTTCGTCGGCCCTGCCATGGGTCAGCACCTGGCCGGCATGGATGATGTAGGCGCGGTCGATCAGGCCGAGCGTTTCGCGCACATTATGATCTGTGATGAGGACGCCGATGCCGCGCGCTGTCAGGTGGCGCACCAGTTGCTGGATATCGGCGACAGCGATCGGATCGATGCCGGCGAAAGGCTCGTCGAGCAGCATGTAGGCCGGACGCGTCGCCAGCGCTCGCGCGATTTCCAGGCGTCGCCGCTCGCCGCCCGAAAGCGACATGGATGGCGCCTTGCGCAGATGGCTGATGTGGAATTCCTCGAGCAGTTCGTCGAGATTGCGCTCGCGCACCTTGCGGTCCTTTTCGACCACTTCCAGCACCGCGCGGATATTCTGCTCGACATTGAGCCCACGGAAAATCGACGCTTCCTGCGGCAGATAGCCGATGCCGAGGCGTGCGCGACGGTACATCGGCATCGACGTGACGTCGAAGCCGTCGATCTCGATCGTGCCTTCATCCACCGGCACGAGGCCGGTAACCATGTAGAAACAGGTCGTCTTGCCGGCGCCGTTGGGGCCGAGCAGTCCAACGGCCTCGCCGGCGCGCACGCCGATGGTGACGCCGCTGACGACCTTGCGGCCCTTGTAGCTCTTGGTCAGCCCCTTGGCGATCAGGGTTCCCTTGAACTTTCCCGCATCGACGGTCACCGTGGCCGGCGCCGAAAGCTTGCCGGCGGCCCGTCCCGGAAGACGCGCCGTCAACGACGACAGGCTGGCCATCAGGGGTTCGTCGCTCCCGATTTCGGCGGCGGCGTGATCGACATCTGGACGCGTTGCCCAGCACATGGATCCACCTGAGCCAGTCCGCTTTTCATCTGCACCGTAAGCTTGCAGCCCACCAGAACATTGTCGTTTTGCGACAGAACGACCTTTTTGCCCGAAAGCACCAGCACCTGGCTCTTCATATCGAAGCTGCCTTGATCGCCGGTCGCGACCTGCGCATCCGACTTGATGTAAACCTTGTCGGAGATCTCCAGGTGATCGATGTTGGCCGAGCCCGTCATCGCCGCACCCGCGGCCTCCGTGCCCTTGGCAGCGGCGTTGGGGTCCTTGACGTAGTAGACCGTCATCTTGCCGGCCTTCATCAATGTCGGCCCCTGGACGACGCTGACATTGCCCGTGAAGATGGCGACACTGTCGGCCTGGCGGACTTCCAGCTTGTCGCTCTCGATCTGGATCGGCTTGTCGCCGGACAGTTTGAGGCCTGATTGACTGGTCGTCTGCGCCCATGACGGCACGAGTCCGAGCAGCAGCAACGCTGAAGTTGCAGCCGCGAGCCGCGTCGAACTACTGAGCCGCATTGGTTTCTCCGCTGTTTCCCTGTGCCGCCTTCAAGGCGGCGGAATCGATGTTGACGCGCACTTTGTTCTCGAAAACCAGAACCTTGCCATTGTCCTGGACCGACATCGTATCCGCCGTGATCCGCGACCCGCCACGGCTAACATCGACAGGATCTCCCGTCTTCATAGTGCCTTTGCCCATGTCGAGGAAGACCGATTTGAACTTGGCCTGCATGCCGTCGGTCGTGGTGATCGTCACGTCGCTGGTCAGGTTCATCGTATTGCCGTCGCGATCGTAGGTGCCGTGCGAGGCCTTGACCGCCGCCACATTGTCGGGCGCGATCGGCACCTTGGCGTCGATGCCTTCCAACTCGATGATACCTTGCGTGCTGACATCCTGAATGGCACGCAGCGCCGTCATCGAATAAGGCTGCTTCTGCTTGGTGAAACCGTTGAGCTTGGGATTGGCCATCACCAGCTTGCCGTTGGAAAAGGCAGTGCCTTCCGCCTGAACCTTCACGGCGACGGGTGCGGCGAGATAGGAATAGACCGGGAAAGCGACCGCTATCAGTGCCGCGGCCACTGGCACGGCAAATTTGAGAACGCGCACGCGGCGCGAATGACGCTGTGCACGGTCGAAAGCATCGCCGCGCGTCCGGCCGTCCGCCGGGGGAGCCAACACCGCCTCGGCGTTGGTTGGTTCAATAGGTCGCGCTAACATTCACTGCTTTCTTCTAACCCTGCCCGCCCTTGAGCACCGCCTATAGGTGGGACGCCGGCGCTTTCAAGCAAGCACAAGCCCACGAAAACTGCAAAAGTGTGACAACCGCCTTTGTACAGACGAAAACGAAGTCCGCACAACTGCGTGTTCTCCATAGCAGAAACAGACACGCGGCGTAAAATTTATCAGCGCCTGTCTCGCCGCCCGACCTCGCGGTAATTGCCCAAAAACGTGAGGGGAGATGTCGGATGCCCCGCCTGGCCAGCCTGGCCGATCGTGTATGCGGCGTTGCCGATCACGTCGGCGGGACGCTTTTGGCTTTAGATCCGGTCGGCGTCAGGCCGCCTTCCTCTGTATGAGACCAACAAGAACGGTGCGCATTCCCGAATACGATGGGCTGCCAATTTTCACTTCCCAATCAGTGTTGCGTTTCCGAGGGTGCTTCACATTACGCAACGCTTGGCGGAATGTGTTCGGGTCGACGCCTACAGTTCGAGCCATATCTTCGGCGGTTGTGTGTTTGGCGATCATGAAATCTCCTATGCCTTTTGCCGGTATATAGGGCGTTTGCGCAACTCGGCCAAAGGATTAGCCGTTTGCGCAAACTTCAGACTGAGACACTGCCGGAAAGAGAACTGCTTCCCGATGAGAGGATCATGGTCTAAAAGCGTCCCCTTCCGCCGACTGAAAGGCTGACCATGGCACTGAGAGCCGACGACCTGATCGACCGCCGCCGTTTGCGGCGCAAGCTGACATTCTGGCGCGTTGTCGCCATAGGCATCGTAGCCCTTGGGGTGATTGCGCTTTCAACCTGGTTCTATGGCGACGATTTCGGCGGCTCGACGGTCGACCATATTGCCAAGGTCAAGATCGAAGGCACGATCACCGAGGACGAGGAACTGATCAAGCGCCTGGAAACCATCCGTCTTTCATCGAAGGTGAAAGGGGTGATCCTGTCGATCGATTCGCCTGGCGGCACCACCGTTGGCGGTGAATCGATCTATGAAGAAGTGCGCAAGCTGGCCGCCGACAAGCCGGTGGTGGCGGAAGTCGGCACGCTCGCCGCATCGGCGGGCTATATGATCGCCAGTGCCGCCGATCACATCGTTGCCCGCAAGACCTCGATCGTCGGCTCGATCGGCGTGCTGATCCAGTATCCCGACGTCAGCGGCCTGATGGACAAGCTCGGCGTCAAGCTGGAGGAGGTGAAATCCTCGCCGCTGAAAGCCGCGCCCTCTCCCTTCAAGCCGACCAATGACGACGAGCGCGCCATGGTTCGCAAACTCATCCTCGACAGTTACAACTGGTTCGTCGACATCGTCGCCGAACGCCGCAAGATGACCCGCGAACAAGCGCTGGCGCTTGCCGACGGCTCGATATTCACCGGGCGCCAAGGCGTTGCCAACGGGCTGATCGACGCCGTCGGCGGCGAGGCCGTAGCGGTCGACTGGCTGGCCACCAAGGGCGTCGATGCCAAGCTCAAGGTCGTCGAGTGGAAGGATACCGAACGGCGCGGCAGCTTCCTGTTCTCGAAAGCGATGGCGCAAACCATCGGCAGTGCGCTCGGCCTGCCCGCCTACAGCGGCGACGTCATCCATGAACTCGGAGCGGACCGCTTGTTTCTTGACGGTCTCGTTTCCGTCTGGCACCCTTGAGACGCCGTTTGGGGCAAGTGAAAAAAGCAAATAAAATCATCCTCATAATTTTGACCGCACTGCTTTCACGGGGACCCGTCTCATGATCAAGTCCGAACTTGTGCAGATTATTGCCACGCGCAATCCGCATCTTTTCCTGCGCGACGTCGAAAACATCGTCGGCGCCATCTTCGATGAAATCACCGACGCCCTTGCCGACGGCAACCGGGTCGAGTTGCGTGGCTTCGGCGCTTTTTCGGTGAAAAATCGTCCCGCCCGCACCGGCCGCAATCCGCGCACAGGCGAATCCGTCGAGGTCGAGGAGAAATGGGTGCCGTTCTTCAAGACTGGTAAGGAACTGCGTGAAAGGCTGAACGGCGGCAAGTAGGCGCGACGTCAGCGCCTGACGGCCTTCGGACAGGCCAGCTTCCGACGGAAAACATCATGTTCAATCGCTTCATGCTCATCGCGATCTTCGTGCCCCTGGCGATCATCCTGATCGCACTCGCCGTTGCCAACCGCGAACTGGTCGCCTTCACGCTGGATCCGTTCAACCCCGGCAATCCGAAGCTGACCCTGACTTTGCCGCTGTTCATCTTCCTGTTCCTGGCACTCGCCATCGGCATGATCGTCGGCAGCCTGGCAACCTGGGTCAAGCAGGGCCGCTATCGCAAGCTGGCGCGCCAGCGCGGCGTCGAGGCCGAGAACCTGCGCCAGGCGGTCAGCCGTGCGCCGGCGGTATCACAAAGCCAGGCTCCGGGAACGGCCCCAGGCTCCGCCCACGGGTCCGCCCAAGGGTCCGCATTGCCGAAGCCGACCGCTTGAACCGCCTGTTGGCGGTTTTGTCCCCACGGAGTTTTGCATGCTGACCATTTCGGCCGCAGAGGTTGACCATGCCCTGAGCTTTGCCAGGCTGGTCGAGACGCTGCGCATGGCGTTTCGCGACGGTGCGGTGCAGCCGGTCAGGCATCATCATACGATCGAGCGGCCAGATGGTGCCGCCTCCACCCTGCTTTTGATGCCGGCCTGGACCGATCTCAACGCGGCCGGCACGTCGGCCGGCGGTCACGTCGGCGTCAAGATCGTTACCGTGTCCCCCGACAACAATGCCATCGGCAAGCCGGCGGTGATGGGGCTCTATCTCCTGCTCAATGGCGCCACCGGCGAACCCGAGGCCTTGATCGACGGCCAGCGGCTGACACAGTGGCGCACCGCCTGCGCTTCGGCGCTCGCGGCCTCCTATCTCGCCCGCGACGATGCCTCGCGGCTGCTGGTGGTCGGCGCCGGCGCGCTGTCGCCCTTCCTCGCCAAGGCGCACTCGGCCGTACGGCCGATCAAGACCATCCGCATCTGGAACCGCACTCCGGCCAATGCCGAGAAAGTCGCCGCCGACCTGCGCGCCGAGGGTTTTGCAGCCAGCGCGGCGAGCGATCTCGATGCCGAGCTTGGGCAGGCCGACATCGTCTCCTCGGCGACGATCACCACCACGCCGTTGATCAAGGGTGCGCTGTTGCAGCCGGGAACCCATGTCGACCTGGTCGGAGGCTTTACGCCGACGATGCGCGAGAGCGATGACGACGCGATCAGGCTTGCCCGCGTCTATGTCGACACCCGCGCCGGCGCCACCAAGGAAGCCGGCGACATCGTCCAGCCGCTGGCCTCCGGCGTGCTGAAGCCGGAAACCATCGTCGCCGATCTGCACGAATTGGCGCGCGGGCAGAAGAAGGGTCGCGAGAGCGCCGGTGAGATCACGCTGTTCAAGTCGGTCGGCGCGGCGCTCGAGGATCTTGCCGCCGGCATTGCCGTCTACAAGGCGATGAAGACTTAATTCGCTGCCGCAGCCGTTTTGGCGCCCATCGCCTCTGCGATCAGAGCAAAATCGGCCGCGCTGACCGAAAACAGGCCAAAGCGAAGCTGATAACCCCAGTTCGACTTGCCGACGGTGAATTCGAGCTTGTCGAGCAGCGGCTTGATCGGCGCTTCCTCGGCCTTAGCCCACGCAACATCGCGGCGGAACGGCGTGAAGCCGGCGCCCATATCGCCCTGATAGGGCCCGCCTTCCCGCACCGTGCCGATCGCGGTGAAGGCCTGCAGGCCATCTTTCTCGCCCAAAACAGTGGTCGGCGAATAGTAGACGATGCCATCGCCTGGCTTGACGCGACGCAGCGGTGCCGCCTTGCCGTGATTGACCTGCATGAAGCCGGCTGCGCGACCCCGCCGGACATGTTCGGCCGATGCCACCGCGATCCAATACGCGCTCATTTCTGGTCACCATCGGCTTGTGCGCCGTCGGACAGCCAATAGACGCGCAGGCGATGATTGTCGGGATCGAGCGCGACAAAAGTACGGCCGAAATCCATGTCGGTCGGCGTCTGCAGGATTGTCAGCCCGCGCCCGGACCAGTCGGCATGGGCGGCATCGACCGCATCGGGCGTATCCAGCGCAAACACGATTTCGGCGCCACCGCCTGACGTGGCGGCTGCCGGCTCCACCGTATGGCGCGACCACAGGCCGAACTTGAAGCCGGCATCGAGCACGAACAGCACGAAGGTCGGCGAACTTTCGACCGGCTGACGGCCGAGCAGCGCGCTGTAGAAGGCGCCGCTCTGCTGCGGCTGGTCGACATAGAGGATGACGAAATTCGGGGTGGTCATGTCTGCTCTCCAAGGTTCAGCGTTTCGACTTGGCGAACATAGGATGCGCTACTGTCAGTTTCTGGCAGTAGCCGTCACGAACCACGCGACGTGTCGAGCGTTGCCCGCCATTCCTTGAGCAGCGCCTGGCGACGATGGGGATAGCGCGTATCTGTTGCATGGAGTTCGGTAATGCGATCGGTGCGAAAATGCCGGAAATCGTGCCGCATCTCGCACCACGCCACCACCACCCGCACCTTGTCGAAGAAGCCCAGCGCAAATGGCCACACGACACGCTCGGACGCAGCGCCGCCAGCGTCGCGGTAAAGAAAGCCGAGCTTGCGCTCGTTGCGGATGGCCTGCCGTACGAGGCCAAGGTCGATGGTCTCGATGGCCATGGCGGGAGGGCCGACCAGCAGTGTGCTCGCGTCGAGATCCTCGCGCAGATCGTCCGGCAGGACAGCCGCGATCTTGGCCAACGCGTTGGCAGCGGCGGCCGAAAGACGCTGGTCCGGCTGCTTGGCGACCCAGCGCGAGCCGAGCACGATGGCTTCGATCTCCTCGTCGCTGAACATCAGCGGCGGCAGCATGAAGCCGGGCTTGAGCACATAACCGACACCCGCCTCGCCCTCGATCGGCGCGCCCTGGCCCTGCAGCGTGGCGATGTCGCGGTAGAGCGTGCGGATCGAAATCCCGAGTTCATCGGCCAGCGCTTGCCCGCTCACCGGCCGGCGATGCCGGCGCAGGCACTGGATCAGGTCGAGCAGGCGTTCGGAGCGGGACATCCGGTAGATTTGCCTGTTTCTTTGACATTGGTCCATCGCGGCCAACCTGAACCGGAGAGGCCGACCTGTCGGACTTGGTTGCGAAGCCGGTTGCCCTATGTCAAAAGCGGCCACCCCGTTCGGAGTTGCCCCCGCTTGAAGTCTTTTCGCGACAAACGCCGCGACAACCGTCCACATCCATCCGCGAAGGGTGCGGCGGACGTGTCGCGTCCGCGTCCCGGCCAGGCTCCCGCCAGACCGGAAGCGCCACCGCGCGAGCGCCATGAGGCGAAGACGGAAAGTCGTTCCGAACCGAACTCGGCGCCGCGCATCCTGGCCCGCCGCGAAGGCGCTCTGCCCGCCGAACATCTTCCCGTGATCCTGGAAGTGGCGCCCAATGCCGATTATGCGCTCCTCGACAGCGGCACCGGCCAAAAGCTCGAACAATATGGCCCCTACCGTATCGTACGGCCCGAGGGCCAGGCGATCTGGCAAAAGGCCTTGCCGGCAAAGGAATGGGAGCGCGCCGACGCCGTCTTCACCGGCGACACCGACGAGGAGGGTATCGGCCGCTGGCGTTTTCCCAAGCTGCCACTCGGCGAGACCTGGCCGATGAAGCATGACGGCATCGACTATCTCGGCCGTTTCACCTCGTTTCGTCATGTCGGCGTCTTTCCCGAGCAGGCCTCCCATTGGGATCACATGGCCGGGCTGATCGCGGCGGCGAAGCGGCCGGTCAAGGTGCTGAACCTGTTCGGCTATACCGGTCTCGCCTCATTGGTGGCGGCTCGCGCCGGGGCCGAGGTCACCCATGTCGATGCCTCGAAGAAGGCAATTGGCTGGGCCCGTGAAAACCAGGAGATGGCCGGCCTCGGCAGCAAGCCGATCCGCTGGATCGTCGACGACGCGGTCAAATTCGCCGAGCGCGAGGAGCGTCGCGGCAGCCGCTACGACATCATCCTGTTCGACCCGCCGGCCTATGGCCGTGGCCCCAAGGGCGAGGTCTGGCAATTGTTCGAGGACCTGCCTGATTTGACCGAACTTTGCCGGGCGATCCTGACGCCGAAGCCGCTTGCCGTGGTGCTGACCGCCTATTCCATCCGCGCCTCCTTCTTCGCCATCCACGCCTTGATGCGCGATACGTTTGCCGGCATGGGCGGCAAGATGGAATCGGGTGAGCTGATCATCCGTGAAAAGTCCGCCGGCCGGGCGCTCTCGACCTCACTGTTTTCGCGTTGGGTGGCTGAATGAACGAGCGGCATGCAGGCGCACCTGGCCAGGTGAAGGAGGTCACCAGCCTCGCCAATCCGCTGGTCAAGGACATCAAGGCGCTCGCGCAGAAGAAATTCCGCGACCAGCAGAACGCCTTCATGGCCGAAGGGTTGAAGCTGGTTATCGATGCGCTCGATCTCGGCTGGCAGATCAGGACGTTAGTTTTCGCCAAGGCAGGGCGCGGCAATGCGGCGGTGGAGAAGGTGGCCGCACGCACGGTTGCCGCAGGCGGCATGGTGCTAGAAGTGTCGGAAAAGGTGCTGGTCGCCATCACCCGCCGCGACAATCCGCAAATGGTGGTGGGCGTCTTTTCGCAGAAATTCCTCGCCTTGAAGGATGTGCGCGCCGACAATGGCGACGTCTGGGTGGCGCTCGATCGGGTACGCGATCCCGGCAATCTCGGCACCGTCATCCGCACCGTCGATGCCGTCGGCGCCAAAGGCGTCATCCTGGTCGGCGATACCACTGATCCATTCTCCGTGGAAACGGTGCGCGCCACCATGGGTTCGATCTTTGCCGTGCCGGTAGCCAAGGCGACGACCGAGGCTTTCCTTGCCTGGCGAGGCGGCTTCTCAGGCCTCGTCGCCGGAACCCACCTGAAAGGCGCCGTCGACTACCGCTCGGTCGATTTTTCCCGCGGGCCCGTGCTGCTGATGATGGGCAACGAGCAGCAGGGGCTGCCCGAAAGCCTGGCTGCGAGCTGCGACAGGCTGCTCAGGATTCCGCAAGCGGGCCGTGCCGATTCGCTCAATCTGGCCGTCGCCACCGGCATCATGCTGTTCGAGATCCGGCGCGGCGCGCTGAAGCTCGAGCCAATCCTGGACCAGCAATGAAGGTTGCCTGCCCGTGAGATCATGGACTCCCTACGCACTGCTCGTCGTCGCGGCCATCGCGCTCGACCAGTGGATAAAGTACCTGGTCGAGGCCGGTCTGCCTTTTCAGGAAAAGGTTGATCTGTTGCCCTTCCTGGCGCTGTTTCGCACCTACAATACCGGCATCGCCTTCTCGATGTTCTCATCCTTCGGCGACACCGGGCTGATCGTCATTTCGCTCGCCGTCGTTGCCTTCGTGCTGTTCCTGGCGACGCGGATCGCGCCGTCCCAGATCCTTGCCCGCACCGGCTTTGCGCTGATCGTCGGCGGCGCGCTCGGCAACCTGATCGACCGCGCCGTCTACGGCCACGTCATCGACTACATCCTGTTCCACACGACGGTCTGGTCGTTCGCCGTCTTCAACCTTGCCGACGCCTTCATCTCGGTGGGCGCGGCACTGGTCGTCTTCGACGAGCTGTTCGGCTGGCGGCGCGAGCCCGGGCCGTCCAACGCCAAGCCTTCCAAAGCCATGCCTTCCAAGGCCAAGTCTTCGAAGGCCAAGTCTTCGAAGGATTGACCCCGTGCCGCCATCGCCGCACAGTTCATGTCGCCAAACACGATCGCGGAGAAAGACATGTCCGAAACCTTCAAAGCCATCCTCGTTTCGCGTGACGCCGAGAAAAAGCAGTCGGTAACCGTGACCGATCTCACCGACGCCGACCTGATGGAAGGCGATGTCACCATCGCGGTCGAGGCAACGACGGTGAACTACAAGGATGGCCTGGCGATCACAGGCAAGGCGCCGGTGATCCGCCGCTGGCCGCTGGTGCCGGGCATCGATTTCGCCGGCACCGTCATCTCGTCTTCCCATCCCGACTGGCGCGCCGGTGACAAAGCCATCCTGAACGGCTGGGGCGTCGGCGAAACCCATTTCGGCGCCTATGCTGGCCGCGCCCGTGTCAAAGGCGACTGGCTGGTGCCGCTGCCGCAGGGCATCAGCCCGCATGACGCGATGGCCGTCGGCACCGCAGGCTATACCGCCATGCTCTGCGTCATGGCCCTGGAGCGGCACGGCATCCTGCCCGATCGCGGCCCGGTGGTGGTGACGGGGGCGGCCGGCGGTGTCGGCTCGGTCGCGGTCTCGATCCTGTCCAGCCTCGGCTACCATGTCATTGCTTCCACCGGCCGCAATGCCGAAAGCCCCTATCTGATCGACCTTGGCGCCGCCGAAGTGATATCGCGCGACGAGCTTGCCCAGCCGGCCAAGCCGCTGGCCAAGGAGCGCTGGGCCGGCGGCATCGACGCAGTTGGCAGCCACACGCTGGCCAATGTGCTCTCGATGACCTCCTATGGCGGCGCGGTCGCCGCCTGCGGCCTGGCCGGCGGCATGGACCTGCCGACCAGCGTCGCGCCCTTCATCCTGCGCGGCGTCTCATTGCTCGGCATCGATTCAGTGATGGCGCCGAAAGCAGTCCGCCTCGAGGCATGGCGCCGCATCGGCACCGACCTCGATCTTCAGAAGCTCGCCAGCCTGTCCAGCACCATCGGGTTCGACGGCATCGTCGATGCCGCGCGCGACATCGTCGACGGCAAGATCCGCGGCCGCGTCGTCGTGGATATGTGACTCCGCCCAACTGCCGGAAGGGATGGAATCGCCAGATCTGCGGCAAACCCGCCGCGCCTCGGCAAAAAGCGCTCATCCGCTAAAATTCGAACGATCCGCCGCAATTTTCCATAATCTCTGTCTGGCAAGGATTTCGCATGATCGCGGAATCCGGCAGCCAACAGGCGGACACTGGCGACGACGTCGATGCGGTGCTCCCGCCGGTGGTGCCCGAGCCGGAATTCTCCAGGCGCGAAAGCCTGCCCTTTCTGACATTCGTCGCCATCGTGGTGGTGGCCGGGCTGGCGCATCTGACCGGGGCACCAATCTTCATTAGCGTCGCATTGCTGGCAACCGGTCTTGCCGGTCTTGCCCTGCATCTGCGCGCCAGGCGGAGCGAACATCGCACCTCTGCCCTTCTTGACGAAACCACTGCCCGCAGCCGCGCCGAGATCGAGACGCTGGCCGACCGCATGTGGGAGATGCAGGAGAGCGATGAGCGCTTTCGCGGCCTGATCGACGCGCTTGGCGATCTCGTCATCCATCGCGACCGCGATGGCTACATCGTCTATGCCAACAAGGTCTTCGCCGATCTCGTCGAGATCGACCAGCGCGACCTTGCCGGCAAGACCCTGGCAGAACTGGGCATCGAGGTCGGCATGGTTCCCGATGCCGCCTTTTCCGACCATGAGTGCCTGAGTTCCACCGATGTCTCTATCAGCACGCCGAGCGGGCAGCGCTGGTTCTCCTGGATCGAACTGTCGGTGCGCGACAAGGACAGCGGCGCGGTTTCGCACCGCGCCATCGCCCGCGACATCACCGCCCGCAAACGCGCCGAATCCTCGCTGATCACCGCACGCGAACGGGCCGAATATGCCAGCCAGGCCAAATCGCGCTTCCTCGCCACCGTCAGCCATGAAATCCGCACCCCGATGAACGGCATCATGGGGATGGCCAGGTTGCTCGCCGACACCAGCCTGTCGCCGGAGCAGCAAACCTATGTCGGCGCGGTCTCGACCTCGGCCAGCGCATTGCTTGCCCTGATCGAGGATCTTCTCGACTATTCCAAGATCGAAGCCGGGCGTTTCGACCCCGAGCCGCAGCCGATGTCGGTGCGCGAGATCGCCGACAACATCATCGAATTGCTGGCAGCGCGGGCTTTCGCCAAGGATATCGGGCTGGGTTGCCATGTCGAACCCGACGTGCCGCAATTGATCACCGCCGATCCGGGCAAGGTGAGGCAGGTGCTTCTCAACCTCATCGGCAACGCCATCAAGTTCACCGACAGCGGCGGCGTGCTGGTGAGCATAGCATGCGCACGCACCGAAACCAGCGACCGCATATGCTTCACCATCGCCGATACCGGTCCGGGCCTGCGTGATGCCGACCTGGAGCGCATTTTCGAGGAGTTCGAGCAGGCCGACGGCACGTCGACACGCACACATGGCGGGGCCGGCCTCGGCCTTGCCATCTCCAGACGCCTGGTGGCCGCCATGGGCGGCACGATCTCGGTATCCAGCCGGCTCGGCCAGGGATCCGAGTTCGTCTTCGAAATCCCTGCGATAGCGGCCACCGAAGCGCCGCAGGGCCACCAGAATGCTCTCTCGGGCAGACGCGCGGTGATCCTGTCGAAGAACGCCGTCGAGGCCGACGCCATCGCCCGCACCATCCGCGCCAATGGCGGCGCGGTCGACATCGCCACCACTGCCGCACAGGCCGCGCCTTTCGCCGCCGGCTGCGATGCGATCCTGGTCGATGCAGCGATGGAAGAAGGCGACGGAAGGCTGCTCAAGCGCCTGCGCCAAAGCGGTTTCTCCGACTGTGAGGCGATCACGCTGATCGCGCCGACCGATCGCGGCATGCTTGGCGAGTTCCGAGCCAGCGGCTACGCAACCTTCCTGGCCAGACCGGTGCGTGGCGGAACACTTCTGCGTGTGCTGTTGAGCAGCCATGCTCCGAGCCTCGGCCCGCCGCAGCCGGAAAGGCGCGGCGCGCCGACGCTGCGCGCCGTCGGCAACCGCCAGCGCGGCCTGTCGGTGCTGATCGCCGAGGACAATGACATCAACGCCATGCTGGCCCGCGCCACGCTGCTGAAGGCCGGGCATCGCGTCAAGGTGGTCGGCAACGGCAAGGCCGCCGTCGAGGCTGTCACCGGCGCCGCGCACAAGGACCGCTTCGACGTGGTCTTGATGGATCTGCACATGCCGGTCATGGACGGGCTGGACGCGATTGCCGCCATCCGCCGCCATGAGGAAGAAAGTGCAGTGCGGCCGGTGCCGATCATGGTGCTGTCGGCCGACAGCCAGGAAAAGACCCGTCATGCGGTGTTGGCCCATGGCGCCAGCGGCTTTGTCACCAAGCCGCTCGACCCCGAGGCGCTGGTCAATGCTGTCGAGGGGCAGGTCGTCGCGGCCTGAGCTTTCCACCGTCATTCGGCACGGGCGATCACTTAAACGTAGCCGGTTGATCGTATTCGCCAGCCGACGAAGTATTGCCCATGACGTCGTATCACGGTACTGTCACAATCCTGTTGCACCTACACCGTATCCCCGTGCCAAGAGGGATGGCTCGAAGGAGAATCACTCGTGCATACAGTTATGCCGGAATGTGACACTCGGCCGAACGCCAGCAGCGCCTTGCTTGCCGGACGTAACGTCGATTCCGTCATAAAGGGCGCTGCGCTGGGCCGTATAGGCAATCTTGAAGTGCGGCTCGCTCGCAACGAGGCCGAGATCGCGGCCGCGCAGGAAGTGCGCTACCGGGTGTTCTACGACGAACTTGGCGCCAGGAAGGACCTGTTCCAGGCCCATGACCGCCGGGACGCCGATCGGTTCGATCCGCTCTGCGACCATCTGCTGGTTTTGGACACCACGCTTTCCGGTCCCGAACATCGCCGCATCGTCGGCACATATCGGCTGCTGCGGCAAGAAATCGCGGCCACGGCCGGTGGCTTCTATTCCGAAGGTGAATTCGAGCTGACCAAGCTCATCGCCCGCCACCCCGGCCAGCGTTTCCTTGAACTCGGCCGCTCCTGCGTGTTGCCGGAATACCGCTCGAAGCGCACCATCGAGGCGTTGTGGCAAGGCATCTGGGCTTACATCAATCATTACGAAATCGGTGTGATGACCGGCTGCGCGTCCTTTAACGGCACCGTGCCGGCAGCGCATGCCGAGGCGCTCACCTACCTCGCCCACCACTGCCGGACGAACTCGGCCTGGGACGTGCGCGCGGTGTCCGGGCGCTATTGCTCGATGGATCTGATGCCGATCGAGGCCGTCAATGCCAAGGCGGCGATCGCCGCGATGCCGCCTTTGGTCAAGGGCTATCTGCGCGTCGGTGCCCGCATCGGCGATGGTTGCGTCATCGATCGCGAATTCTCGACGGTCGATGTGTTCGTCGTGATGCCGGTCAAGGAGATCGGCGCACGCTACGTCAACTATTATGGCGGCGAAGCCCAGCGCTTCGCGGCGTGAGATTGAGTAGGCAGTAGGCAGTAGGCAGTAGTGATGACGCCACGATTAAGCTCCTGTGACTACTGATTATTCCCTATTCCCTATTCCCTATTCCCTATTCCCTATTCCCCATTCCCTATTCCCTCTCTTCACGGAATATCTTCCGGCCGCCTGCCGGGTCGGCTCTTGTAGGACGGAAACGACCAGCCGAATTTGAGCGCACCACCGCGCACGAGGAACGCCGCCGCAAAACCGGCGAGGTCCGAGGCGAGCGGCGGCAGTCCGGCAAGTTCGCCAAGCGTGTAAAGGCCGGCACCCGCAAGGGCCGCCGTAACGTAGATCTCGGGCCTGAGCAGCACAGATGGCTCGCCGGCAAGGAGATCACGCAAAATGCCGCCGAAAGTGGCGGTGAGCACGCCGGTGATGACGGACACGACCGGCGAGCCTGTAATCGCAAGCCCCTTGGCCGCGCCCATCACCGAAAAAGCGGCGAGCCCGACGGCGTCGAGCCAGAGCAGCCATTTCCAGCGCGATTCGACACGATGCGCGCCGAAGAAGACCAGCACCGCAACCGCGGCGCAGACCAGCACATAGCCGGAGTTGGCGACCCAGAAAACCGGCAGGTTGAGGATAACGTCGCGAAGCGTGCCACCGCCTATCCCGGTGACGCTGGCCAGGAACAGGAAGCCGATAATGTCGAGTTGCTTACGCGAAGCCGCCAGCGCCCCGGTCGCCGCGAAGACGGCGACACCGGCATAATCAAGAAGCGCGATAGGGTTCATGAGGCCAAGGCAGTAGGGATTAGGGATTAGGCAGTATGAATAGCACGAAGCCGCGCGATGATACGACTGCCCTAGTTTCCTACTGCCTACTGCCTACTGCCTATTCCCTGCCTCACGCATCTTTCTCGGCCTGTTCGTTCACCGGCCCCGGCTCGACCGGTGCTTCAGCGGCGGCGAACTTTGGCCCGCCCTTGGCGACGCCCACCATGGCCGGGCGCAGCACGCGGTCGCCGATCGAATAGCCCGGCTGCACGACCTGGACCACGGTGTTGGCCGGGACATCCGGATTGGGCACTTCGAACATCGCCTGGTGGAAATTGGGATCGAACTTCTCGCCTTCAGGCGCGAGCTTCTTGACCCCATGCCGTTCCAGCGCCGACAGCATGGCGCGCTCGGTGAGGTCGACGCCTTCGATCAGCGCCTTGAAGCCGGCGTCACCCGATGCCTTGGCCTCGGCGGGAATCGCATCCAGCGCGCGGCGCAGATTGTCCGACACCGACAACATGTCGCGGGCGAAATTCGCGACCGCGTAGGTGCGCGCATCGTGCACATCGCGCGCCGTGCGGCGACGCAGGTTTTCCATCTCGGCCGCCACGCGCAGCGCGCGGTCCTTCAGCTCTTCATTTTCCTTCAGCAGCCGCACAAGGGCTTCATAATCACCGTCGGTGCTGCCTTCCGTGCGCTCGACTGTGGGCTCGGTCGCCTCGACTTCATCGGGCGCGCGTTCGTCTTTTGCCTGGTCGCTCATCGCCGTTTCCCGTCAATCTCGAATGATGTGGATTTTGTGCCCGATATCGATGTTTGGCGGCCAAAAATCAAGGGGTAAGCGACTATGGAAGCCGCCGGCCAAGGCCGGGCAATGACAGGCAAGACATTTCGACTTTAATTCAAATTTTACCTTAACCGCCGGCTTTGCTTGCCACACAGGCATGATGGGGGAACCATTCTCTTGCTGCAGGAGTTTCGAAGCCGAGACAGGATTTTGAGATGATGACCCGCAACATGGGCGAACAGACAGAGGGGCTGGCCATCGAGATCAGGCGCCAGTTCGGCGCCGAGGCGGTGACCCGCTTTCTGCGCACCTTGCCGGCCTTCCGCACCGAGGCCGACATCCCCGACCGGCTCAGAGAACTGCTCGACCGCCTCGATGGGGCGGAGCGCGGTGACATCGGCTGGCGCCGGCCGTAACGCAACAATCGATCTTGGCAGCAAACCTCCTATCGGCAATAGCCGTGGAGAGCCGAACCATCTAAGGATAGATGGGTTGGTTCAAATGGAGGACGTAATGCGCAAGGTTTCGATTACCTCATCGCTGATGGCGCTTGTCGGCCTCGGCGCCATCACCTTGGCGGCCTTTCCGGCACAAGCAGACAATCTGCAGCTGCAATTGGGCAAACATGGCCCGCGGCTGAAGCTCATGGAAGATTGCGACCCCGCCTACGACGATTGCGAAGGTCCCCGTCGCGACGATCGGCGCGACCGGCGTCAACGAGGCTGCACGGAAGACCGGGCTCTCGACAAGGCAGAGCGAATGGGCATCCGCCGCGCAAGAATTGAGTCCATCGGCCGCCGGGAGATCACGGTCCGCGGCAGACAGGGTGGCGACCGCGTGCGCGTGACTTTTGGCACCGAGCGCGGCTGTCCTATCCTCGATCGCGAATAGCGGTCGACGTCATCAGCAGGTTGAGCTGGCGGTTGGCTGGCTCGACCGCCAAGCCACGCGACAATTACGCACAGTAATTTTGCGTGATGTTGCCTTGCGGCGGCGAAGCACCGCGCCTATGCTTCCTGATGAACATGATTTCCCCTGAGGCGGTGGCCAACAGCAAGCGCGCCTGGCTGAAGATTCTCGCCCGCTACAAGAAGCCCGACAGGCGGCGCAGCGCCGTCGAACTCGCCATCACCCTCATTCCATTCGCCATACTCTGGGGACTGTCCTCGGCGGCTTATGCCTATGGCCATTGGTGGGGACTGGTCCTCATCCTTCCCGCGGCCGGGTTTCTGGTGCGCATCTTCATGATCCAGCACGACTGCGGCCACGGCTCCTTCTTCGCCAATCGCTACGCCGACGACTGGATTGGCCGCGCGCTCGGCATCCTGACGCTGACGCCCTACGATTGCTGGCGGCGTGCCCACGCGACGCACCACGCCAGCGCCGGCAATCTTGACGAACGCGGCATGGGCGACATCCGGACGCTGACCGTTGCAGAATACCGGCAGATGTCGTGGCGAGGCCGCCTCGCCTACCGTCTCTATCGCCACCCGCTGGTGATGTTCGGGCTCGGTCCGATCTGGCTGTTCATCTTCGAGCAAAGGCTCCCCGTCGGCATGATGCGCGGCGGCCTGACCCCTTGGGTGTCGTCGATGACCACCAATCTTGGCATCGCGGTCGCAGCAGCCATCCTCATCTGGTTCGTCGGCCCGGGCGCTTTCCTGGTGGTCCACCTGCCGATCGTCATCCTCGCCGGTTCGGCCGGCATCTGGCTGTTCTACGTCCAGCACCAGTTCGAGGAAACGGAATGGGCGAAGGATGCCGACTGGGAATTCCAGCACGCTGCCCTGCACGGATCGTCCTATTACGATCTACCGCCGGTGCTGAACTGGCTCACCGGCAACATCGGTGTCCATCACGTCCATCATCTCTCCGCCAAGGTGCCGTGCTACCGGTTGCAGGAAGTGCTGCGGGATTATCCCGAGTTGCGCGACATCGGCCGTGTCACGCTGCTCGAAAGCTTGCGCTGCGTCAAACTGGCATTGTGGGACGAAAACCGCCGCAAGCTGGTGTCGTTCCGCGAGGCACGGGCGGCGGCTTAAGCAATTCCAGGAGAAGTTTGAACGGTTTTCCAGGGAAAGCGCGTAACGTTTTCCCTGGGCAATTGCGTCATAACAAAAGGACCGCCGCGCTATGGGCGCCGCGGCCTGGAGCTCCGATCAGGCAGCCCTGATCATGTCGGCGGCCTTTTCGGCGATCATGATGGTTGGGGCATTGGTGTTGCCACCAATCAGTGTCGGCATCACCGAGGCGTCGACGACACGCAAGGCTTCAAGCCCGCGCACCTTGAGTTGCGGATCGACCACCGCCATCTCGTCGACTCCCATCCGACAGGAGCCGACCGGGTGATAGACCGTGTCGGCGCGGGTACGGATATGGGTCATCAGATCGGCATCGCTCGGCTCGCCGGCGATGTGCATTTCCTTGTGCCGGTAGCGCGTCAGCGCCGGCGAAGCCAGCACCTGCCGGGTGATCCTCACGCCTTTCAGCAGCAGTTCCGCATCGCGCTGGTCGCCGAGAAAGCGCGGATCGATGCGTGGCGCGGCAAATGGATCGGCGCTGGCCAGCCCAACCTCGCCACGTGAGTGCGGCCGCAATATGCAGACATGACAGGAAAAACCGAAGCCGTAGTGCAGCGTGCGCGCATGGTTTTCGACCAGGCCGATGACGAATTGCAGCTGCAGGTCAGGGCGTTCAAGCGCCGGGTCGGATTTGACGAAAGCGCCGCTCTCGGCCGCCGGCGAGGCGATCAGCCCGGTTCCATCCCGGCGCCACTGCGCGATGTGCCTGAGGAAACTCAACGCGCCGCGCGGGCTCATGCCAAGCATATCGGTGTCCTTCGATCTCCAGCCGACGATGAAATCGAGGTGATCCTGCAGGTTCTTGCCGACGCCCGGCAATTCGTGGACGACGGGAATGCCATGCACGGCAAGTTCGGCCGCCGGGCCGATACCCGACAGCAACAGAAGCTGCGGCGAACCGAAGGCACCGCCACAGAGGATCACCTCGCGCGACGCCTGTGCCACTGTCTCGCCTTTGCGTGTCCGGTAGCGGATGCCGGTGGCGCGCTTGCCGTCAAGGACGATGCCTGTGGCGTGCGCCCGCGTGACCACGGTCAGATTGGTCCGCTGCATCACCGGATGGAGATAGGCGGCGGCAGTCGAACAGCGCTCGCCATTACGGGCGCCACCGGCAAACTGGGTCACCTGGAAATAGCCGGCGCCCTCTTGTTCCGGTCCGTTGAAATCGTCCGAGGCGCGAATCTGGTTTTCGGCACAAGCCTCTATGAAGGCCTTGGCGATCGGCCTCGGCGAGCGCTGGTTCGACACTTTCAGCGGGCCGTCCCCGCCATGCAACGCATCAGTGCCGCGCTCATTGCCCTCGGCGCGCCGGAAATAGGGCAGCACCTCATCCCACGACCAGCCCTCGCAGCCTAGATTTGCCCATTCGTCATAGTCGCTGCGATGGCCCCTGACATAGAGCATTGCATTGATTGCGCTGGAGCCGCCCAGCGCCTTGCCGCGCGGCTGGTAGCCCTTGCGGCCGCCAAGACCTTGCTGCGGCACGGTCTCGAAGGCCCAGTTGTTGATTCTGGGCCGGCCGGAAAGCATGCTGATAATGCCAGCAGGAGCGCGGATCAGCATATCCCTGCCCTCGCCGCCAGCTTCGATCAGGCAGACCGTTTTCGATGGATCTTCCGAAAGCCGCGCGGCAAGCGCACAGCCGGCGGACCCACCGCCGGCTATGACATAGTCGTAACGCATGAAGACCCCTCCCCGATCGTCCACGGATTTCCATCCGGATTATCAAGAAAAGGCCTGAACACGACTGATGTAAAGACGCGCGGAATTACCGCAACGTCAGCTGCTGCGAACGCGCCGCCAGGAGTATTTCGGGCCTTTTGGTTCCGGCACGGCGGCTGGCTGGTAGTAGAGCCCCAATCCGCCGGTACGGTCCTCCGCCAGGCGCTTCAACAGCACCGGATTGGAAATCTCGAACTCGTCGAAGCCCAGCCGCAGCATATGCGGCAGCTGGTCCACCAGCACTTGGCCCGTGGCGCGAACGGCACCTTCGAAATGGTAGCGGCCGCGCAGCAGTTCTCCCTTAGAGAAGGAGCGGCCGTCGCTGAAGGCCGGGAAGGCCAATGCCACCAGCGACAGCTGGTCGAGCAGGTCGGCAATCTTCTCGAGCTGATCACCCGGCTGCAGCAGGACGCCGAGCCGTTCCTTGGCCGAGCGGCGCACCTCCGGATCCAGATCGAGGAAGACTTGCAACGGCAGGATGAAGCGGCCGTTGCCGGACAGCGCATCGGCGCTTTCGGCATGCGTCCACTCATCCTCGTGAAAACCCGCAGGGGTCCAGAGCCGGGTCTCCGGTGTCGTCGGTCCAGTCATAAAGATTCCTAAAGCCCCAAGATCCAGGTCCGCTGAAAGTCCATCCCACGCAAAGCCGGCGGCCTCCGGATGAAGGTCGCCGTTCGCAGGCCGGCTGAATTTCAGCATACCCTATAGTGATGCGTCGGTCAGCGACTTCTCCAGCCCCGACAGGTGAATGCCGCACTCGGTCTTGGCGTGACCAGCCCAGCGGCCGCTGCGCGCGTCCTCGCCCGGCTGCACCGGCTGCGTGCACGGGAAGCAGCCGATCGACAGATAGCCATAGGCGACCAGTGGATTTTCGCGCAGCGCATGCGCGCGCATGTAGTCGGCCTGATCCGATGTCGTCCAGTGTGCCAGCGGATTGATGCGGATGCGCGGACCGACGGCCTCGAACACCGGCAGCGCTGCCCGTGTCGCGGCCTGAAAGCGCTTGCGGCCGGTTAACCAGGCGCGGAAGGGTGCAACGCCACGCGCCAACGGCTCGACCTTGCGTACATCGCAGCAGGCGTCGGTGTTGCTCTGATGCAGATTGCCCGTCGGATCGATCCGTTCGAGTGCTGCTTCCTCGGGTTTGATCACCCTTATGTTGGTCAGCCCGAAATCGGCGGCGAGCGCGTCGCGATAGCCGAGCGTCTCCTCGAAATGCTTGCCGGTGTCGAGGAAGATGACCGGCAGTGTCCGGTCGATCTTGGCGATCATGTGCAGCAGCACAGCCGAGTCCGCGCCGAACGACGACACCGCAGCGATCTCGTCGAGGAACAGTTCGCGGGCCGAGCGTTCGATGATCTCGATCGGCTTCAGATGACCGTAGAGCGCGTCGAGCCCCGCCGCTTTGGCGGCGATGCCGTCATCGACGTCTCCGATACGGTCAAGCGGCCTTGGCTTCGCCAGCATAGAGCGCCTCCTTGAACGGCGCGGGACCGACTCGGCGGTAGGCGTCGATGAATTTCTCTTGTGGGTCGAGCCGAAGGCCGAGATAGGTCTCGACGATCTGTTCGATGGCGTCGGTGATCTCTTCCGACGAGAAGCCGCGGCCGATGATCTCGCCGACCGAGGTGTTCTCGTCTGCCGAGCCGCCCAGCGTCACCTGATAGAGTTCGGAGCCCTTCTTCTCGACGCCGAGGATGCCGATGTGGCCGACATGGTGATGACCGCAGGCGTTGATGCAGCCGGAGATCTTCAGCTTCAGTTCGCCGATCTCGCGCTGCCGTTCCAGCGAGGCGAAGCGTTGCGAGATTTCCTGCGCGATCGGGATCGAGCGCGCCGTGGCCAGCGCGCAATAATCGAGGCCCGGGCAAGCGATGATGTCCGATATCAGGTTGGAGTTGGCTGTCGCCAGACCGATGCCGACCAGCGCATCATAGACCGCCTTGAGGTCGGCGCGGGCCACATGCGGCAGGATCAGGTTCTGCTCATGGCTGACACGCAGCTCGTCAAAGCCATATTTCTCGGCGATGTCGGCGATCGCTTCCATCTGGCTGTCCGAAGCGTCGCCGGGCACCTCGCCGATGCCCTTCAGCGAGATCGTCACCGCCGCATAGTCGGGATGGCGGTGCGTCACGACGTTCTGGTCGAGCCACTCCGAAAACCCCTTGGAATCGAGCCGCGCCAGCTTGACCGCCTGGTCGCCTTCCGGCCGCCCAGCGAGCACCGGTGGCGCGAAATAGGCCTCGATGGCGCGGATGTCGGCTTCCGGCAGCTTCAACTCGGCGTCCTTCAACTCCTGCCACTCGGCCTCGACCTGGCGGGTGATCTCCTCGACGCCGGTCTCATGGACGAGGATCTTGATGCGCGCCTTGTATTTGTTGTCGCGGCGGCCATAGAGGTTGTAAACGCGCAGGATCGCCGTGCAGTAAGACAAAAGATCGGCTTCCGGCAGGAAGTCGCGGATTTTCCGGGCAACCATTGGCGTGCGACCCTGGCCGCCGCCGATATAGACGGCAAAACCGAGTTCGCCGGCGGCGTTCTTCTTCAGGTGCAGGCCGATGTCGTGGGTCTGAATGGCGGCGCGGTCGCGCTCGGCACCCGTCACCGCGATCTTGAATTTGCGCGGCAGGAACGAGAATTCCGGATGCACCGACGACCACTGGCGCAGGATTTCCGCGTAGGGACGCGGATCGGCGACTTCGTCGGCGGCAGCGCCAGCGAAGTGGTCTGCGGTGACGTTGCGGATGCAATTGCCGCTGGTCTGGATGGCATGCATCTCAACGCTCGCGAGATCCGCCAGGATCGCCGGAATGTCCGACAGCGCCGGCCAGTTGAACTGGATGTTCTGGCGCGTGGTGAAATGGCCATAGCCCTTATCGTATTTGCGGGCGATGTGGCCAAGCATGCGCAACTGCTTGCCGTTCAGCGTGCCGTAAGGCACCGCGATGCGCAGCATGTAGGCGTGCAGTTGGAGATAGACGCCGTTCATCAGCCTCAATGGCCGGAACTGGTCCTCGGTGATCTCGCCGGCAAGACGACGCTGCACCTGGTCGCTGAACTCCGCGACGCGGGCCTGGACAAAATCGTGGTCGAACTCATCGTAACGGTACATGCTTGGTCTTTCAGGGCGCGTCCGCCCATGCCTGGTGTCTCGGTTATGCTGCCCGCGCAGCCTGCTTGCCGAGATCGTTGCGGATTGTCGGGCCGGCGGCGCGGATCTTCTCGCGCAGCCGCACCGGTTGGACGACGCCGTTGACGACTTCAGCGTCGATCAAATTGACGTCGACCACTTCGTTGGCGGCATAGGCCTTGGCGCCGATCGCCTCGAGCCTGTCCTCGGCTGCCTTGTCATGGGCGAGGTCGGCATGGTCCACCGTCTCGGCCCAGCCGCCATCGGCGTACCAGACGGCAATACCGTCGGTGAGGCGGTTGGCGGTCAGTATCTTCATTGCTGAACTCCTTCGGCGACCGAACTGGACGCGCCTTCATGCCTGTGTGCCGCCAGCGGCTCGGACCGTTCAAAGTTGGCGCCGGCGACCGCATCGCCGATGATGGTCATGACCGGGCCGGAAAGATCGGCGCGCGTTTCCAGCGACGGCAGGTCGGCAAGCGTGCCGTGGAAGCGACGCCGGTTGGCGAGGCTGGCATTCTCGACCACGGCCACCGCCGTATCTGGCGACAGACCGGCCTCGATCAGCCGTCCGGCAACCTCGGCGGCCACCGAGCGGCCCATATAAACGGCGACGGTGGCGCCGGAAATGGCG
Source organism: Mesorhizobium sp. M0243 (assembly GCF_040321775.1). Lineage (NCBI taxonomy): Bacteria > Pseudomonadati > Pseudomonadota > Alphaproteobacteria > Hyphomicrobiales > Phyllobacteriaceae > Mesorhizobium > Mesorhizobium sp. M0243. Next base: position 105,038 of record NZ_JAMYSF010000008.1, on the reverse strand, counting down.
AGCTTGGCCCAGTCGGGCAGCGAATTGCCCTTGAGATCGTGGCCGGTGGTGAACACCATCGACGAGGAGACACCGCGCAAGGTCAGCGGCAGTTCGAAATCGGCGGCGGCAGCAAAGGCCGCGGTGACACCCGGAACCACCTCATAGGCGATGCCGGCATCGCGAAGTGCCGCCATCTCTTCGCCGGCCCGGCCGAACACCAGCGGATCGCCTGACTTCAGCCGCACGACACGCTTGCCTTCACGGCCAAGCTCGACCAGCAGCGCATTGATCTCAGCCTGGCTCTTGGTGTGGCAGCCCTTGCGCTTTCCGACCGGCAGGCGCTCGGCATCGCGGCGACCCATGGCAACGACCGCCTCCGGCACCAGCGCGTCATGGACGATGACATCGGCTTCCATCAGCAGACGATGGGCCCGCAAGGTCAGTAGATCCTCGGCGCCCGGACCGGCGCCAACCAGCGCGATGTGACCGCAAGCGGGCGTGTTCGACAGCAGAATATCGACGGCAGCATCATGCGCCTGCGAAAGCTGACCGATTTCAGCCGCGCGTGCAGGAGCACCAGTGAAGAAATCATTCCAGAAGCGGCGCCGGGCATTGCCTCTCGGCAGCAGCTTCTCGGCAGCCCCGCGAAACGAAGCGGCAAGCGTTGCCAGCGGCCCGAGCGACGGCGACAGCATACGGTCGATGCGGCCGCGCAGCATCTGCGCAAGCACCGGCCCGGCGCCTTCGGTGCCGATGGCGATGGCGACTGGCGCGCGGTTGACCAGCGCCGGGGTGAAGAAATCGCAAAGCTCAGGCCGATCGACGGCATTGACCGGAATGCTTAGGCGGCGCGCATCCGCAGCCACCCGACGGTCGAGTTCCTCGTCGCCGCTGGCGGCAAACACCATGATCGCGCCTTCGAGCTGCGATGCGTCGTAAGCGGCGGCAAAATGGCTCGCGCCGGCCTGGGCGACGAAGGCGAGCAGGTCGGGCTCGGCGTGTTCCGCGATAATCCGCAGGACCGCACTCGACTGTCCGATCAGCCGCGCCTTGGCCAGCGCCTCTTCGCCGCCGCCGACGATGGCCACGGCTTCGCCCTCGACCCGCATGAACACGGGGAAGGCGTTGAGCTTGGGAGCAGTGTGCGACATGGACGCGAGCGGAATCCTGAATGAGCTTGCAGTTCTACGCGCGGGCGCGAGAAACCAGAAGGAACGCACTCGCGCATCCCTTATCGGGATGCAATTGCTTTTCTGAAAGCATCCCGGCCAAGAGAAAAATATTTCTCGTTTACAGATGGAGCGGATTCAAGCTGCTGTCGCAGGCCTTGTTTTCCGGGTCTTTTAGCGCCTGGGGAGAAAAGCCGCAAAACCGTTTTTTCTAAATTCTACCAAATTAGTAGATTAAAGCCGCGAACTCTGGATAGCCAGAATGTCCAACGCCGACGCGGCTGCCGACTGGAACATTAGTGGCTCCGGGCGCGTTCTCAAAAGGCCTGTCATATCGGATCGAAACCCGGCTGCGGAACGCCACGAAAGGCCACCACGCGGCTGAAAAGGAGCCTGTCATCATGAACACAATCATACTCAAGCACGGTATCTGGGTCATGGTGGCCGATGGCGAGAAGGCGCTTTTCCTCAGGAACGCTGGCGACAATAAATATCCGAATCTCGAGGTGGTGCAGGAAATGCAGCAGGACAACCCGCCCACCCGCGAGCAAGGCAGTGACAGCCCGGGCCGATACAATGATGGTCCCTCCGTACACCGCAGCGCGGTCGAGGATACGGATTGGCACCGCATCGGCAAGGAGCGTTTCGCCGATGAAATCGCCGCCCGGCTCTACAAGCTCGCGCATGACGGCGAATTCAGCGAGATCGTGCTGGTCGCACCGCCGGTGGTGCTTGGGACAATGCGCAAAAAGCTGCACAAGGAGGTCGGGGACAAGGTGACCGCCGAAATTCCCAAGACATTGACCAACCATGCCATACCGGAAATCGAGGCCTTGCTGCAGGCAGCCTGATCATTGTCGATCGGCCCTGACCGATCGAGACGAATAGCACCGCACAAATTCCGATTTGACCGGCAGCTTTCTCAGCTGCCGGTCAAATATTTGCGGCAGCGCCGTCGATTTCATGGCTTTGCGGGTTGCATCGCCGACATACCATCCACCATATTGCAAACAGGCGGCGGCTTTGGGCGGCGCTCATCCAACATCGCTGTTTTTGAAAGGCGCTCCATAGACAATGCCGCATGACACGCCCCTTATCGCCACCATCGTCGCCGGTCTGGGGCTGGCTTTCGTCTTCGGGGCTCTCGCCAATCGCTTCCGCATTCCGCCGCTGGTCGGCTATCTCGTAGCCGGCGTGCTGGTCGGGCCGAACACGCCTGGCTTCGTCGCCGATGCCGGCCTTGCCAACGAACTGGCCGAAATCGGCGTCATCCTCCTGATGTTCGGCGTCGGGCTGCACTTCTCGCTGAAGGATCTGCTGTCGGTGCGTGCCATCGCCGTGCCGGGCGCCATCGTCCAGATCGGCTTCGCCACCGCACTTGGCGCCGGTCTTGCCTGGATGCTTGGCTGGTCGATGGGCGCGGGGCTGGTGTTCGGCCTGGCGCTGTCGGTGGCCTCGACCGTGGTGCTGCTGCGTGCCCTGCAGGAACGGCGGATGATCGAGACCGAGCGCGGCCGCATCGCCGTCGGCTGGCTGATCGTCGAGGATCTGGCCATGGTGCTGGCGCTGGTGCTGCTGCCGGCGCTCGCTGGCGTGCTCGGCGGTCAGGAGCAGGCTGACGCCCATGCGAGCGGCCTGCTGTCGCTGCCGGCCAGCTACGGCATCTGGGGCGTCGTCGGCATCACGCTGGCCAAGGTCGCCGCTTTCGTGATCGTCATGCTGGTGGTCGGCCGCCGGGTCATTCCCTGGATCCTGCATTACGTCGCCCATACCGGCTCGCGCGAACTGTTCCGGCTGGCGGTTTTGGCCATCGCGCTCGGCGTCGCCTTCGGTGCGGCAAAACTATTCGGTGTCTCGCTGGCGCTGGGCGCCTTCTTCGCCGGCATGATCATGAGCGAGTCCGAGCTCAGCCACCGCGCCGCCGAGGAATCGCTGCCGCTGCGCGATGCCTTCTCCGTGCTGTTCTTCGTCTCGGTCGGCATGCTGTTCGACCCGTTCAGCCTGATCAGCAATGGCTGGCCGATCCTGGCGACGCTGGCCATCATCGTCATTGGCAAATCACTGGCCGCATTCGCAATCGTTGTCGCCTTCGGCTATCCCATCGCCACGGCGCTGATAATTTCGGCAAGCCTTGCCCAGATCGGCGAATTCTCCTTCATTCTGGCTGAACTCGGCGTCGGGCTGAAGCTGCTGCCGGAACAGGGCCGCGACCTCATTCTGGCCGGTGCGATCTTGTCGATTGTCCTCAACCCGCTGATGTTCCTGGCCATCGACTGGATGAAGCCGTGGCTGGAACGGCGCGCCGCCAGGACGGCACCACCGGTCGAGGCAAAACCGGTTGGTCCGGCGACGGAGCCGGGCCAGGTAGCCTCTGTCGCGGCAACGACGAAAAAGGAGGACGGCCCGCCTCCAAAGACGGCACTCACCGGCCATGCTATCCTGATCGGCTACGGCCGTGTCGGTGGCCTGGTCGGCTCGGCGCTGAAAGACGCGGCAATGCCCTTCCTGGTCATCGAGGACGCCGACAAGACGCTGGCGAAATTGAAAGCGGACAGCATCGAGACCGTCGCCGGCAATGCGGCCAATGCCGAAGTGTTCGCCGCCGCCAATCCCGAAGGCGCCAGCCGGCTGATCCTTGCCATCCCCAATGCCTTCGAAGCCGGCCAGATCGTGCTCCGAGCCCGCACCGCCAACCCTGGCATCAACGTCATCGCTCGTGCCCATTCCGACGCCGAGGTCGAACATCTCAAGGGTTTGGGCGCCGATACGGTGATCATGGGTGAACGCGAGATTGCGCGCGGGATTGTGGAAGAAGTTCTCGGTCCCAAACCGGAGTTGAGGCGCGAAACCGCCGAGCCATCGGTGGCCTGAGTTCCAAAGCCCAGGCTGCACTCTCGCACGCTGGCACCGTGATCGGCTCGACCACCCTTTCAAGCGAGCATCACGCCACGAATGCAGAGCCGCCATTTTGCGCGATGCCACTGAGGTATTTGGCCGGCGGCTTCCCAAGCGCCTTCTTGAACATGGTGATGAAGGCCGTAACGGAACCATAGCCGAGATCGCCCGAGACCTGCTGGACACTTTTGCCGGAAGCCAGTTCCCGAATTGCAACGATCAAGTGCAATTGCTGGCGCCAGCGCCCGAAACTCAGCCCTGTCTCCTTTGCCACAAGGCGGGCGAGGCTGCTTTCGCTGAGCGCCACGCGATTGGCCCATTCCGCCAGTGTGCTGCGGTCGGCGGGATCCTGCGCCAACGCCTCGGCGATCCTGTTCAAGCGCGGCTCGGACGAGATCGGCAGGTGTAGCTGCTGGACAGCCATGCGTGGCAATTCGGTGAGCAGTATCTTGATCAAGAGTTCGCCCCTCGCCTCGTCGTCCTGCAGCCGATCGGAAAGCTCGATGATCAATTCGCGCAGCAGTGGCGAGATCGAAAGCGTGCAGCACCGCTCCGGCAGATCGGCGGCTCCCGGCTCTATGTAGACGAAAAAAATCCGGGCGTTGGCGGTTGCGACATTGCTGTGCTCCATGCCGCCGGGGATCCACACCCCGCAATGCGGCGGCACCATCCATAAACCGCTTGGGACGCGGCATGTGACGCCGCCTGCAAGCGCGAAAACGAGTTGGCCCTTGCGGTGCCAATGGGAGGGTACCTCCGCTCTGGTCTCTGGGATATCGACGCGCACGGCAATCGCAGGCGCGGAAAGGTCATCCACATCGAAATCGAGCCAGGGGTAGCTGAGGGGCTGTCTCATGATTGACAGTTTTTAGCGATCAATTGCTTTCATATCTAAATTATTCAAAGGCAAAAGTCGATAAGGTACACTTGCGAATGAGCGGTGCGACCGCCGCGCAGCCAGGAGGTATCAACCATGCTCGCCCTCGTCATCTCCTCCGACAGCGCGACCGGACTGAGGATCTCAGAGCTTGCCGAGCCTCAACCGGCCTCGAACGAGGCGCTTGTCTCGGTCCACGCGACCTCGTTGAATCGCGGCGAACTGCGCCTGCTCAGCATACGTCCGAACGGCTGGATACCCGGCCAGGACATCGGTGGGATCGTCGAACGGGCAGCAGCCGATGGCTCAGGACCGGCCGTTGGCGCCCGCGTCGCGGCTTTGGTCGATGAAGCCGGATGGGCGCAACGTGTCGCCGTTCCGACCGACCGTCTCGCCGTCCTGCCCGATGACGTCAGCTTTGCCGCCGCCGCCACGTTGCCAGTCGCGGGCACGACGGCGCTGAGGACTCTACGCCATGGCGGCGACCTGACCGGCCAGCAGGTGCTGATTACCGGTGCAAGCGGCGCGGTCGGCCGTTTCCAGGTCCAGCTTGCCCGCGAGCAGGGCGCCTCGGTGACGGCAATCGCCGCCGCCCGGCACGCCGAGGATCTCCGCGGCCTTGGAGCCGAGCAGGTTGTCGAAGCGATCGATCTGGCCGAGGGACCGTTCTCGCTGATCACGGAGTCGGTGGGCGGCAAAAGCCTCGCTCACGCGATCGAGCGCATCGCACCTGGCGGGACCATCGTCATGTTCGGTTCGAGCAGCGGCGAACTGACGCCCGTCGGATTCCGCCAGTTCGTTCCGGATCGTGAAGGAGCGAGGCTTCAGACTTTCGCGTACTACACGTCTGGTCCAGGCATTGGCGAGGACATCGCCTCGCTGCTCGCTCTGGTCGCAGCCGGCCGGCTCGAAACGCGCGTGGCCTTGACCGTGCCGTGGACAGACATCGCCCAAGTGCTGGACGCACTGCGACAGCGCAGCTTCAGCGGCAAGGCCGTTCTCACAATAACCGGATGAGCACCCTGATTTGTCACACATGCTGACCGCCATTGATGTGGATTTCCGAGCCGGTCACGTAGGACGCCTGCTGCGAACACAGGAAGAAGATGATGTCGGCGACTTCCGCCGTGGTGCCAAGGCGCCTGAGAGGGATGGTCTCGACGATCTTGTCAGTGCCCGGCGACAGGATCGCGGTGTCGATCTCGCCGGGCGCAATGGCATTGACGCGGATGCCGTGCGGGCCGAAATCATGTGCCATCTCGCGCGTCAGCGAGCCGAGTGCCGCTTTCGATGTGGCGTAGGCCGTGCCGGCGAAGGGATGCACGCGGGTTCCGGCGATCGAGGTTACGTTGACGATCGAGCCCTTGGCCGCCGCCAGTTCCTTGAACAGGCCGCGCGCCAGCATGATCGGCGCGAAGAAATTGACCTGGAACACGTCGCGCCAGACATGCATCGGCGTGTCGATCGAATCCATGCGGCTGTTGCCGTCCTTGAGCTTCGGCGAAATGCCGGCATTGTTGACCAGTGCATGCAGCTGGCCGCCATGCGCTTCCAGCCGGTGGCGGATTTCGGAGACGGCGATGCCGACATCCTCCTGATCGGCGAGATCGACCTTGATGTGGTCTTCCGGCCCGGCCGGCCACGGGCAATCCTCGGCGAAAGCCTGCCTGGAGCAGGTGATGACGCGCCAGCCCTCGCGCGAAAAACGCTTGACGGTGGCGTGGCCGATGCCGCGGCTGGCGCCGGTCAGCACGATGGTCTTTCTGGTGTCGAGTTCAGTCATTTCAAGGTCTCCGGCCGGCAGATGTAGCCGAACGCCGCCGAGGTGGCGAGAGGCCGAAATGTCACCATTCACGTCAAAGGAGGAACCGGGAAGCCAACTCGCCGTTGGTTCGGGAGTGCAGGACAAGGGTGCGGGGTTTCACATCAAATCAATCGGACAGAGCCATGACACAGACAGCACCCCTCGACATCGCCACGGCCTTCACCAAGGCGTGGACAGGCCACGACCTCGAAAAGCCAGCATCCTATGTCGCCGACGACGTCGTTTTTGATGGGCCGATGCAGCAATCGACCGGCAAGGCCCCCTACCTGAAGGGCCTGACCAAACTTTCACAGGATGTGACCGGTGTGCGCATGATCGCTGCTTTCGGCGACGATCACCAGGCGCTGCTGATGTATGACTTGATGACAAAGTCGTCCGGCGCGCTTTCCTGCGCCAAGCACCTTACCGTCCGCGATGGCAAGATTCACAGCGACAACCTGACCTTTGACAGCAAGAAATTGGGCAACGCCAAACCACGGAATTAGCGGATCGGATCAGCCGCCAAGGAGGTCGAGGATGGAGGTCTGCCGCTTTTTGCGCGGACCGCCGACGTCGCCTGGCGGCACCGGGTGCTTGATCGATGCGGTGGCGCCGTCATCCTCTGGCATGGAAAGGCCATCGGCATCTACGGTTTGGGCGGGACGGGCCGCGCGGGACGGCGCTTGGGCAACCGGCGCTGCTGGCCGCGCCGGAGCCTGCTGGCCGACCGACGTTGACGGAACCGGCGCCGTGTTGTTCGCCGAGGGTATCTCGTCGGGGACGAATGTGTCGGCCGGCGTCGATTTCCAGGTGCCGGGCAGTGGCCGCACCGGCACACCCTCGTGGGCCGCAACCATGAACTCGTGCCAGGCCTGCGCCGGCAGTGCGCCGCCGGTGACCTTCTTCATCGGGCTGCCATCGTCATTGCCGAACCACACACCGGTGGTGAGGTTGGCGGTGTAGCCCACGAACCAGGCGTCGCGCGAATTCTGACTGGTGCCGGTCTTGCCGGCCGATGGCCAGGCGAAAGCCGCTTTCCGGGCAGTGCCGATCTCAACCGTGCCCGTCATCATCGAGTTCATCATGCCCACGATCTCAGGCTTGACGACGCGCGGCGCGCTGCCGCCGCCGCTGTCGTAAAGCACCTTGCCCTCGGTGGTCGTCACGCGCCGGATGAAATGGATGTCGGGCTTGTAGCCGCCATTGGCAAAGGGGACATAGGCCGAGGTCAGCTCCAGCGGCGTCACTTCCGAAGTGCCGAGCGCGATCGAGGTGTTGGACTGCAGATCGGACTGGATGCCCATGCGGTGCGCCGCCTCGACGACCGCGTTCGGCCCGACCTCCATGGTCAGTTGCGCCGCCACCGAGTTCAGCGACTTGGCCAGCGCGGTGGCCAGCGTCACCTTGCCGAAATACTTGCCGCCGTAATTGTCGGGCGTCCAATTGCCGATCTTGATCGGCGCATCGTTGCGGATGCTGTCGGGCGTGCGACCGGCTTCGAGCGCGGCCATATAGACGAACGGCTTGAACGCCGAGCCCGGCTGGCGACGTGCCTCCGAAGCACGGTCGAACTGGCTCGTCGAATAGTCGTAGCCGCCGACCATGGCGCGCACCGCGCCGGAATCGTCGATCGACACCAGGGCGCCCTGGCTGACGTTGAGCTTCTTGCCGCTGTCGTCGATCAGCCTGCGGATCGATTGTTCGGCGAGCTTCTGCAGGTTCAGGTCGACGGTGCTGTCGATGACGATGTCGCCGCGTACGTCGCCGATCAGGTCGGGCAGTTCCTCCATGATGGTATCGGCGACGTAATTCTCCGAGCCGGTCCAGTAGGACGGCGCACGCGTTGCCGGCGCGCTCATTGCCGAGGTCAGTTCCTTGGCGCTGATCTTTCCCTCGTCGCGCATGGCGGCAAGCACCAGTTGCGAGCGTTCCTCGGCGGCCTTCGGATCGCGTGCCGGCGACAGCCGCGACGGCGCCTTCAACAGGCCGGCAAGCAATGCGGCTTCCGACAGGGTGACGTCACGCGCGCTCTTGCCGAAATAGCGGCGCGAGGCGGCCTCGACGCCATAGGCGCCGGAACCGAAATAAACCCGGTTGAGGTACATTTCGAGGATCTGGTCCTTGGTGTGCTTGTGCTCCAGCCACAGCGCCAGCAGCACTTCCTGCACCTTGCGCTCCAGCGTGCGGTCGGGTGTCAGGAACAGGTTCTTCGCCAATTGCTGGGTCAGCGTCGAACCGCCCTGCGAGAAATGCCCGCCAAGCACATTGGTGACCATGGCGCGAGAAAGCCCGATCGGGTCGATACCGAAATGCGAGTAGAAGCGCCGATCTTCAATAGCGATGACGGCTTCCGGGATATAGGGCGACATTTCATGCAGGCCGACGGCCTCGCCACCGCTCATGCCGCGATTGGCGAGCAATTGGCCATCTGCCGAAACGATCTTGATGTTGGGGGCGCGGTCGGGAATCGACCAGGTCGTCGCCGCCGGCATCTTGGCGCCATAGTAGACGACGATGCCGGCCACGCCGATGCCGCCCCAGATGGCCAGCACGAAGCACCAGTAGAACAGCCGGCCGAGCACACCGAACAGGCCGCGCCGGCTTCTGCCGCGCTTGGCCCGCGACGATTTCCCTTTGGCCGGCTTGCGTTTTGCGGAGGCTTTGCGATTGCTCGGCACGACGCGATCCTCCTCGTTCACCGAAAGACCCGCCGAGGACCGCGCCTGCGGCGGCCCCTCGAAACTGGGTTCGATGCGACTGTCCCTGCGGTTCGCCATGCGCTGTGCTTGATATCCCCGATGCCTATGGCGTTCGGGTTGAAGAGTAGATGCGGCGATTTAAGGGCGGGTTAAGTCGTGTCCGAATGCCGGCCTTGGCATTGGTCAACGATGTTGATGCGAAAAAGCCGCTACGCCTTGATATCTCGCTAGAGACCCGCCGCCTTCGCCAGATAGGGCGCCAGCGCCAGCGCATAGGTGGCCGTCATATGGTGATGGTCGCGCCAGACGATGATGTTGCCGACCACGGCCGAACAGCTGTTCTTGCCACATAAGGCATCGTTCATGTCAACGACGCGGACCCCCGGCAATGCCCCTGCGGCGAGGGCGAAGACGTCGCTCGTCTCCACCTCGTGTCGCGCGTTGACGCATTTGTCGGGATCGGCGGCCAGGCAATCACCGGGATCGAACTTGACGAAAGGCGTGTTCCGGATGGCGATAATGCGCACGCCGGCTCTGTTCAAGTCGCTCCAGATGCCGCGCAAACCGTCGATCATTGCTGGCTCCGGTGTGTCGGAATAGCGAGACTGGCTGGTGAACATCAGGTCTGGCCGCAATTTCCTGATCTCGGCGAGAACGTTGTCGCGCCATGTTGCGCAGGCCTCATACGGCTTACCGTCATCCGTCACCGCGGCAAGGGTGAAAGGGCATGCAGCCTTGGTGAAGGTGACCAGTTTCCACTTGCGGTCCCTGGCAATCTCGTCGATGGCCGGGATCCATTGTGCTGCGTGTGAATCGCCTGCGACGACAATGGTCCTGGTTCCCTGGGGATCGCCGAGCTGGCAGCCCACAGCTTGCGTGCTGTCCTGCTCCTGATGGCATTTCAGTCGATAGACGATCGGTACGTCACGCCTGAGTTTGCCGAGGGATGGCAGCAGTTCCACGTCGCGCGGAACCGAAGCGTTGGCAAGCAGCGCTGCCGGCCCTGGATAATTCGGTGTCCCGATCAGGGTGATATCGACGTCTTGCCTGTCGAGCGCATAGCCGAACCCACCCGACACCATCACGCAGACGGCAACGGCGGCAGTGGCATAGGCCAGAGGTTTCCGTTCCGTATCCGGCCGCGGCTGCCGGTAGCGCTGTTCGACATATCGGTAGGACAGGTCCGAGATTGCCAGCGTCAGGGCGATCAGCACGACACCTGCAAAGAGCCCGGCGGCGGGGCGATGCGCCGAATAGAAAACAACCAGCGGCCAATGCCAGAGGTAGATCGAATACGACCGGTCGCCGACATAGCAAAGGATGCTGGCGTCAAGTGCGCGAAACCGACCTAGTTTGATGCCGCCGGCGGCAATGATGAGCACCGTTCCCAGGGTCGGCAGCAACGCAAGAGCGCCAGGAAATGGCGTCGAGGCGGAAAGGAAAAGCGCTGAAAACCCGATAGCGCCAATACCGGTCATCGCCATTGCGGTGCGCAATGGCAGCCCTGCCCTGAACCGATGGACCGTCAGCGCCAGCAGGCCACCGAGCGCCAGCTCCCACAGACGGGTATGGGTTACGAAATAAGCGGCGGCCGGATCGCTCCGGGTGATGAGAACCGAGGCGATCAGCGATCCGGCAAAAACCGCGGTCAGCCCTACGAGGAATACGCCTTTCGCTGGCCGCCCGAGACGGCGCGCCAGCCAAAGGCCTGCCACCATCAGCAATGGCCAGACGATATAGAACTGCTCCTCGATCGATAGAGACCAGTAATGTTGTACCGGGCTCGCCGCCTCCTCGGCGCCGAGATAGTCGACCGCCTGCCAGGCAAGCCGCCAGTTCTGCACATAGAGCGCACTGGCAGCGACCTGGATCGCCGTCTCTTCCCAACGGGCCATGGACAGGAAGACCAGCGTTCCGGCGAGCGTGGCAAGAAGGGCCAGGATCGCAGTCGGCAGCAGTCGCCGCACTCGCCGCGAATAAAAGGCCATCAGCGAGATGCGACCATCGCGCAACGCCATGCGGGCAAGCAGACCGGTGATGAGATAGCCCGAGATGACGAAGAACACATCGACCCCGACATACCCACCAGGAAGAACCGCGGGCCAGATGTGGAAAACCACCACCAGGGCAACGGCAATGCCACGCAGCCCCTGGATTTCAGGCCGCAATGCAACAGGCCCCTCAGCGTTTTCTGTCAACACCACCCGCCTCAGACCTGATTTCAGATGGGCTCGAACTTCACATCCGGCTGGTCGGGACCGCCCGCTTGCCGCAACAGCGCGAGAATGTGTTCGCTCCTGTCAACCTGCTGTCGCCTCCAGTTCGAGGCGTTCGTTACATGCAGCCAGCCATCGACCACCATGAAAAAATCCTCGGATTGATCATGTCCAGCGCCGAAGCGAAGCGATTTGTTTTCAGCGAACCGAACCATCGCCGGGTCGATCGACCTGTAGAGCACCGGCCAGTTGCCGCCGCCGGAATCCATATGAAACTTGTAGCTCGGGGCGAAATCCAGCCGCCGTCGCAACAGGCTTCCATCGAAAAAACAGAAGCCGGGCCACAAAAACCAGCCGCCTGGTGTCGGCGTATCGCGCCGCACGCTGCCGTAGAGGCTCTTGCCCTCCATCCGGTCGCGGATCGAAAATGGTTCAGTTGGAAAGATGTCATGATCGATGAAGCCGAAAAGCTTCGGCCCGAACCCAGGCAAGAAATTCCGCACGATCCAGTTGAGCGCTTGACCGTGCGATCTGCTGACGACCAGCCTGTTCTTCGGCAATGCCACATAGGGAACATGCTGGCGACGGCAGAGATCGCGGATCGCTTGCCTCGCCTCGTCCTTCTTGCTGTTGTCGAAGACGATGTAGCTCTCGTGCTCGGCAACGTATCGGCGCACCAGGTGGATCTGCCATTCGATCATTTCGGGCCGGTTGAAGGCCACGGTGGCGACGACCGCACCGCGGAATACCTGCTCTTGCCCTTGCAATTCGCTGACCGGCGCGGATGTCCTCAGAAAGCGAAACACCCGCCAATGATAGCGCAACAGCGCCTCGCGCCTTGGCGGCCTGTTCAGCCTCTCCCATTCCGCGACGGTAATTCTGGGCGGATCGTCGTCTTCCGGCGCGTCGGAAGCCCCCATGTCGCGCTCCTGCATCTGCCCCACCGGTGCAGGCTAGTTCTGCTGGATCGAAATGCCCTTGTCGTCGATCTTGAGTTCGACGCCTTTGGGTTTGGTCTGCTCGCGATAGACGTAGATGCCGAGCGCAATGACCACGACGACGAGCGCGCCAATGACGAGATAGAGCGTATTCTGTTTCATGGCGCGCTCTTTGCGTTGTCGAGCCTCAGGCTCTTTTCAGGACCTTGACCAGCACCAGCAGGATGATGGCGCCGATCGTGGCATGGATGATCGCGGCGAGAGTGCCGCCGCCGATGGAAAATCCGATCCTCGGAAACAGCCAGCCAGCGATGAACGCGCCGACGATACCGACAATGATGTTGCCGATCAGACCGAAGCCGAAGCCGGAAACGATAAGACCGGCGAGCCAGCCGGCGATGGCACCGATGATGATGAAGACGAGCAGGCTTTCGACACCCATAGAGAGTTCCTCCGAGCAAGAGGGCGACGGCGGAACGGAAAGCTCCGAATCGGCCTCGATATCAACGGCTTCAGGCTATTCGAAAGCGGTCGGCCTCACCAGCGGCGCCATCATTGATCGTCATCGTCGCTTGCGGCAGGGCGCCAACTGGTCGGCTCGACCTTCTTTTGCGTGTGACTGTCGATATAGACCCACCAGCCGTCGTCGCGATATTGCGCGATGGATTCATTGATGACCCCGTCGCTGTCCTTCCAGGTCACGGAGACCTTGGAGCCGTCTGTCGGTGCGGTCGCAATCGGCTTTCTGTCCGTCATGTCATCCCCTTTTGAGCCGGCAAAGCTGAGCCGACAGAACGCCGCGGCCCGCATCGGTTCCAGCCGCGGAGCGCGCCGACGACCGTCAGCTATGGGCGAAGATATCCTCTTCGTCCCAGCCCATCAGGTCAAGCTTGGCACGCGTCGGCAGGAAGCGGAAGCAGGCATCGGCTTCCTTGATCCGCCCATCGCGCGCCAGCCGTCCGGCAAGCACATCGCGCAACCGGTGCAGATAGAGCACATCGGAAGCTGCATATTCGAGCTGTTCGGGCGACAGCGTCTCGGCCGCCCAGTCCGACGATTGCTGCGCCTTGGAGAGGCCGACGCCAAGAAGCTCGAAGCAGATGTCCTTCAGCCCGTGGCGGTCGGTGTAGGTGCGGGTCAGCCGCGAGGCGATCTTGGTGCAGAACACCGGCTCGGGCATGACGCCGAACGCATTGTAGAGCACGGCAAGGTCGAAGCGTCCGTAGTGGAACAGCTTGGTTACGCCGCGGTTCCGCAGCAGGCTGACGAGGTTCGGCGCCTTCTTCTGGCCGGGCGCGATCTGGATCACATCGGCCGTGCCGTCGCCAGGCGAAATCTGCACCACGCACAGCCGGTCGCGATGCGGATTGAGCCCCAGCGTTTCGGTGTCGATGGCCACTGCCCCGACATTGTAGTGCGAGAGGTCGGGCAGATCATGCTTGTGGAAACGGATATCGGCCATTGTCTTCTCCGGTCGAGCCTTGCGCGTCCCTTGACCCGCAAGGGACGCTGTAGCGCTTTGTCTTGTGGCCCGTCCTCGCCGCGTTCCGCTGAAAAATCAACTGAAAGTTGATTTTCACGCCGCGTCAGCGGGTCAGCGCATCGAGAATCCGCGCCCAGGAGCGCTGGCCCTTGTGGAAGGAGCTGAGCTCGTATTTCTCGTTGGGCGAGTGGATGCGGTCGTCGTCGAGGCCGAACCCGACCAGCAGCGATTCCATACCGAGATAGGTCTGGAAGTCGCCGACCACCGGGATCGACCCGCCGCTGCCCGTCGTCACCGCCGGCTTCGGCCATTCGTCGGACAGCGCATCCTTGGCCTTGGCCAGGAAGGGCGAGTCGTAGGAAAGCTGGATTGCCGGCGAGCCGCCATGCGGATGGAATTCGACCGAGCAGTCGGCCGGAATCCGCTCCTTGACGAATTTCTGGAACGCCGCGCGGATTTTCTTGGGATCCTGCTTGTGTACGAGGCGAAACGACACCTTCGCCGAGGCTTCGGCCGCGATCACCGTCTTGAAGCCCTTGCCGGTGTAGCCGCCGATGATGCCGTTGAACTCGGCCGTCGGCCGCGCCCAGGTCAACTCCAGCACGGAGCGGCCCTTTTCGCCCGACGGGATCGACAGGCCGACTGGCCCGAGGAACGTCTCGGCCGTCTCGCCCAGCGTCTCCCAAGATTTCAGGATCTGCGAAGGCGTTTCCTCGACGCCGTCATAGAAGCCGGGAATGGTGATGTGACCGTCCTTGTCGTGGATATCGGCCAGCACCTTGGCCAGGATGCGGATCGGGTTGGCGGCGGCACCCCCATAGAGGCCCGAATGTAGGTCGCGATCGGCCGCCTTCACCGTGATCTCCTCACCGACCAGCCCGCGCAGCCCGACGCAGATCGACGGCGTGTCGCGGTCCCACATGCCGGTATCGCAGACCAGCGCGAAATCGGCCTTGAGTTCGTCGGCATTGGCTTCGAGGAACGGCTTCAACGAGGGCGAGCCGGATTCCTCTTCGCCCTCGAACAGGATGGTGATGCGGCAAGGCAAATTGCCGTGCACCTGCTTCCAGGCGCGGCAGGCCTCGACGAAGGTCATCAGCTGGCCCTTGTCGTCGGCCGAGCCGCGTCCGGTGATCACCTTGTGATCCGGGCCGACCTCCTTGACCGCGGGGGCGAACGGGTCGCTTTCCCACAATTCGATCGGATCGACCGGCTGCACGTCATAATGGCCGTAAAACAGCACATGCGGCGAACCGGCCGGGCCATCGTGATGGGCGACCACCATCGGGTGTCCGGGCGTGTCGCGCACACTGGCATCGAAGCCGATCAGCTTGAGCTCCGCCACGAGCCATTCCGCCGCCTTGCGGCAGTCGGCGGCATAGGCCGGATCGGTGGAGATCGACTTGATCCTGAGCAGGCCGAACAGGCGTTCGAGGCTCTGGTCGAGATTCTTGTCGAGACGGTCGAGGACGGGGGAAACTGCGGACATATGTGAAGCCTTTCGATTCAGAACCCGAACCGTAAAGGCAGGACAGCAAAACGAAAAGCCCGCGATCATTGGACCACGGGCTGCAAACGTCTGTCTGGGATAAAAAAGACCGCCGTGGTGGAGGGGGAACCACGGCGGCCTTCTACTCGAAACGATGCGGCAGCCCGGAGAGGGGGGATAGGCTGCCGCAGGTGTCCGGGATAGGCGGGGGACGGGCCTTGCTCCGGACTCGGCGAAAACTGCCGATGACGTGTATTTGGGTCTCTGAACGTGGCGATTCAAGGGCACGAAAATTACAGTTTTGTAACATAGGCGTGAGCGGGGTGACGGCGATCTGTCAGGGTGTTGCCGGAACCGATAGTCGAGGCTGCCTTTGGCATGGACCAAGCCGCCGCGCCGCGCTATCCCTGCCGACATGAAAAAAGGCGATCATCTCTTCCTTGTCGACGGCTCCGGCTACATCTTCCGTGCCTATCACGCGCTGCCGCCGCTGACCCGCAAATCCGACGGCCTGCCGGTGGGCGCCGTTTCCGGCTTCTGCAACATGCTGTGGAAGCTGATGCTCGACGCCCGCAACACCGATGTAGGCATTGTGCCAACGCATTTCGCCGTCATTTTCGACTATTCGTCGAAAACCTTCCGCAACGACCTCTACCCCGAATACAAGGCCAACCGCTCGGCACCGCCGGAAGATTTGATCCCGCAATTCGGCCTGATCCGCCAGGCGACCAGGGCGTTCAACCTGCCCTGCGTCGAGATCGAAGGCTACGAGGCCGACGATCTGATCGCCACCTATGCGAGGCTGGCCTGCGAAGCTGGCGGCGACACCACCATCATCTCCTCCGACAAGGATCTGATGCAGCTGGTCGGCGACACGGTCGCCATGTACGACCCGATGAAGGACCGCCAGATCGGCATTCCGGAAGTCATCGAAAAATGGGGCGTGCCGCCGGAGAAGATGGTCGATCTGCAGGCACTGACCGGCGATTCGGTCGACAATGTGCCTGGTGTGCCCGGCATAGGGCCGAAGACGGCGGCGCAACTGCTCGAACAGTTCGGTGACCTCGACACGCTGCTGGCCCGGGCCGGCGAGATCAAGCAGGACAAGAGGCGCGAATCGATCATCGCCAACGCCGACAAGGCGCGCATTTCGCGTCAGCTGGTGACGCTGATGAACGATGTGCCGGTCGCCGAGGGACTGGACGATTTCGTCCTGCACGCGCCGGACGGCCCGAAGCTGATCGGTTTCTTGAAGACCATGGAATTCACGTCACTGACCCGCCGTGTCGCGGAGGCGACCAGCACCGAGGCCGGCGATGTCCAGGCCGTCGCGGTCACCGTCGAACGCGCCGACCATGCCCATGGCCCGGATGTTGGGGCCGGTTTGCCGCCGGTTGCCCGAAACGCGTCCGGCACTGGATCGGACGAAGCCGGCGGGACGGCGGAGACGTCAAAACAAGGCGATACCCCTTCCCTGCTCGCGGCACTAAGGCTGGAGCGCGCGGCCACCGGCAAGATCGACACTTCGGCCTATCACTGCATCCGCGATATCTCGGCCCTGAAAGCCTGGGTCGCCGAGGCGCGAGAGGCCGGCATCACCGCCTTCGATGTCAGGGCAACATCGGCTGATCCGATGCAGGCCGAACTGATCGGCATGGCCATCGCCACGGCGCCCGGGCGCGCCGCCTATATCCCCTTTGCCCACATGAGCGGCAATGGCGACCTGCTCGGTGGTGGCGCGCTCGAAAACCAGATACCGCTTCGCGAGGCGCTGGCTGTGCTGAAACCGCTGCTCGAAGACAGATCGGTTCTCAAGATCGCGCAGAACCTGAAATACGATCTTGTCATCATGAGCCGCTACGGCATCGATGTCGCACCGTTCGACGACACCATGCTGATCTCCTACGTGCTCGATGCCGGCACGCCCCATGGTCACGGCCTGGACTCGCTAGCCGAGAAATGGCTGGGTCATACCCCTCTCCTGCTCAAGGACGTCACCGGCTCCGGCAAAAGCTCCGTCGGTTTCGATCAGGTCGACATCGACAAGGCGACCGCTCATGCCGCCGAAGACGCCGATATGACGCTGCGGCTCTGGCTGGTGCTGAAACCGCGGCTTGCCGCCAAAGGCCTAGTGTCGGTCTATGAGCGGCTGGAGCGGCCGCTGGTGCCGGTGCTGGCGCGCATGGAACAGCGCGGCATCTCGGTCGACCGGCAGATCCTGTCGCGGCTCTCGGGCGAACTGGCCCAGGGCGCCGCTCGCCTCGAAGAGGAAATCTACCAGCTCATCGGCGAGCGCATCAACATCGGCTCGCCAAAACAGCTTGGCGACATCCTGTTCGGACGCATGGGCCTGCCCGGCGGTTCCAAGACCAAGACCGGCCAGTGGTCGACCTCGGCGCAGCTTCTCGAAGATCTCGCCGCCGAAGGTCACGAACTGCCGCGCAAGATCGTCGACTGGCGCCAGCTGACCAAGCTGAAATCGACCTATACCGATGCGCTGCCGGGCTTCATCCACCCCGACACCAAGCGCGTTCACACCTCCTACGCGCTGGCCGCGACGACGACGGGACGCCTGTCGTCCTCCGATCCGAACCTGCAGAACATCCCGGTGCGCACCGCCGAAGGCCGCAAGATCAGGACCGCCTTCATCACCGACAAGAGCCATCGGCTGGTCTCGGCCGACTACAGCCAGATCGAACTGCGGGTGCTCGCCCATGTCGCCGAGATCCCGCAATTGCGGCAGGCTTTCGCCGACGGCGCCGATATCCACGCCATCACCGCGTCTGAGATGTTCAACGTGCCGGTCGAGGGCATGCCTTCGGAAGTCCGTCGCCGCGCCAAGGCGATCAATTTCGGCATCATCTACGGCATTTCGGCCTTTGGTCTCGCCAACCAGCTGTCGATCCCGCGCGAGGAGGCCGGCAACTACATCAAGAAATATTTCGAGCGCTTCCCCGGCATCCGCGATTACATCGAGGAGACCAAGGCCTATGCCCGCGAGCATGGCTTTGTCGAAACGATCTTCGGCCGTCGCATCCATTACCCCGACATAAGATCGTCCAACCCCTCGCTTCGCGCCTTCAACGAACGCGCCTCGATCAACGCCCGCCTGCAAGGCACCGCCGCCGATATCATCCGCCGTGCCATGATCCGCATGGAGGAGGCGCTGGAAAAAGCAGGGCTTTCCGCACGCATGCTGCTGCAGGTGCATGACGAACTGATTTTCGAGACCGTCGAGGCGGAAGTCGAGGCGACGATCCCGGTCGTGCGTCACGTCATGGAAAACGCGGCGATGCCAGCGGTATCGATGTCGGTGCCGCTGCATGTCGATGCGCGCGCCGCCAACAACTGGGACGAGGCGCATTAGCGGCTGATGTGGGGTGCGCCCAGGCCGGCTAGATCGCGTTCCTTCACACCCCCCTCTGCCCTGCCGGGCATCTCCCCCGCAAGGGGGGAGATCGGATGTCACTTCTGGTTTCGCCAATCGCCAACGTTGCAGAAATGAGCGGAGCGCCGAAGCTGCCAATCTCCCCCCTTGCGGGAGATGTCCGGCAGGACAGAGGGGGGTGCTGCCCCTCCAACATCAATAGATTGGCTGGCCTGATCCTAAGCTGCTTCCGCGAGGCACTTGGCACACGTCCCGCGAAACTCGATCACCGCCTTCTTGGCGGCGAAGCCGGTGGAGCGCACCCATTCGTCCAACCGGTGGCCGACATCGTGGTCGGACATTTCGGTGACCTGCCCGCATGTGTCGCAAATGGCGAAGGCAGTCATCGAATGGCTGTGGTCGTGCGGCTCGGCGCAGGCGACGAAGGAATTGATGCTTTCGAGCCGATGCACGAAACCTGACTTCACCAGCGTGTCGAGCGCTCGATAGACCTGCAGAGGCGCGCGAAAACCGCGCTCGCGCAGTTGGTCGAGCAAGGTATAGGCACTGAGCGGTCCGCTGGCGGTCTCGAGTTTCTCGAGCACGCACAGCTGGTTCTTCGTCAGCACATCCCTTGCCGCCATGATCCTGTTTCCAACTCGCCTTGCGTCGCTTGCGCCGCGCACAAACGATCCATGTCCCATCCAGATAGCGACGAACAGGCATTTTTGCTACTGTTTCCAGCATTCTGCCCGCAAGGCGGTCGAGAACATCGATCGGAGCGGGGCAACAGGCAGGTTGCTCTGCGATGTAACGTTCAAAATACTGACAATATCTTCAGCGAGGATTGCCGCGCTTGGAATTTCGGTCGGGCTTGGGGAAGCAATCATGATCAAATTGACGCGGCGGACGCTGCTGGTCGGCACGTCCGCTTTGACCATGGCCGGCATGGTGTCGTTCCGGACCATGGCCGCATCGCGCACCTATCATGCGCTGCTGGTCGCCTGCACCGAATATCCCAACCTTCCGCAGAGGAATTGGCTGGTCGGGCCGAAGAACGATGCAGCCCTCGTCCGCGACTATCTCCTGAAGAATGTGCCCGACCCGGTGCGGTTCGCGCCGGAGAACGTCACGCTGCTCGCCAAGGATGTCCCCGGCGCCAGTGGCCTGCCGACCCATGCGGCCATCAAGGCCGCATTGGCCGACCTTGCCGCCAAGGTTCAGCGCGACGATTTCGTCTATCTGCATCTGTCCGGTCACGGCGCCCAGCAGCCGCAGATGGTCAAGGGCGACGAAACCGACGGGCTCGACGAGATCTTCCTGCCCGTCGATATCGGCAAATGGATCAACCGCGATGCCGGCGTGCCCAATGCGCTGATCGACAACGAGATCGGCGCGGCACTCGACGCCATTCGCGACAAGGGCGCTTTCGTCTGGGTCGTGTTCGACTGCTGCCATTCCGGCACCGCGACACGCGCCGTCGAGGTCGATGACGAGTTGGAGCGCAAGGTCGAGTTCGCCGACCTGGTCGGCGGCAACGAGGCCGAGCGGGCTGCCGCGATCAAGGCCTATGACGAGGTGATTTCGGTCGCCGGCTCGCGCGGCGTCGACGACAATGGCACGCGCAAGCCCGCCTTCACCCTGACGCCGACCGGTGGCGAACCGATCACCAAGGGCAAACTGGTCGCCTTCTATGCCGCGCAGACGGTGGAGACGACACCGGAAATGCCGCTGCCCAAGGGCATCGCGGATGCGCCGCGGTTCGGCCTGTTCACCTTCACCATCCTGTCGAAACTGGCCGAGAATCCCAACGTCACCTATCGCCAGTTCGGCCAGGCCGTGCTGCAGCAATATTCGGCCGACAGCCGCACCCGGCCGACACCGCTGTTCGAGGGCGAACTGGATGCGCGGGTGTTCGGCACCGACAAGACAGACGCGGTCATGCAGTGGCCTGTCGTCATCAAGGACGGCGAAGCGACGATCGGCGCCGGCCTGCTGCACCGCCTCACCCCCGGCAGCAAGCTCGCCATCCTGCCGTCGGCGCTATCGCCGCTGTCCGACGCTGTCGGATTTTTGGAAGTGCAGTCGGCAAAAAACCTGGAAAGCCGCGTCAAGCCGGTCGAGTTCGACAAGAAGCCGGCGCTCAAAGTCGTCGACATTCCCGCCAATTCCTATGCGCGGGTGGCGGAGATCGCCGTCGACTACAAGCTCATCGTCGCGCGGCCGGCCGCGGCCAAGGGACTTGAGAAGGAAACCGCTCTGGTCAATGCGGTTCTCGACGAACTGGCCATAGCCAGGGAGACCGGCTTCAACATCGAGCTGGTCGAGCCCGGCAAGAGCGCCGACCTCCGCCTCGCGGTGATGCGCGAGAATGCCGTTCCCGGCGCCGCCAAGGATGCGACCGCTAAGCCGGCGCTGTGGTTCCTGCCGGCGTCGGGCGACGTGACCTTGAAGGAGGGCGGCAAACCGCCGCTGATCATCATTCACGACCGCCAGAAACTGGCCGATGCAACGACCAGGAACCTGCGCACCATCTTCCGCGCCACCGGGCTTTCGCGGCTGGCGGCGGCCTCGGACTACAGGCCCGAGGACGTCGACGTCCAGTTCCAGGTCAAACGTCGCGACAAGGATGGCCTCGAACCGCTGCAGGCTTCGGTTGTGCCGCGCGTCTCGCCGGGCGACGAAGTGCATGTGCTGGCCAAGAACGGCTCGGATCTGCTGGTCGACATCAACGTGCTCTATGTCGGCAGCGACTATTCGATCACCCATATCGTTGCCGAACGCCTCGCCCCGCAAGCCATACTCGAAGAGGGGCTGCTGGCTTTCACCGACACCAGCTTCGGCATGGAACGGATGATCGCGGTTTTGACCGAGGCGCCGCCGGAGAGCGAGAAGCAGGATCTGAGCTTCCTGGCACAGGACGGCGTCGCCTCGGCGACACGCGGAATGGGCTCCGCCAGCTTCTCCGACATGCTGACCGATCTCGGCATGGCGCCGGCAACCCGCTCGGTGATGCGGCTTGCCGACAAGAGCGGCCCGAAAGGCGCGGTGATGATCTTCCCGATGGAGACGGTGCCGCGCGCCTGAGCGGATGCCGGCGCGCAGGGCTCTGCGGCGGCTCTTGCGCGATCGGCGCGATATGAGAACATTCCCGGCCGCTGACGCATGACGGCGGATGAAATGGATAGGATCGATTGTGAAGAATTCTGTGTTTTCCTGGCGTGGAACGGTAGTCGGCCTTGCCGGCGGCCTGTTGCTGATCGCCAACGCGTCGGCGGACGAGGCCTGCGGCCTATGCGTCAAGCAGATCGTCACCAACTCGGAACTGGCGACATGTTTTCTCGATCAGTACGACCAGTTCGCCAAAAGCGGCAGCGACGCGGTTGTCGTCGATCTCAGCAACTGCGCCTCGCGTGGCGTCGTCGAAGCCTTGCCGTCCCCGAACAAGGGGGCGGCGGAGCCTGACGTACAGTTCATGATTTCGCGCCTGCAGTTGCAATGCCTGAAAAAGAAGCTGGAGACGCCGGGCATTGTGCTTGATCCCTCCGCCACCATTGAACTGGACAGCTGCGGATGAAGAAGCCGACGGGCAACACCAGGCAGACAGCAATGACCGCACCCGCAAAAGCGCAGGCCGGCAAACCGGCCCCGCAGGAAACCACCGAGGGTTTCCCGTGGCCAAGCAGCCACGAGATCAAGAAGGAGAGCAACCCCTTCACAGACCGCGATTGGCGCATGCTGGTCTATGCCTGGTCGGGCATGGCCGTGCGTCTCGCCATCATCTTCACCTTGATGTTCTCGGTCTACCAGTTCCTGGCCAACCAAGAGCAGAAGCGCGTCGAGCAGACCATGTCGCTTGTCGAGCTCTGGGAAAACAAGGACTACCAGCAGGCGCAGCGCGCGCTGAAAGATCGTCTGACGGCGCTCAACGCCAAATATGACAATCTGCTCAGCGCCAACCCCTCGCCAACCGAGGAGCAGGTGTTCCGGCAACGCATCGGCATCGAGGCGATGACCGCCTCCGGCGGCGACATGCCGCTCGCCGATTTCAGCGAGAATTTCGATCGCATCGTCTATTTCCTCAACCGGCTGTCCTTCTGCATCGACGGCGATTTGTGTTCGCGCAAAGTGACCGATGCTTATTTCCGTGACTATGCCGTCTCTTTCTGGAGCTATTTTGCCGGCTACATAGATAAGCAGCGCAAGGCGGGTTCTCCCACTTTCGCTTCGGCAATCGAGAGCTACGTGCGCAACGGCACGCCTGCAGCCGAAGCCAAATAGCGGCGCGAAAAAGGCGGCGGGATTGCTCCGCCGCCTTTTTCCACCGCGAAGGCGCAGTGATTACTTATACAGGCTGTTGATCCACTGGACATTGGCGGCGTTCAGGCGCACGGCGGTGTTCGCGTCGGGGCTTTCCGCCACGTTGACACCGGTGACGATGCGCTGCTTGGCCTTGTTGTCGTAGGCATAGACCGAGCTGCCGCTCGACCCTGGGAACGTATCGCAGTCGTACTGGAAATATTCCGGCGCGATGTTTTCGGCGTGCACTTCGCAGTTTGCCTTCCACATCGTGCCCATCGGCTTGTCGCCGGGATAGCCGACGAGATTGGCGGTGAAGTCGCCGAGATCGTCATAGTTCGCATAGCCCAGCCAGCCGAGATTGGTGCCGACATCCTGCTTCAGCGTGACGATGCCGAGATCCCACAGCAGGACCGAACCATAATAACCCTGGTAGTTGTCGATGAAGCCTTGCAGCACATAGGCGCTTTCGAAGGCGAAGGCGCCGAACGGTGCGTCGTCGGCCGTGCTGCCGTTAAGGCCCGGCACGAACAGGTAGTCGGAGAGCCAATCCTTGTCCTCATGACTGTAGAGGCAGTGCGCGGCGGTGAGTACGGTTCGCGGACCGATCAGCGTTGCCGAACAGCTGCCGAAGCTGCCCGTCTTCGGCGATTTGGCTTCGAGATAGCCTATTGCCGAGAACGGATAGGTCTTGGTGTTCTTGACCTGCTCGCGATCGTCGGTGCCGAAAACCTGGCGGCCGGCTTCGCCTTCGCCGAGGTCCGGATCCTCGGTCTTGCGCTCAGCCCCGTCTTTTCCAGTGGCCGGAGCGTTCAGTTCCTTGATGATAAGCTCCCGCAGCGCTTCGCTCGGCTCGATCTTGATCTCCTTGCCATCGGCGGACCGTCCGACGATGCCGTAGGATTTGACAGCTATTGCCTCGTCGGCAAGCGGCGCGGCGCGGCTGTCTTCGTCGGTCAGCTTCGGTGGCGCGATTGGCTTTGCCCGCCCGGGCTTGTAGTCGCCTGAAGTCGCGTCGCGCGCGCTTTCGCCATTGCCGGCACTGGCGGAGCCAGGATCGGCGGCGAAAGCTGGAACCGCCCACATTGCGGCGGAAAGTAATGTGGACGCAATGAGTGCGTTTGTCAGTTTTGTCATGGTGAGACTCTCCCAAAAGTCAGCAAGGACTGGATCAAGATACAGAAATATTGTCGAGATCGTGGTGGGGTCGAAAAAGGAGTTTGGTTACCGCACTTGAAATATGACCATCGCCTATGCGGTCGGTCAAAGCCCCCGCCAAAGACACCGGCGCGGATATATTGCCTAAATTAATACAACATTGGAATGACAATTAGCTTCCACATAGCCCGTGGGGGGCTATAGGGTTTTGAGCGGGGTCTGCACAGGAACGCGATAAGCGAAGCAGTGCCTGACTTGGTGTCCCTGCCGTGCTGCTACAACAAAAGCTGCGCGGCCTGACCATCAGTCTGAGGCTTGCTTTGTTGATCATGCGCAGGGGCTGGTCCGCTCGGGAACATATCAGGAGGGCTTCAGATGAACATCATCCATCGGTTCAGGCCGATCGCCGCCGCATCGCTGCTCGGCATCGCGGCCGCCCTTGCGGCAGCCAATTCCACCCAGGCCGACGAAGCGGTCACCCGACCGGAGGCAGCGGTCTCGCCAATGAAGCGCGTGACGGAAGCCAGAGCGAAAGCAGCGGCGGAGAACCCCGACGCGGCCGACCGCGTCTATGGCGGCAACCAGGCCGAAAAGGGAGCCTACCCGTTCCAGGTCGCGCTGCTCACCACCGACAGGCTGGACGAGAATCCGGCATCGCAGGCCAACGCCCAATTCTGCGGCGGCAGCCTGATCGCGCCTGAATGGGTGCTGACGGCAGCACACTGCCTCAACGACAAGGGCCAGCCGGTTTCGCCTGAGAGCGTCACCGTGCTGACCGGTGCAACCGATCTCAGCGAGGGCAAGCGCCACAAGGTGGTGGAGGTCATCGTCAACGAAGCCTACAGCGAACAGACCCTCGACAACGACATCGGCCTGCTCCGGCTTGCCGAACCGGCCGATGCGTCGACCATCAAGGTCACCCATGACGCAACGCCCGAGACAGGCAAAACGACGGTCACCGGCTGGGGCAAGATGCAGGATGGCACCTTCCCGACCACGCTGATGGTTGTCGATCTCGACCTGCAGCCCAACCAGGCCTGCAACAGCGGCATCAAGGCCATCTATGCGCGTGATCTGAAGGCAGCGCTCGGTGATCTGTCCCGCCGTATGCGCTATTCGGAAAAAGGCATCGACGCGGCCGCCAATGCGATCGCCGCCGACATGACCGACCCGCTGACCGGCAACATGATCTGCGCCGGCACCTCCAGCGGCGTGCGCGATGCCTGCAACGGCGACAGTGGCGGCCCGCTGTTCATGACCGGTGCCGAAGGCCCGGTCCAAATCGGCGTCGTCAGCTGGGGCGAAGGCCCGGCTGACGGCAGTGCGGCCTGCGGCCACAAGGACGCCTACGGCATCTACACGCGGCTGGCCAACTACACCGGCTGGATCGAGGCGAAGATGAAAAGCTCTGCTCCGGCGCCTGCCAAACCCAAGGCGGGACTCGGCACGGCGCAGAAACCGAAAACGCCCTGAACCGCGGCCATTTGGCTTCCCATGAAAAACGGCGGGAGTGCCCGCCGCTCTTATTTTGCCGGCTTGAGTGGTTTATTTTCGCGGCGGGCCTTTGCGCTCGGCCGAAGCTGCCCACAGATTGATATCGGACTCCCGGGCGTAGGTATCGATCTCGGCGAGTTCGGCATCGCTGAAGTCGAGCACCTTGAGCGCGCCGACGCAGTCCTCGACCTGCTCCGGCCGGCTGGCACCGATCAGCGCCGAGGTCACCCTGCCCTTGCGCAGCACCCAGGCCAGCGCCATCTGCGCCAGCGTCTGCCCACGCTTGCTGGCGATGGCGTCGAGCGCCTTGATGTTGGCGATGGTCTTGTCGTTGATGAAGGCTGTCTTCAGCGACTTGCCCTGGGAAGCACGGCTGCCGTCCGGAATGCCGCCGAGATACTTGTTGGTCAGCATGCCTTGCGCCAGCGGCGAGAACACGATGGAGCCGACGCCGAGCCCTTCGAGCGTGTCGAGCAGGCCGTCTTCCTCCACCCAGCGGTTCAGCATCGAATAGCTCGGCTGGTGGATGACGCAAGGCGTGCCAAGCTGCTTCAATATATCGGCGGCCTCGCGCGTGCGCTGCGAATTGTAGGACGAGATGCCGGCATAGAGCGCCTTGCCCGAGCGCACCGCATGGTCGAGCGCACCCATCGTTTCTTCCAGCGGCGTGTCGGGGTCGAAACGGTGCGAATAGAAGATATCGACATAGTCGAGCCCCATGCGCTTCAGGCTCTGGTCGAGGCTGGCCAGAATGTATTTGCGCCCGCCCCATTCGCCGTAGGGGCCGGCCCACATTTCGTAGCCGGCCTTCGTCGAGATGATCAGTTCGTCGCGGTAGGCGGCGAAGTCGGTGCGCAGGATTTCGCCGAAAGCGGTCTCGGCAGAACCGGGCGGCGGACCGTAATTGTTGGCGAGGTCGAAATGCGTGATGCCGAGGTCGAAGGCCTTGCGCGCGATCGCCTGCTTGGTCTTGTGCGGCGTGTCGTTGCCGAAATTATGCCACAACCCCAGCGAGATTGCCGGCAGCTTCAGGCCGGAGCGGCCACAGCGGTTGTAGATCATCTTTTCATAGCGGTTTTCGGCAGGCGTGTAGGGCATCGGAAAATCCTCAAATGGAAACGAGCCGGTCGGCTGCATCGCGACAACGCGGCGAGTTGGCTCTGCCCCTCACCCTTACCCTCTCTCCGTCGAAACGGGGAGAGGGTTGAGGTGTGCTGCCTATTTCTTCTTCGCCAAAAGCGCCTTGGCTTCCTTGACGCCAAGTGCCGCCGGCCGTTCGCAGGTGGTCTGCATGGCGACGAACTTGCCGGTTTCGCCGGAACGCAACAGCCCGGTCATCACGTCGACGGCGTGCAGCGCCAGCTCCATCGAACAGCGGTGCGGCCGGCCTTCCGCGATTGCCACCGCCATATCGGCGAGGCCTGATGTGCGGTAGTTGGCCATCATGCCTTGCGAATGCATCTCGTTGGGCACGCCGAACGGATGCGGCCAGTTCGGCAGCTTCTTGACCGGCTTGGCCGCGTCGGTGAAGCGAACGTCACCGCCGAAGAAATTCGGATCCGGCACGAACACCGTGCCTGTCTCGCCATAGAGTTCCATCGGCGCGTGGCCGTGAGCCCAGACGTCCCAGCTGGTGTTGAGCGTGATAACGGCGCCGTTCTCGAACTCCAGCAGCCCATGGATGGTCGTCGGCGTGTTGACCGGTATCTTTTCACCCGCGCGCGGCTTTGAACTGATCGTCCGCTCCTTGGCCGGCGTCGTCGCGAAGGCCGCGACCTGCTTCACCGGCCCGATCAGCTGGATCAGATTAGTGATGTAATACGGTCCGATATCGAGCACGGGACCGGCGCCCGGCTGGAAGAAGAAATCCGGATTGGGGTGCCAATGCTCCATGCCGTGGCCCATGACATGACAGGTACCACTCGTGACCTTGCCAAGCTTGCCGGTGTCGATCAGGTTGCGCACCAGCTGGTGCGCGCCGCCGAGGAAAGTGTCTGGCGCCGAGCCGATCCGAAGACCCTTTTTCTGCGCCCGCTTCTTAAGGTCGAGCCCTTCCTTGACCGACAGCACGAACGGTTTTTCCGAATAAACGTGCTTGCCGGCGTCGAGTATCTGCTTCGACACCTCATAATGCACCGCCGGGATGGTCAGGTTGACGATGATGTCGATGTCGTCGGCCCTGAGCAGGTCTTCGACGGTCTCGGCGCGCAGCTTGAACTCCTTCGCCCGAGCCCTGGCCGCCTCCATGTTGATGTCGGCGCAGGCACGCATCTCGATGCCGCGAAACAGCGGCGCCAGCGAAAAATACGCTTTCGAGATGTTGCCGCAGCCGATGACGCCGATGCCAAGTTTCTTTGCCATGCTGATTGCTCCTAATAGGTTTTGGCGGCTGCGATGGAGCGGCGGGCGAAACGCTCGATGTCGTTGGGGTTGTCCTGTTCCATGACGTAGTATTGGGCAGCACTCTTGGCACGCAGCACCTTGATCAGACCGGCCCAGTCGATGGTGCCATGGCCGACATCCGACCAGCCATCCTCATCCAGCCCCTCGCCGGGCTTGGCCATGTCCTTGACGTGGACGGCACTGATGCGCTTGCCGTGTTTCTCGATCCACGGCAACGGATCATCGCCGCCGCGCACCACCCAGGCAACGTCCATCTCCCAGCTGACATCGGGCGCGGATGACAGGATGTGGTCCTGCGGCACCGATCCGTCGGCAAGTTTCTTGAACTCGAAATCATGGTTGTGCCAGGCAAAGCCGTAGCCAGCCTTTTTCGCGGCGTCGCCGACCTTTGCCAGACGCTCACCAAAGCCGCTCCAGCCGGCGGCGTCGGATGGCCGCTGGTCGGGCATCAGGAAAGGGCAGATGAGCAGCGTGATACCGAGTGCGTCGGCGGTTCTGCGCACGCCGTCGAAATCGTTCTCGAGAGCGTCGATCGAGAAATGCCCAGTCGGCATGGCAAGCCCGTTCTTGTCGAGCTCGGCACGGAATGCCTCGGGATCATCATAGACGCCGCCAAAACCTTCGACCTGAGCGTAGCCGAGCTTGCCGAGCGTGGCGAGCACACCGTCCCAGGGTTGGAAATTGCGGGCGCTGTAAAGTTGGAATGACCAATTCATCGTCTCTGTCCGTTTCGCTTGGGGATTGTCGTTGGAAGGTTGGTTCTCGGAAGCTAGATGCGTGTGCCGGTTGCCGTGTCGAAAAGCGAGGCGCGCATCGGATCGAAGCCAAGCGTCACCGCCTCGTCGTTCTTGGGCGTGCGTTCCGAGGTCACCCGGACGCTGAAATTCTGCTGGGCAAGCTTCAGCCAGACCAGCGTGTCGGAGCCCATGGGCTCGACCACCTCGACATTGGCGGCTATCGAGAACGGCCAGCCGGTGCCACTGTTCAGACTGACATGCTCGGGCCTGATACCGAATGTGACGGGGCCTGGAGCCGGAGGCTTGGCAAAGTCGTAAGTGCCGAGCGGGATCTTGATATCGTCGGCCGCGAACCGCCAGCCGCCGTCCGCGTCTTCCAGACGGCCATCGACGAAGTTCATTGCGGGCGAGCCGAGGAAGCCGGCGACGAAGCGGTTGACCGGACGGTTGTAGATGGTCTGCGGCGCATCGAGCTGCTGGATGACGCCGCCCTTCATCACCGCGATGCGGTCGGCCAGCGTCATCGCCTCGATCTGGTCGTGGGTGACGTAGATCATGGTGTTCTGCAGCTTGCGATGCAGCAGCTTGATCTCGACGCGCAGTTCGGCGCGCAGCTTGGCATCGAGATTGGACAGCGGCTCGTCGAACAGAAACACATCGACATCGCGCACCAGCGCCCGTCCGATCGCGACGCGCTGACGCTGGCCGCCGGAAAGGGCGGCCGGCTTGCGTTGCAGCAGCGGTTCGATCTGCAGGATTTCAGCCGCCCGCGCGATCCGCTTGGCGATCTCTTCTCTTGGCGTGCCGGCGACACGCAGCCCGAAGGACAGGTTCTTCTCCACCGTCATTTGCGGATAGAGCGCATAGGACTGGAACACCATGCCGATGCCGCGATCCTTGGGCTCTTCCCAGGTGACGTTCTTGCCCTTGATGAAGATGCGGCCCTCGGAGACATCGAGCAGGCCGGCAATGCAGTTGAGCAAGGTCGACTTGC
This sequence comes from Mesorhizobium sp. M0243, assembly GCF_040321775.1. Taxonomy (NCBI): domain Bacteria; kingdom Pseudomonadati; phylum Pseudomonadota; class Alphaproteobacteria; order Hyphomicrobiales; family Phyllobacteriaceae; genus Mesorhizobium; species Mesorhizobium sp. M0243. Next base: position 75,034 of record NZ_JAMYSF010000008.1, on the reverse strand, counting down.
CGCAGCCGGACGGCCCGAGCAGCACGATGAACTCGCCATCGGCGACATCGAGATTGAGCGTCTCCAGGACGGTCACCGCGCCGAAATTCAGCGACAGGTCCTGGATCGAAACGCTGGTATCGTTGGCTGCCGTCATCGCCATCACCCCTTCACCGCGCCGGCGGCGATGCCGCGTACGAAAAGCTTGCCGGAAATGAAGTAGACGATGAGCGGCACAAGCCCGGTCAGGATGGTTGCGGCCATGTTGACGTTGTACTCCTTCACGCCTTGCACCGAATTGACGATGTTGTTGAGCTGCACCGTCATCGGATAGGTGTCGGGGCGGGTGTAGACGACGCCGAACAGGAAGTCGTTCCAGATGCCGGTCACCTGCAGGATGATGGCGACGACGAAGATCGGCAGCGACATCGGCAGCATGATGCGCAGGAAGATGCCCCAGAAGCCGGCGCCGTCGACGCGTGCCGCCCGGAACAGCTCTTCCGGCATCGAGACGAAATAATTGCGGAACAGCAGCGTCAGGATCGGCATGCCGAAAATGGAATGGACGATCACCAGCCCGCTGAGGCTGCCATAGAGGCCGATCTCGCGCAGGATGATGACGATCGGATAGATCATCACCTGGTAGGGAATGAAGGCGCCGACGATCAGGATGATGAAGAACGTATCGGCGCCCTTGAAGCGCCAATTGGCCAGTGCATAACCATTCACCGAGGCGATGGCGATCGACAGCAGCACCGACGGCACGGTGATCCGCACCGAATTCCAGAAACCGCGCGAGAGCCCGTCGCAGTTAAGGCCAGTGCAGGCCGTTGACCACGCCTTGACCCACGGCTCGAAGGTGATCTCGAGCGGCGGTGAGAAGATGTTGCCGAGCCGGATCTCCGGCATGCCCTTGAGCGAGGTGACGACCATGACATAGAGCGGCAAGAGGTAGTAGACCGCCATGACGAACAATGTGCCGTAGAGGAAGACGTTGCGGCGCGAAATCACGCGGCGCGGCTTTGGACCGTAGGGCCCGGCGATGTCCTGGCGCGCGCCGGCGGCAGTGCTTGCTTGAGCGGTGATGTCTGCAATGCTCATTTGCGTCGCCCGAACTCGAGATAGGCCCAAGGCACGATGACGATCACCACCGAGAGCAGCATCATGGTCGAGGCGGCAAAACCCTGGCCGAGGTTCTGGGCGAAGAACATATAGTCGTAGACGTATTTGGCCGGCACTTCGGATGCGATGCCCGGGCCGCCGCTGGTCTGGGCCACGACCAGGTCATAGACCTTGACGATGCCGGAAGCGATGATGACGAGCGTGGTGATGAAGACCGGCCGCATCATCGGGATGACGATGAACAGATAGGTCTTCCACATCGGGATCCCATCCACGCGCGCCGCCTTCCAGATGTCTTCGTCGATACCGCGCAGGCCGGCCAGCATCAGGCACATGATGAGCCCGGTGCCTTGCCACAGCGCAGCGATCGATATGCCGTAGATGACGATGCTGGAATTGTAGAGCGGGTCGAAGCTGAAGCTCGTCCAGCCCAAGTCCCGCACGACATGCTGGATGCCGAAATCCGGATTGAGCAACCACTGCCAGACCAGGCCGGTGACGATGAAGGAGAGCGCGAAAGGATAGAGGAAGATGGTGCGGAACGTGTCCTCGAAGCGGATCTTCTGATCGAGCAGCGCGGCAAGCAGAAAACCGATGACCAGCGAGAACACCAGGGAGATCGCGCCGTAGATCAACAGGTTCTCGATCGAGATCAGCCAGCGCGGCGCCGCCCACAGGCGGTAATACTGGTCGAGCCCGACGAAATTCAGGCGCGGCAGGAGCTTCGAATTGGTGAAGGAATAGAGCACCGTCCAAACGGTGCCGCCGACGAAAACCACCATGGCGGTGAGGATCATCGGGATCGAGGCGACCTTCGCATTGAGGTTGCGGAACAGAAGGTTGGGGCGTTCGCTCTTGCTCATCTCGTCAGCCGGCTGGGTAAGGGCGGTGCATTCCCGGCCCTGCATTCGCAAGGCCGGGAATGAGGCGGGTTGCCTCCAGCGTCAGTCCGCCGAAGCGATGAGGTCGGCGAAGCGCTTCTGCGCGTCTTCGATGGTCAGTTCCGGCTTGGCGAAGAATTCGGCGAAAAGGTCTTCCTTCTGTTTCTGGGTGTCCTGTGAAAGCAGTTGGTCCGTCCACGGCATGACGGCGCCCTTGGCAAGAATGGCGAGGCCCTTCTTCATGCAGTCGTTGGCCGCATTGAGATCGACGTCGCCGCGCACCGGCAGGGATCCCTTCTTTAGATTGAAGGCAACCTGCGTCTTGGGATCGAGCAGCGTCTCGGCCAGCACCTCCTGCGCCTTGCTCTTGTCGGCATCCTTGAGCAGCGGGAAATAGAAGGCGTCACCGCCCGTGGCTATGACCTCGTTCAGCCCAAGGCCCGGCAGGCAGGTATAATCCTTGCCGGCGGTCTTGCCGGCAACCTGGAACTCGCCCTGCGCCCAGTCGCCCATGATCTGGCCAGCGGCCTTGCCGGTGATGACCAGGTTGGTCGCCTGGTTCCAGTCCTGCACATTGGTGTTCTTCGCCATCTTGCGGGCATCGTCCGCGGCCTTGAAGACCTTGGCGACTTCGGGCCCGGCGGCGAACTTGGCATCCTTGTCCTTGTAGACCTTGAGGAATGTGTCCGTACCGCCCACAGCCGCAAGCAGGACGTCGAAGGCACCGGAGGATTGCCAGGCCTGACCGCCGACGGCGAGCGGGATGATGCCGGCCTTTTCCAGCGCCGGCGCTGCCGCCACGAATTCATTCCAGTCCTTCGGCAACGGCACGCCGGCCTTCGCGAAGGCTTCGTTGGACAGCCACAGCCACTGCCAGGAATGGATGTTGACGGGCACGCAGTAGATCTTGCCGTCGATGGTGCAGCCGTCGAGCAGGCTCTTCGGCCGGACGACATCAGTCCACTTGCCCTTGGTGGCGACGTCGGTGAGGTCGCGCATCAGGCCGGCCTGCACCAGTTCCTCCGCCTGCCGGCCATGGTTGAACTGCGTGGCGCCCATCGGATCGCCACCGGTGATGCGGCTGATCATGATTGGCCGCGCCGTGCCGCCGGAGCCGGCAATGGCGCCATCCACCCAGTGGTTGCCGGTTGCATCGAATGCCTTGGCAAGTTCCGCAACCGCCGCCGCCTCGCCGCCCGACGTCCACCAATGGGTGACTTCCAGGTCCGTCGCGGCCGCTTGGCCGGCAAACTGCAACGCGGCCGTCGCTGCCAGCGCAGCGGTCAAAAGTTTGTATCGCATTTCGGCTCCTCCCAGATCTGAAACGTTACAGATTTTCGATACGGCAATTGCGCGGGCTGTGCAACCCATCAACGAAGCGCCCTCGATATTTTTTCGGACCGCGAACAAATTCGCATGAATGATCGCGCTTCCCATGCACTGCAGCATGGTTTGTTGCGGCGCAAACACCGAAATGCCGCCTGATACGGGCAAAAGGCGTCGGCAGAGGCGATTTCTCCTGGAATCCCAATGCGTTTCGCAAAAGAACCATCCACCTCGTGGCGATGGACATGTAACTCGATATGGCAATCTGTAACGTTTCAGTATATTGAGGCTTTGCCGGGGCTGGAACGCATATCGTACCGCTATGGCGGCGATTGCCGACATGGCTCGCGGCTGCTATGCGCCTGACGGGCGGGACGAATGGACAGACAGCGTACGGACAAGAACGGGGAGACCTCGGCACAGGGACGGCCGACGTTGAAGACGCTTGCCTTCATGACCGGGCTCGGCGTCACCACTGTGTCACGCGCCTTGAAGGATGCCCCGGAAATCGGCGCCGAAACCAGGCGTCGCGTCCAGCTCGTCGCCAAGCAGATCGGCTACCGGCCGAACCGCGCCGGCGTGCGTCTGCGCACCGGCAGGACCAATGTCATCAGCCTCGTGCTCAACACCGACCGCGAGATCATGAGCTTCGTCTCGGACATCATCTACGGCGTTTCGGAAGTGCTCGCCGAAACGCCCTATCACCTGATCGTCACGCCCTATTCCCGCTCGCAGGATCCGATGGAGCCGATCCGCTATCTCGTCGAGACCGGCTCGGCCGACGGAGTCATCATTTCGCGCACCCAACCGAACGATCCGCGCGCCCGCTACATGCTCGAGCACGGCATGCCCTTTGCCACGCATGGGCGCACCGACATGGGCCTCGTCCATCCCTACCATGACTTCGACAACCATGTTTTCGCGATGGAAGCCGTGCGCCGCCTGGCGAGCATGGGCAGGCACAAGCTGGCGCTTCTGTCGCCGCCGCCCGGGCTGACCTATTATGGCCACACGCTGAACGGCTTTGCCGATGCGCTAAGCGAGGTCGGAGCCAGCGAAATTCCGTTCAACACCGTTTCCATCGATCACACGATCGAGCAGATCAGGACCAGAACCGCGCAGGTGATGCGCCGCGAGAACAGGCCGGACGGCTTCGTCAGCAGCGCTGCCGCCGCGACACTGGCGATCGTCGCCGGCATCGAGGATGCCGGCCTCAAGCTTGGCCGCGACGTCGATGTCGTGTCCAAGCAGTCGTCGGACCTGTTGCACCTGTTCCGGCCGGAATTGCTCGTCGTCAACGAGAACTTCCGCCTGGCCGGCTCCGATCTCGCCCGCTCCGTGCTCGGCTGGATCGGCGGCGCCGCACCCGGCTCGTTGCAGCGCCTGGTCGCCACCAGCGAGGTTCGGGCGTTCAGCCCGCCGGTTTCCGTTTAGGCCCTTGGGCTAACCAGCCGCACCGCTTCCCCACGGCCCATGGAACGCGCCTTTGTCGTCGATACGCTCGAAGCCGTGCGCGCCGAAAAAGTCGCGCTGCGCCTGGATCAGGTTCGACGTGCCGCGGCCCTGGCGGTAGCTGTCGAAATAGGCAAGTGCGGAAGACAGCGCCGGAACCGGCGAGCCGGCCTCCGAAGCCCTCGCCACGATGCGCCGCAGCGACGGATGCGCTTCCTGCATCAGCGCGATGAAGGCCGGGGCCATCAGCAGGTTGGTCGAGGCGCCGCCCTTGCTGAAGGCCTCCGCCATGGTGTCGAGCATCTGCGAGCGGATGATGCAGCCGGCGCGCCAGATCCTGGCGATGGTCGGCATTGGCAGGTTCCAGTTGAATTCCTTGGAGGCGCCGCTCATCACCGCAAAACCTTGGGCGTAGGCGGCGATCTTGCCGGCGAACAGCGCCAGTTCCAGATCTTTCAGCAAGGCGTCCTTGTCACCGGAAATCTTCGTCACGCCGATGTTGCCATAGGCCTTTTCCGCCGCCAGCCGCTCGTCCTTGATCGACGATAGAACGCGCGCCGCCACCGCCGCCTCGATCGCGGTGGCCGGGATGCCGAGCTGCTGCGCCTCGATGACAGACCATTTGCCGGTGCCCTTCTGGCCGGCGCGATCAAGGATGATGTCGACCACCGGCTTGCCGGTCTTCGGATCGTCTGATGCCAGCACCTTGGCGGTGATCTCGATCAGGTAGGAATTGAGCCGGCCCTTGTTCCAGTTGGCGAACACCGTGCCGATCTCCTTCGGGTCCATGCCCAGGCCGTCGCGCAGGATGCCGTATATCTCCGCGATCATCTGCATGTCGGCATATTCGATGCCGTTATGGATGGTCTTGACGAAATGTCCGGCGCCGTCGGTGCCGAGCCATGCCGCGCAGGGTTCGTCCTTGAACTTGGCGGAGATCGCCGTCAGCACCTTCTCGACGCGCTTCCATGAGTCCTCCGTGCCGCCGACCATGATCGACGGCCCATGGCGCGCGCCCTCCTCACCCCCGGACACGCCCATACCGATGAAAGTGAGGTCCGAGCTGGAAAGCTCGGAGAAGCGCCGCATCGTGTCGCGGAAATTGGCGTTGCCGGCGTCGATGACGATGTCGTTGGCCGACAGCACGCCGCGCAGAGCCGCGATCTGTTCGTCGACCGGCATGCCGGCCAGCACCATGATGATGATCGGGCGCGGCGGCCGGATCGCGGCGGCAAGCTCTTCCAGGCTGTAGCAGGGCACGACCATGTCCCTGAGCGCGCCGGCATTCTCGATGAAAGCGTCCGTGCGCGCCCTGGTGCGGTTGAAGACGGCGATGCGATGCCCGTGCTCGGCGATGTTGAGCGCCAGGTTGGAGCCCATCGTGCCAAGGCCGATCAGGCCGATTTCGGCTTTTTCCATCGTTTTTTTCCTGCCTTCGGATTTTGTTGAGATCGCGTTTTGCCGCGATGATTGACGGGCCTTTCGGGCTGCGTCAACCGCCTCGCCGAATTGTGTTGATGCCGCGGCGTGTGAGATTCAGGTCAGGCCGAGTCGAGAATGGTGGTTTCCGAGAACCGGAGCGGAGCGTACTTAAAGTACGTGAGCACCGGAAGCGCAGGAAGCCGCCGTTCGCAGGCCGGCATCACCTGAATATCACTCGGCGCGGATGTCGACGGGCGCCTCGATCTTCACCATCTCGAAGTCCGAGACCAGTATGTCGATGCGCACCGTCCACCGGCCGGCCACCGGGATGACGAGGTTGTCGACACGCCAACTGCCGTCGCCGGGCTTGGCCGCCGCGCGCTTCAAGGGCTCGATGCCCGAATCGGGTTTCGACAGCACAAGCGTCACCTCCTTGGCGTCGAGCGGGCCGAAATCGCCGCTCATGATGATCATCGAGGCGACGACCGGTCCGGCATGGCCCGGCGTGATGCTGAGATCGGCCATCGCTTTCAGCGCGTGGATATGGACCGACACCGGTTGCGCTGCCGCAATCGCGAGGGCTCGTGGCGGCGGCGTGAAGCGCCAGCCCGCGGCAACGCCGAAAATCGCCAACACGATCAACATCTCGACGCCGATCGAGCGGACCAACCTGCGTTGAACTTCCGTCGATCCCGCCTCGGCCGATGCCGTGAGTTTCCAGCGGTTGACGGCGGCGAGCGTGAACAGAAAGACCAGCAGCCCGAGCTTGATCAACAGCAGCCTTCCATAGGCGGTGTCGACCAGCGCCAACGGTGTTTGCACCTGGACGACGGCAAGCACGATGCCGGCAGAGGCAAGCACGGCCACCACCGGCAGGATCGCCCAAGAAAACCGCCGCAGGAATGGCGTGGCCCCCGCCGATTGCCCCTTCAGCGCCAGCCCGAGTGGGACCAATGCGCCGGCCCACAATGCGATGCCGACGCCGTGCAGGAACACCATCGGCCGTGTCAGCCATTGCGGTTCGGCGGCACTGGCATGGCCGCTGGCGGCAAGGGCAACCCCCACCCCGGCCAGGCCGGCCAGCGCCAATGGTTTGGCGGTAGCGCGGGGGCCGGCCAGCGACAGCAGGCCAAGGCCCAGCGCGATCAGCGCGACCAGCACTGTCCAGCCGAAACTGGTGCTAAGCCCGGTCCGCCAGATGACCGGCTGCGCCAGATGCGAGAGCGGGGCCCCAAGTGCGTCCAGCCCCTGAAAGCCGAGCGACAAGGGTGCCGCGACCAGCCCGCACAGGATTGCAACGATGGAGAAACGCCGGCCAGCCTGTCCGCCCCCGGCCAGCCAGGCAAGCGCGAAGGCGCCGCCGGCGCCGAGGAAAAGCCCGAGGTAGAGAAAAACCTTGCCGAGCCAGATCGCCGACCGCAACGGCCAGTCGACGGCTTCGGACACGGCCGGCGGTTCGCTTGGCGCGCCGATGGAAAACAGCAGCGATCCGCCGACGGGATGACCGTCTGCCGAAATGACACGCCAGCTCAGTACATGCGTACCGGATTTGAGCGGTTGCGGATTGTCGATCTCGAGCGTCTGGTCGCTGAGACGGAATGACGTCAGAGCAACCGGCGTTCCGTCGGGCTTCACCAGGGTCAGCACCAGTGGCGACACCGGCTCACTGAAGGTCAGCGAGAACTGTGCCGGCCCCTGTTCCAGCACCGCGCCGTCGGCCGGATCGGTCTTGATCAGCGCGGCATGGGCAAAGGCCTGATCTGACACGGCAAGGCTGGCAAGAAACACGATCACGGCCAACAGGCCGGCGGCAAGCCGGCCGGCAGGTTTGCAGGCCATGGAAGCCGTTTGCAGGAGGGGGGTCGTGCTCATGTCACCGCCACGAAAAAGAGCGGCGCGCTCGCATTAGCGCGCCGCCGTGGGGAACATTTATTAGGGAACACCTTGATGCCGGGTGCCGGGTTTTCCAGCGCGTCCTCATCCTGGCCGGCTGCCGGGATTTCGATCCAGCGGTCGGCGGCCCCATCGCATTCCTGCACAACTGGGAAGTAAAGCTTCTGGCCGACAGGGAGATCCGCCGTCAGCGTCGCGCGGAAGACGAACTCGTCGTAGAATTCATCTGGCAGGCTGCCGCCGCTCCAGTCGACCTCCTTGACCCCGTCGGCAACCGCCTGACCATAGAGCTGGTAGGATTTGTCGTACTTGCCCTTCTTGGTCTGCAGCGTCCAGCCAGGCTTCGGCATCGGCTTCACCGCGATCACCCCTTCCGGAATCTGCACGCGCACGGCGGTCGTCGCCTTGCCGTCGCAGCCATGCGGCACCCGCAAAACGGCCTTGTAGGTCGAGCCGACCGCCGCCTCCTGGGTTTCGAACGTGACATGCGCGAAGGCAGCACTGGTTCCGAGCGCGAGAAGTGCGCCGGCTGACAAAAGATATTTGTTCATGATGGTCCCTCGGATTTCAAAATTTGTCGAACTGGCGCGGTCAATTGGCGTGATCGTCCATGGCGCCACCGCCCATGCCTTCGACAGCGAAATCGACGCTGACGGCGCCGGCCTTTTCGAAGGTCAGGGTAGCGGAGAACTTTTCGCCCTGTTTGGGTTGTCGCTTCAGGCCGATGAACATCAAATGATAGCCGCCAGGCGCAAGGGCTACCTTGCCGCCGGCCGGAATTTCCAGGCCGCCGGCAACCGGACGCATGGTCATGACGCCGTCCTTGACGCCCATCTGATGCAGCTCGGCCTTTTCAGAGACATCGGAGGAAATCGACACCAGCCGGTCCGGCGCACTGCCGTTGTTGGTGATGGTGAAATAGCCGCCGGCGACCTTGGCGCCGGCCGGCGTGGCGCGCGACCAGGGGTGGCCGATCTCGAGATCGCCAACCTTGAACTCATGCGCGAGGACGGACTGGGCGCCTGTGAACAGCAGCGCAAGAGCCAGCACGGCAATGCCGACACGCTCTTCGACGCTGCGTAGAATGCCGCCGAGCATAGGACGCGCCGCGTCAGGGAAAAAATAGGACATGGTTGCTCCATGGAGTGAAGGTCGCGCCGTTGTCGGTCGCGAGCAGTTTGATCTTTGGATGGGTACGCCCACAAAGGTTCCGCCGGGCAAACAGGCTCAGGCCGTCAGCGGCGGCGCGCGCGGGTTCGACGGCGAGCGCTCACGCGCAAAGTCGAGATGGATGGCGGCCGGAAAGACAAAGGCGACCGTTTTGAAGGAAAGGCTGCCCAGCGCCAAGCCAGCGCCGGGCGGCGGCGCAAAGGCCGCCGAAACCATGCTGCAGCCGAGCACGCAGCATGCCGGAAGATGGGACGGCGGCTGGTTGCCGTCCGGAAGCTGGGTTGCGCCCTCATGGGTGCAGATGACGTTGCCGAAGGCATCGAGCTGCGATGCATTGGGACCGGCGCCGAAGGCGAATGCACCAAGCGCCGACTGGAGCAACAGCAGATAGGCCGCGACAAGCGCGACCGGCATGCTCCATCGTCTCCTCGATACGCTCAAAGCCCTGCCTCTTCGCAGCAATGCGACATTCCTAGCACGGGGCCGGCGGGTGGAAAATCGCCAAATCGCCGCGGCGCCGACGCGGCAGGCTCAATGCATGCCGCCCAAAAGCGTATAGCGGTTTTGGGACAACGACATGCATGAAACAAGGCTCCGAGCCGCGATGCGGCTCAGGATTTTTGCAGCGACCGGCTCTCCGGGATCGAGGTCAGCAATGTCTGGCGCGCCGACTTCAGGTGCTTGCGGCAAGCGGCGTCGACCTTGCCGAGATCGCGTGATTTCAGCGCCTCTATGTAGACCAGATGCTCACCGATCGCGACTTCGTTGCGCTCGCGTTCCTGCGCCTTGTTCCACTGGTAATGGTAGTGGAAGATCATGGCGATGACATCGTAGAAATCGACGATGAAGCGGTTGCGCGACGCCCGGTGGATGAGCCGGTGGAAGCGCTCGTCGAGCTCGGAGAACTCGGTGAAGCGGGCGGCGATGTCGTTTGCCAACTGGCGATGCTCGTCTTCCAGGCGGTCGAGATCGGTCCAGACCGCGCTGTCCTGCGGTAAAGCGGCAAAGGCAGCCGCCGAGCGCAGTTCGAACATTTCGCGGATTTCGGTCAGCTCCAGCGCGAAGGCGCGGGTAAAACCTTTCAGCACCCAGTGGCTGTTGCGACGCTTCTCGATCAGGCCGAAGCGGGAGAAGCGGATCAGGAACTCGCGCACGCTGGTGGTGCCGACGCCGATCTCACGCGCCAGTTCGAGTTCGTTGATCTGCATGCCGGCTTCGGCGCCGCCGGCGAGCAGCCGACGCATGAACGACCGTTCGATGATCTCGGCCAGCGTGTCGGTCTCTTCCTCGGGGAAGAAATCATCGGGACGCGTCTCGCGCAGCACCGTCTTGGCGCGCTTGTTCCAGGCGATCAGCCCGGTCTCTTCCATGCGCGCCAGAATGGTGCGCACCGTGGTCCGGCTGACGCCAAGCAAGGTGCCCAGTTCCGGCTCCGAAGGCAGGCTGCGCGTTTCGTCGAGTAGCCGCAGGCAGCGGTTGTAGGCATCCTTGTAGACGTTGTTGCTCTTCGACATCCCTGATCCGTTGCACCCGTCGCTTGCCGCGGCCGGTTTGAAGCGCGATATGACGTTCCCATGGCCCTGAAAAGCGAATTCGCTTTCCGGAACACCCAAGGCATGCGGAACTCCCCAGTGAAAAAACAATTGACGCAAAACTGTTTTTTCACGATAAAAGACAATATCGCTAAACAGACGCGTGTCAATCCGTCCGCGCAACCCAGGATCACCCAGGAAACCGCCCGTGAACGCCTCCAACTGCATTCTTCTGTCCCCCGCCGACAATGTCGCCGTCGCCAACGGCCGCGTCGAGATCGGCACCGCGCTGCCGGGCGGTGCCGTCGCCAGTGTGTTGGTCGAGCCCGGCCACAAGGTGGCGATCAAGCCGATCGCCGCCGGCGAGGCCGTGGTGAAATACGCCCAGGCGATCGGTCGCGCGACACAGGATATTGCGGCGGGCGAGCACGTGCATTCGCACAATCTGGTGTTCGAATCCGGCCGCTTGCCGGTCGTGCCGCCGAGCGAGGCCGAGCACGCGACGGAGGCCGACCGCGCCCGCACCTTCATGGGCTATCGCCGCGCCGATGGCCGCGCCGGCACGCGCAACTTCATCGGCATCGTCGCCAGCGTCAATTGCTCGGCCACCGTCTGCCATTCCATCGCCGACACCGCCAACCGCACGCTTTTGCCGAAATACCCCGGCATCGACGGCTTCGTGCCGATCGTGCACGGCCAAGGCTGCGGCATGAGCGGCACCGGCGACGGCATGATGGTGCTGCACCGTACACTCGCCGGCTACGCCCGCCACCCGAATTTCGGCGGCGTGCTGATGGTCGGCCTCGGCTGCGAGGTCAACCAGCTCACCCTCTACGGCCAAAAGGGCGTCGCTGCCGGCAAGCGCCATTTCAACATCCAGGACGCCGGCGGATCGCGCAAATCGGTGGAAAAGGCGATGGACGTGCTGGCCGAGATCGCCGAGGAAGTGGGCCAGCTGAAGCGTGAGCCGATCCCGGTCAGCGAGATCGTCGTCGGCCTGCAATGCGGCGGCTCCGACGGCATGTCGGGCATTACAGCCAATCCGGCGCTCGGCGCGGCTGTCGATATCCTGGCTGGCGTCGGCGGCATCGGCATCCTCTCCGAGACGACGGAGATCTACGGCGCCGAGCATCTGCTTGCCTACCGCGCGGCAACGCCGGAGATCGCGCAGAAGCTCGACGGCTTCGTGAAATGGTGGGAGGACCACGTCGCCAAGCATGGCGCCTCGATCGACAACAATCCCTCGCCCGGCAACAAGCGCGGCGGCCTCACCACCATCCTGGAGAAGTCGCTCGGTGCGGTCGCCAAGGGCGGCCAGACGCCGCTCAACGGCGTATTCGGCTACGCCGAAAAAGTCACTGGCAGCGGCTTGGTGTTCATGGACACGCCCGGCTACGACCCGGTTTCGGCGACCGGCCAGGTGGCGGGCGGCGCCAACGTCATCGTCTTCACCACCGGCCGTGGCTCCTGCTTCGGCTGCCGTCCGACGCCGTCGATCAAGGTCGCCACCAACTCGACCATGTACCACCAGATGGAGGAGGACATGGACGTCAATTGCGGCGTCATCGCCTCGGGTGAAAAGACCATCGCCGGCATGGGCCGCGAGATCTTCGAACTGATCGTCGAAACGGCTTCCGGCCGCAAGACCAAGAGCGAGGACTTCGGCTACGGCGACAACGAGTTCGTGCCCTGGCATCTGGGCGCCACACTTTAGATTTTACTGATATAAAGTAGACTGCGCGCCGGCCAGTTGGCTGGCCACGGGGAGGTTGTGCATGGAAAGACGCCGCATCGGCCAGACAGCGCTGGAAGTCACCGAGGTCAGCTTTGGCGGCGCTGCACTTGGCGGCCTTTACCGCGCCTGTTCGCGCGAAGCGGCGATGGAGACGCTGCAGGGCGCCTGGGATGCCGGCCTGCGCTATTTCGACACCGCACCCTTTTACGGTTTCGGACTGTCGGAGCGCCGCTTCGGCGACTTCCTGCGCTACAAGCCGCGCGATTCCTATGTGCTGTCGACCAAGGTCGGCCGGCTGTTCCGCCCGGTGTCGGAGGATCAGGTTCCCGATCACTCCTATGTCGATCCGCTGCCCTTCGCGCTCGACTACGACTATTCCTACGACGGCATCATGCGGTCGGTCGAGTTCAGCTATGCGCGGCTTGGCCTAAACAGGATAGACATCCTGTTTGTCCACGACATCGGCGCCTACACCCATGGTGTCGAGAAGACCAAGCTGCACTTTCGCGACCTGATGGACGGCGGCCTCAAGGCACTCGAAGAGCTGAAACGGTCCGGCGTCATTTCCGCCTATGGGCTTGGCGTCAACGAGGTGCAGATCTGTCTGGACGCGATGCGCGAGGCGCCGCTCGACTGCATCCTGCTCGCCAGCCGCTATTCCCTGCTCGACCGCAGTGCCGAAGCGGAGTTGCTGCCCCTATGCCGGGCGCGGCAGACCTCCCTGGTCATCGGCGGCGTGTTCAACTCCGGCATCCTGGCGACCGGGCCGGTGCAAGACGCGCATTTCGACTACCGCCCTGCCAGCCATGACGTGCTCGACCGCGTCGGCGCAATGGAAAGGATCGCCGCCGAGGGTGGCTATCCGCTCGCCGCCGCAGCGTTCCAATTCCCCTTGCATGAACCTGCCGTCGCCACCGTGCTGACCGGCACCGCCAAGCTGGCGAACCTGACGCGTAACCTCCAACTGCTCGACATCGACGTGCCGGAGACGGAATACGCCAGATATCGTCCCTACACACTGGTGCAGGAGCTGGCGTGAAACTTCATATTCTTGCGGTCACACGAAGGAATGGATATTCCATATTGACGAAATGGTGGAATTAATATTCCATACATTCCCGGAACGGAACGGAAGCGTGACGGCGTCAATGGGGAGCAGCGCGGTGGATCTGCCTCTGCCAGACCTCGCAAGGATTGATCAAACACCGCTTGCATCGATCTGTTCGATGCATTATCAAAACATGGCAATTGTTTTTTATTGATAAAGTTCTGTTTGGGCCGCGCCTATCCGGACGGAGCTTCCGTAACGTTCACCGGGCGACTTAGGGAGGAAACCTCATGAAATTCGCGACCAGCATTCTCAACCGCCGCGCCGTCATGGCGCTGGCAGCAGCTTCGATGCTCGCCGGCGTCATGCATTCGGCGCCGGTTTCGGCGGCGGACGTCACCATTCCGATCATCGTCAAGGACACCACGTCCTTCTACTGGCAGATCGTTCTGGCCGGCGCCCGCAAGGCCGGCAAGGATCTCGGCGTCAATGTGCCGGAACTCGGTGCCCAGGCTGAAACCGACGTCAACGGCCAGGTCTCGATCCTCGAGAACGCCGTTGCCAGCAACCCGGCGGCCATCGTCATTGCGCCGACCGAGTTCAAGGCGCTTGGCAAGCCGATCGATGAAGCCGCTGCCAAGGTCAAGGTCATCGGCATCGACTCCGGCGCCGACTCCAAGGCTTTCACCTCGTTCCTGACCACCGACAACGTCCAGGGCGGCCGCGTCGCCGCCGACGGCCTCGCAGCCGCCATCGGCGCTGCCAACGGCGGCAAGATCGAGGGCGACGTCGCCCTGATCACCAACGCACCGGGCGCCGGCTCGCTCGAACAGCGCAAGCAGGGCTTCACCGAACAGCTGGCCGCCAAATATCCGGGCCTCAAGCTGGTCGCCGATAAATATGCCGACGGCCAGGCCACCACCGGCCTCAACATCGCCACCGACCTGATCACCGCCAACCCGAACCTCAAGGGCATCTTCGCTTCCAACCTGATCATGGCGCAGGGCGTCGGCCAGGCTGTCGCGGAAAACAGCCTTGGCGGCAAACTGGCGCTGGTCGGTTTCGACAGCGACGAGAAGCTGATCAAGTTCCTCAACGACGGCGTCATTTCCGCCCTCGTCGTCCAGGATCCGTACCGGATGGGCTATGACGGCATCAAGACCGCACTCGCCGCCTCCAAAGGCGAGAAGGTCGAAGCCAATGTCGACACCGGCGCCAATCTGGTGACCAAGGACAACATGAAAGACCCCAAGATCGACGCGCTGCTCAATCCGAAGCTCTGAGCCGTCGCATCCGCAATCGTCTCCGGGGCACCTCGCCCCGGAGACACAAGCTGCCGCACAAACGGCTTGGCAATCCGCACGCCTGAGCTAGGCTGTTTTCGAGGCATATCCTTGCCTCGCCGCGTGCCAATCGTGAGGCCAGCCTGGGAAGCCAATCCGGGAGGCCAATCTGGGAGGATTGTCATGATTTCGACGGCGCAGGAACTGCATCCCACACCCGTTCTGGAACCGGGGCGGACCATCCTCGAATTGCGCGGGCTGGAGAAGCGCTATCCCGGCACCCACGCGCTGAAGCCGGTCGACCTCGCCTTCAAGTCCGGTGAGATACACGCCATCGTCGGTGAGAACGGCGCCGGCAAATCCACGCTCATCAAGCTTCTGACCGGCGTCATGCCGCGCACCTCCGGAGAGATCGCCTGGGAGGGCCAACCGGCCGCCCTGGCCACGCCGCACGAGGCGATGGCGCTCGGCATCAATGCCGTGCACCAGGAAGTCGTGCTGTGCCGTCACCTGACGGTCGCCGCCAACATGTTCCTAGGCGAGGAGAATTCACGCTTCGGCATCCTGCAGCAGCGCGCCATGGTCAGGCAGGCGCAGACGATCATCGACGACCTCGGTTTCGACCTGCCGGCGCATGTCACGCTTGGCGACCTGACCATCGGCCAGCAGCAGTTGATAGCCGCCGCCCGCGCCACCGTGCGCGGCACCAAATTCCTGATCTTCGACGAGCCGACCGCCTACCTCACCCGCAAGGAGGCCGACCAGCTTTTCACCCTGATCCGTCGGCTGAAGGGCGAAGGCGTGACGATCATCTACATCAGCCACCGTATGGAGGAAGTGTTCGAGCTCGCCGACCGTGTTTCCGTGCTGCGCGACGGCACGCTGGTCGGCACCCGCAACATCGCCGAGACCAACGATGCCGAGCTGGTCAAGATGATGATCAACCGCTCGATCGAGCAGGTCTATCATAAGGAGCATTTCACGCCGGGCGCCGCCATCATCGAGGCGAGGAGCCTGTCCGGCAAGGGCTTCGAAAATGTCTCGATGACGGTCCGCGCCGGCGAAATCGTCGGACTCTATGGCCTGATCGGTGCCGGACGCAGCGAGTTCGTCACCACGCTTTACGGCCGCCACCGCAAATCCGCCGGCCAGATCCTCTGGGAAGGCAAGGAGGTGCAGGTCAATTCCGAGCATGACGCGATCAAGCTCGGCATGGCGCTGGCGCCGGAGAGCCGCCGCGACCAGGGCCTCTGCCTCAACCTGCCGGTCGGCTTCAACCTGAACCTCCCGATCTACAAGCGTATCTCGAACAATCTGCTGATTTCGAGCACGCAGGAGAAGACGCAAGCCGATCGCCAGATCGCCGATCTGCGCATCAAGACACCGACGCGCGGCGCGCTGGCATCCAGCCTGTCGGGCGGCAACCAGCAGAAGATCGTCATCGGCAAATGGCTGGCGCACGGCGCCAAGCTGTTCATCTTCGACGAGCCGACGGTCGGCGTCGATGTCGGCACCAAGGCCGAGATCTACCGCCTGTTCGGCGCACTTTTGTCAAAGGGCGCCGGCATCATCCTGATCTCGTCCTATCTGCCGGAAGTCTATGAACTCGCCGACACGCTGCATGTGTTCCGGCGCGGCAAACTGGTGGCGACGCACGGTTTTCACGCCGCCAGCCACGAGGATATTCTTACTCAGGCGCTCGCCGAGAAACAAGAAAAGCTGGGAGGACAAATATGAGCACCGAGGCGATTGCCGTCGAAAAACCGAAGCGCAACTATAATGTCCTGTTTGGGCTGACGCTTTTGGCGCTGCTGGTTCTGCTCTGGATCCTTCTCTCCGTGGCGACGACGAGCTTCGCCTCCGCCAACAACATGGCCAATCTCTTGCGCCAGGGCTCGATGATCGCCATCATGGCGGTCGGCCAGACTTTCGTCATCATCACCGGCGGCATCGACCTGTCGGTCGGCGCCGTGGTCGGTTTCGCCACCGTGGTCGTGGCCATGATGATCAATGCCGGCTTCCCCATCTGGCTCGCCATTCTGGTGACGCTGCTGGTCGGCGTCGCCATCGGCATGTTCCACGGCTTCGGCATCGTCAAGATGGGCCTGCCGCCCTTCATCATCACGCTGGCAACGCTGACCTCGCTGCGCGGCATCGGCCTTTTGATGACCAACGGCAATTCGATCAACATCAACAGCGACACCTTCACCGCCTTCTCGCGCAATTCCTTCATCGGCATCCCCAACCTGTTCTGGATGGTGATCCTGGTCGGCATTCCGGCCTATATTTTCCTGCACCACAGCCGCTGGGGCCGATACCTGTTTTCGGTCGGCTCCAACGCCGAGGCCTCGCGCCTGTCCGGCGTCAATGTCCAGCGCACCATCTACATGGCCTACACGCTGTCGGGCCTGTGCGCCGCCTTTGTCGGCGTGCTGCTGGCGGCCCGCATCGGCATCGGCAACCCGACGCAGGCCGAGGGCTGGGAGCTGCAGGCGATCGCGTCTTCGGTCATCGGCGGCACCTCGCTGTTCGGCGCCGTCGGCTCGGTGCATGGGCCGCTGCTCGGCGCCTTCATCCTGGCCACCATCAACAACGGCGCCAACCTGCTCAACGTCAACTCGTTCTGGCAGCGCATCATCACTGGCGCGCTGATCATCATCATCGTCTACTTCGACGGCCTGCGCCGCCGCGGCAAGTAGCGATCCCGCAATCAACCGCCGGCCCGCCACACCAACGGGCCGGCGATTTCATGACTGGATTAGCGCATGAAAGCCGTCCTCTGCCGTTCGCCCGGCGATCTTGTCCTTGAAGACCGGCCCGCACCAGAGGCACCGCCTCCCGGCTGGGCGCTGGTGGCGGTCAGCCATGTCGGCATCTGCGGCACCGACTACCACATTTTCGAGGGCAAGCACCCGTTCCTCGCCTATCCCCGCATCATGGGCCATGAGGTGTCGGGAACGATCGTCGAGGCCGGCGACGGCGTCGATCTTGCCGTTGGTGAGCCCGTGGTGATCAACCCCTATCTTTCCTGCGGCAAGTGCATCGCCTGCCGGCACGGCAAGCCCAATTGCTGCGTCAGGATCGAGGTCTTGGGCGTGCATCGAGACGGCGCCATGTGCGAACGGATTCTGGTGCCGGCGCAAAATCTCTATCCCGCCAACGGCCTTTCGCTGGCCGACGCCGCCGCAGTCGAGTTCCTGGCCATCGGCGCGCATGCAGTGCGGCGCGCCCGCGCCGACCCCGGCGCCCGCACGCTGGTCATCGGCGCTGGCCCGATCGGGCTCGGCACCGCCATCTTCGCCCGCATCGCCGGGCTCGACGTGACGCTGCTCGACATGAGCAGTGAAAGGCTCGCCTTCGCCGCAAATGAGCTTGGTTTCCAGACCCTCGACGGGTCGCGCGGCGCGGTGCCCGATCTGGTCAAGGGAGCGACATCAGGCGAAGGCTTCGATGTCGTCTTCGACGCCACCGGCAACACCCAATCGGTGCAGTCGGCTTTCGCCCATGTCGCGCATGGCGGAACGCTGGTGCTGGTCTCCGTCGTCAAGGACGACATCAGCTTTTCCGATCCGGAATTCCACAAGCGCGAGATGACGCTGATCGGCAGCCGCAACGCGCTGCGCGCCGACTTCGATCACGTCGCCGCCTCGATCCGCAACGGCGCCGTGCCCCTGGCCAAGCTCGTCACACACCGCACCACACTCGCCGGCACGCCGCGCGATCTCGCCCGCTGGGCACACGAGAAATCCGGCCTGATCAAGGCTGTGATCGAGGTCGGATAGAGGCGCCTGTTCGACACGAATTCGGAGATCGTTGAGCGCCCAACTTGGTAGATCTGATGCTTTGGCGACTAGCCGCAACATCCATCGCTTCGTCATCCTATGGCGGAGCGAGGAGCGAAGCGACGCGGCGCAGACCATAGGATCCATGCCGTGACCTGAGAGCGTTGCTTCGGTGCAGAATTCTGCGCCGCTGCGCTCTTCGCCCGAGATCGCGGCATGGATCCTTGGGTCTCCGCGACGGAGCTGCGCTCCTGCTTCGCCCAAGGACGACGACGTTAGCTACAGCGCCGACAGCTTCAGCTCCACCCGCTCGGCCGGGAAGCGCGACTCGGAAAACTGGATCGGCTGGCCGTCCGGCGTGACGTTGACGGCAACCGTGACCAGCACGATGGCGCCCGGCAGCAGGTCGAGGTCGGCAAGGTCCGCCGCATCGGCATGGCGCGCCGACAGCACGGTCGATTGCCGGAGATAGTCGTCGATGCCGAAACGCGCCAGCGATGCGGTGATCGAGCCGGTTTGCGCCATCGCGGCATCGATGCCGGCAAAGCGCCGGGCCTCGAACCAGCCGGCAGCACGCGACACCGGCCGTCCGTCGGCTTCGCCGCGCGTTTCCAACCGGATCACATCGGCTCCCCTGGCAAGGCCAAGGCCCTCGGCAACGCGCTGGCTGGCCGGCTCGATCGACGAGGCGAGCAGGACGATGTGCCGTTCCGTCGTTTGCCCTTGCAGCCCTGTCGAAAAGCGTGTGCGCGCGCCGATCGGATAGGACAGCCGCTTGCGCGACAGTACGAAGGTGCCGCGCCCCTGCTCGGCCCGCAGCACGCCTTCCCTTACAAGGGCCGATATGGCGCTGCGCACCGTGTGACGGTTGACGCCATAGCGTTCTGCCAGCGCCACCTCCGGCGGCAACGCTGCATTCTCCGTGAAATCGCCGATGGCGATCGCATGCAGGATCTTGTCGGCGATCTGCCGCCACAGCGAAACGCCACTGCGCCGCTCGATGCTGTCCGCTGCCAGCCGCCCGACTATCATTGCCCCAACCTTCCAGCGCCCAGTCTTATATCGCTGTCATCCACCCGTCATGGACACGCGTTAGATAATAGGTATAATTTGTATAGTTGTCTATATCAATAGACAAATTGACAAAGAGGAATGCTGCTGATGCGAGGACAGGAAGCCCGCGACCAGGCCGAGCGCAAGGCCGCCATGGCGACACTGGCGCAATCCAGCGGCGATGACATCGTCCGGCTCTGGAATGAAGCCGGATTGCCTTCGGAAGCAGAACTGCTGCGCGGCCCCGAGACCGGGCTGGTCACCGTGCGCGGCCGCATCGGCGGCGGCGGCGCGCCCTTCAACGTCGGCGAGGCGACCGTCACCCGCGCCACCGTCCGGCTGCCCTCCGGGCAGGTCGGACATTGCTATGCGCTTGGCCGCGACAAGCAGAAGGCGAAGCTGGCGGCCATCGCCGACGCGCTGTGGCAGGACCCTGCCCGCCGCAATGAAGTCGAGACCGGACTGATAGCGCCCCTGCGGTCGGCTCTGACCGCAGCGCATGAAAAACGCCGCGCCGAGACGGCGGCAACGAAGGTGGATTTCTTCACCATGGTTCGCGGAGAAGACTGATGGACATTGCAGCGCAATCGATAGAGGGCGGTTTCGCCGATCCGGTCTTCAATGCCCAGACGGTGTTCCGCGCCGTCATGGACGCAATGGCGCGGCCAGGCAGCGTGCAGCCGCTGCCGGCCTTCGCCCGCCCGCCGGCGCCGCTCTCGGCGGCCGCCGGCGCCATCGCACTGGCGCTGTGCGATAACGACACCCCGCTCTGGCTCGACCAGACCCTGCAAGCTTCCACCGCGATCAGACCCTGGCTTGGGTTCCACACCGGCGCGCCATTGGCCAACACACCGGCCGATGCGCATTTCGCCTTCATCGCGGCCCCGGCCGAGATGATGTCGCTCGATGGTTTTTCGCAGGGCACCCAGGACTATCCCGACCGTTCGACCACGCTGATCCTGCAAGTCGGCGATCTCGTGTCCGGCACGCCGCTGTTGCTCGAAGGTCCCGGCATCGAAACCAGCGCCACGATCGCGCCGGCACAGATACCGCGCCATTTCGTCGAGCAGTGGAAGCAGAATAACCAGCGCTTTCCGCGCGGCGTCGACATCATACTCGCCACATCAGATGGCATTGCCTGCCTGCCGCGCACGACGCGCATCAAGACAATGGAGGCGTAAAAAATGTATGTCGCGGTAAAAGGTGGCGAAGCCGCAATCGCCAACGCCCACAGCCTGCTTGCCGACCGCCGACGCGGCGACCGTTCGGTGCCGGCCCTTCGCCTCGACCAGATCGTCGAGCAGCTGGCGCTCGGCGTGGATCGGGTGATGAGCGAAGGCTCGCTCTACGACCGTGAGTTGGCGGCACTCGCAATCGTCCAGGCGCGCGGCGACCTGATCGAGGCGATCTTCCTGGTGCGCGCCTATCGCACCACGCTGCCGCGCTTCGGCTACACCAGGCCCATCGACACCGCCGGCATGCTGGTCGAGCGGCGCGTGTCGGCGACCTATAAGGACCTGCCCGGCGGCCAATTGCTCGGGCCCACATTCGACTACACCCACCGGCTGCTCGATCCCGAGCTTGCCGTCGGCGCCGACGTCGCCCAGCCCTTGCTGCGCGAGACGGAAGCGCAAGCCATGCCGCGCGTATCGGCGATCCTCGCCCGCGAAGGCTTGATCGAACCGGACGGCGACATGCCGCAGGACCATGTCCCCGGCGACATCACCCGCGAGCCGCTGGAATTCCCGATGGCGCGCGACATCCGCCTGCAGGCGCTGTCACGCGGCGACGAGGGCTTTTTGCTGGCGCTCGGCTATTCCACCCAGCGCGGCTATGCCCGCAACCATCCCTTCGTCGGCGAGATCCGCATCGGCGAGGTCGAGCTTGAGCTCGACGTGCCCGAACTGCCCTTCGCTGTCCCGCTCGGCACTGTCCGCGTCACCGAATGCCAGATGGTCAACCAGTTCAAAGGCTCAGCCAAGGCGCCGCCGCAGTTCACCCGCGGCTACGGCCTGGTCTTCGGCCAGAGCGAGCGCAAGGCGATGGCGATGGCGCTTTGCGACCGGGCGCTGCGCGCCTCCGAACTCGGCGAGGATGTCGTCGCCGCCGCGCAGGACGAGGAGTTCGTCATTTCGCATTCCGACAACGTCCAGGCGACCGGCTTCGTCGAACATCTGAAGCTGCCGCACTATGTCGACTTCCAGGCCGAACTCGACCTCGTGCGCCGCATGCGCGCCGAACACGACGCCCGCGGAAATGCCGACATGCTGGAAGACAAGAAGGAGGCGGCGGAATGAGCCTAGTCGCCCGACCCGCCATCACCGCCACCGCTGTCGTGCGAATGGTCGCCATGCCCGCCACTGTAGCCGCCGCCGATGCCAACGCTCTCGCCATGCGCGCCTTCCCTGGCTGCGGGAAAAACCATTCTTCGGAGGATAAACGCGACCACGCCGACGAACGCCAGCAGCAGAATTCCGATATGCAGCCAAGCGGTCTGGGTCATCCGATTTCGCCCCTGTTTCCGCGTCCTGGACGCCGATTCAATAGCACAATGTGGATGTGATCGCCATGACCGACATCGCCACCTACAACTTCGCCTATCTCGACGAGCAGACCAAAAGGATGATCCGCCGGGCGATCCTCAAGGGCATCGCCATTCCCGGCTACCAGGTGCCGTTCGCCTCGCGCGAAATGCCGATGCCCTATGGCTGGGGCACCGGCGGCGTCCAGGTCACCGCTTCAATCATCGGCCCCCATGATGTCTTGAAGGTGATCGACCAGGGTGCCGACGACACCACCAACGCAGTCTCGATCCGTGCCTTCTTCAAGAAGGTCGCCAACGTCGCGGTGACCACCGACACAGCCAGCGCCACCATCATCCAGACCCGCCACCGCATCCCCGAGCGTCCGCTGACGGCGGGCCAGGTGCTTGTTTATCAGGTGCCTATCCCTGAGCCGCTGCGCTTCCTTGAACCGCGAGAGACCGAAACGCGCAAGATGCATGCGCTGGAGGAATACGGCCTCATGCATGTCAAGCTCTACGAGGACATCGCCAAACACGGCCGCATCGCCACCACCTATGCCTATCCGGTCAAGGTCGAGGGCCGCTATGTGATGGACCCGTCGCCGACGCCGAAATTCGACAATCCCAAGATGCATCGCTCACCGGCGCTGCAGCTGTTCGGCGCCGGCCGCGAAAAGCGCATCTATGCGGTGCCGCCGTTCACCGACGTGGTCAGCCTCGACTTCGAGGATCATCCGTTCGAGGTGCAGACCTTCGACCAGCCCTGCGCGCTGTGCGCGGCCGAGAATGTCTATCTCGACGAGGTCATCCTCGACGACCATGGCGGCCACATGTTCGTCTGCTCGGACACAGACCATTGCGAGAAGCGGCGCAACGCCCCTACCTCCCCCTTGTGGGGAGGTCGCGCCGAAGGCGCGGGGGGTCTTGACCAATCTACGGCCCACTCAACCCCCACCCCGGCGCTGCGCGCCGACCCTCCCCACAAGGGGGAGGGTAAGGAGAAGCAATGACCGACGAACCGCTGCTGCGCGTCTCGGCACTTTCCAAATTCTACGGCTCGCGCGTCGGCTGCGACAACGTCTCCTTCGACCTGTGGCCGGGCGAAGTCCTGGCTGTGGTCGGCGAGTCCGGCTCCGGCAAGACGACATTGCTCAACTGCCTGTCGACGCGGCTGCTGCCCTCCTCCGGCACCGCCAGCTACCGCATGCGCGATGGCCAGTTCCGCGAACTCTACCGCATGAGTGAGGCCGAGCGCCGCTTCCTGATGCGCACCGACTGGGGGTTTGTCCACCAAAACCCGGCCGACGGCCTGCGCATGACGGTATCGGCCGGCGCCAATGTCGGCGAGCGGCTGATGGCGGTCGGCGACCGCCACTACGGCAAGATCCGCGCCACCGCGGTCGACTGGCTGTCGCGCGTCGAGATCGACGAGGACCGCATCGACGACGAACCGCGCGCCTTTTCCGGCGGGATGCGCCAGCGCCTGCAGATCGCCCGCAACCTCGTCACCGGCCCGCGTCTGGTGTTCATGGACGAACCGACCGGCGGCCTCGATGTCTCGGTCCAGGCGCGCCTGCTCGATCTGTTGCGCGGGCTGGTCACCGATCTCGGCCTGGCGGCCATCGTCGTCACCCATGACCTTGCCGTGGCGCGGCTGTTGTCGCAGCGCATGATGGTGATGAAGGACGGCCGCGTCGTCGAAAGCGGCCTCACCGACCGCGTGCTCGACGA
This sequence comes from Mesorhizobium sp. M0243, assembly GCF_040321775.1. Classification (NCBI taxonomy): domain Bacteria; kingdom Pseudomonadati; phylum Pseudomonadota; class Alphaproteobacteria; order Hyphomicrobiales; family Phyllobacteriaceae; genus Mesorhizobium; species Mesorhizobium sp. M0243. The sequence continues at coordinate 51,101 of NZ_JAMYSF010000008.1, read as the reverse complement.
CCCGCGCGCGCCCTACACCCAGTTGCTCGTTTCCTCGATTCTGCAGGTTTGACGATGAAGTCTCAAAGCGCGTGTTCGCGAAACCTTGGCGCGAGGCACCCCCCTCTGGCCTGCCGGCCATCTCCCCCGCAAGGAGGGAGATCGGCTGTCCCTGCTGCTTTCACCAATTACCAAGGCTGCAAGAAAAGCGCTGCGGGTGAAACTGCCAATCTCCACCCTTGCGGGGGAGATGTCCGGCAGGACAGAGGGGGGTGCCTCGCGCCGACACCTCGCAAACACCCGCTTCGAGATTTCACCGTTATTCCGCACATGCAATTGCATTGGCCAGAGGGGGGTGCTGGCCCGCAAACCAACAGCGATTGGAGGACCTTCTGATGCCGACGCCCCTCGTTGTCTCAGACGTCGCCAAGAGCTTCACCATGCATCTGCGCGACGGCATCAAATTGCCTGTTATCGCCGGTGTCTCGTTCTCGATCAGGGCCGGCGAATGCACCGTGCTCGGCGGCCCGTCCGGTGCCGGCAAGAGCTCGATCCTGAAGATGCTCTACGGCAACTACGCCGTCGACGAAGGCCAGATCATCGTCAGCCACGATGACGGGCTGATCGACCTCGCCACTGCCAGCCCGCGCACCGTGCTTGCCGTGCGCCGGCAAACGATCGGCTATGTCAGCCAATTCCTGCGCACCGTGCCGCGCGTTTCGGCGCTGGATGTCGTCGCCGAACCGCTGGTCGAGCGCGGCGAGGATCGCGAGATTGCCCGCGGCAAGGCACGCGCCTTGCTGGCGCAGCTCAACCTGCCGGAGAAACTCTGGGCATTGCCACCTGCGACCTTCTCCGGTGGCGAGCAGCAGCGCGTCAACATCGCACGCGGCTTCATCACCGAGCATCCGATCCTGCTGCTCGACGAGCCGACCGCCTCGCTCGACGCCAAAAACCGCGATGTCGTGATTGAACTCATCGCCGCCAAGAAGGCGGCTGATGTCGCGCTGCTCGGCATCTTCCATGACCACGACGTACGCGAGGCGGTTGCCGACCGCATCATCGACGTCACCGCTTTCGCTCCCGGAAAAATCGCCGCATGACCAGGAAATTGTCCGAGACGCCGCTGGTCCATCCGACGGCGGATGTGCAGAATTCGACGCTCGGCCGCTGGACCGAGATCGCCGACCGCAGCCGGGTGTCGGAAAGCGAGCTTGGCGACTATTCCTACATGATGCAGGACTGCGCCGTCTGGTGCGCGACGATCGGCAAGTTCGCCAACATCGCCGCCAGCGTGCGCATCAACGCCACCAACCACCCGACCTGGCGGCCAACGCTGCACCATTTCACCTATCGCGCCTCGGACTACTGGGACGACGCCGAGCACGAGACAGAATTCTTCGCCCAGCGTCGCGCCAGGCGAGTCACCATCGGCCACGACACCTGGCTCGGCCACGGCTCGACCATCCTGCCCGGCGTCACCGTCGGTGACGGCGCGGCGATCGGCGCCGGAGCCGTCGTCTCGAAGGACGTCGCCCCCTACACCATCGTCGCCGGCGTGCCGGCCAAACCGATCCGTGAGCGCTTCGACCGCCGCACCGCCGACCGTTATCAGGCGCTTGCCTGGTGGGACTGGGATCATGCCAGGCTGCGCGCTTCGCTCGACGATTTCCGGGAACTATCGGCCGAGGCCTTCCTGGAAAAATACGAAGGATAATTCTTCACATCATCGTCATGGCAGCCACATGGCAGGACCTGTTCGATGACTCTCTCAAGCTTTTTCGAGCAGCAGGCTCCCGTGATCGAAATCAAAACTCCCGCCTTCTGCGGCTTCAGGGACATGGAGCACTTCGAGGACCTGCTGGCCCTGGGCCGGCCATAACTCCACACCTGTGGAGCGTAACAAAACTGACATCACCGCGACACGGCAGGTTCATGTGGCTGCGTTAGGCGAGTGCCTGACGATCAATATGGTCCAGACTGGAACCTGCCCCATGTCAGCAAATTCCGCCACGCTCGAAATCCGCGGTGTCAGCCGCCGATTTGGCAAGAACACCGCCGTCAGCGACATCAACATCGCCATCCCACAGGGTCAGATGGTTGGCATTATCGGCCGTTCGGGCGCCGGCAAATCGACCCTTCTTCGCATGATCAACCGTCTCATCGATCCCAGCCAGGGATCGATCTTTTTTGACGGCGCCGAGGTTTCCCAGTTGCGCGGCTCGCCGCTGCGGCGCTGGCAGCGTGACTGCGCCATGATCTTCCAGCAGTTCAACCTGGTGCCGCGCCTCGACGTGCTGACCAACGTGCTGCTCGGCAAGCTGAACCACCGTTCGACCATCACCAACCTGTTCGGCATGTTCTCGCGCGCCGAATGCGCCGAGGCGGTCGCGGCACTCGAGCGGCTTGACATCGCCCGCACCGCGCTGCAGCCCGCAGGCACCTTGTCGGGCGGCCAGCAGCAGCGCGTCGCCATCGCCCGCGCCATGATGCAGCAGCCCAAAGTGATCCTCGCCGACGAGCCGATCGCCTCGCTCGACCCGCTGAACGCCAAGGTGGTGATGGATTCGCTGCAGGACATCAATCTGCGCGACGGCATCACCGTCGTCACCAATCTTCACACGCTGGACACCGCCCGCACCTACTGCAACCGCATCATCGGCATGGCCGCCGGCAAGGTCGTCTTCGACGGCCCGCCGGAAGAACTCAACCGCGAGGCCGTGCGTCTCGTCTACGGCGCCGACAGCAATGGCCAGGAAATCTCCGAGGCCATCACCTCGACCAGCGTTGCCTTCAGCCGAAAGATCGCCGCATCCGCCGCACCGCTCGAACCCGCATTCCCGGGATATTGAGTCCATGATCCCGAAAAGTGGAATCCGGTTTTCGGGCAAGATCATGGACAAACAAGAGAGAGCGGTTGGGATCGACAGCCCGCGTCAAGGGCACCTGTCAAAATCGAGAACGCTGCCGGCGCGGGGCCGGAACCTACAGGAGAGATTACAGATGTTCAGGAAGATGGTTTTCAGCGCCGTTTCGGTGCTCGCCATGGCGACCAGCATGGCCCATGCCGCCGACATGAAGGAATTTCGCGTCGGCATCCTCGGCGGCGAAAACGAAACCGACCGGCTGCGCAACTACCAGTGCCTCGCCGACCATCTGAAGGCCGAATTCGGCTTCGAAAAGGTTTCGCTGTTCCCCGCCGCCGACTATGACGGCGTCATCCAGGGCCTGCTTGGCGGCACGCTCGACTTCGCCGAACTCGGCGCTTCCGGCTACGCCAGCATCGCTCTCAAGGACCCGAAGGCGGTCACCCCGATCCTCACCACCCAGCAGACCGACGGCGCCACCGGCTACTATTCGATCGGTCTGGCGCTGAAATCCTCGGGGATCACCGATATCAAGTCGGCCAAGGGCAAGAAGCTCGGCTACGCCGATCCGGATTCGACCTCCGGCTATCTGATCCCGCTGACCCAGATCCCGAAGGACACCGGCGCTTCGAACGAAACCTTCTTCGCTTCGACCCAGTTCAACGGCGGCCATGAGAACAACGTTCTGGCCGTGCGCGACGGCAAGGTCGATGTGGCGGTGGACGATTCCTCCGGTATCGGCGACTTCAAGGACGGCTACACCTCGGGCACCTTCCACAAGGAAGTCGCCAAGGGCGCCGTCGACCCCAACGACTTCGTCGAAGTCTGGCGCTCGGGCCTGATCCCGAACGGCCCGCTGGTCGTGCGCACCGCGCTCGGCGACGAGATGACCGCCAAGCTCGCCAACTTCTTCACGCAGTTGCCGAAGAAGGACAAGGCTTGCTTCGAAGGCGTCGAAGGCGGCGACTTTACCGGCTACGTCCCGGTTAAGGCGGACTTCTACAACGTCATCGTCGAAGCCCGTAAGGCAGCCATTGGCGGCTAACGGCGAAATCAGGAAGGGCGGCGTCGAGAAAACGCCGCCCTTCTTGCATGTCCGATCATGACCCTTTCCGTGACAGCCCCTTCCGGCGCCACTCACCAGATGGCCGACGCCTGGCGTCGCCAGACGTCCTTGCGCCGGCTCTACACCGCCATCGGTGTCGGCCTTCTCATCGTCGCGCTCGGCAGCACCATGTGGTTCGCCGACGAGGCCAATGCCGGGCATTTCTTCGACCGGTTGCCGCATTTGCTGGACTTCCTGAGCTGGCTCGTCCCCAAGGACTGGAACGATGTCTGGCGGGCGATGTTCGACATCGCTTCCCCGCATGACACCGGCACACAGGAATTCAACTTTCCGCTTGGCCGCTCCTATGTCTGGGGCAGCTTCTACATCCCCGAATATTTCGAGCTGATGCTGACCACGCTCAACGTGGCGCTGGTCTCGACCTTCATCGGCTTCGTCTTCGCCGTGCCGTTCTCCTTCATCGCGGCGCGCAATCTGACGCCGCATCCGGTGCTGCGGCTGATCGTCAAGCGCCTCATGGAGCTGCTGCGCGCCTTTCCCGAGATCGTCATCGCGGGTCTGTTCGCCGCCATCGTCTCGATCGGCCCGATCGCCGCCATCATCGCCATCGGCCTGCATTCGATCGGCGCGCTGGGCAAGCTGTTCTACGAGATCAACGAGAATATCGACATGCGCGCCGAAGAGGGCCTGAGGGCTGTCGGCGCCAACTGGTTCGAGCGGGTGCGCTTTGCCGGCCTGCCACAGGTGCTGCCCAACTTCATGTCCTACACGCTGCTGCGTGTTGAGATAAATGTCCGCATTTCCACCATCATGGGCGCGGTCGGCGGCGGCGGCATCGGCGAGGAGTTGAAGCTGTCGATCTCGCGCGGCTTCGGCGCCAAGACGATAGCCCTCGTGCTGCTCCTGTTCACGACGATCTTCATCGTCGACCAGTTCTCCGCCTGGCTGCGCCGCAAGCTGGTCGGCGAGCAGGCTTTCGTGGTGGGGGCTTGACCATGGCTGCCTTGACCGCCGATCAAATCCAGTCGATCGAAGAGCGCTTCCCGCAGGTGTTCCAGCGGCCGTTCCACAAGCGCTTCGGGCCGCTGATGCTGCTTGGCGGCATCTTCCTCTACCTGCTCTATGCCTTGTGGTTCTTCAACCTGCCGCAGGTCATGCGGGAATCGCACTGGGAGCGGCTGCCGCTGTTTCTGACCCAATGGATCAGCTACGACGTGCAGCCGATCTTCCGCCTCGACGAAACGCGGATCACCGCCAAATATCCACGCTTCTCGGTGCTCGGCCCGAACCCAGATCCGGACTGGGTCAAGACCAATGCCGATGGTTCGGTGACGGTCCTTATCGACGGCGCCGCCAAGTCGGTCACCTTCAGCAAGACGCAAGCGACGATAACTGCCAATGGTGAGACCGTTGCGGTCGTGCTTGGCACCGGCAAGCCGCTGATCTCGGGGCCGGTTCCCGGCTGGATCACCGCGCATGAAGATGAGGTCGTCGCCGACATGGGCTTTGCCGGCGAGGCCCGTGTCGCCGTTGACCGCGTCAGGATCCGAAAGCGATTTCTCGGCTGGGCAAACTTCGTCTTCGACACCCGCTCGCCGTTCTTCGGCAAGTCGGCAAGCGAAGTCGCCTCGCTGATCGTCTCCGGACCGGAACTGAAACCAGGCACGTCCAACCTGGCACTGGCCGGCGACAACATCTGGAACAACGCCCAGTGGCAGCATGGCGATGTCTGGACGAAGCTCCTGCAGACCATCGTCATGGCCTTTCTCGGCACCATGCTGGGCGGCATCGTCGCCTTTCCGCTGGCCTTCTTCGCCGCTCGCAACATCACGCCCAGCCGGCTGGTCAACCAGGTGCTCAAGCGCTTCTTCGACTTCATGCGTTCCATCGACATGCTGATCTGGGCGCTGTTCTTCACCCGTGCCTTCGGGCCGGGACCGCTGGCGGGCAGTGCAGCCATCTTCTTCGCCGAGATCGGCACGCTCGGCAAAACCTATTCCGAGGCGCTGGAGAACATCGACGACAAACCGCGCGAGGGTATTACCTCGACCGGAGCCAACGGCCTTCTGGTGCAGCGCTACGGCGTGCTGCCGGAAGTGGTGCCGGTGTTCATCAGCCAGACGCTCTACCAGTGGGAATCCAACACCCGCGGCGCGACCATCATCGGCGCTGTCGGCGCCGGCGGCATCGGCCTGAAGCTGTGGGAAGCGATGCGCACCAACTCCAACTGGGCCAACGTCTTCTACATGGTGCTGCTGATCCTGGCCGTTGTCTTCATCTTCGACAACATCTCCAACTTCCTGCGCCGCCGGCTGAGCCAGACGATCCACGACTACAACAGGATCCAGGCCGAGCAGGGGTGATCGTCCTGTGGTGCACAATTGGGCGAAAAGTCGGCGGGACAGCACCCCCCTCTGGCCTGCCGGCCATCTCCCCCGCAAGGGGGGAGATTGGGCGGTTCCGCTGACGGCGCCGTCCTTCCAACGCCGAAGATTAGCGAAGGCCGACGGACATCCGATCTCCCCCCTTGCGGGGGAGATGTCCGGCAGGACAGAGGGGGGTGTGAAGGAACGCGGCGGCAGGTGTGTTGGAAGGCTTTGCTCCGTCCCACCATGACGAAGGGTGCCTAAGCGGCTTTCCTCCACCCGTTCCTGATATGCTTATACCCATCCCGATAAACCGCTTCCGGCGTCTCTGAAAAATCCCGCCAAACCTTGGTCGCCGCCGCCAAATCCTTCAGCGAACGGCCGAACGCTTCGATCGTCAGCCAGTCGTCATAGCCGCTCTTGCGGATGGCCGAGAATGTTTCCTTCCACGGAATGTTGCCGCGCCCCGGCACGCCGCGATCGTTCTCCGAAATATGGATATGCACGACATTCCGGCGGTGTTTCGTGTAGGCGCCGATCGGGTCGGCCTCCTCGATATTGGCGTGGAAGGTGTCGTACATCGCCTTGATGTGCGGCCGGTCGATGGCGTCGATATGCTCAGACAAATCAGCCATCGTGTTGAGGAGATAGCATTCGAAGCGGTTCAGCGCCTCGAGCCCGATGGTGACGCCCTTGTTGCCGGCATGGTCGCCGATCGCCCGCTGCGAGGCGACGGAGCGCTTTTTCTCGGCAGCGGTCGGTCCGGAGCCGGAAAACGACCCGAGCGTCGAATGCAGCGGGCCACTCAGCGTGTCGGCGCCAAGTGCCTGCGCGCAGTCGATCGCCCATTTCATGTAGTCGACACCGGCCTTGCGCGTCGCCGCGTCGGCCGAGATCAAATTCATCCCTGGATCGCCCATGGCCGAAACAGCGGTCCGCTCCAGTCCGATGCGGTCGAGCAGATCGCCGAGTTTTTTATAGTCGTCCGGCGTGCCGGCGAAGATCGGTATCTCAATGCCATCGAAACCGGTTGCCTTGATGTCGCGCAGCAGTGGCTCGTGTGTCTTCGACACGGCCGTCGTCCATAAGAACATGCACATGCCGATTTTCATCGACGCCCCCCTCCCCTTGGATCCCCCGGACCGCCTCTATTTCAGAGTTTCGTCCACGCCCCATTCTTCTTCGACGACTTCACACAGGCCTCGATGAAGGCCATGCCCTCGACACCGTCGTGAATGGTCGGGAAGACGACATCCTTTGCCGGCTTGCCGCCTTTCTTGCGGGCAGCGCGGATGGCGCGCGCGGCCTCCTGGTAGATGTTGGCGAAACCTTCGAGATAGCCCTCGGGATGGCCTGACGGCACGCGGCTGACACGGCCCGCCACCGGCAACGAGCCAGCGCCATTGCGGGTGAGCAGTTGCTTGGGCTGGCCGAACGGCGTGTACCAGAGATAGTTTGGGTCGGCCTGCAACCATTCCAGCCCACCCTTCGAACCGTAGATGCGCAGTTTCAGCCCGTTCTCATGGCCGGGCGCCACCTGGCTTGCCCAGATCATGCCCTTGGCCGGATGCGTCTTGCCGACCGGCTTGAAGCGCAGCATGACGTTGACGTTGTCATCGAGTAGCCGGCCCGGCACGAAGGCGTCGAGATCGGCCGACAGGGAGTCCAGTTCCAGCCCCGAGACGAAGCGGGCGAGGTTGTAGGCATGCGTGCCGATATCGCCCAGCGCACCGCCGGCGCCTGCCTGCTTGGGGTCGGAGCGCCACGCCGCCTGCTTCTGGCCTGTCGCGGCCAAATCCTCGGTCAGCCAGTCCTGCGGATATTCGGACTGCACGATGCGGATGTCGCCGAGCACACCCTTGGCGACCATTTCGCGTGCTTGCCGGATCATCGGATAGGCGGTGTAGTTGTGCGTCAGCACGAACACCTTGCCAGTCTTCTCGACTATCGCGGCAAGCTTTTTTGCTTCGGCGAGCGTCGTCGCCAGCGGCTTGTCGCAGATGACGTGGATGCCGGCCTCGAGGAAGGCTTTTGCCGCCGGCACATGGACATTGTTGGGCGTGACGATGGCCACTGCCTCGATGCCGTCGGGGCGCTTCGCCTCGGCCTTGGCCATCTCGGCATAGGATGCATAGCTGCGTGCGGGGTCGAGCCCCAGTTCGGCGGCCGAGGCCTTGGCACGGGCCGGGTCGGCTGACAAAGCACCGGCAACCAGCACGAAATCATTGTCCAGCCGCGCCGCGATCCGGTGCACCGCGCCGATGAAAGCGCCTTGCCCGCCACCGACCATGCCATAGCGGATCGGGCCGCCTCCCGTTTCCGACTTCGATGCGCCGACCATATCTTGCTCCTCGCTGTTGCTCACCTCCCCCTTGAGGGGAGGTCGATCCGCGCAGCGGATCGGGTGGGGTCGTTGAGGCAGAGTTCGGCATGAACCGACCCCTCCCGGCCCTTCGGGCCACCCTCCCCTTGAGGGGGAGGGGAAACCGCGTCAGATTCCCATCATGGCGCGCAGCAACTTCTTGTCGGTAGCGCCGCCGGCGAAGTCGTCGAATGCCTTTTCCGTCACCCGGATGATGTGATGCTCAATGAAAGGCGCGCCCTCGGCCGCGCCGTCCTCCGGATGCTTCAGGCAGCACTCCCACTCCAGCACCGCCCAGGAATCGTAGCCATACTGGGTGAGCTTGGAGAAGATGCCGCCGAAATCCACCTGTCCATCGCCCAGCGAACGGAAGCGCCCGGCGCGGTTGGTCCAGCTCTGATAACCGGAATAGACGCCTTGCCGGCCGGTCGGGTTGAACTCGGCGTCCTTGACGTGAAACGCCTTGATGCGCTCGTGATAGATGTCGATGAATTCGAGATAGTCGAGCTGCTGCAGCAGGAAATGCGACGGATCGTAATTGATGTTGCAGCGCTTGTGGCCGCCGACCGCATCGAGGAACATCTCGAAGGTGGCGCCGTCGAACACGTCCTCGCCGGGATGGATCTCGTAGCCTAAATCGACACCATTATCCTCATAGACATCGAGGATCGGCTTCCAGCGCTTGCCGAGCTCAGCGAACGCTTCCTCGATCAGCCCGGCCGGCCGCTGCGGCCAGGGGTAGAGGTAGGGAAAGGCCAGCGCTCCCGAGAAGCTGACCGAGGCCTTGAGGCCAAGGTTCTTCGAGGCCTTGGCCCCGAACTCCATCTGTTCGACCGCCCATTTTTGCCGTGCCTTGGGATTGTTGTGCACTGAAGCCGGCGCAAAGCCGTCGAACTGCGCGTCATAGGCAGGATGCACCGCCACCAGTTGCCCCTGCAGATGCGTCGACAGTTCGGTGATCTCGACGCCGGCATCCGCGCAGATGCCCTTCACCTCATCGCAATAGGCCTTGGAGGAAGCCGCCTTCTTGAGGTCGAACAGCCGCGCGTCCCAGGTCGGGATCTGCACGCCCTTGTAGCCGAGACCGGCCGCCCATTTGGTGATCGACGCCAGTGAGTTGAACGGCGCGGCGTCGCCCGCGAACTGCGCCAGAAACAGCCCGGGGCCCTTCATTGTCGTCGGCATCGGCATCCTCCCTCATTTCTCTCGCGACCGAGCATAGCGCCGATTGGAAACAGGGCCAGCCACTTTGGTCTTTTCTCAACGGGTGCTTGCACGCACCGCCATTCTGGTATTACCAAATGTGGAAATTTGGTCAAGCCATGCAATGCGCCACCAAGACCCGAAAATCACCCGGTGCAGGCCTATATATCTCAATATAATCAAGCAAATAATCCACAGCGAAAGTTGCATCCCAGCGCTTCTTGCCGATCTGGAGAATTTGCTGTAGACCTCGCTTCAGGCCCAATTGGTCGAACCAGTTTGCGAGAAAAGGCTGGGAACGCCTTGGGGAGGAACCTTTGTGTCGCCTTTTGGCGATGCATGTCGCAGGCGAACCATAGAGACGATTTGGGAAGGACAGACCATGCATCTTTCGACGCACAACTGGATGCGCGCGGAACCCTTGGAGACGACGCTCAAGCGCATCAAGAAATTCGGCTATGAGTCGATCGAGATTTCCGGCGAGCCCGAGCAGTACAAGACCAAGGAGACCCGGGCGCTGCTGAAGGAGCATGGTATTCGCTGCTGGGGCGCGGTGACCCTGATGCTGGGCGAGCGCAACCTTGCCGCCAGGAACCAGGGCCAGCGCGAGCGTTCCGTTCAGTATGTCAAGGATGTGCTGACCATGGTCAGCGAACTCGATGGCGAGATCATCACGCTGGTTCCGGCGACCGTCGGCAAGGTTGTGCCTGACGGGACCGAGGAAGAGGAATGGAAGTGGGTAGTCGACGCCACTCGCGAGTGCTTCACCCACGCCAAGAAGGTCGGCGTCAAGATCGCTGTCGAACCGCTTAACCGCTTCGAGACCTATCTGTTCAATCGCGGCGCCCAGGCGCTGGCGCTGGCCGATGCGGTCAGCCCCGAATGCGGCGTCTGCCTCGATGCCTATCACATCCACATGGAAGAATTTAACGTCTATGACGCGATCCGGCAGGCCGGAAAGCGCCTGTTCGACTTCCATGTCGCCGACAACAACCGGTTTGCCGCCGGCCTCGGCCAGATCGACTGGCCGAAGATCGTCGCCACCTTGCGCGAGATCGGCTACGACGGCGCGCTGACCAACGAGTTCGTCGCGCCCGTCGACCGGACGCCGGCAGCCCCCTATCCCGACATGGTCGAGCGCAATCCGGTCGACATCTCGCCCGAGCAGCTGAAGTTCATCCAGGACCACGGCTCCAGCGTGCTCACCGAGAAATTCTACACCGACCAGATGCGCATCAACGCCGAAACGTTGCTGCCGCTGATCAAGTAGTCGACTGCCTCTGGGAAATTCGCCCTTCCGCCCTGACCGGCGGCGGGGCTGGGGAAGAATATGCGTATCAAGTCCGTCCAAGCCTGGTGGATCCGCGTTCCGATCGAAGCCGCTCGGCAGCACCGCAGCGACTTCGGTCAGGTGACGACCTTCGACGCCGCCATCCTGCGCATCGAGACCGATGACGGGCTGGTCGGCTGGGGCGAAGGCAAGAACGCCGCTGGCAGTGCCGGCAGCTACGGTGCGCTCGTCCACATGCTGAACCATGAGGTCGGGCCGCAACTGGTCGGCCGCGATCCGGCCGACATCGGCGTCATATGGGAGATGCTCTACAATGGCGTGCGCCACGACAGCGCCGCGCGTGGCGGCCACGCCATGCCGCAACTGGCGCGGCGCGGCATGAGCATCGCCGCCATCAGCGCCGTCGACATCGCGCTGTGGGACATTCTTGGCAAATCGCTTGGCGTTCCGGTCTGGCGGCTGCTCGGCGGCCGCAAGCTCGATCGCATGCCGGCCTATGCGTCCGGCGGCTGGGCAGCCGCCGACGCCATCGGCGAGCAGTTGAAGTCCTATATCGCCAAGGGCGGTTTCAAGGCACTGAAGATGCGCGTTGGCGCCATGGATGGCGCGGCACACATTTCCGCCACCCGCGTGCGGGCCGCACGGCAGGCGCTCGGCCCCGATGTCGAACTGATGGTCGACGCGCACGGCACCTACACGGTGGCCGAGGCCAAGCGCTTCATCCACCTTGTCAACGATTTGGACCTCGCCTGGTTCGAGGAACCTATTATCGCTGACGACAAGCCCGGCATGGCTGAAGTGCGGGCGTCAGGTGCCGTCCCGATCGCCACCGGCGAAAGCGAGGCGACACGCTATGCCTTCCGCGACCTTGCCGTGCTCAAAGCCGCCGACATCTTCCAGCCTGATCCCGCTTTCTGCGGCGGCATCAGCGAGGCGATGAAGATCGGCACCATCGCCAGCGCCTTCAATTTGCGCTTTGCACCCCATTTGTGGGCCGGCGCGCCCTGTTTTTTCGCAGGCTTGCATGTCTGCGCCGCCTCGCCGTCGAGTTTCACCGTCGAATATTCGCTTGGCGCCAACCCGATGATCCATGATCTGGTCGAAGAGACTGTCGAAGCCAGGGACGGTATGATAGCGATCCCGGAAAAACCGGGTCTGGGATTCACCATTTCGGAGCGGTTCCTGGAGGCGCACGCGCAACGCGGTTGACGATGAAAGAAAAGAACCTCCTCGCAGAACTCGCTGCCTACCTGTTCTCCCATTCGGACAAGGAGAGCGGCCGAACGCCTTCGGAACGCGAACTGGCGGAGCATTTCGCCGTCAGCCGCGGTCAGATCCGCGAGGCGCTGGCCATCCTGGAGGCCATGCGCATCGTCGAGCGTCGAGCCAAGTCCGGTATCTACATCGACACCAAGCAGGCCAGTGTGGAGGCCATGGCGCTTTTTGCCCGCGCAGGCCTGCCGCTCGACCCGATCCAGATCTACGAGACGGTCGAACTGCGCAAGATCCACGAGATCAAGGCGGCCGAACTTGCCTGTTCGCGCGCCACCGAGGAGAATTTCGAGCGGCTGCGCGAAATCCTGAAGGCTTCGGAAGAGCGCATCGCCGCCGGCGAAGGGCTTGCCAGGGAAGACCGCGAATTCCACCTCGAAATCGTGCGCGCCACCAAGAACAGCGTCTTCCACAATGTCTGCAGCGTCTACTACATGATGGGCGAGCAGCGCCTGCCGATCTATTTCAACGACCCCGAGCGCAACCTGCGCTCGCATGCCGAGCATATCCAGATCTATGAGGCGCTGCTGCGCCGCGACGGCAATCTCGCCCAGGCGCTGATGAGCGCCCATCTTCAAGGGGCTGAGAGCTACTGGAAAGGCCTGATCGAGGGCCATGGCGAGGAGCCGCAAAGCCCGGCGCTCGAAAGAGCCTGATCGACATGGCCCGTATCCTCACGACCCACGCCCTGCACCCGCGCGCCTCGGCCATGCTCTCAGGCGCCGGCGAACTCGTCGTCGCCTCCGCCATCGATCCGGCCACGCTGGCCGCCGAGGCTAAAAATGCCGAGATCGTCATCGTGCGCGCGCCGCTGCCACCACAGCTTTTCGACGGCGCAAAGCTGCTGAAGGCGGCAATCCGCCATGGCGCCGGGCTCGACATGATCCCCATGGAAGCAGCGACCGTCGCCGGCGTGCTGGTGGCGAACGTGCCGGCGGTCAATGCCCGCTCGGTTGCCGAGCACGTCATGTTTGCGGCGCTTGCTTTGCTGCGCAATTTCCGCGCCGTCGACCGCGACCTGCGCACCAAAGGCTGGCTCGCCGGCCGCGAGCACGCCAATTCCAACATCGAGCTTGCCGGCAAGACGATCGGCATCGTCGGCCTCGGTGCCGTCGGCCAGGCGGTCGGCCATATCGCCGCGCACGGCTTCGACTTGAAGGTGGTGGCAACGACGCGCAGCATGCAGCCGGCGCCGGACAAGGTCGGCTTCCTGTCGATCGACGCGCTGGTCGAGCAGAGCGACATCATCGTGCTCTGCTGCCCGCTGACGCCGGAAACGCGCGGCCTGATCAACCGTGAGCGGATCGCCCGAATGAAGCCCAATGCGCTGCTGATCAACGTGTCGCGCGGACCGGTCATCGACGACGACGCGCTGATCGAGGCGTTGCAGAAACGCCGTATCGGCGGCGCCGCGCTCGACGTGTTTGCGACGCAGCCGCTGCCGTCGAATCATCCCTATTTCGGCTTCGACACTGTCATCATCACGCCGCACATGGCCGGGATCACCGAAGAATCGATGATGCGCATGGGCGTCGGCGCGGCGGGTGAAGCCTTGCTGGTGCTGGCCAACAAGCTGCCGGTCAATCTGCGCAATCCGGAAGTGGTCGATCACTACCGGCGGCGGTTTCCGGAGAGCCTGTAACACATCGCGGTTTCGCCCCAATTCTCCGCGACGTTGAGAGCCATGTCCGATCCACGCCTCGCATCCCTGGTAGCCGTCGTGTGTTCGCTCTGCGCCATGCCGTCATTCGCGGCCGAAAGCAGCTATGTCTATTGTGACAACGGGCTGCGCTGCTTCAAGGCGCCCTGCCCATCGAACAGCGCGCTCGACCTTGGCACCGGCACGATCATCAAGGGCGTGTCGATCGACCCCAGCGGATTGCCGCAGGCCGACAAGGCGATAACCGATCTTTCCGACGCGCTTTATGCCGGCAAGATCGTCGTCAGAGGCTCGATCGAGCACCGCACCCAGACGATCACCGGCAAGGAGCACAATCTCCCCTGGCTGGTCGCGACCCATATTGTGCGGACCGCCAAGGACAGCGAACGCAAGCACTGTTCGTCGCGCTGATAGGCAGGTCAGCCCTGGTCACGCGCCAAGCAGCTGTTCTATTTCAGCAGCAATCCGCAGCAGGCGCCGGTCGTGCCCGTTGCGCGCCACCAGCATCAATCCGGCGGGCAGCGCCGTGCCCGGCATCGGCAGCGAGATTGCGCAGAGATCGAACTGGTTGGCGACCTGCGTGTTGCGCAGCAGCAGGCCTTCGGTGCGGTCGCGCAACTCGGCATCGTCAGACATCGAAACGATGGTCGGCGCCGTCACCGGCGTGGTCGGCAGAGCCAGCACATCGACCGATGCCAGCCGCTCGTCCATGGCGGCGACGAGCGCTGTGCGGCGGCGCATTGCCCTGATGTAGACAGGCGTCGGCAGCATTGCCGCCCGCGACAAAGGTCCGCTGACATGCGGGTCGACCGGCACCGAAGCCCCTGTCGCCAGCCAGTCGGCATGCACTTCGGCCCCTTCCATCGCAGCGATCGAACCCCGCTTGGTGGCAGCCCGCATATCGGCAAGCAGATCGTCGATCGACAGGTCGGCGATCCGCGCGCCCGTCTGTTCGATCTTGCCAAGGCAGCGGTCGAACGCGGTCGCCACCTCGTCTTCCGTCTCTTCGAAAAGAACGCCGCGTGGAATGCCGACGCGAAGCCCTGCAAGGGCAATCGGCGTCAGCGCGGTCGGCACTTCACCGGCCATTACGGCGTCGGCGGCGGCACATTGGGCGACGGTTCGGGCAAGCGGACCGATCGAGTCCAGCGTGGCGGACAGCGGGAACGCGCCGGCAAGAGGCACGCGCCGCGCAGTCGGCTTGAAGCCGACGACACCGTTGAGTGAAGCCGGAATGCGTATCGAACCGCCGGTGTCGGAACCGATCGATATTTCGCTCGTCGCCTCACCGACCGAGACGCCGGCGCCTGAGGAAGATCCGCCCGGAATGCGGCTGGCGTCCACGGCATTGCCGGGCGTGCCATAGTGCTGGTTGTCGCCGATCGCGGTGAAGGCGAATTCGGTCATGTTGGTCTTGCCGATAATGACCGCGCCGGCTTGCCGCAGCCGGCTGACGATCACGGCATCGCGCAGCGGAGGTGCTGCGGTCCTAAGCATCAGCGAGCCAGCCGTGGTTGGCTCGCCGGCGACATCGAACAAATCCTTGATCGAGACGATGGTGCCGTCGAGCGGCCCTAGCGTCACACTTGCCCGCTTGCGGGCATCGCTGGCATCAGCCGCGGCCCGTGCGGCTTCGGCATAGAGCTTCGTGAACACGCGCTCTTCGCCGGCACGGGCGGCGAGGCGCGCGAGAATGGTTTCCAGATGATCACGAACGGATTGCATTTTCGGTGTCGGACTCCGAACGCCTTGAACGTCCTTGGGGCATGGCTTGCCGAGACTTAACCCGGCGCAGGCGGTTTTGCACCCTGTCTAATGCGAGGAAAATCCGATGCTCTACAAAGGCAGCTGCCACTGCGGCAAGGTCGCCTTCGAATTCAAGGCCGAACTGACGGGCGCCTTGCGGTGCAATTGCTCGATCTGCTCGCGCAAGGGCGCCCTGTTGTGTGCCATCCCGCACGGGACCTTGCAGGTCCTGGCCTGGGGCGACGATCTCGGCACCTACACATTCGGCAATCATGCCATCGCGCACCGGTTCTGCCGGGCCTGCGGCATCCATCCCTTTGCGGAGGATGTCCGCGAAGGCAGCGAACGCAGTGCCTACATCAACATCAACTGCGTGGCCGATCTCGACCCCTCGACCCTGTCGGTTTTCGATTTCGACGGGCGGTCGGCCTGAGTTTGTTCGCCCCTGCCATCACAACGGCGCCGGCCCGAAAGCCGTGATGGTTCTCGGGCCGACGCGCAGTGTCAGGGAAGCCTGATTGCGGCCAGGCTACTCGGCCTGCTTCGGGCCGCGCAGGAACACAACGATGGCCGCCAGCAATGTCGCGGCGCCGCAATAGGCGAAGGCACTGGCGACGCCGGTGTGGTCGACCAGCAGGCCACCGAAGACGGCGCCGAGCGCGATCGCCACCTGGAACGTCGCCACCATCAGTCCGCCGGCACTTTCTGCCTGATCGGGCGCGGCCCGCACCAGCCAGCTCTGCAGCCCGACCGGCACCGCGCCGAAAGCAAAGCCCCAGACCGCGACGGCGGCAGCGGCGATCGTCGGCGAAGCCCCGAAAATCAGCATCGAGGCGGCGGCCATTGCGATCAGCAACGGCGCCAGCGCAACGGCTGCCTTGAGGCTGCGCTCGGCCAGGATGCCGCCGGCGACATTGCCGAAGAAACCGCCAATGCCATAGGCCAGCAGCACCAGCGAGATCGTCTCGATGTCGAGCACGGGCACCTTCTCGAGGAACGGACGGACATAGGTGAAGCCGGCAAAGTGTCCCGAAGCGACCAGCAGCACGACCAGCAGCGCCACCCTGATCGACGGACGCTTCAGCACGTCGAGCAAGGTGCGGAAGCTTGCAACACCCACGGGAGGCAATTTCGGAATGGTGGCCAGTTGCACCAGCAGTGCCAGGGCGGCGACGACGGTCGCAATCATGAATGCCGTGCGCCAGCCCCAGATGTCGCCGACATAGGCGCCGACCGGCGCCGCGCAGACGGTCGCCAGCGAAACGCCGGTCAGGATGATCGACATGGCGCGCGGCATCAGCCGCATCGGCACCAGCCGCAGCGCCATCGCTGCCGACATCGCCCAGAAGCCGCCAAGTGCTACGCCGAGCACGACACGGGCAAGCAGAAGCACGGGCAGCGATGAGGCAAAGGTGGCCAGAAGATTGGACAGGATCAGGAATACAGTCAGCATCCACATCACCAGCCTGCGATCCATACGCCTGGTGATGATGGCCATGGTGGGTGCGGCAATGGCTCCGACGATCGCGGTTGCCGTCACCGCCTGTCCGGCCACGCCTTCGCTGACGCCGAGATCGCGCGCCATCGGTGTCAGCAGGCTGGCGGGGAGAAATTCAGCGGTGACGAGGCCAAAAACACCAAGTGCCAGCGAAACAACGGCGCCCCAGGCCGGCTCGGTTCGTTCGTCAGAGTCCGCAGGGTTCAAAAGTGTGGCGTCGATGACGCCTGTCGCCTGTTCGGCCATGGTCAGTCTCCGAGTTGTTTTGCAGCGCAGCATCTGGCTGCAACGCAACATAGGGAGTGACCACCTGGAGCTTCCATGCTAGAAACCCCATCATGCTTGACAATTCGTCCAAAATTCCGATCACTGGCGACCCGCTCACCGACATTTTGCGTGGCTTGCGCCTCGATGGCGTCGAATACGGCCGCTTCGAACTGAAGGAACCCTGGGGCATTCAGTTTCCAGCCCAGCCAGCGGCGCGATTTCATTTCATCGGCCGCAAAGGCTGCTGGCTGAAGCAGCCATCCGGCGAATGGGTGGAACTCAAGGCAGGCGACGCGGTGCTGCTGCCGCGCGGTGCGGCGCACGTGCTGGCCAGCGAGCCCGGCGCCCAGGCCTGGCCGATCCATGGCTACGAAGTCGAGGAGGTCTGCAAGGACGTCTACTGCACGTCGAACGAAGGCATGTCGGAATGCTGCCGGCCGGGAACCCTGTTGTTTTGCGGCAGCATGTACTTCAATCTCGATGGCCTGCATCCCCTGCTCGGCATGATGCCGGATGTGATGCGCACGCATGAGTTGGAAGCCTATGAGCCTGGCATTCCGCATCTGCTGGAATCGATGGCGCGTGAGGTGACAATGGAGCGCGTCGGCTCCGGCGGCATCCTGGCGCGGCTGGCCGACGTGCTGGCCGCCACCGTCATCCGCTCATGGGTCGAGCGCGGCTGCGGTGACGCCTCCGGTTGGATCGCCGCCGTCAGGGACCCGGAAATCGGACGCGTGCTGGCAGCCATCCATCTCGAACCGAACCATGACTGGACGGTCGAGTCGCTGGCCCGGATGATGGGCGCCTCGCGATCGGGATTTGCCGAGCGTTTCGCCACCACCGTTGGCGAAACCCCGGCAAAATATGTCACCCAGGTCAGAATGCATCAGGCACGGCAATGGCTGGTCCGCGACCGGATTAAGATCTCCGTCGTTGCGGCGCGTCTCGGCTATGAATCGGACGCCGCCTTCAGCCGCGCCTTCAAGCGCGTCATCGGCTCGGCGCCCAGCCATCTCCGGGCCGAGGAACAGGCCGATATCCGCCAGGCCAGCTGACGCACAGGGTTCCGAACTCAGCTTGACAAAGGCAGCACCCAGTTCGGCGGTCCCGGCAGTTTTTTTGCCGGCAGCTTTTCGCGATAGGAATTTTTTCTTGACTCGGTGACCTCAGCTATGCTACATTTTTGCCCATGGTGCTGATTTGCGCCAGTGACCCGCCGCACAGGTGGGTTTTGCGTCTGATACTACGTCAGCCGACGCCCCGGCGGAGGAACCCGTTTTTGTTGCCCCTGAGCTGACGCATGGAGGCCGTGACGGACTGGTGATTCCAGGCTAGAGAAATCAGCATGGTTTTCACCTCGCCCAAGACTGGCCTGCCGGCCTCGGACGGTCCGCTAACCGACATCTTGCGCGGATTGTGGCTCGATGGCGTCGACTATGGCCGCTGCGAACTTTCAAACCCATGGGCCGTGTTGTTTCCTGCCCAGAAGGCAGCAAGGTTTCACTTTATCGGCCGCCGCCAATGCTGGCTGTTTTCGCCAGCCGGGGAATGGATTGAGCTGACACCCGGCGATGCATTGCTCTTGCCGCGCGGTGCCGAGCATGTCGTTGCCAGCGCGCCTGGCATTCCGGCCGTGCCGATCGAAAGCTACACTGTCGAGCCTTTGCAGGACAATGTCTTCAATGTCTCCAACGGCGGCCACGGCCCGAAAACCTTGCTGTTTTGCGGCAGCATGCACTTCAACCTGGACGGGTCGCACCCCTTGCTGGGCATGATGCCGGACATGATGCGCGCCAAGGAATTGATGGCTGGCGAGCCAGGTATTCCGCATCTGCTGGAAGCTATGGCCGGCGAAATCACCATGAACCGGGCCGGCTCTGGCGGCATGCTGGCGCGACTGGCCGACGTGCTGGCTGCAAGCATCATCCGTTCCTGGGTAGAAAACAGTGGCGGCGACACCAGAGGCTGGACCGCGGCGATCAAGGATCGCGACATCGGCCGCGTACTTGCCGCCATTCATCTGCAGCCCGACAGGAACTGGACTGTCGAAGCGCTGGCGCGCGAAATGGGCGCCTCGCGATCGGCCTTCGCCGAACGCTTCACGGCCATCGTTGGCGAAACACCGGCGAGATATGTCGCCCGGATACGCATGCACCAGGCGCGGCAATGGCTGATCGACGATCGGATGCGGGTTTCAGTGGTCGCCGCCAGACTGGGTTACGATTCCGAAGCATCGTTCAGCCGGGCGTTCAAGCGCATCCTAGGCATCGCGCCCAGCCACCTGCGCACCGTCGACTGCACCTCCGAAAACCGCTGAGGCGATCCCGGATCCGCGGCCGTGGCTTGCCGGGTCTGGATGAATTGCCGGGTCTGGATGAATTGCCAAGCCTTCCGGACGCAATGCCATTGCCGGGCCACCCGCATGCAATAGCTTGCCAGAACCAAGCAGCCAGAGGCCGGCGTCCAGTCGGTCCGAAGAGGAGAACCAATGCCAAATTATCCGAAGGTCATCGCACTCGCCGTCATGCTTGCGGTTCCTGGGCGCGCCTTTGCCCTCGAGGACAGCTACCTGCCGGCCGACAAGATCCCCTATGTGGCGGAAGTACCCGACCAGCCGCATCGTCTTGGCCCATTGTGGGGCGAGCGGGCCAAGGGCCCGGCAGGCACGTTGCTGAAGGTTCCCGGCAACTGGCGTGCACCGGTCCATGCGCACACCGCGGATTATCGCGCGGTGGTCATAAAGGGGCTGTGGGCGCACTGGCAGATGGATGGCGGCGAGGCGACCAAGGTCGAACTGCCTCCTGGATCCTATTGGACCCAGAAGGCCGATGAGATGCATGACGACGCCTGCGTCTCCGACACGGAATGCGTGATCCTGCTGATCAACGACACGCCCTACGAAACCTACTTCCAGAAATAGGCTGGGATGCAGCCTATGAGGCGTGTCGCAAGCTGACGCCGCTGCCCTTGTCGAACAGCACCACCTTGTCGGGGTTCCAGGCAAAGCGCACCGCCTGCTCGATGGCGACGTCAGTCCTGGCCGGCACGGTGGCACGCAGCGTCGCGTCGCCGACGCGCAGCGTCAGGATCTTTTCGACGCCGTGATTCTCGACGTCGTGGACGCGCGCCTCGACCGGCGCGCCGCTCTCGAGATAGACGTCCTCGGGACGAATGCCGAAGACGAGCGGGCGACCGTCGGTCGCCGCACCCGCCTTTAGCCCCCCAAAAGTCTTGGCGCCCTGCGAGAAAGGCAGTTCGAAGTTCAACGGAGCCATCACCGCGCGGCCGTTCACAAGCTTGCCGTCGATGAGGTTCATCGGCGGCGAGCCGACGAAGCTTGCCACATAGGTGTCGCGCGGGTTGTTGTAGATCTCGTGCGGCGTACCGGTCTGGACGATGCGGCCATGGTTGAGCACGCCCACCTTGTCGCCCATCGACATCGCCTCGATCTGGTCGTGGGTGACGAACAGGAAGGTGGCGCCGAGCTGCATCTGCAGGTTCTTCAGTTCAGTCCGCAGCGCCTCGCGCAGCTTGGCGTCGAGCGCAGACAGCGGCTCGTCCATCAGGAACACACGCGGCTTGCGCACGATGGCGCGGCCGATCGAGACGCGCTGCATCTCGCCGCCGGACAGCCGATCCGTCTTGCGGTCGAGCAGATGCTCGATCCGCAGCGTACGGGCGGCACGGTCGACGCGATCCTTGATCTCGGCGTCGGGCAGCCGGCGGATTTTCGGCTTGAGCGGGAATTCTAGATTTTCGCGCACCGTGTAGCGCGGATAAAGCGAGTATTGCTGCAGCACCAGCGCCACGTCACGCTCGGCCGCACCCCAGTCGGCGACGTCGACGCCGTCGATGAAGACCTGGCCTTCGCTCGGCTTTTCCAGGCCGGCGATAAGCCGCAGCGTCGTCGTCTTGCCGGCGCCCGTCTCGCCCAGCAGCACGAAGAACTCGCCATCGGCAATATCGAGATCGAGCCCGGTGAGCGCAGTGTGGTTGCCGAAGGTCTTCGAGATGTTCTTGAGCTGGATATGGGCCATCAGAGTCTCACCTCAAGCGACTTGCCGCTTGCCTTGTCGAAGAAGTGCGCCTGGGTCGGGTCGATCCTGGCGAAGACCCTTTCACCGGGTCCGGCAACGAAGCCGCTCTTGGTGCGGGCCCGCAGCAACTCGGTTCCCACCTTGAGATCGACGATGTCGAAGGAGCCGAGCGGCTCGACGATATGCGTGTCGACAGCAACGAAGCCCTCGGTTGCTTCGCGCCGAATGAGCACGCCCTCCGGTCGGATGCCCAGCGCGAGCTGCCGCCCGGCATGGCCGTTGAGCTTCGACAGCAATGCCTGCGGAAATTCGAAGCCGGAAGCCGCGCCGCCGACCGTTACCGAGACCGCGGATCCGGTCTCGGCGACTGCGGCATCGGTGACATTCATCACCGGGCTGCCGACGAATTGCGCCACGAACAGATTTGCCGGCTGCGAATAGACCTCGTCGGGCGTGCCGACCTGCTGCAAGACGCCTGCGTGCATGATGACGATGCGGTCGGCCAGGCTCATGGCCTCGATCTGGTCGTGCGTGACATAGATGGTGGTCGAGCCCTGCTTGATGTGCAGCCGCTTGATTTCCGCGCGCATCTCCTCGCGCAGCTTGGCGTCGAGCGCGCCGATCGGCTCGTCCATCAGCATGGCCTTCGGCCGCCGCACCAGCGCCCGGCCGATGGCGACGCGCTGCATGTCGCCACCCGAGAGCGCCGACGGCTTCTTGTCCAGCAGGTCGGTGATCTGCAGCGTCTTGGCGACGGAGCGAACCTCGCTGTCGATCTCCGTCTTGCTCTTGCGCGTGGCACGCAAGGGGAAGGCGATGTTCTCGTAGACGCTCATATGCGGATAGAGCGAGAACGACTGGAACACCATGGCGATGTCGCGGTCGGCGGCCTTCAAATGCTGTACCGGCTTGCCGTCGATGAAGATGTCGCCCTCGTCGATGGTTTCCAGCCCGGCGATGGCGCGCAGCGTTGTCGTCTTGCCGCAGCCCGACTGGCCCAGCAGCACGATGAACTCGTTGTCGGCGATCTTGAGGTTCAGGTCCTTGATGACCTGGACGGCGCCGAAGAATTTCTGGACGCCGCGAAGCTCGATCTGGGTCAATGCTGTGCTCCCGGATTGCGCACCTGGCCGGTGCCGGCCTTTTCCTCGGGCGCGATCTTGGAGGTTACGTTGAAGCCGACGAGTCCGATCAGGATGATGGTCA
The DNA here is from genome assembly GCF_040321775.1 of Mesorhizobium sp. M0243. Classification (NCBI taxonomy): domain Bacteria; kingdom Pseudomonadati; phylum Pseudomonadota; class Alphaproteobacteria; order Hyphomicrobiales; family Phyllobacteriaceae; genus Mesorhizobium; species Mesorhizobium sp. M0243. The sequence continues at coordinate 28,281 of NZ_JAMYSF010000008.1, read as the reverse complement.
GGCCATAGGTGTGCAGCAGCATGCTCCAGGGCTGGCAGAGCGCGATGATGCCGAGCACCATCAGGATCTGCGATCCGGGCTCGAGGTATTTCTGGTTGATGGCGCGAAAACTCATTTGCGGATCGCTCCGAAGGACATGCCGCGCAACAGATGGTTGCGAAGCAGGAAGGTGAAGATGGCGACCGGCAGCAGGAACAGGAAGGTTCCGGAGGCGATCACCGTCCAGTCCGGCAGGCCCGAACCGACCTGGCTCGGGATGAAGGGAGGCGCGGTCTGGGCGCGGCGGTTGGTCATGATCAGCGCAAAGGCGTATTCGTTCCACGCGGTGATGAAACAGAACACGGCGGTGGCGGCGATGCCCGTGGCGGCCTCCGGCAGCACGATCTTGAAGAACGCCTCCATGCGCGTGTAGCCGTCGACAAGCGCTGCCTCCTCATACTCCTTCGGGATCTCGTCCATGAAACCCTTCATCAGCCACACGGAGAAGGACAGGTTGAAGGCGGTGTAGAGAATGATCAGGCCCAGATGCGTGTCGTTGAGCCCGACTGCCCGGTACATCAGGAACATCGGAATGGCGACCACCACCGCCGGCAACATGCGCGTCGACAGGATGAAGAAGAGCAGGTCCGCCTCCCCTTTCACCTTGAAGCGCGAGAAGCCATAGGCGGTGAATGTCCCCATGCCGACCGCCAACACCGTCGAGGTGATGGCGATGATGAGCGAGTTCAGGAAGCGGCTCGGATATCCCGACCATTGCACCTGGCCCTTGCCGTCGCGCACGATCTTCTCGCCGCCGTCGAACACGACGCGCTCCCACCACGGGGCGGCGGCATATTCTTCAGCCGACGGCGGGCTGCGCAACTGTGAGCGCTTTGTGAAAAGTTTGACGAAAGGCGAGATGGTCGGCTCGAACATCACGGTCGGCGGGATCGTCGTGGCCAGGTTGCGTGGCTTGAACGAGGTCGCCACGATCCAGTAGATCGGCGCCAGGAAGATGATCGTCACCAAAAGGACGGCGACAATAGCGACCTTGTTGAGCGCCCGTTCACCCGAAGTCTGGACGGCCGCCATCTCAGCGCTCCTTAACTTTGTTGAGGTATTTCACATAGATGTTGGTGATCGCCAGCACCATGATCAGCACGATATAGGCAAGCGCGCAGGAGCGCCCTGTCTGCCATTCCTGGAAAGCCATCTTGTAGAGACGGATGGAAATCACCTCGGTGCTCGGCTGCGTCGAGAGCACATAGGCAAGATCGAAAGTCTTGAAGGCTTCCATGGTGCGGAAGATGACCGCGATCATCAGGATCGGCGCGACCAGCGGCAGCGTGATGCGGAAGAAGGTATAGAACGGCCCGGCGCGGTCGATCGCGGCAGCTTCATAAAGATGCTTCGGCACCGCCGAAAGCCCGGCGAGCGACAACAGCATGACGAAGGGCGACCACATCCAGATGTCTGTGAACGCGACCGCGTAGAGCGCCATCTTCGGATCGCCGAGCCATTGGAATTTGCCGAGGTCGAGCACGTAGTTGATGACACCCCAGGACGGATCGTAGAGCAGTTTCCAGAACAGGCCGACCACCGCCATCGAAAGCATCATCGGCAAGAGCAGCAATGTCGTGATCAGGCCCTTGAGCGGAATGGTACGATTGAGCAGCATCGCCGTTCCAAAGCCGACGACAACCTGACCGACGACCGAGACGATGACGTATTTCGCGGTCACCGCGAAATTGTTCCAGATATAAGGGTCGCTGAGGAGTTCGCGATAGTTCTTCAGTCCGACGAAATTGGCCGGCGCATTGGTCGACGCGCGGAAGTCGGTGAAGGAATAGCCGAGCGAATAGATCAGCGGAAAGATGTTGAAGACGATCAGGAACACGATCGTCGGGATGATGAAGAGGTTGCGTATCGAAATGTCGCTGAGGCCGCGAGAGGCGGCTCTGGAGGAGGTATTCAGCGGTGTGATCATTGTGGTCGCCAAGACCTGCTCCCATTCCTGAAAAAGAAAACGGAGGAGGCACGGGCCTCCTCCGCACTACATGTCGGTTATTGGCCGCGGCCGTATTTCTTGAACGTGGCGTCCCAATCCTTCGCCAGCGCATCCAGCATTTCCTTGGCCGTACCATCGCCATTTACGATGTACGGATAGACACGCTGGTTGAGCTGCTGCAGCAGTTCCGCATATTCCGGCACCGCCCAGAAGTCCTTGACCTTGAACATCGTGTCGTAGAAGGCCTTGTTGTAGGGCGTGGCGTTCTGGAACTCGGCCGATTCCAGCACGGCCTTGTTGCAGGTGTAGCCGCCGAGGGCTGCCCACTTCTTCTGCGTATCGTCCTGGATGAACCACTTCAGGAATTTCATCGCCTCTTCCTTGTTGTTGGAATAGGAGACGACGGAAATGCCCTGGCCGCCGAGCGCGGCGAATTGCTCACCACCTGGACCTGCCGGGTTGGCGAAGAAGCCGGTGTTCTTGGCATGCGGGTTCGACGCCTCGTTGATCAACGAGGGGAAGAAGGCGAAGTAGTTCATGCTCATCGCCGCCAGGCCTTCGGTGATGGCCTGGTTGTTCTCGACGAAAAAGGCGTTGGTCCAGCCCGGAGGCGTGAAGCCGAACAGCTTGCGGTAGTTTTCTGCCGCGGCTACCGCCTTGTCCGAGTTGATGATGCCGTCGACCTTGTAAGTGCCGAAGTCGCCGAGCTCACCGCCATACGAGAACAGCGCGTTCTCGAAGCCCATCGCCAGGCCGTCATACTGGTTCTGGGTGTAGATGGCGATGCCGTAGCGGTTCTGGTCGGGCCTATTGAAGAACTCCGCGATGTCGGTCATTTCCTTGAAGGTCTTGGGAACGGCAAGTTCGTAGCCATACTTGGCCTTGAACGCTTCCATTTCCTTCGGGTCCTCGAACCAGTCCTTGCGGTAGGCCCAGCCCACTGCGTCGCCCTCGGCCGGGATAGACCAGTATTTGCCGCTGTTGCCGGGATATTCGGAGTAGAACTTGACCGTCGCCGGAGCCATCTTGTCGAGAACCTGGTTCTCTTTGACGAAGTCCGTGAGGTCGACATAGTGACCGCCCTCGGAGGCGGCACCAAGCCATTGCGAGTCGCCGACGACCAGGTCATAGGCGCTGCCCTTGGCGTTGAACTCGGTGAAGGCCTTGGTCTGGAAATCGGCCCACGGGGTGGTTTCCACCGTGATCTTGACGCCGGTTTGCTTCTCGTACTCGTTGCCGAGTTCCTGCAGATAGTTTGCGGGATCCCATTCAGCCCAGAAGATGGTGAGTGACTTTTCCTGCGCGTAAACGGACGTTCCGCAGGCAAGCGTTAAGCCGATACCAGCAAGTACGCTGGTCACTAACTTGCGCATAATGATTTCCTCCCTTGTGCGCGTTCTACCTTATCGTGCGAGCCGGCAACGTGGCCGGCCCTGGTAGTTCCTCCCGTGATCGCACCTTTCCGGTTTCGAGCCTCCTCGCCCCGCCGGAAAATGGATCGCAGCCCTCACTTTCGATCCGCATTTCTGATCCAATCTGGTATTACCAATTTTGCATGCACGTCAAGCCCTTTCTTGGCAGCTTGACATGGCCATTGCCATGGGATTCCCGCTTTATCTGCCTGTTTTACCAAGATTTTCCTACTCAGTGATATGATTGGGTATTGTCCGATACTCCACCCAACGGCTAAGATCGGTAGTGTGCATGCCAATCTGGTCGAACCAGTTAGGCTCTATTTCATGACTGCCTTCGGATCGAGGCTGCCTCCTTCATCGACCGATTCCGCGACTGCCGCACGCACCAGCGCCCCGGCCGCCCACTGTGCGACCGCCCTCGTCCGGCGGCTGTCCAGCCCCCAGATATCCTTGAGCACGATCAGCACCTCGACGCCGAAGATAAGCGACAGCGCCTGCGCCAGCCGCTTGAAGTCGCGCGGCGGCAAACGGCCCTTGAGCGGCGCGATCGCATCTTTCAGCAAGTCGATGCGATGGCCGCGCGTAAAGGCGGGCTCACCGCCCAGCGTGCCGGCCTGACGCCGCGCCCATTGATCGAGCGACAGCTTCAGTGCTGCCTTGAACGTGGCTTCGAAGGCCTCGATGCGCGGCATGGCCGTATCGAACAGCTCGGCGATCCGGCGCTCGGCATCGGCGGAGGTCGATCGCCAGGTGAGGATTGGCCCCAGCCCCTCGTCGACGACCGCTTGCACCAGTGCCGACTGGCTCGGGAAGTAACGATAGGCGGTGGCGCGGGAAACCTCGGCGGCCTCGGCGACCTCGCTGACCGAGGGTGTGACGCCCGCCTGCATCAGCCTTGTTGCCGTCTCCAGCATCAGCCGTTTCGTCCGCGCGCGCGGCCCACGTTCGGGCACTGGACCGGTTGCCCGTTCAGCGTCGTCACTCGCAGCGGATTGTTGACGTGAGACATTCATGCCAATACGATACGCGCGTCTCAAAAATTTGCAATGGCGTCCGCATCGTCGAGTGGCCCGGGCAATGAGCGATGGAGGCGGCATCGCGCCTGCCAGGATTGGAGGAGCGCAATGAAGCGTATCTATGTGGTGGGTACCGCGGACACCAAGGGCGAGGAACTCGCCTTCCTGGCCGATGCGATCGCTGCTGCGGGCGCCCTCGTTAGCCGTGTCGATGTCGGAACGCGCGGCGCAACCATCCCCGTCGATATCAGCGCGAGGGAAATCGCCGACCATCATCCCGGCGGCCGTGACGCCGTGCTCGGCGGCAATGATCGTGGCGCCGCGGTCGCCGCGATGGGCATCGCCTTCGCCCGCTTTGCCCAATCGCGCAACGACATCGCAGCCATGATCGGCATCGGCGGCGGTGGCGGCACATCGATCATCGCGTCGGGCATGCGCGCCCTGCCGCTCGGCTTGCCCAAGATCATGGTCTCGACGCTCGCCTCCGGCGATACCGCACCCTACGTCGATGTCTCCGACATCATCATGATGCCGGCGGTGACAGACATGGCCGGACTGAACCGGCTCTCCCGTGTCGTGCTGCATAATGCGGCTCAAGCCATATCAGGCATGGCGGCCAGACCGGCGCCGCCGCCAGACGGCCGACCGTCGATCGGCCTCACCATGTTCGGCGTCACCACGCCTTGCGTGACGGCCATCGCCGACCAGCTCCGTTCTAGATATGACTGCATAGTCTTCCACGCCACCGGCACAGGCGGCCGCAGCATGGAAAAGCTGGCCGACAGCGGCTTGCTGTCCGGCGTCGTAGACATCACCACGACCGAAGTCTGCGATCTGCTGTTCGGCGGCGTTCTGCCGGCGACTGACGATCGTTTCGGCGCCATCGCTCGCACGGGGCTGCCCTATGTCGGCTCCGTCGGCGCGCTCGACATGGTGAACTTCTGGGCGCCTTCGACCATCCCGGAGCACTATCGCGATCGGCTGTTCTACGAACACAATCCCAATGTCACGCTGATGCGCACCACGGCGGACGAATGCCGTGCGATCGGCGAGTGGATCGGCACCAGGCTCGCCCGCTGCGGGGGGCCGGTGCATTTTCTCATCCCGGAAAAAGGCGTCTCGGCGCTCGACATCGAAGGCGGCGCCTTCTTCGACCCGGAAGCCGATGCCGTTCTGTTCGATGCCATCGAGCGCACCATCGAACCCAACGGCAAGCGCCGCGTGACGCACTTGCCGCTGCACATCAACGACCCGGAATTCGCAAAGGCTGCAACATCAGCCTTCCTCGACATCGCCAGACAGTGAGAGATCTCAAAAAATGCCCGCCATACCGCGCAAGGACATATTGAAGAAATTCAGGGGAATGATCGACAAGGGCGTGCCGATCGTCGGCGGCGGCGCCGGCACCGGCCTGTCGGCGAAAGCCGAGGAAGCCGGCGGCATCGACCTCATCATCATCTACAATTCCGGCCGCTACCGGATGGCCGGGCGCGGCTCGGCCGCCGGCCTGCTCGCCTATGGCAACGCCAACGAGATCGTCAAGGAAATGGCCTACGAGGTGCTGCCGGTAGTCAAGAAGACGCCGGTGCTGGCCGGCGTCAACGGCACCGATCCCTTCATCATCATGCCGCTGCTGCTGGCCGAGCTGAAGACCATGGGCTTTTCCGGCGTGCAGAACTTTCCAACCATCGGTCTGTTCGACGGCAGTATGCGGCAGAGTTTCGAGGAGACCGGCATGGGCTTCGGGCTTGAGGTCGACATGATCGCTGAGGCGCACAAGCTCGACCTCTTGACCACACCCTATGTCTTTAATCCCGACGAAGCGCGCGCCATGACCAAGGCCGGCGCCGACATCGTCGTCGCTCATATGGGTGTGACGACCGGCGGTTCGATCGGCGCGACGTCGGCCAAGTCGCTCGACGACTGCGTTGTCGAGATCGACGCCATTGCCAACGCGGCCCGCTCGGTGCGCAAGGATGTCATCCTGCTTTGCCATGGCGGCCCGATCTCTATGCCGGACGACGCCCGCTACATTCTCGACCGCTGCAAGGGTCTGCACGGCTTCTATGGCGCCAGCTCGATGGAGCGGCTGCCGGCGGAAGCCGCGATCGCCCGGCAGACCGCTGATTTCAAATCGGTGACGTTTGGTGGCCAGAAGACCACGAAGAAAAAGAAGGGATGAGAGAGATGACCGACAAGAGCAAAATGTTTGTCTACCCGAAGGACGTCAGCGCCTTCGGCTTCGACTGGGGAAAATTGGCGCTGACGGTGGCGCCCGAAGTGAATGGCGCGACCCGCTTTTCCGGCGGCGTGGTGGATCTGCCGTCCGGCAAGGGTCACACGCGCCACAATCATCCCGGTGCCGAGGAAATCATCTTCGTCATTTCGGGCCATGGCGAACAGATGGTCGAGGACGAGAAAGGCAATCCGGTGGTCGAAAAAGTGGGCCCCGGCTGCACCATCTATGTCCCGGAAAGCCGCTTTCATTCGACGCTCAACACCGGCAACGGGCCGATGCAGCTTTTCGTCGTCTATTCGCCGGCCGGGCCTGAACTGGTTTTGCGTGAGCTGCCGGATTTCAGGCTGATCCCGCCGGGGCAGTGATCTTTCCTCGGTTCCCGCGTTTGCTGGCGGGCCCCTCATCCGGCCGCTTCGCGGCCACTTTCTCCCCGAGGGGAGAAGGGACGAGCATTATCGCCGGCTCCGGGTGAGGGGGCAGCAGCCTCAATACCAGCTAGGCGCTCGCACCCCTGTTCCACCCCCGGCCCCGATCACCGAACATCGCATAACCAGCATCCGTCACCGCCAGCGTGTCCTCCAGCTTGATGAAGCCGCGCGTCGGGTGGAGCATGGTTGTCTCCACCGAAAGCACCATGTTCTTCTCCAGCGGCTTGGCCGCATAGGTGCCTTCATAGGTCACCGGGTGGTTGGTCATCAGGAACGGCGCCTCATGTGTGATCAGGCCCATGCCATGGGCGAAGAAATCCGTGTAGGGCGCGACCTTCGAGGCCTTCAGCACGCCCTCGGCATGGGAAATCATGTCGCCGCCCAGCGTGCCCGCTTTGACCTTGGAGAAGGCCGCCTGCTGCACCGTCTCGACCTCGGCCAGCAAATCTCTAAGTTCGGCATCCAGTTCGCCGAGGATGCCCATGCGGCAGAGGTCGCCGATATAGCCGTGATAATTGCCGCCTGAATCGATCGACAGCACCTCGCCTTGCTTCCACGCCTGCGGTGAAGCGGCGCGGTTGTGGCTGGAGCCCAGCGTCAGCAGGCAATATTCGAAATGAATGCCGCGATTGGTTTCCTCGCGCCGCAGCTGCTCGATGATCTCGGCCTTGGTCGTGCCTTCGCGTGCCCAGGCAATGGTCGCCAGCATGGAATCGGTGATCAGTTCGGAGGCCGTGCGCAGCTTCTCCAGTTCGGCATCGGTCTTGATGGCGCGCATGCGCTCCAGCATATCGGTCGCATCGATCAGTCTGGCGTCCGGCAACGCCTTGCGGATCAGCGTATAGGCATCCGACGGCAGGAAGCCAGGCTCGATGCCGATGCGGGCGCCGGCCTTGCCGATCTTCTGCAGATGTTCGACGGCGAGATTGGCAGCGTCGAGCGTGCCCCAGCAGGCGGCGTGCAGCGTCGGCGTCCAGAACGGGTTGTTCTGATGTTCGCCGCCTTCCATGCGGTTGCCGATATAGGCGGCATGGTCCGGCCCGCCCTTTTCGTACACGACGATCGGCAGATACCGGCTGTGGCCGATCGCATCCATGGCGGCGAAGAAGATGAACTTGTAGCCGCCCAGCAGGTATTGCGTGTTGTGCTTGGAGGTGGCGAGCAGCACATCGATGCCGGCGTCCTCCATCAGCCGGTCGACCCTTGCCTGGTCGAACGGGATATTGCCGACCGCATTCTTGCCCGGAGCAATGTTCATCTCTCTCTCCCTGAATAGCCGGATCGCCGCTGTTCCGCTCCCGATCCCTTGGCAGTGGTCAAATCTGCACCATTTTGCCCGTTCTGGTCCAGCCAGAAAGAGATGAAATGTCGTCTCTCTATGTCTCTTTGTTGTCATTCGTCGCATATTCAATCAATCTGGTCCTACCAGAATGATCAAATGAGCCACGCCCTCCAAACTGGTCCAGCGGACGAAAATTTCAAAGCCAAGCGAGGATGCGCCAATTCCGTCTCTGGCGAAACCCTCGGCAAAGCTCATAATCACCGCCGCAAGGGATGCTGGCGGGCTTGCCGGCGTCCGAGGGGTATTGGCGCACCCGACCGGGTCGCGGAGAGGACGGAGTTCGATCATGTCAGGTTTCACGATTTCCAGACGCACGATGCTTGCCGGCTCGGCAATGCTGCTGGCCTCCACCGCCATGCCGACATCGGGCTGGGCGCAGACGCCGAAGAAGGGCGGGCGGCTGGTGCTTGCCGCCGATTCCGAACCGCGCAACCTCAACCCGGCGATCGTCGCCTCCAACGGCGTGTTCTTCATCTCCAGCAAGATCGTCGAAACGCTGGCCGAAGCCTCATTCGACGGCAAGGACGGGCTTGCGCCACGGCTGGCGCTGAGCTGGGAAGGTGCCGCCGACGGGCTCTCGGCGACGTTCAAACTGCGCGACGGCGTCAAATGGCATGACGGCAAGCCGTTCACCTCGGCCGACGTCGCCTTTTCGGCGCTGCAGATCTGGAAGCCGCTGCAGAATCTCGGCCGCACTGTGTTCAAGGATCTGGCCAACGTCGACACCCCTGACGATCTCACCGCCGTCTTCAAATTCGCCAAGCCGACGCCGTTCCAGCTGATCCGCAACGCGCTGCCGGCGCTGAGCAGCGTGGTGCCGAAGCACATCTACGAGGTCGGCAAGATCGAGGAAAACCCGGCCAACAACGCGCCCGTCGGCACCGGGCCGTTCAAATTCGGCGAGTACAAGGCCGGCCAATATTACCGGCTGACCAAAAACACCGACTACTGGGGCAAGGACGAGCCCTATCTCGACGAGATCATCTATCAGGTGCTGCCGGATCGCACGTCAGCGGCGAGCGCGCTGGAGGCTGAAGAGATCCAACTGGCGGCCTTCTCCGCCGTGCCGCTGGCCGACCTCGACCGCATCTCCAAGGTGCCAGGCCTGAAGGTGATCTCCAAGGGTTACGAAGGGCTGACCTATCAGCTCGTCGTCGAGATCAACCATCGCCGCAAGGAACTGGCCGACCTGAAAGTGCGCCAGGCGATCGCGCACGCCATCGACAAGGATTTCGTCGTCAAGACGGTGTTCCTCGGCTATGCCGCCACGGCCACCGGTCCGGTGCCGAAGAACGATCCGCAATTCTACACCGCCGATGTGCCGACCTATGCCTTCGACGTCGCCAAGGCCAACGCGCTGCTCGACGAGGCCGGCTACAAGAAAGGTCCGGACGGCAAGCGCTTCACGCTAAAACTGCTGCCTGCGCCCTATTTCAACGAGACCAAGCAGTTCGGCGACTATCTGCGCCAGGCGCTCGCCGCCATCGGCATCGACGCCCAACTGGTCAACAACGACTCGGCCGCGCACATCAAGGCGGTCTACACCGACCACGCCTTCGACCTCGCGGTCGGCCCGCCGGTGTTCCGCGGCGACCCGGCGATCTCGACCACCATCCTGGTGCAGAGCGGCATTCCGGACGGCGTGCCGTTCTCCAACCAGGGCGGCTACAAGAACGACGCGCTCGACGCGCTCATCGCCAAGGCATCAGAAACGCTCGACACATCAGCCCGCACCGACCTCTACAAGGAATTCCAGAAGGAGGTGGCCACCGACCTGCCGCTGATCAACGTCGCCGAATGGAGTTTTATCAGCGTCGCGCGCGACACTGTCGGCAACATAGCAAACAACCCGCGCTGGGCGGTGTCGAACTGGGCGGACACGTATCTGGAATCGTGACAGAATTGCGCGGATGAAAGTTCGCGAGAAAAGGGGAATTTGGCCGAAGGCCGAGTTCCTTCACACCCCCCTCTGTCCTGCCGGACATCTCCCCCGCAAGGGGGGAGATCGGCTATTTGTCCGCCCCGCCAATTATGCAACCTCGAAAATTGGCGAAGCCGTCGGTGACATCCAATCTCCCCCCTTGCGGGGGAGATGTCCGGCAGGACAGAGGGGGGTGCCCAGACACCGCACCTCTCACGATCAGGCCGGCGTCCTTTTCCCATGACCCGCGCCCTCACGCTCATCCGCCGTCGCCTCGTCGGCAGCATCTTCGTTGTGCTGATCGTCGTCATAGGCACCTTCCTGCTGCTCGAAGCAGCTCCCGGCGACGCGGTCGACGCCTATATCGTCTCGACCGGCGGCGACGCCGGCATGATCGAGCTGTTGCGTCATCGCTGGGGTCTCGACCAGTCGGAGCTGACGCGGCTCGCCAATTACCTCTGGGCGCTGCTGCATCTCGACCTCGGCCAGTCGGTGACCTTCTCCCGGCCGATCCGCGACGTCATCCTCGAGCGCCTGCCCAACACGCTGCTGTTGATGGTCAGCGCCACCGCGCTTTCCTTCGGGCTCGGCTCGGCACTCGGCATCTATGCCGGCGCGCGGCCGGGCAGTTTTCGCGATCGCTTCCTGTCGATCGGTTCGCTGGCGCTTTATGCCGTGCCTGGGTTCTGGCTCGGACTGGTGCTGATCGTCGTCTTTGCCGTCGATCTGCGCTGGCTGCCGATCGGCGGCATCGAGACGTTGGCCTCTGACAAGACCGGCCTTGATCGCGTCGCCGACATCGCTGTCCATCTTATCCTGCCCGTTTCCGCCCTCGGCTTCATCTATCTGGCGCTCTATCTGCGCATGATGCGCGCCGGCATGGCCGAGGTCTGGCGGCAGGATTTCGTCCTGGCCGCACGCGCCAAAGGGTTGTCACGCCGTCGCATCGTGCTCGCCCACGTCGCCCGCAATGCGCTGCTGCCGCTGGTCACCATGCTCGGCCTGCAGTCGGCGCAGATGCTCGGCGGCAGCGTCGTCATCGAGAGCGTCTTTTCCGTGCCCGGCCTCGGCCGGCTGGCGCAGGAGGCGGTCGCCTCCCGCGACACCCCGCTTCTGCTCGGCATTATCCTCACCAGCGCCGTCCTGGTCATCGTTATCAATTTGCTCGTCGACATCGCCTACGCCTTCCTCGATCCGCGCGTCGGCGCGAGCGAGGCCCGCGCATGAGCCCGCTCCGCCGCTTTCTGCGCGTGCCTGAGGCGGTTGCCGGTGCCATCCTCCTCGCGGCGCTGATTGCCATGGCGCTGTCGGCGTCGCTGCTGTTCCCAGGCGATCCCCAAGCCATCGCCGGCCCCGCACTGCTGCCGCCGTTCCAGGACTGGTCGCTGCCGCTCGGCACCGACCGGCTTGGCCGCAACGTGCTGGCCGAGCTTTTTCATGGCGCCCGCACGTCGCTGGCCGTCGGGCTCGCGGCCGCGGCGGCGGCACTTGTCGTCGGCGCGGTGGTCGGCACATTGGCCGGCTTTGCCGGCGGCCTCGTCGACGAGGTGCTGATGCGCGTCACCGACGCCTTTCAGACCGTGCCGAGCTTCCTGTTGGCGCTGGCCTTCGTCAGCGTCGTCGGACCGTCGCTCGGCGTCGTCGTGATTGCCATCGCTCTCGGCACCTGGACCGGACCGGCTAGAGTAGCCCGCGCTGAAGTCCTCTCCATTCGCGAACGCGATTATGTCGCCGGGGCCAGGGTCATCGGCATGCACCCGCTGGCGATCGCCTTTCGCGAGGTGCTGCCCAACGCCTTGCCACCGGTGCTGGCGATGTCGTCGGTGATCGTCGCCGCCGCGATCCTCACCGAAGCGGCCTTGTCTTTCCTCGGCTTGGGCGACCCCAACCGGGTCACCTGGGGCGGCATGATAGCAGAAGGCCGCGCCGTGCTGCGCACCGCGCCCTTCCTGTCGATCGTCCCGGGCATAGCGTTGGTTCTGACCGTGCTCGGCGTCTATCTCGCTGGTGAAGGCATCGTCGAGACGACGGCAGTCAGGAGAGGCCTTTCGTGACCGCCCTGGCTACGATCCGCGACCTGACGGTGACCTACCGCCGCGACGGCAGCGAGGTGGCGGCACTGAAGAGCGTCAGCCTCGACATCGCCGCTGGCGAACGCCTCGCCATCATCGGCGAAAGCGGCTCGGGCAAGAGCACGCTGGCACTGGCCATTGCCGGGCTGCTGCCGGCTTCTGCCAAGGTTGGAGGTCGCATCGATTGGTTTTTGTCCTCATCGGGCGCCAAGGCACCCCCCTCTGTCCTGCCGGACATCTCCCCCGCAAGGGGGGAGATTACGCTCTCACCTCTGCCTTCGCCAATCACCAATGTCGCGGAAGGGGAGCGGTCGGCGAAGCTGCTGATCTCCCCCCTTGCGGGGGAGATGTCCGGCAGGACAGAGGGGGGTGTGACGGAACGCCAGCCTTTCAAACCCGAACTCAACAAAATCCCCCGCCTCGGCCGCGACATCGGCTTCGTCTTCCAGGACCCGTCCGCCAGCCTCGATCCGGTGATGACCATCGGCAAGCAAATCGCCGAAGTGGCGCGCACGCATCTCGGCCTCACCTGGTCCCAGTCCTATGCCAGGGCCAAAAGCCTGCTCGAGCGCGTCCGCCTGCCAGATCCGGACTCGGCCTTGCGCGCCTTCCCGCATCAGCTCTCCGGCGGCCAGAAGCAGCGTGTGGCGATCGCCGCCGCCATTGCGGCCGGTCCGAAGTTGCTGATCGCCGACGAAGCGACCAGCGCGCTCGATACCATCGTGCAGGCCGAGATCGTCGCCTTGATCAGACGACTGGTGAACGAGGACGGCATGACGCTGCTGTTCATCAGCCATGACATCGCGCTGGCGGCCGAGCTTGCCGAGCGCATCGCCGTTTTCCGTCATGGCCAGTTGGTCGAGCTTGGCATGACGGCGCAGATTGTCGGCGCCCCGGCCCAGCCCTATACGCGTGCATTGCTCGACGCCCATATAGGCCTCGACACCAGGCCGTTGCTGAACCGAGCCAGGCTCCACGCATGAGCCTGCTGGCGGTGTCCAACCTCACCAAGCGCTACCGTCGCGGCGGCAAGACCATCGCTGCCGTCGACGATGTCTCCTTTCACATCGACCCCGGTGAGACGCTGGCGTTGGCCGGACCTTCGGGCAGCGGCAAGTCGACGATCGCGCGGTTGGTGCTGCGATTGATCGAGCCGGACGACGGACGCATCGAATTCGAAAGCGACGATTTCCTGGCCTTGAGCGGCGCCGCGCTGCGAGCACGCCGCGCACGCCTGCAAATGGTGTTCCAGGATCCATTGGCCGCCTTCAACCCTCGCGCCACGGTGGCGCGTGTGCTCGACGATCCCTTGCGCATCCATGGCATCGCCTCCCGCGCCGAGCGCCCGCGCCGCATCGCCGCGTTGCTGGAGCGCGTCGGGCTGACGGCTAATCTCGCGCCGCGCGCCATTCATGAAATCTCCGGCGGCCAGCGGCAGCGTGTCGCCATTGCCCGCGCCATCGTCACGAAGCCGTCGCTGATCGTGCTCGACGAGGCGGTGTCGGCGCTTGACGTCTCCGTGCGCGGGGAGATCCTCGAGCTTTTGCTCGACCTGCAACGCCAGGAAAAGATCGCCTATCTCTTCATTTCACATGATCTCGGCGTCATCAGGTCGGTCGCCCACCGCGTCATCCTTCTCGACGCCGGCCGAATTGCCGAAAACGGCGATGCCCAAACCGTCATCGGCGCGCCGCAATCAGCCATCGGCAAGGCGCTGGTGGCGGCCGCGCCAAGATTGAACCGGGCCGGACCATGATCCCGAAAAGTGAGATCGCAGGCATGACAGCCCAGCATTTGCTTTGCCCAAGGCACCGAGACGGGACGGCGTCGGCACCGATGACCTACCGGGGCGTCGCCGCCCGCGAAATCTTGATGCGGCTGGCGTCGGCCGGCCTCGATTGAGTTCCGGCCGCCACCACCCGTTCGCTCAATAGCCGACGGTGAAGCGCTGCCTGATGTGGGCCGGCTTCTCGATCTCATCGACCATGACGATCGCGTAGTCCTCGAAGGAAATGCTGCTCCCCTTGTCGGAGGCGAGAAGCGTGTCCTTGCCGAGGCGGAATTTGCCGGTGCGCTCGCCCGGCACGAACATCGCGGATGGCGACAGGAACGTCCAATCGAGGTCGCTGACCGTCTTCAATCTGTCGAGAAAGTCGGCGCCCTTCTGCGCTTCTGCCTTGTAGATCGCCGGGAAGTCGGGGCTATCGACCAGCCGCTTGCCCGGTGCGGCTTCGAGACTGCCGGCGCCGCCGACGACGAGATAGCGCTTCACGCCGGAGGCCCGCACAGCGGCAATCAGCGTGTCGGCGTCGCTGTCCAGAAAATGCACCGTGCTGATCACCACATCATGGCCGCGGATCAGATCGGCAAGACCCTGCTCGTCGAAGACGTCGCCCTTCCTGGCCGTCACGCGTGGCAGCGCCGCGATCTTTTCCGGGTTGCGCGCAATGCCGGTGACGGTGTGGCCGCGATCGGAGAGTTCTTTGAGAAGGCGCGAACCAACTGCGCCGGATGCACCAATGAGAGCGACTTTTGCCATGTCTTTCAGTTCCCTTGTTGAAGATTTGCTGGGGATCACGCCGCCGCGATATGGGCGACGAGATTGTCGAAGCTGCCGAACAGTGCGTTCGAACCGATGAGCCGGGGCGCATCGTTGCGGATGACCGCCAGCGAAGGCACGCCATCGGCATGCAGGCGCTGTAACAGCGCGCGGCCGCGGCCGACCATCTCGCGGTAGGCCGTCAGCAATGTTTCGGTCGGCGCCTTGAGCATCTCGGCGGCGTCCGCCATGCCGGCGGCGGCGAGCACCTCGGCCACACCGCCGATCGTCACGACATCGCGTCCATCCACGTAGCGCGCCCGCTGGATCGTCTTCAGCGCGGCAAGCCGGCGGCTGGGATCTTCCAGGCCGGCGGCACTGATACCGAGCGTGGCGGCATGCGAGTCGAGCAGGGTTCCGCGGACGCCAAGGACATTGTGCCGGTAGGCCGGTGTGAACACTTGTCCGGTCAGGCGCTCGATGCGCTGGTCGTTCGCCCAGGCATGGGCGGCAAAACCTTCATCCATCGGACGCGCGCCGGCGCCGGAGAACAGGCCGGTCGGCAGCAGTTCGACGTTCAGGCCGGCGGCCGGCAACCGGTCGAGCATCGGGGTGGCGCCATAGCACCAGCCGCAGAGCGGATCGAAAAGATAGGTCACTTCTGAATTGCTCATAGTCGCTGCCATTCCTGTCCGGCCACCGGACTCATCGAGGCCGTCGCTCGTATGTGGCAGACGGCGGCCTTGCGATAAATGGCGCCCAATTATACAAACTGTCTGATCTGATCATACAAAGGGCAGCCAGCTTGGCCGAACTTCTGAACCTCAATCGGCTGGCTTATTTCACCACGGTGATGGAAACCGGCTCGTTCACTGCCGCGGCCGACCGGCTTGGCGTCGCCAAGGCCGTGGTCAGCCATCAGATCGGCAAGCTCGAAGAGGAGCTGGGCGCAACGCTGCTGCAGCGCACGACCCGGCGTGTCACGCCGACCGAAGAGGGTCGCCTCTTTTATGACCGCGCGATGATCATCCTGCGCGAAGCGGAGGCGGCCTATGGCGAAATCTCGCGCGGAGCCGTCGAACCGAGCGGAACGCTGAGGCTCACGGCGCCACTCGACTACGGCACCAAGATGGTGGCTCCGGTCATGGCGGCCTATCTCAGAACCTATCCGCATATGCGCGTCGAGGCGATCTTCGACGACGCCGTCAGCAATCTGGTGGACGAGCAGATCGATCTCGGCATCCGCGTCGGCTGGCTCACCGATTCCTCGAACCAGGCGCGGCGCCTGGGGACGATCCGGCAGATCGTGGTGGCGAGCCCTGGCTTCGCGGCGAGCCTGCCGCCCGACGTGACGCCGCGCCAGGCAAGATCGCTGGCCTGGGTCGGCAACACCCAGTTGCGCGGCATCGGCCAATGGCTGTTTTCCAGGGACGGCGAAACGGTGCTGACCGAACTCAATCCGGTCATCATGTGCGACAAGAGCCCCGCCGCCCTGGCTTGCGTGCTCGTCGGCATCGGGCTCGGCGTCTTTCCGGACTACAGCGTCAGCGACGATATCGCCGAGGGGCGGCTGGTGCCGGTGTTTGCCGACTGGAGCCTGCCGTCAGGCGGCATCCACGCGGTCTTTCCGCCGGCCCGGTTCCGGCCCGCCAAGGTGCGCACCTTCGTCGATCTGCTCGCGGCGGCCGAGAGACGGCGATCGCGCGGTGTTGCCGCGGCTTGAAGCCGATGGCGGTCAGCGGGCCTCTTGCAGGATCATCTCGGCTGCCTTTTCCGCGATCATGACGACCGGCGAGTTGGTATTGCCCGAAACGATTGTCGGCATGATCGAGGCATCGACCACGCGCAGCCCGCCAAGCCCGTGAACACGCAGGGCCTCGTCGACCACCGCCATCGTATCCGAACCCATCTTGCAGGTGCCGACGGGGTGGAAGATCGTCGTGCCGATATCGCCGGCCTTGCGGATGAGCTCTTCGTCGCTGTCATACTGCATGCCGGGCAGCATCTCTTCCGGCGCAAAGCGCGCCACCGCCTGTGCCTTCATCAGACTGCGGACATGGCGCAACGACGCGACGGCCACGCTGCGGTCCCCCTCGGTGGAAAGATAGTTCGGGCGGATCTTCGCCGCCTCCCGCGCATCGGCTGAACCCATGTGCACGCTGCCCCGGCTTTCGGGGCGCAGATTGCAGACCGAGACGGTGACCGCGGGAAAGCGATGCAGCGGCTCGCCCAGACGGTCGGTGCTCAGCGGCTGCACGTGATATTCGAGATCGGGCGTTGCGAGGCGTGGATCGCTCCTGGCGAAGATGCCGAGCTGGCTCGGCGCCATCGACAGTGGCCCGCTGCGCTTGAGCGCGTATTCCAGCCCCATCGACGCACGGCTGACCAGATTGTGGTAGCGCTGGTTGAGCGTGGCGGTGTTGGCGACCTTGAAGACGGTGCGAATCTGCAAATGGTCCTGCAGGTTTTCTCCAACGCCCGGCAAGGCATGACGAACATCCAGGCCGATGCTCGAAAGCAGGTCGGGGCGGCCCACCCCCGACAGTTCGAGCAGCTTCGGCGAGTTGATGGCACCGGCCGCAAGGATCGTCTGTCCAGCGCGGATCTGGTGCAGGCGGCCGCCTTGGCGGAAAACCAGTCCGGTGACGCGCCGGCCGTCGAATTCGAGCCGTTCGGTCTCCGCGCCGAGCACCACGCGCAGGTTCTTGCGCCCCGCGATGCCGCGCAAAAACGCCTTCGACGTGTTCCAGCGCACGCCCTTCCTTTGGTTGACCTCGAAATAACCCGAGCCTTCATTGGTGCCGGTGTTGAAGTCTTCGGTGCGCGGAATGCCGAGTTCCTCGGCAGCGTCCCGAAAGGCGTCGAGGATCGGCCACGACAGCCGCTGCCGTTCGACCCGCCACTCGCCGCCACCGCCGTGCATGGCACTCTTGCCGCCGTGATAGTCTTCCGATTTGAGGAAATAGGGCAACACGTCGTCCCAGCCCCAGCCGGCATTGCCGGCCTGCCGCCAACCATCATAGTCGGCAGCCTGGCCTCGCATGTAGATCATGCCGTTGATCGATGAACAGCCGCCGAGCACCTTGCCGCGCGGATAGTTGAGGCTGCGTCCATTGAGACCGGCTTCCGGCTCGGTCTTCATCATCCAGTCGGTGCGCGGGTTGCCCATGCAGAAGAGATAGCCGATCGGGATATCGACCCAGTGATAGCGGTCGCTGCCCCCGGCCTCGAGCAGCAGCACATTGTTGCGCGGATCGGCGGAGAGCCGGTTGGCGAGCACGCAGCCGGCGGAGCCGGCCCCGACGATGACGTAGTCGTAACTGCCGAACGGGGACGGTGGAGCTTCGGTCACGTGCGCGCCTGCTGTCCGGCGATGCGCTCCCACATCGGGGTCATCGCCTGGTTGATCTCGCCGTACAGTCGATACCGCCGTGCATACGCGTCGGCAACCGCCTCGTCAGGCACAAAGTGTCGAGCGGCCGCAGTCATGGCGGCGGCACCTGCGCTGTAGTCCGCGAAGATGCCGACCCCGGTGCCCGCCGCGATCGCCGCTCCCAGCGCGCCGGTTTCGCGGCTGCGCGCCACAGTGACGGGCACGCCGAGCACATCGGCGAATATCTGCGGCCAGACGCTGCTGCGCGAGCCGCCGCCAGACAGCACCACCTGGTCGAAATCGGCGCCCGCTTTGTGCAAGGTCTCGACATGGCGCTTGTGCTCGAAGGCAACGCCCTCGAACAGCGCACGCAGCAGATGGGCTCGGCTGTGCCAGCCGGCGATGCCGTAGAACCCGGCGCGCGCATGGCCATTCTGCTGCGAGCCGTACAGGAAGGGATGATAGATCGGGATGTCGCTGTTGGGATCGACTGACGCCACCAGTTCGCTGCACAATTCGAACGGCGACTTGCCGGCTTCGCCGCCATGTTCGAGGAATTCGCGAACGATCCATTCGAGATTGGCGGCCGAGGTCGCGCTGGATTCGATCGCCAGATAGCGCTGGCGATCGAAAGTCGACAGCATGAAGATCGAAGGGTCGCGGATCGGTTCGTCGGTGATGACCTGGTTGATGCTCCAGGTTCCGGCGATGACCGAGGCGGCACCGGTTCTGGTCACGCCCGAACCGACCGCGCTGGCGACGACATCGAACAGCCCGGCGACGACAGGCGTGCCGGCGCGCAGTCCAGTCAGGGCCGCCACCTCCGCGCCCACATGGCCGGCAATGTCGGCCGATTCCAGCACTGGCGGCAGCAGGTCCATGCAATCGCCGAGCCCATAGGCGGCAAGCAGATCCGGCTCGTAGCGGCGATCCCGCATCTGCAGCAGACCGCAGCCCGACATATCTGAAGTATCGCTGCTGCGCGCACCTGTCAGACGGTTGACGACAAAATCCTTGCACAGGAACACAGTTCCGATGTTGGCGAACAAAGCCGGCGAAAAGCGCTTGAGCCAGGCAAGCAGGGTCGGTGTCTGCGCCGCCCACGGCCGTTGCAGGCAATGTGCATAAGTGCGGTCGCCGACATTCTCTTTTGCCCATTCGGCAACGATGCCGACCGCGCGTGTATCGAGCGACTGGATGCCGATCAATGGCGCACCATCGCGATCGAGCGCGTAGAGCCCGTTTCCATGGCCGGCGCAGCCGATGGCAACAATCTCGCCGGCGTCGATACCGGCTTCAGCAATGCATTGACCGATGACCGA
This sequence comes from Mesorhizobium sp. M0243, assembly GCF_040321775.1. NCBI lineage: Bacteria > Pseudomonadati > Pseudomonadota > Alphaproteobacteria > Hyphomicrobiales > Phyllobacteriaceae > Mesorhizobium > Mesorhizobium sp. M0243. Next base: position 8,627 of record NZ_JAMYSF010000008.1, on the reverse strand, counting down.
AACCGCGTTGCGCCAGAGTTCGTCGAGGTCGCGTTCGACATGTCCGGGCTTTGGCATGGACGAGCGGCCGTCACGGGCGGCGAATGCCAGCTCGCGGCCGGACAAGTCGAAGAGGATGGCCTTGATGACGGTGTTGCCGGCATCGAGGCCGAGGATGTAGCTTGCCATTGGCGCCTCCCGAGGCCGCAGCCTATGCCTGGTTGTACAGATCCCAGGCCACGCCGCCATTGGCATCGTCGTGAATGATCGCCATCAGCCCGCGCACGACGGCGCTCGGGTTGGCATGCTGGTAGATGTTGCGGCCATAGACCATGCCAAGCGCACCCTGTGCCATCAAGGCAGCCGACTTGTCGAACACGGCACGCAGATCCTCCTTGCCGCCGCCGCGCACCAGCACCGGGCAGCGCGCCGCCTCGACGACGCGGTGGAAGTCGTTGGGATCGGTGGTCGGATCGGCCTTGACGATATCGGCACCCATCTCGCGGGCAAGCCGGGTCAAGGTGACGATCTTTTCGGAATCGCCGTCGACCATGTAGCCGCCATGCTCTGCGACCGGCAGCATGGCCAGCGGCTCGATCATCAGCGGCAGGCCGTATTTCTCGCAATCCGCGCGCACGCGGGCGATATTCTGCACGCATTGCCGGAACAGGTCCGGCTCGTCGGGCAGCATGAACAGATTGACCACGACGCAAGCCGCATCCATCTCGATGGCGCCAAGCAAGGGCTCGGCTTCGTTCTGCAGCACCGCCCACATCGCCCGGTGGCGTATCCTGTTATAGGGATTGCCCATGTCGATGCGCATCACCAGCGCCGGCTTGTCCTTGCCCGGCACGGCCTGCAGCAGATCGGCCTGGCCGTAGTTCATCTGGATGGCGTCGGGGCCGGCCTTGACCAGCTGGGTGACGACGCTGGCCATGTCTTCCAGCCCGGCAAGGAAACTCGGCTCGTTGCAGACGCCGTGATCGATGGCGACGTCGAGACAGCGGCCGCCGCCGAACAGACGGTTCATGCGGACTTTCTTGTTTACGCGCATAGGGCGCTCCTTTGATGCGTCTGGAGGTCGATGCCGTGCCGGTCTGCCAGCAAGGCGAGGAAGGTCGAGCGCTCAGTGGCGGCCTCGCTGGTGCTCCAACCCTTGTGCGCCGCCAGCATGTCGAGAACGGCGTTGACGAGGTCGAAGCTGAGGCCACCCGAAATGGCGATGGTGGTGCGGCGCAGGAACAGGTCGGCAACGCACTCGACCTGCTCGCGCTCGATGATGCGCCCGATCTCGCTTGCCGAATAGTCCGACTGCGGCAGCATTTGTTCGCCTGCCGGATGCGAAACGAAATCCCCGGCCGACGTGCCGTAGCGCTGCAGAAGTGTGTGCGCGCGCTCGACCGGCAGGCCATGCTCGCCAGCGAATGATGCGCACCAGACCTGCGGGTCGGCCGGAAAACCACGGCCGCCACCGATGGCCATGTCCTGCGTGCCCTTGCTGCGCGCGAGGCCGAGCCGCTTCAGCGCCATGTCGGCGGCCAGCGCTCCAAACGAACGGAAGGTGGTCCACTTGCCGCCGATCATGCACAACGTCGCCGGCAGATGCCCGTTCGCTTCCACGAACTCGCAAAAGTGATCGCGCGGTATGCGGCTGGTAAAACTGTCCTCGCTGGCCGGCAAAGGACGCACGCCAGCGAAGCGAAACACGATCTGGTTTTCGGCCACTCTGATTGAGGGAAAAACAAAGGCGAGCGACTGCAGGATGTAGCGCTGCTCGTCCGCCTCGCAACGGACCTTGTCCGGATCATCGACCCGGATGTCGGTCGAGCCGATCAGCACCTTGCCTAGATAGGGAAACAGGATGCAGATGCGTCCGTCCTCGTTCTCGTAATAGACCATGTGGCCGCCGAGCGCGTCGAACAGTTCGCTGTTGTCGACGATCAGATGCGAGCCCTTGGTGCCACCCATCATAGTCTGCGCCGTTGCCCCGATGGCCTTGTTGGTCAGGTCGATCCAGCCGCCGCTGGCGTTGATCACCAGTTGCGGCCGCACCGGCAGTTGTTCGCCCGTCAGCGTGTCGGTAATGGAGAGGCCGTCACCTGTCGACGATACCTGAGCGTAGTTTAAGGCGCGGGCGTTCGCCGCGCTCGCCGTGGCGTCCAGCAGCATCTCCAGGCCGAGGCGTTCGGGCCGGCTTACCCAGGCGTCGTAATAGGTCGCCGAATTGCGGATCGCCGGGTTGATCGCCGGCCATGTCTTCAGGGTTTCGGCGCGGCCCCTGAACCGGTGCGTCGGCATCAAACGCCGTGCAGCGGTGAAAAGGTCATACATGGCAAGCCCGGCTTTGATGACCAGCGCCCCGCGCCGGCTGGGCCGCCGCGTCAGCCCCAGGAAACGCACCGCACCGTTGGCGAGGCCGGAAAACATATCAAAGATCGGCACCGTCGTCGGCAATGGGGCCACATAGTGCGGCGCATTCCTCAGCAGCCGGTCGCGTTCGAGCAGCGATTCGCGCACCAGTTTGAATTCGCCGTTTTCGAGGTAGCGCAGGCCGCCATGCACCATGCGCGACAGGGCGGCACTGGCACCACTGCAATAGTCGCCCTTTTCCGCCAGCACGACATCGACCCCTTGCAAGGCCAGTTCGCGAAAGACGCTGATGCCGTTGATGCCGCCACCAATGACGAGCACGGCAATGTCCGGCCGGTCGCGCAGACCGGCGATTGTATGACTACGCTTCATCGGGGCTGTTGCCTTTTTTTCTCAGGCATCCATCGCGGTGAGATGTGCGGCTGCCGCGGCGTCGATTGCCGCAAGCTCGCTTGCGGCAAGCGTGATCTCCCCGGCCCGTGCATTGTCGAGCGCCTGCTCAGGATTGCGTGCGCCGCACAGGGCGAAGGTGATGCCCGGCTGGGCGAGCGTCCAGGCGATGACGATCTGCGCCATCGACGCCTGGTGGCTTTCCGCGATCGGGGCGATTGCCTCTTTCAGCTTTGCGACCTTCTGCCGGTTGGCCGTGGAGAAGCGTGGGTTGTCCTTGCGTTGGTCGTCGCCGCCGAATGTGCGCTCAGGGTCGACCGTGCCGGTAAGTAGCCCCAACCCCAGCGACGAGTAGCTGAGGGTGGCAATGTCATGGCGGCGGGTGATCGGCAGCAGGCTGCTCTCGATGTCGCGGTCGATCATCGAATAGCGCTCCTGGATCGCATCGAGCTGGCCGGCATCGATATAGCGGCCGAGATCCTCGGCGCTGATGTTGCTGGCGCCAATGGCGCGGATCTTGCCGGCCGCCTTGAGCTTTTCCAGCGCCGCCATCGTCTCGGCGATCGGCGTCGTCGGGTCCTGCCAATGGGTGATGTAGAGGTCGATGTAGTCGGTACCCAGACGGCGCAGGCTCTGCTCGACCTCATAGGCGATGCCGGCGGCGCCGAGATAGCGATGCACAGGCTTGCCGTCCTGATCGAAGAAATGGCCGCCCTTGCCGGAATGCCAGTTCAACCCGCATTTGGTCGCGATCACCACTTTGTCGCGCTTGCCCTTGATGGCGGTGCCGACGATCGCCTCGCTGCGGCCAAGACCGTAGGCCGGCGCTGTGTCGATCAGGCTGAGGCCGGCATCGATCGAGGCTTCTATAGCCCTGACCGACTCCTTCTCGTCGGTGCCGCCCCACATCCATCCGCCAATCGCCCAGGTGCCCAAGCCCACGGCCGACGCCGATATGCCGGACTTGCCGATCTGCCGCTGGAGTTGTCGAGAATTCATGCTGCCTCCTGTTCGGCCAGTTCGAGGATCTGGAGCCCCGTGGCCTCGTCCGTGACGATGGTGTCGAGATGGTTGCCGCGCAGGGCGGCGAGGATCGGCGCGACCTTGCTGGGGCCGCTTGCAATGCCGATCGAGCGCGGGATGGTCGCGAACTCGTCCAGCGTCAACGAGACCAGCGAACGGTTGAGCGAGTAGTTGCAAAGCTTGCCCCCGCGGTCGATGAGATGAGCGAGCAGCTCGCCTGTCGCCCCGGACTTTTCGATCGCCTGGCGATCGGCATTCGAGGATGGATGCAGGTCGTAGTAGCTGGAATCGTCGGTCAGGATGGAGCCGACACCCACCACCGCGACATCGGCCTCGCGCGCCTTGCGAAACACGTCTGCGACGGAGCTGATGCCCATCAGCATCTCGCGCTGCTGCGCGGTATCGGCAAACAGCGGCGCATGGATCTGATAGGCGCGGCCGCCGAGCTTGTCGGCCATCAGCGAGGCGACGTGGTTGACGTCGGTGTAGTGCTTGCCTTGGACCAGCCCGGTGGCGGGAATGATTTCGACGTCGTAGCGGCGCCCCGGCTTGAGACCGGCGACCAGCGCGCTGACACCCTTGCCGCCGGTGATCGAAATCGTGTCGCCATCCTTGATGGTGTCGAGCAGCAGCCCAGCCGCCGCCTCGCCGACGCGCTGCAGGGCCGTGTGCGGATTTTCGGAGACCGACGGAACCACCATCGCCCGCTCGATGCCGCCCAGCGCCACCAGCCGCGCTTCCAGGTCGACCAGATGGTCGATCGGTGACTTGATCTTGATCTCGACGAGGCCGAGCTGGTGGCCGCGCTTGATGAGCCGGTTGACGGTGGCGTGCGAGATGCCGAGTTCCCCGGCGATCTCGGCCTGGGTCTTGCCTTCGACATAATGCAGGACCAGCGCCTGATGCATCTGGCGGACAGCGGCGATGTCGTCGCGGGTGTTGGGAGGGGCCATGGTCTTGCTTCGCCGCCTTTGAGGTTCAGGACTTTTTGCGGTGCAGGAAGTGATCGATCGACACCGCCGCCAGCAGGATGCATCCCTTGATCATGTCCTGCCAATAGACCGAGACATCGAGCAGGATAAGCGAGCTCGTCACCACCGAGAGCAGCGCCATGCCGAGGATTGCCCCGAAGATGGTGCCCGAGCCGCCATTCAGCGAGGCGCCGCCGATGACGGCCGCGGCGATGATGTTGAGCTCCATGCCGGCGCCGAAGGTCGGCGTCGCCGCGCCAAAGCGCGCCATGTAGATGACGCCGGCCAGTCCAGCGAGGGTCGAGCACAGCACCGTGACCCAGAACTTCACCTGATTGGTCCTGATGCCGGAGAACTGCGCGGCCTTCTCGTTGGAGCCGGTGTAGAAAACCTTGCGGAAGGCCGTGGCGCGACGCAGCAGGAAGTCGAAGATGGCCACCACGACGATGAAGATCAGGATGACATAGGGAATGTTGTTGAAACTGCCCTGGCCGATGGCCTTGAAAGCCGGCGGCAGTGTGAACAGCGACAGCGGCGTGCCCTTGGTGACCACCAGGCACATGCCGCGCACGATGACCATGGCCGCCAGCGACGTGATGAAATGATTGAGGCCTATCACGGTCACGAAGAAGCCCATCGCCGCGCCGATCAGCGCGCTGACGCCGATGCCGATCAGGCTTGCCGTCCAGGGGTCGAGGCCGGCGAGGAACAGCGCACCCGAGACCACCATCGAGAAACATACGACCGAGCCGACGGAAAGGTCGATGCCGCCGACGATGAGCAGGATCGTCATGCCGACGACGACGATCCCTTCGATGGAGAAGCTCATCAGCATGGCGCGGAAATTGCCCCATGTCAGGAAGTGCGGAGAGGCGAAGCTCATGGCGATGCACAGCGCCAGGATGATGACGATCAGCCCGGCCTCGCGCATCGAGGCGAGCTGAGCGAGATTGATGCGCCGCCCGGCGGCCTTGATCTCGGCGTGCACGAGCGCTTCTCCTGATTCCCTAGGCGACATTCTGGGCCTGCCTTTGATTTGAACTATCCTGAACGCCAGAGGCGAGCATGATGATGGCTTCCTCGCCGAGCTCGTCGGCGGTGAGTTCGCCGGCGATCCTGCCTTCGCGCACCACGAGAACGCGGTCACACAAGCCAATCAGCTCCGGCAGTTCCGACGAGATAACGATGACGCCGACACCGCTGCCGGCAAGCTGGCGCAGCAGCCGGTGGATCTCGACCTTGGCGCCGACATCGATCCCGCGCGTCGGCTCGTCCATGATGATGACCTTGGGACTGACGGACAGCTGCCTAGCGATGGCAACCTTCTGCTGGTTGCCACCGCTCAGCGTCGAGACGGCGGCCTCGATGCCGGCCATGCGCACGCCGAGCCTGCCGGTCAGTTCCCTCGCCTGACGATCCTCGGCCTTGCGGTCGAGCAGGCCGAGGCGCCCGGTGAGCCGGCCGAGGTCGAGCGCCGAGATGTTCGCGGCGATCGGCAGATCGAGGAACACGCCGGAGCCTTTGCGATCCTCAGAGAGATAGACCAGCCCCGCCTTGACCGCATCGCCATAGCCGCGCAGCCGGAGCTGCTTTCCGTCGAGCGCGACGGTTCCTGCCGTCATTGGCCTGAGGCCACAGACCGTCTGTGCGATCTCGCTGCGGCCGGCGCCGATCAGGCCGCCAATGCCCAGAATTTCGCCGGCGCGAAGCTGCAGATCGACGTCGGCGAAGCGGCGCCCATCGGAAAGCCCCTCGACCGAGAGGAGCAGGCGCCCAGGCACCTGCGGCGCCAGCTTGTCGGGATAGAGCTGGGTGATTTCGCGGCCCACCATCTTGCGCACGACATCGTCCGGTGAGACGGCGGCGACCTGATCGGTCGCCACGTAGCGGCCGTCGCGGAAGACGGTGACTCGGTCGCACAGCGAGAATATCTCGGCCATGCGGTGGCTGATATAGACCACCGAAATGCCACGCTCCTTGAGCCCGCGCACGATCGAGAACAGCCGCTGCGCTTCGCTTTCGGTCAGCGCCGCGGTCGGCTCATCGAGCATCAGCACCTTGCAGTCGAGCGTCAGCGCCTTGGCGATCTCGACGAGTTGCTGGTTGGAAATGGAAAGGTCGGCGACCCTGGTTCGCACCGGAATGGGCGCGAGCAGATCCATGACCTTCTGGGCATCGGCGTAGAGCCTCTGGAAATTCATCAGCGGCGCGCGCCGGCTGTTGATCGCGGCCATGTAGATGTTTTCGGCAACCGTCGCGTCCTGACAGAGCGCGATTTCCTGGTGAACAAGCGCAATGCCGAGGCGTTGGGCGGCCGCGGGCGAGTGGATCGAAATGCGCTCACCATCGATCAGGATGTCGCCCTCGTCGGGCTGCAATACACCGGCGATCATGTTCATCAGCGTCGACTTGCCGGCGCCGTTCTCTCCGCACAGTGCATGGATTTCGCCGCGCCGCAGCTCGAACCGTACGTCGCTCAGCGCCTTGACCGGGCCGAACGCCTTGGACAGGCCACGGATTTCAAGAATGGGCGCCTGGGTCACGCCGTGCTCCTGCGATGAACCTGCGGGGAGGAAGGAGGCCGAAGCCTCCTTCCCGGTTAATCCGGCCATGCCGAGGCCGGGCGGCGAGATCGAGACTATTCCTCGATGCCCTTGGTGCCGCGACGCTTGAGGTACTTGTCCCAGTAGAAGTCGTCCGCATTGTCCTTGGAGACGATGGAGAAGCCATTGTCGACGAAGGGCACGCTCATCGGGTTGAAACCCGAACGCTTGGCGTCGTTCATCGGGTCGATCAGGCCGGGATGCTTGGCCATCCACAACAGCATGAAGCCCATATAGCCCTGCATGCCCTGGTTTGGATTGACCGAGCCGAAGATCTCGCCGGCCTTGATCATGTCGAGGATCTTGGCATTAACGTCGGCGAGCATGACGCGGATCTTGCCACCGCCTTCCTTGGCGGCCTGGGCAGCGCCGATGGCCGAGTTGGCCTCCGGCATGAACACGGCGCCAAGATCAGGATGCGCCTGCGCCAGGCTCAGAACCGCCTGATAGGCCTTGGTCGGATCCTGGTTCGAAGCGGCGCGGCCGACGAGCTTCATGTCAGGCCATTTGGCTTCCATGCGGGCAACGAACGCGTTGACGCGCTTGTCGTGGTTGTCCTGGCCGGGATTCTCCAGCACCGCATATTCGCCCTTGCCGTCCATCGCCTTGGCAACGGCGTCGGCGGCATAGGTGCCTTCGGCATTGTTGTCGGAGGTGATGTAGGAGACGCGCTTGGAATTCGGCGAGTCGGCGGCGAAGGTCACCACCGCGGTGCCCTGTTCGATGGCGCGATTGATCGGCTCGATGAACGGATCGGAATTCATCGGGTGTACCAGTATGCCGGCAGGCTTCTGCGCCAGCGCCTGGTCGAAGGTCGCGATCTGCTTGTTGACGTCGTATTCCGGCGTACCCGTATAGGCGGTCTCGCAGCCGAACTGCTGGCCGGCCTGCTTGAACATTTCATAGACCGGGAACCAGTATTCGACGCCCGAGACCATGACGTTCATGACGTATTTTTCACCCGGCTCGCATTTGAACGGGTTGGGGGTTTCGGCGCGTACCTGCATCGACCCAAAGCAGGTCGATGCAGCCGCCGCGATTGCGAGCGTGCTCAGAAATTTGCGCAAGTTTCCTCCCTTGGCCGAAGCCATCCTCAATGACCGTCGCAGACGCTCAGCGAGCGCTGCCGTATGGATTTGATGATGCCGACCTTCCTCCGAAAGCCGACGATCGGGACATTACAGCCTCGGCGCATGTTGTCTGCGTATTCCGACGAAGCCGGCCATCGATTCCGATTTGAAGCCGGCCAGTCATTCCGATTTCATTCCGGCCGGTGTTCCGATTTGAAGCC